>JBEPUH010000019.1:0-86894 GCA_041691635.1 Hyphomicrobiales bacterium
TCGCCGACGACATGATCGCCTTCGGCACCTTCACCGACTTCATGCACGGCCGCGAACTGGCCGAGCAGAAGCAGTGGCGCAACGTCTGGAGCACGATCCGCAACTTCCGCTACGACCTCGACAAGGTCGAGGCCATCGTTTCGGCCGACCGGCTGACCGGCGTCGGCATGGCGGTCTGGCAGTCCGACGGCTTCCACCCCAACGGCGATCCGTTCGACCGGCCGGGCCGCACGACGGTGGTGCTGGGCCGCAAGAAGGTCGGTGATCCGTTCGTCGCCACCCACACGCACATGTCGCTGTTCCGCGGCACGCCCGACCGCAGCTTCGGAAAATTCTCGGATCCCTGACGCTCAGGCGGCGGCGCGGAAGATCACGAACAGGCAGGCGGCGAACAGCGCCGAGCCCAGCAGCATGCACGCCGGCACCGTGAGCACCCAGGCGAGCACGATGTTGCGCACGGTCTCCATCTGCAGACCCGATCGGTTGGCGAACATCGTGCCGGCGATGCCGGAGGACAGGATGTGCGTTGTGCTGACGGGGACGCCGATCGCATCGGCCAGGCTGATCGTCGCCATCGTCACCACCTCGGCGGATGCGCCCTGAGCGTAGGTCATGTGGGACTTGCCGATCTTCTCGCCGACCGTGACCACGATGCGCTTCCAGCCGATCATCGTGCCGAGGCTGAGCGCCAGGGCGACCGCGACCTTGACCCAGGTGGGCACGTAATTGGTGAGCGGCTGCCATTCGTCGGTCAGAGTGTCGAGCGCGGCGGCTTCGGCGTCGCCCAGCACATCGACCTTGAGGAGGCGCGTCACCGAGCCGTCCATCAGGTAGATGTCGCGGCGCATGTGCTTGCGCTCGGCAGTGGAAAGCTCGCCGACCGACTGGACTCGCCCGAGCGCCGCCAGGACGTGATCGTTGACGAGTGCCAGAGAGGGCAGCGTCCAGGCATCGAACGTGCCGGTGTTGATGAAGCGCGAGAGGTGCAGGTCGGCGACCTTGTCGTCGATCGAGCCGGGCGCCGGCGTCTTCGCCAGGATCGGCACGACGGCCTTCGACGCGGCCAGCGCTGCATCGAGATTGTGCCGCGGCGTCCCGAGGTCGAGGGCGAAGGTGGCGGGCGCCAGGCCGATCAGCAGCAGCATGATCAAGCCCATGCCTTTCTGGCCGTCGTTCGAGCCGTGCGCGAAGCTGACGCCAGTGCAGGTCAGCACCAGCACGCCGCGGATTCGCCATGGCGGCGCCTTGCCCTCGGGCACACGGAAGAGCTCGGGATCGCGGATCAGTGCCTTGGCGGCGACGAGCAGCGCGCCGCCGAACACGAAGCCGATCACCGGCGACACCAGGAGCGCCATCATCGTCTGCCCGAGATTGGCCCAGTTCACGCCCTCGCCCAGCCGATGGTTGATCACGTAGGAGCTCATCAGGCCGACGCCGACGATCGAGCCGATCAGCGTGTGCGAGCTCGAAGCCGGCAGGCCCAGATACCAGGTACCGAGGTTCCAGATGATGGCCGACGTCAACACCGCGAAGACCATGGCGAAGGCGGTCTGCGATCCCGCGTGCAGCGTGAGCTCGACCGGCAGCAGCGCAACGATGCCGAAGGCGACGGCGCCGCTCGAGGTCATGACGCCCAGGAAATTCCAGCTGCCCGACCAGATCACGGCCTGGGTGGCGCTGAGCGACCGCGTGTAGATCACCGTCGCAACGGCGTTGGCGGTGTCGTGGAAGCCGTTTACGAACTCGAAGCCGAGGGCGAAGAGGAGCGCCACGACCAGCGTGACGAGAGCGCCCGTGCCAAGCGAGCCATCGTAGAGGAATTCCATCTAGGACGGGTCTTTAGCACCTTTGCGCTCGACGATCATCCGGTACTGGTCGGGCTGGCGGTGAGCTGCGAAGTTGAAGGTCGTGCGCTTGTAGCTCAGGCCGGCATCGAGGTCGCAGCGGTGCACGATCAGCTCGTCGTCGCTGCCGCCGGCCCGCGCCACGACCTTGCCCGAGGGTGCGACGATCATCGAATCGGCCAGCGACGGCACGCCCTCTTCCGTGCCGCCCTTGGCGACGCCGACGACCCAGGTGCCGTTCTGGTACGCCCCGGCCTGCATGGAGAGCTGGTTGTGGAACCACGAGTGCTCGTCGTGATCGGGCGACGGCGCGTTGTGCAAGGGCGTGTTGTAGCCCAGCAGCACCATCTCGACGTTCTGCAGGCCCATCACGCGATAGGTCTCGGGCCAGCGCCGGTCGTTGCAGATGCACATGCCCATGTTGCCGCCGAACGCCTTGACGACCGGAAAGCCGAGATTGCCGATCTCGAAGTAGCGTTTCTCGAGATGCTGGAACGGCCGCTCCGGCTCGTGCTCGCTGTGACCCGGCAAATGGATCTTGCGGTACTTGGAGACGATCGAACCATCGCGCTCGACGATGATCGAGGTGTTGAAGCGGCGCACCTTGCCTTCTTCCTTCGTGAGCTCGGCGTACCCGAAGCTGAAGCCCAGGCTAAGGCGCTTGGCCTCGGTGAACAGTGGCGCGGTCTCGTTCGACGGCATCTCCCGCTCGAAGAAGGAATCGACCTCGGCTTGGTCGGGCATGAACCAGCGCGGGAAGAAGGTGGTGAGCGTGAGTTCGGGAAACACCACGAGGTCGCAGCCCATGCGTTTGGCCTCGCGCAGCAGCGCGATCATGCGCTCCACGACATCGCGCCGCGTGTGGCCGCGCTGGATCGGTCCCATTTGGGCGGCGCCCACGGTCAGAACTCGCATCGTCACCTCTCGAGCGTCGATTATGGGCTATGCCCCCTATCATTTCCCGGCTTGCGCGCCCATATGTCCAGAAGTCCCCGGCACCCACGGCGAGATCGATCGCCTTCCGGCCCTCTTATTCGAAGCAGGCGCCGATCATGACCGAGCGGACGATCGAAACCAGCATCACCTTCAAACACCCGTTCACCTTGGCTTGCCTCGACGGGCCTCAGCCGGCCGGCACCTACCGCCTCGAGACGACCGAGGAGGAGATCCCGGACGTCTCCTTCACGGCGTTCCGGCGGACGGCGACGCTATTGCACCTGCCCGCCATCGCGAAGCCCGGCGCCCGCACCGAGGTCGTCACCGTCGACCCGGCGGAGCTGACGGCCGCCCTGGCGACGGACAGGAGGCTCTGATGGCATCCGGCCCGCAATTGTCCTTCGGACGCTCCGCCTTCGATGCCTTCCTCTTCGCCACCGTCGGCGAAGACAAGGCCGGAACGGAACTCACCGTCCTGTCGGCATTGGCGCGCCTGGGCCTCGATCCCTGGAACGAGGCCGCGCGACTGGCCGACATGCCGCGCGCGGCGGCGGTCCTGGCGCTCGGCAAGACCATCGCCCTGCTGCCGCTCGGCAACTGGAAGGAAGCCGACTCGTCGGACATCGCCACCCGACTGGTCGGCCAACTGCCGGCCGCCGGCACGCCCATCGTCGCGTCGCCCGCCGGCGCGGGATTGGTGCACACGGGACTGGCACACACGGGGCTGGCGCAATTGGCGTCCATGGTGAAGCTGCCGACGGCCGGCTGGCTGACGTCACGGTCGACCGTCGTGCTGGTCTGCGCCGTGCTGGCGATCGGCTGGTTCTACGTGCTGACGAACTACGAAAAATCGCCACCCTTCGAATCTGCACCAACGACACAACAATAACGATCAACCGAGAGGAAATTCCATGGCTCAGAAGCAACAGCGCGGTAATCGCGAGGCCAAGAAACCCAAGCAGGACAAGACCAAGCTTGTCGTCGCAGCGTCGCCGTTCCCGGGTTCGCGTCCCAATACCGCGAAAGGCTCCGCTCCCGTCAAGCGCAAGTAAAGAAAGGGTCAGGGCCCGGCGCGCTTCACATCGTTGGTGAATTCCGCCGACGTAAAGGTGCCGCCCTGGAAGAGATCGCCGACCGGATCGGGCCCGATCTTGGCCTGCTCCGCTTCGGCATGGGCGCGATGGTTTTCGGCCTTGCCGATCGGGCGATAGCCGAGCCGGTGCGCCCGCGAATTGTCCCACCAGCCCGCCTCATTGTCCGACGCGCCGTAGAAGATCTCGAAGCGCAGGTCCGGATGCTCGAGGCCGATCTGGAAGAGCTGCACCAGGTCCTCGGGCGAAATCCAGATCGACAGGCGCCGCACGTCGAGCGGGCGCGCGCCGACATTGCCGATACGCAGGCAGGTCACGGCGATCCCGTGCTTGTCGGAATAGAGCGACCCCAGCGCCTCGCCGAACGCCTTGCTGACGCCGTAGCGGCTGTCGGGACGCACCGTGACATCGGTGCCGATCTTCTTCCTGCGCGGGTAGAAGCCGATGGCGTGGTTGGACGACGCGAAGATCACGCGCTTCACGCCGGCGACGCGGGCGGCCTCGAAGAGGTTGTAGCAGCCGATGATATTGGCGTTCAGGATCTGGTCCCACGTGCCTTCGACCGAATGGCCGCCGAGATGGATGACGCTGTGCGCGCCCTTCACGAGGGCGGCGACCTCGTCGGGTTCCGTGAGGTCGGCGCCGACGAAAGTCTCCGACGGTAGAAGTTCCCTGGGCTTCACGCGATCGCTCAGCACGAGGCCGGGGTAGAGCCTGGTCAGCAGAGGCCGCGTCATCGTGCCGATGCCGCCCGCCGCGCCGGTGAACACGATCCGCCGCAAGGGGTCGAGAACGTCCGCCATGGTTGTTTCCTCCTGCTTGTCCGGGCGGCGGTTGTAGCAGCAAAATCCGCAACGCCAACAGGCGCCGGGATGGCGATGTTCGATTGGTACGACAGCAGGATCACGCGGCGGACCCCGGCACCCGCGCTCGCCCAAGTTTCGCAGGCGAGGAAGAACGACGCCGGTGTATAGTCCCGCGATGTCCGTTGCCGACCAACCGATCCGCCGTAGTCTTGCGGCCAAGCTCCTTGCGGTCCTGATCCTGTTGGGTGCGATCGCAGTACTGGTGACCGGCATACTGGGCTACATCCGCGCCCGCGACGCCCTGGAAGAGACGATCTACAATCAGCTCACGGTGGCGCGGCAAGCCAAGGCGCGCCAGATCGAAACCTACTTCCGCAGCGTCCGCAACGATCTGCGGCTGCTGGCCGCCTCGAAAATGGTGATCGATGCCACGCGCGGCTTTCACGCGACGTTCGACGAACTCGAACAGAGGCCCGTGCCGGACCACATACGTCGCGCGGTCGACGATTGGTACGGCGAGCGTTTCCTGCCGAATGTGCGGCGCCTGCTCGGCAAGGATGTGCCCCTGGCCGACTATCTGCCGACCGGCAGCGCCTCGACCTACCTGCAGTATCACTACATCGTCGCCAATGCGCAGCCGGCGACGCGGCGCCAGCTGATGGACGATGCCGGTGATGGCAGCGCCTACAGCGCCCTTCATGCTGTCTACCAGCCGCTGCTGCGCGGCGCCGCGGCCACCGTCGGCTTCTTCGACCTCATGATTGCCGACATGAAATCCGGGCGCGTTACCTACGGCATGACCAAGGAAGTCGATTTCGGCACGTCGCTGCGCGTTGGACCGTATCGGCAGTCCAACCTCGCGGCGGCCGTCGCCCGCTGCGCGGCAACGCCCGACCCGTCCGCGACCTGCCTGGAGGATTTCGCCCCCTACATGCCGTCGAACGGACAGCCGATCGCCTTCATGGCCGCCCCGGTGATCGACCAGGGCGCGATAATCGGCGTGCTGATCGCCCAACTGTCGAACGAGGAGATCGACGGGGTCGTGACCGGCGGTCGGCGTTGGCGGCAGGAGGGCTTCGGCGCCACCGGCGAAGCCTACCTGATCGGGCCGGATTCGCTGGTGCGCTCGGCCCCGCGCCTGTTCCACGAGAACCGCGAGGCCTACTTCGCCGAGCTCGGCGCCAATGGCGACCCGGCGACGGAGATCGACGCCATCCGCCGCTACGGCTCGCCCGTCCTGCATCAGCGGATCGACACCCAGGGGACGAAGGCAGCGCTTGCCGGCCTCGAGGGGATCGGCCAGGTCACCGGCAACTACGGCAAGCCGACCCTGGCTTCGTGGGGCCCCCTCGCCATTCCCGGCGTGAAATGGGTGCTGGTCGCCAAGATCGAGACGACCGAGGCTTTTGCTCCGATCTACCGGCTGCAGCGCGACCTGGCGATCGTGGGCGGGCTTACCCTGCTGGTGGTGATCGTGATCGGCGCATGGTTGTCGCGCTCGCTGCTGGGCCCCTTGCAGGAGCTGACGGCCGGCGTCGGGCGCTTCGCCTCGGGCGACTATGGCGTGCACGTGCCGGTCCGAACCCGCGACGAGATCGGCCGGCTCTGCACCGCGTTCAACGCCATGGTCGACGAACTCAGCGCCAAGAACACCATGATCGAAGCCAAGAACCGCGAGAACGAGGAGCTGTTGCTCAACGTCCTGCCGGCGCCGATCGCCAACCGGTTGCGCGGCGGCGAGCAGAGTATCGCCGACGGCTTCGCCAACGTTACCGTCCTGTTCGCGGACCTCGTGGGCTTCACGGCAATGTCGTCGGACATGCCGCCGCAGGAGGTCGTGACCCTGCTCAACGGGCTGTTCACACGCTTTGACGACGCCGCCCAGGAAATCGGCATCGAGAAGATCAAGACGGTGGGCGACGCCTACATGGCGGTATGCGGCCTGCCCGAACCGGTCGCAAACCACGCCGAACGCATGGTGCGCATGGCCATTCGCATGGTTCACATCACCCGCGAGCACGCGCTCGAGCACCACGTCTCGATGAAGCTCCGGGTCGGCATCAACAGCGGCCCCGTGGTGGCGGGCGTGATCGGCCGCAGCAAGTACATCTACGATCTATGGGGCGACACCGTGAATCTCGCCAGCCGCATGGAATCGGGCGGCATGCCCGACCGCATCCAGGTGACGCGGCCAATCTATGAGCGCCTCAAGGACGAATTCGTCTTCGAGGCGCGCGGCGCGATCGAGGTCAAGGGCAAGGGAGAGGTCGAGGCGTGGCTGCTGCGGTTGTAAGAGGATCGGGCTCGCGATCCGATTAGGTCTCGGCCAGCTCCAGCATCAGCCTGAACAGCACCTCGGCGCCGGCCATCAGATCGGCCGCTTCGGTGTGTTCCTTGACGTTGTGGCTGAGGCCCGCGACCGACGGCACGAAGATCATCGCCGTCGGGCAGAGCCGCTGCATCATCTGCGCGTCGTGGCCCGCGCCGGAGGGCATGCGGCGCGTGCTGCGACCGAGCGCCTTCGCATGATGCTCGACCCGGTCGACCAGGCCGGCATCGAAGATCACCGGTTCGAAGCGCGCCAGCACCGTAGCGTCGACCTCGACCCTCTCGGCTCTGGCGACCTCGGCGATGTGCGCCGTCACCCTGGCCTCGGCCTGCTTGAGCTTGGCCTCGTCGGTGTTGCGCAGGTCGACGGCGAACACGGCGCGGTTGGGCACGACGTTGATCACGTTGGGCCGCAGCGCCAGAAACCCGATCGTCGCCACCTGGTCGCCGCCCATCTCGAGCGCCAGCCGGCGCGCGAAGAGATTGACCGAGGCCGCGAGATAGCCCGCGTCGCGGCGCAGGCGCATCGGCGTCGTGCCCGCGTGGTTCGAGACGCCGCTCACCGTGTATTCCGTCCACGAGATGCCCTGCACGCTTTCGACGACGCCGATCTGTACTTTCTCTTCGTCGAGGATCGGACCCTGCTCGATGTGCAGCTCGACGAACGCGTGCGGCCTGAGCGCTCCCGGCGGCGTCGGGCCGAGATAACCGATGCGGCGCAGCTCGTCGCCGACGGCGACGCCGTCCTTGTCGACGGCGGCGTAAGCCTTGCCGAGGCCGAGGCCGCCGGCATAGACGAGGCTTCCCATCATATCGGGCTGGAAGCGCGCGCCTTCCTCGTTGGTGAAAAAGGTGACGGCGAGCGGCCGGCGCGTCGTGAGCCCGGCCTCGTTCAGCGCCCGCACGATCTCGAGCCCGGCCAGCACGCCGTAATTGCCGTCGTAGCGCCCGCCGGTGCGGACCGTGTCGATGTGGCTGCCGGTCATCACGGGCGCCAGCTCCTCACGGCCGGCGCGCACGCCGGTGACGTTGCCGATCGCGTCGACCGTCACGCTGAGTCCAAGCGCCTTCATCCAGCCCATCACTAGGTCGCGGCCGGCCCTGTCCTCGTCGCTGAGCGCCAGCCGCGCGCAGCCGCCGCCCTCGATCGCGCCGACCGCGGCCAGGGCCTCGAGATTGCCGAGCAAATGCGCAGACGACAGGTGGGGCGGCATGGATTTCCTCAAGGATCGCAAGACACTAGCCTATCACGCCGCGGTGATCCGGTTTGCCTTGCCAGTGCGTAGGCGGAGGGTCATTTACGAGGCAGCCATGAAGCGCATCCTCACCGTCCTCTTTGCCCTGCTGTTCGCTCTCCCGGCCTTCGCCCAGTCCGTGGTGAAGACGGACAACGTGCGTGCCGAGCTGATCTCCGAGGTCTCGGGGATCAAGGCCGGCGAACCGTTCTGGGTGGCATTGCGCCAGACCATGAAGCCGCACTGGCACACCTATTGGAAGAACCCGGGCGATTCGGGCCTCCCCACCGAGATTGCCTGGACCCTGCCCGCCGGCGCCAAGGCCGATCCGATCGCGTGGCCGACGCCGAGCTTCATCGATGTCGGCGGCATCGTGAACTACGGCTTCCACGACGACATCCTGCTGCTGGTGAAGATCACGCCGCCGGCTGATGCGAGCGGCACGCTCCATCTCGCCGCCGATGCCAACTGGCTGGTGTGCGACGACGTCTGCATCCCCGAGGACGGCAAGTTCGCGATCGATCTGCCGGTCGGCCCCGCCGCGACACCGGCGGATGCCGCCACGCGCGCGCTGTTCGACAAGGCCCGTCGCGACACGCCGATCGAAAGCCCGTGGCCGGCGCGGTTCGGCCTGGCGAAGTCGGGCGATCCGACGCTCGTCGTCGACGCCAAGGGGCTGAAGCCCGACACGATCAGCGGCGTCTATTTCTTCCCCGCCGACTGGGGCGGCGTGGCCAACATGACCAGGCAGAGTGCCACGGTCACGGCCGACGGCATCCGCATTCCACTCAGGAAGGGCGACGCACAAGCCCAGGGATCCCAGGCCCAGGGATCCAAGGCGGGCGGACCGCCGGCGCAATTCACCGGCACGCTCGTGCTGACGGAAAAGACCGGCGACGGCGCCCATCGCCAGGCCTTCGACATCGTGGCCAAGCTCGATCCGGCGTTCGTGCCGAGCGCAGCGGCACCGATCTCGGCGAGCAACGAGGAATCGCTGTCCTTCGTCGAGGCGCTGCTGTTCGCGCTGGTGGGCGGCCTGATCCTGAACCTGATGCCGTGCGTCTTCCCGGTGCTGGCGATGAAGGCCGCGGCCTTCGCCCGCCTGGCCGGCCACGCGCGCTCGGAGATGCGGCGCGACGGCATCGCCTACACATTGGGCGTGCTGGTGTCGTTCGGCGCGATGGCGGCCGCGATCCTGACGATCCGCACTACCGTCGGCGAGGTGAGCTGGGGCTTCCAGTTCCAGTCGCCGATATTCTCGTTGCTGGTGGCCTATCTCTTCTTCGTGGTCGGCCTGAACCTCGCCGGCGTGTTCGAGATTTCCGGCGGCTTCACCGGCGTCGGCCAGAACTTCGCGGCCCGCAGCGGCGTGACGGGGGCTTTCTTCACCGGCGTTCTGGCCGTCGTGGTGGCCACGCCCTGCACCGCACCGTTCATGGCCGCCGCCCTTGGATTTGCGCTGAGCCAGCCCGCACCGCAGACGGTGGCCGTGCTGCTGGCGATGGGGCTGGGCCTCGCCCTCCCCTACCTCGCGCTCTCGCTCACGCCCGCGCTGCAACGCCTGATGCCGCGTCCTGGCGTCTGGATGGACCGGCTGCGCCAGTTCCTCGCTTTCCCGATGTTCGCATCGGCCGTCTGGATGATCTGGGTGCTGACCCAGCAGACCGGCGCCGACGGCGTGCTGTACGCGCTGGGCGGCATGATCCTGATTGCCTTCGCCATCTGGCTGCTGCGCCTCAGGGAAAACAGGGGGGGCGGCCCCGCCTCGCCCGCGACTTGGGCGCGCCGCGGGGTGGCAGCCATCGCCGTGCTGCTGGCCCTGGCCGTCGTCATCAAGATCGAGGACGGCCCGGCGACCGCCGCCGCCTCGGGCGGCCCGTCCGTCGGTGTCAACTTCGACGGCTGGGAGCGTTTCTCCCGCGCTCGCATGACCGAGGCGGTCGCGGCGAAGAAGCCGGTGTTCGTCGATTTCACCGCGGCCTGGTGCATCACCTGCCTGGTCAACGAGCGCGTGGCGCTCGAGACGCCGGGCACCCGGCGCGCCTTCGAGCAGACCGGCACCGTGAAGCTGAAAGGCGACTGGACCAACCGCGATCCCGAGATCACGGCGCTGCTGAAGGAGCTGGGCCGCGCCGGAGTTCCACTTTATCTCTACTGGGCCCCGGGCGCCGACAAGCCCGTGATCCTGCCGCAAGTCCTGACCGAAGCGAGCATCGTCGCGCAACTGACCGCCAAGTAGGAGGCCAACATGAAGCGTCGTTCCCTGCTGCTGGGTTCCCTGCTGCTGGGTTCCCTGCCGCTCGTCCTGGCACCGTCCGTCGTCTTCGCCTCGGCCGATCTCGGCACGATCGCCCCGGCTTTCACCGCGACCGACAGCAACGGCAAGAGCTGGTCGCTGGCCGACCTCAAGGGCCGGGTCGTCGTGATCGAGACGACGAATCACGACTGCCCGTATGTCGGCAAGCACTACCGCTCGGGCAACATGCAGTCCCAGCAGCGCGACGCCGCGGCCAGGGGCGTGGTGTGGCTCACCGTCGCCGCCTCGGCTCCCGGCGAGCAGGGCTACGTGACCGCGAGCGAGGCCAACGACATCGTCACCCGCACCAAGGCAGCGCCCGCCGCCGTGCTGCTCGACCCGCAAAGCAGGATCGCCCACGCCTACGGCGCCACGGTCACGCCGCACATGTACGTGGTCGATAAGGCCGGCGTGCTTGTCTACAAGGGCGGCATCGATTCGATCCCCTCGGCCAACACCGCCGACGTCCCGCGCGCGACGCAGTATGTCCGCGTGGCGCTCGACTAGGTGCTGGCCGGCAGCCCGGTCGCCGAAGCCTCGACGCGTCCCTACGGTTGCAACCTGAAGTACGGCCGCAGCTAGCCGAGCGGACGACGTCATCGTCCGGTTACGAAAAGTGACGCTTTAAATAACGAGAATATAATAGTCACCTTTCGTAACTACATGGGCGGGAGTCTGCGGCCGTAGTATTGCGTATTTCGCATATAATGTCAATGCGTAAATAGCAATGCATGATGGCGCCTAGAGGTCGAACTCCACGAACACCGGCCAGTGGTCGGAGGCCACGACCGCATTGTCGATCCACGCGCGCTTCACCCGGGCGGCCAGGTCGCGCGTGACCAACACATGGTCGATGCGGCCCTCGCCCGGGAAGCTCTCGGCCCCGTCCTCCGGATTGCCCGCCGCGTGCCAGGCGTCCGCCAGCCGTGCGGCGGCGACGGAATACTCGGGATGCTTCGAGGTGAAGTTGAAGTCGCCCGCCACGATGGCCGACGCGGGCACCGGCAGCGGCGTCTCCTGGAACATGAAGGTCTGCGGCGCCACGGCGTCCCAGGTGGCGCCGACGTCGCCCGCGCGCGCGACAGCCTCCGTCAGTGCCGCGATCTGCGGCTGGCGCTGGGCCGGCGAGACGTGGCTCAGGTGCGTGCAATAGATCCGCAGCGGCCCCGACGGGACGGCCACCACGGCCTCGATGTAGCCGCGCTGCAGGTCGAACCGGTCGGCCAGGCGCGTCTTGGGCAGCATCACGCCGCGCGACCACAGGATCGGCCAGCGCGAGACGAGGGCGTTGCCGAAGCTGCGGCGGCGGCTGGTGATCGTACCGTCCGGGGCGACCGTGGACGCATCCGCCTCCATCGGCCCGTGAAAGCGATAATAGCGGTTTAGCCGCTTGCCGATCTCGGCGGTCTGGTCGGCGTGATTGTTGTCGGGGAAGCCACGCGTGATTTCCTGCAAGCAGACGATGTCGGCCTCGGCTACCGCATCGGCGATGCGCGCCACGTCGTATCTGCCGTCGGCGCCGACGCCGTAATGAATGTTGTAGGTCGCGAAGATCATGCGCTGGCGGGCGCCTTCTGCGCGGGGTGGATGCCGAAGGTCAACGGTACCATGGCCACGGCGAAGAGCAGGCAGGTGAGCGCAAGCGGCCAGACTATGCCGAACCTCACCAGGAACGCGCCGGTCGCGGCGCCGGCGCAGAACAGGCCGACCGACAGGCAGCGCCGCCGCCAGTTGTGGTTGTCGCCGCCGGCCAGCCGCGAATCCGCGACGATGGCTGTGAAGGTGACGGTCATGACGTTGGTGGCGAGGTCGGCGACACCGTGCGTGCGCACCATGGCGTTCTGGATGCCCATCGCGAACGCCAGCATGACCACGACGACGTGGCCGGCAAGGTTCACCGCGTCGGGACCCGTCCACCAGGCGACGACCGTCGCGGCCGCGATCACCAGGCCCTCGACGGCGAAGCCGACACGGCGCTCCCGGAGCTTGTGCGGCCCGCGCAGCAGGCGGCCGCCCAACAGCGCGCCGCAGATGAAAGCCAGCATCGCCGGCAGGTAGCGGGCGGTGTCGCCCATGGCGCCGCCGGTGCCGATGGACAGCGACATCAGGAGCAGGTTGCCCGTCATCATCTCGGCGAAGACGCCGCCCAGCGCCAGGAAGCAGACCGCATCGACGATCCCGCAGGTGGCGGTGATGATGTAGAGGCCTGTCGTCACATCCCGGAGAGAGGTCGCGCTATTCATGCCGGAGCATCGCGGCCTTACGCTTCGGCGATGCGCTTGCCGCTCTGGGGATCGAACAGGTGGAGGTTGCGCGCCTCGATATTGAAGCGCCGCTTCTCGCCGGGCTTGGCGATCACGTGGCCAGGCTGGCGGATCGTCACCAGCTCGCGCGCGCCGCCGAAGCGGCCGTGCAGCAGGGTGTCTGCGCCGAGCGGCTCGGCCAGTTCGATCTCGAATTCGAGCGGTCCGTTGGCGAAGGGCGTCAGATGCTCGGGCCGCAGCCCGACGGCCACCGGCGCGCCGACCACCGCCGACGTCGGCGTGGCGAGCGGCAGGCTCACCTTGACGCTGCCGGTGCCCGCGAGATCGACCGACTGGCGGCCCTCGGCGACCTTGCCGGCGAGAAAATTCATGGCCGGCGAGCCGATGAAGCCCGCCACGAAGACCGACGCCGGCTTGTCGTAGACGTCCATCGGCGTGCCGATCTGATCGGCGACGCCGGCGTTCATCACGATCAGCCGGTCGGCCAGTGTCATCGCCTCGACCTGGTCGTGGGTGACGTAGATCGAGGTGACGGCCAGCTCGCGCTGCAGGCGCTTGATCTCGAGCCGCATCTGCACGCGCAGCTTGGCATCGAGGTTGGAGAGCGGCTCGTCGAACAGGAACACCGCCGGCTCGCGCACGATGGCGCGGCCCATGGCGACGCGCTGGCGCTGGCCGCCGGAGAGCTGGCGCGGCCGGCGCTGGAGCAGCGCGCCGAGTTCGAGGATCTTCGCGGCCTTCTGGACCCGGCGGTCGATGTCGTCCTTCGCCAGCTTCCGGATCTTCAGCCCGTACGCCATGTTGTCGAACACGGTCATGTGCGGATAGAGCGCGTAGTTCTGGAACACCATGGCGATGTCGCGGTCCTTGGGCTCGAGCTCGTTGACCACGCGATCGCCGATCGATACCTCGCCGCCGGTGATCCGCTCCAGTCCGGCCACCATGCGCAACAGGGTCGACTTGCCGCAACCCGACGGTCCGACGATGACGATAAACTCGCCGTCGGCGATCTCCATGTCGATGCCGTGGATGATCTCGACCTTGTTGTCGTAGGTCTTCTTGACGCCGCGCAGGTGAACTTGCGCCATGGCCTTACTTCTCCGTCTCGACGAGGCCGCGCACGAACTGGCGCTGCATGAAAACGACGACCAGTACCGGCGGCAGCATGGCCAGGATCGCCATGGCCATCAGCAGGTTCCAGGCGGGCACCGCGTCGACCACGTTGGCCTGGCGCGAGACCGTCATGACCACGGTGTAGAAGCTTTCCTTGGTGGTGATCAGCAGCGGCCAGAGGTACTGGTTCCAGCCGTAGATGAACTGGATGACGAAGAGCGCGGCGATCGAGGTCCGGCTCATCGGCAGCAGGATGTCCCAGAAAAAGCGCATCGGCGAGGCGCCGTCGACGCGCGCTGCCTCGGCAAGCTCATCCGGCACCGACAGGAAGAATTGCCGGAACAGGAAGGTCGCGGTCGCCGATGCGATCAGCGGGATGATCAGCCCGGGATAGGAATCGAGCATGCCGAGATTGGCGACCACGCCGTAGGTCGGCACGATCCTGACCTCGACCGGCAGCATCAGGGTGACGAAGATCGCCCAGAAGAAGAACATGCGCAGCGGAAAGCGGAAGTAGACGATGGCGAAGGCGGCGATGATCGAGATCAGGATCTTGCCGATCGCCACGCCGAGCGCCATCACCATGCTGTTGGTGAGCGTGATGTAGAGCGGCACGCTGCCGGGGCGGTTGTTGTAGCCCTCGGTGAGGACGAGCTTGTAGTTCTCCAGCAGGTGCGTTCCCGGCCACAGCGGGATGGGCGACTGCAGCATCGTCGCCTGGTCGTGAGTCGAGGCGACGAAAGTCACCCACAGCGGAAAGGCGATGACGATCACGCCGAGGATCAGCACGAGGTGGCTGAGCACGGTCACGAAGGGGCGGTTCTCTACCATGTGAGCCCAGGCATCAGTAGTGCACCCGCCGTTCGATGAAGCGAAACTGCACGATGGTCAGCAGCACGAGGGCGACGATCAGGATAACCGACTGGGCCGACGAGCCGCCGAGATCCTGGCCGCGGAAGCCGTCGTTCCACACCTTGTAGACCAGGATGTTGGTGGCCTGACCCGGGCCGCCCTGGGTCAGCGAGCTGACCACGCCGAACGTGCCGACGAATGCGTAGATCACGTTGATCACCAGCAGGAAGAAGCCGGTCGGCGAGAGCAGCGGGAAGACGATGTCCCAGAACCGCCGGCCGGGCCCCGCGCCGTCGATCGCGGCGGCCTCGATCAGCGACTTCGGGATCGACTGCAAGCCGGCCAGGAAGAACAGGAAAT
The DNA here is from genome assembly GCA_041691635.1 of Hyphomicrobiales bacterium. Classification (GTDB taxonomy): domain Bacteria; phylum Pseudomonadota; class Alphaproteobacteria; order Reyranellales; family Reyranellaceae; genus Reyranella. The sequence continues at coordinate 15,126 of JBEPUH010000019.1, forward strand.
TGTAGCTCACCTGGTTCCATACCGAGGCGAACACGATCAGCAGCAGCGCCTGGTTGCCGTTGATGACGTAGTTGAACTCGATGCCGATGTGCATCAGCAGCCAGGCGACGATGCCGACCGACGGATTGAACAGGAAGCCGAACAGCACGCCGGCGACGGCGGGGGCCACGGCATAGGGCCACACCAGGACCGCCTTGTAGACCGTGGCGCCACGCAGCACGCGGTCGGCCATCACGGCGAGCAGCAGCGAGATGGCGAGCCCGATGCCGGCGACCAGGGCGCTGAACATCAGCGTCAGGCGCGCGGAAGCGTAGTAGTTCGGGTCGCTCAGCAGGCTGGTGAAATTCTGGAACCAGACGAACTTGGTGTTGCCGCCGAATGCGTCCTCGGTGATCAGCGACTGCCAGATCGCCTGTGCGGACGGCCAGAAGAAGAAGACCAGCGTGATGACCATCTGCGGTGCCAGCAGCAGGTAGGGCAGCCAGCGATCGTTGAAGGTGACGCGCTTTTCCATGCGAAGGAAAAGGCCCTCACCTTGCGGGGAGGGCCTTTCACAAGGCTACTTGTTGGCGGCTTCGAACTTGCGCAGCAGCTCGTTGCCGCGCTTCACCGACTCGTCGAGCGCGGCCTTGGCGTCCTTCTTGCCCGACCACACCGATTCCAGCTCCTCGTCCTCGACGTCGCGGATCTGCACGAAGTTGCCGATGCGCAGGCCCTTCGAGTTGTCCGTCGGCGGGTTGAGCGTGAGCTGCTTCACCGCGATGTCGCGACCCGGGAACTTCTTGTAGAAGCCCGAGTCCTCGGTTGCCTTGGCGGCGGCCAGGGTGATCGGCACGTAGCCGGTTTCCTGGTGCCACTTGGCCTGCACCGGGGTGCTCGACAGGTAGGTCATGAACTTGGCGACGCCGACATACTCGGCCTTCGGCCGGCCCTGCAGGACCCACAGGGTGGCGCCGCCGATGATGGAGTTCTGCGGCTTGGCGCGGACTTCCGGCGAGTACGGCATCATGGCGATGCCGACCTTGTCCTGGCCCAGCGCCTTGTCGATCGCCGCGGCGCTGCCCGACGAGGCAATGTGGAACATGCAGTCGCCGGCGGTGAAGAGCGCCGTCGACTTGCCCTCGCGTCCGCCGTAGACGAAGCGCTTGTCCTTGCCCCAGTCGGCCAGCATCTGGATGAACTTCACGTGCGCGGGGTCGTTGAACTTCAGCTCGATGTCGGTGCCGCCGAAGCCGTTGGCCTTGGTGGCGAACGGCAGGTCGTGCCAGGCGCCGTAGTTCTCGATCAGCGTCCAGGTCTGCCACTGCGGGGTGAAGCCGCACTTGGCCCCCGCGGCGACGCCCTTCTTGGTCATCTCGCCCATTTCTTCCCAGGTCGTCGGCGGCTTGTTGGGGTCGAGACCGGCCTTGGTCATCAGCTCCTTGTTCCAGTAGAGGACCGGGGTCGACGAGTTGAACGGCATCGACAGCAGCTTGCCGTCGGTCGTCGAATAGTAGCCGTAGACCGGCCCGATGTAGGCCTTGGGATCGAACGGCTCCTTGGCGTCGGCCATGAGCTGGTAGATCGGGTAGACCGCGCCCTTGGCGGCCATCATGTTGGCGGTGCCGACCTCGAAGACCTGCACGATGTGCGGTCCCTGCTTGGCGCGGAAAGCCGCGACCGCGGCGGTCAGGGTCTCGGTGTACGAGCCCTTGTAGACCGGCACGACCTTGAAGTCGGATTGCGTCTTGTTGAAGCCGGCCGCGATCTCGTTGACCGTGTCGCCGAGGCTGCCGCCCATGGCGTGCCACCACTGGATCTCGGTCTGCGCGGAGGCGCCCTGCACGCTCGCCAGCATGGCGACGGCGGCGACGGACGACAGCAGAATACGTGACATGTCTAAAGTACCTCCCTGAAAAGCTCCCGACTCTATATCGGCGGGACGCGAGACTGCGATGTGTCGTTTATATTTCAGTCCTGTTACAGTCCACCAAGACTGTCCCGCGAGCGCAACCCCTTAATTGCCGCGCTCAGCCCAGGGCCCTCAGAATCACGTCGGGGGCGTCGGTGATCACGCAGTCCACGCCCATGCCGACCAAGGCGCGCGCCACATCGCCCTCGTTGATGGTGTAGACGCTGAGCGCATAGCCGGCCCGGCGGATCTCGACGGCGCGCGGCGCGGTCAGCTTCTTGCCGTTGGTATTGACGCCTTTGGCCCCCACGGCCTCCGTTCGCGCCCGCCAGTCCTCGCCGATCTCGCCCAGCAGGATCGCCCGGTCGAATTCGGGCGCGGACTGCCAGGCAGCCGTCAGCGAGGCCTCGGCGAAGCTCGACAGCAGCGGCGGCGGCAGTTGGGCCGGCCAGCAGCGGCGCAGCGTCTCGACCGCGACCCTCGCCGTCTCGACCTCGCGGCCCTCGCAGGGCTTGATCTCGACGTTGCAGCCGAGGCCAAGCTCCCCGAAGCAGGCGATGGCCTGCTCGAAGGTCGGCACGTCCCCGGGCAGGTCCGCGGCGGCGGTCTCGACCACCCGCCGGTCGACGCCGGTCGTTCGTTTCAGCGAGGCGTCGTGCATCAGGATCGGCACCAAATCGGCCGTCAGCTTGACGTCGATCTCGACCCATCGGGCGCCGCGCGTGCGGGCCTCCCGGAACGACGCGAGGGTGTTTTCGGGGGCGTAGGCGGCGGCCCCGCGATGACCAATGACTTTCGGCAGTTGCAGCATTCGCCAATACAAAGCTAATTCAGAGTGCCGCAATAGACGAATGACCCTGCCCATGTCGACCTTTCCCGACCAGTTTCGCCTCGACGGCCGCACCGCCCTGATCACCGGATCGGGCCGCGGGCTGGGCTGGGAGATGGCCAGGGGCCTGGCCGAGGCCGGCGCCAGGGTGCTGCTGCACGGCCGCGACCGCGCGCGCCTCGCGCCGCGGCTGGCTGAACTCGCGGCGGCCGGCCATGCCGCCGACGCGCTCGCCTTCGACATGGCTGACCGCACGACGATGCAGGCGGAGGTCGGCCGCGCCGGGGCCATCGACATCCTGATCCACAATGTCGGCGAACGCGACCGGCGACCCTTCCTCGACATCGACCACGACGCCTTCGCCCGCCTGATCGACGTCGACCTCGTCGCCGCCCATGCGCTGGTGCGGCAACTCCTGCCCGGGATGCTCGAACGCGAATGGGGCCGCTTGATCCTTGTGACTTCGATCGTGGCCGACCTTGCCGTACCGAATGCCTCGTCCTACACGACAGCCAAGGGCGGCCTTACGTCGCTCGCCCGTGCGCTCGCCGCCGAATTCGGCGCCAAGGGCATCACGTCGAATGCGCTGGCACCGGGCTTCTTCGCCACCGAGACCAACCGGCAACTGATCGCATCGCCCATGGGCGAACGCCAGCGTGAGCGCAGTCCGGCCAAGCGCTGGGCCAAGCCGTCGGAGATCGCGGGTGCGGCGATCTTCCTGGCCTCGTCCGCCGCCGGCTACGTGAACGGCCACACGCTGATCGTCGACGGCGGTGTGTCGGCGACGTATCTTTCCTGATGCACGGATTCGATTCGACGCGGGACGCGATCTCGCAGGGCCTGGTCGCCGCGATCCTGGTCGGCGTCTTCGCCTTGTTGTCGGCCGATCGCGTCCACCGCGTCCTGATCCCGATCGGCGCGGTAGCGCTGATCTGGCTGATTTCCTACTTCACGCCGTTCCGGCTGATCTCGTTCGAGGCCGCCAAGGACGCCGTCGACCTCAACGTCATCCTGCTGCTGTTCTCGATGATGGCGCTGGTCGGCGTGCTCAAGACCACCAACGTCTTTCCCTGGGCGGTCGACCGCCTGCTCGAGCGGTCGCGCGGCAATCCGAGCCGGGCGGCCGGGCTCATCATCTGGTTCACCGGCGTGCTCTCGGCGATCCTCGACAACGTGACGACGGTGATCTTCGCCTATCCCATGGCCTCGGAGATGGCGCGACGCCTCAAGATCAATACCTCGGCGTTCCTGCTGCCCATGGTGATGGCCGCCAACATCGGCGGCACCGCGACCTTGATCGGCGACCCGCCCAACGTGTTGATCGGCGCCGATCCACGCACCGGCTTGAGCTTCATGGACTTCATCTACAACCTGACGATGCCGTGCACGCTCATGATGGTCGTGCTGGTCTGGTATGCCCGGCGCTATTATCCCGCCGACATCGGCGCTGCCGCCGATACCGACCATGCCGGGGCGGCCGCACCCACCGGCGCGCAACTGACGAACGTGCCGCTGCTGCGCGCCACCTGCGCGATCACGGTAATGATTTTCCTGGGCTTCATGACGCACGGGCTGACGCACATGCCCGTCGCGGTCCCCGCCGTGATCGGCGTCGCCGCGATCCTGTTTGCCCAGGACTACTACTACCTCAAGGAACACAGGCCGACCCAGGACGAGCGCCAGCACGGCGTGCTGACGATCCTGGAGCGCGACATCGAGTGGCCGACGCTCGCGTTTTTCCTGTTCCTCTTCATCCTGGTCGGCGCCGCCGTTTCCACCGGCCTCATCGAAAGCCTGGCGCTGGCGCTCGCCTGGGTGATCGGCCACGTCTCCGGCGGGCTCGCCCTGTCGCCGCGTGCGACCCTTCTGGTCGCCGCGGTGATCGTGCTGTGGGTCTCGGGCTTCCTGTCGGCGGTAATCGACAATATTCCGTACACCGCCGTCACGATCCCGCTGGTCGCCAGCCTGCTCGGCCGGCTCGATGCCGGCGCCGACGGCCAGATCCTGTGGTGGGCGCTGGCGCTCGGTGCCTGTCTCGGCGGCAACGGCACGCTGATCGGCGCCTCGGCCAACGTCACGGTGACGGGCCTGGCCGAAAAGGACGGCAAGCGGATTTCCTTCGGGGAATTCACCGCCTTCGGCGCCCGGGTAACGGCGATCACGCTGATCATATCGTCGGTGTACCTCGCGCTTTGGCTCTACCTGGGCAGCGTCCCGGTGAACCTTGCCGGCGCCGGCCTTCTCGCGCTGTTTATCGCCTTCCGTTTTCTCGCGAAGCGGTAAACACTGTCGTCGTGATAGCCGAACACTACGCGCGAAAGTGGCAGGCCGCCGGGCTGATCGACCCGCCGGCCGTCGAGCGCATCCTTTCCTGGGAGATCGGCCGTCGCCGGCCGGTCTGGCTGTGGGCCGTGGCCGGCATGGGCGCACTCGCCGTGGCACTGGGCGTGATGGCGATCGTCGGCGCCAACTGGGAAAGCATCCCGGACGGCGTGAAGCTCGGCGTCGACCTCGGCCTCAACGCGCTGTGTGCCCTCGCCGTGTTCGTGTCGTGGCGTCATGGGCATATCTGGCCGCGCGAGGTCGCCGCCCTCCTGCTCTTCAGCCTGGTGTTGAGCGGCATTGCCGTGATCGGTCAGGTCTACCAGTTGCAAAGCGCGACCTGGCGCGCGCTCGCGCTGTGGCTGGTGCTCTGCACGCCGTTCCTGGCGCTGACCGCCCTCGCGCGCCTCACCGGGATCGTATGGGCCCTGGCTGCCGTCACGACCTGGCTCATGGCCGCCGATCCCGTCTTCGGCCTGATGGTGCGCCTGCACATCGTGGCGCCGCACAGCTACGCGTGGGACAGCGCCCAGTTCGTTCCGCTTCAGCTCTACCTGCCGGCGTGCGGCCTGATCGTGGTCGCGACCCTGCGCAACCTGTGGCCGCCGGCGCGCCACCAGGCCGATCAGCTGTTGAAGCTGGCGATCGCCGGACTGGTCGTCGCCTGCAGCCTCGTGGTGAGCTTCGACTGGCGCGCCCGCGACGACGGCTCCCTCGTCGGAGCGATCGTCGTTGCCGCCGCGGCGACCCTGATCGCCGGCGCCGCGCTGTGGCATCGGCGGACGCCGGCCGAGCGGCGCCTCGGGGCGCTGCTGCTGGGCGCGAGCTTCGTCGTCTGGACGGCGGCCTTGCTGAACGGCGACCCCGATCGCCCGACCGGGCAAATCGTCCATGCGCTGCTGTTCATCGCCTACTGGGCCGTCCTGGGCGGCATGGCCGCGCGCGCGGGCTGGCGCGGACTGTTCGGCCTCGCCTTCACGGTGATCGGCTTGCGCCTGCTGGTGCTGTATTTCGAGGCGATCGGCGGGCTGACGGCCACCGGACTGGGCCTGCTGGGCGGCGGCATTCTCTGCCTGCTGCTGGCGGCCGCGGGCTGGCGCCTGACACGTCGCGTGCCGCGCCGCGTTCGGGGATCGGCGCCATGACCCGCGCCTTCGGCATCGCCGTGGCGGCGACGCTTGTCTTGCCGGTGTTGGCGCTCGCGGCCCTGATCGGCCAGCAGGAAATGCGCTTCGCCGAGGCACAGACCGTGAGCGTGCCGGTGCGCGGCGTCGACCCGCGCGATCTTCTGCGCGGCCACTATCTCACCGGACAGTTCGACTGGAACTGGGATATGCCGCCCGACAAAGACGGTGACGGCGGGCTCTGCGTCCTGCCCGGCGACGCCGCGCATCCCAAGGTGCGGTTCCTCGACGGCTGGCAAGCCGAGGATCGCAGCGACGCCAGCAACGGATGTCGCCTCGTCATTTCCGGCCGCGTGCAGAGGACCGCCGCAGCGGGCCCGACCTTCGTGCCCGGCACCCTCGACTCGGGTTCGCCAAGCGTGCGCCTCTTCGTGTCGGAGACCCGCGCGCCGGACCTCGAGCGACTGATCCGCGAGAGGCCGGGCGCATTCACGGTCGACCTGGCGGTGCGTCGCGACGGCAGTGCGGCGGTTCGCGCGCTGCGGCTCGACGGACGGATACTCGGACGCTGAGAAGCAGGGAAATGGTCGAGCGATGAATCTCTACAGGAAGCTGCGCAACATCGCCTGGCGGGCATCGATGAAGGGCCTCGAGCGCGGCCCGCATCTGTCGCGCTACTACATGTACCATCGCCTGAAGGCGATCGGCCGCCAGTTGCCCAATCCGTCGGGACGCGTGCTGTCGATCAGCCGGTCGGCCAATGTCTGCGAGGTCATGGAACTGAAGCCGACGGAGATCGTTCCGGCCGACTACCCGGAGCACAATATGCTGTCGCTCAAGTTCCCGGACGAGTCGTTCGACTTCGTGATCTCGGACCAGGTGCTCGAGCATGTCGAAGGACCGCCGCAGGACGCAGTCGAGGAATGCCGCCGCGTGCTGAAGCCGGGCGGCATAGCGATACACACGACCTGCTTCATCAATCCGATCCACGAGGCGCCGGCCGACTTCTGGCGCTTCACGCCGTTCGCGCTGAAGCATCTTCACCGTGACTGGTCCGAAACGATCGAGGTCGGCGGCTGGGGCAGTTTCGACGTCTGGATCGCCGAGCTCGATGGCGTTCGCTACACCGCGGTGCCGAACGCCAAGTGGCACCCGTTCCACAAGCTGGCGATGAAGAACGATCCCAACTGGCCGATCGTCACCTGGGTCGTGGCGCGGAAATGACGAGAGCGACTCGGCGAGGTGATGCGTGGCTGAGCTGAAGATCTATTGCACCATCGGCCTGCAGGGCGCCGTCGAGGCGCTCGTCCCCCGTCTGGAGAAGGCGGGCGGCTGCACGCTTGCCTTCACCTGGGCGACAGCGCCGATGCTGGTCCGGCGCCTGCAGGCCGGCGAGACGGCCGACGTCATGATCCTCAACCGCGCCGGCATCGAGACGCTGACCGGGGACGGCCGGATCGTGGCCGGCTCGCAGGCCAAGCTCGCCGGATCGCCGGTCGCCATCGCCGTCAAGGCCGGCGCACCCAAGCCCGACATCTCCACGCCCGAGGCGCTGAAGCAGGCGCTGCTCAAGGCAAAGTCGATCTCGTACACCGATCCGGCAGCGGGCGGCGCCAGCGGCGTCTACTTCGCCAAGCTGCTGGAGCGCCTCGGCATCGCCCGGGAGGTCAACGCCAAGAACACCTATCCGCCGGCGGGCGGCTTCTCCGGAGCCCTCCTGCTGACCGGGCAGGCCGAATTCGCCGTCCAGCAGAAGCCGGAGCTCCTGAATGTCGCCGGCGTCGAGATCGTCGGCCTGCTGCCAGGCGACCTCAACATGGTGACGGTCTTCCTCGCCGGCATCGCCACCGGATGCCGCGACGCCGCGGCGGCGCAGAAGCTGATCGCCTTCCTGCAATCCGCGGAGGCCGCAGCGGTCTTCCGGGCCCAGGGGCTCGATCCCGACGCGGCGTGACCATGGCGTCGCCGGATGATCCGTAACGCCGCCCTTGGCGGCTCCTTCAAACGAAGTTCAAGCAATGGATATGGCGCCCGCAAAGAAGACGTTGTCCGCATTCCACAGCGTGCCCACTACATCAATTGAAATTACCATCCGTGGCTAAGACCTAGACAAACCCAGGCACCATCGATCGAGGCGCAAAAGCGCCAGCGCTTTCAATAGCTCCCTAGACCACGCGGAAATTCTTGAACTTTCGTCGGTCGCAGAAAAAGCCCGTGTTTGCAACGTTTTCGGAAACTGAAACGTCGAAAATCGACCTATGCAAAACCTACGCACTATCAAATCGAAGCTAAGACCTCGGCAAAACCTAGGCACTTACTTTGTCCAATTAGGCGACGCTAGGGCGTCTGCTTTGGGAGACGGTCTATTTCCACTCCCGCTGACACTAAGCGGTCGCGTGCCGCAGCACACACCTCCGCGTCGAAGGTCCTGGGATGTCGGAGAAACACCTCGCCTCTCGCGCTCATATCTCTGCTGAAGCCGTTCCAGGACCGAACCGACTGTCGTACCGCGATGAACAAGGAGGTGTAGCCATGATCACACTGACGCGGCGCAAACTTTACGATCTCATCTGGTCGAAGCCGATGCGGGAGGCTTCGGCTGAATGCAAAATTTCCGACGTCGGGCTCAAGAAGATCTGCGTCCGCCATCAAGTGCCAGTCGCGAGTAACCGCCTGCTTGCCGTGGACCCAAGCAAAACCTAGGCATCCAAACTTAGACCGCCATAAGTGATTGTTTTATATAGATAAATCACACCACGCGAAAGTTCTTGAACTGCCACGGGTCGGACTTGTCGAGATCCTCGGGGAAGAGCGTTCCGCGACCTTGCAGCGGCGTCCAGTCGCCGTACTTGCCGACGACCGGGCCGAGATAGGGCATGCAGATCTCGAGGTTGCGCGCGAAGTCCATCTCGTCGGCCTCGACGAGGCCCTGATTGGGGTTCTCGAGCGCCCAGATGATGCCCGAGAGCACCGGCGCGCAGACCTGGATCGACGTCGCGTTGTTGTAGGGCGTGAGCTTACGGGCCTCGTGGATGTCGAGCTGCGAGCCGTACCAGTAGGCGCCCTTCTTGTGGCCCATCAGCAGTACGCCCAATTCGTCACGGCCCGAGGTGATCTCCTCGACCATCAGGCGCTGGCGCTTCTGCTGCTTCAGGTTCTTTCCGGCGAGCTCATGCATGGACATGATCGCCTGGTCGCACGGGTGATAGGCGTAGTGCACCGTCGGCCGGTACGTCACCTTCTTGCCGTCGCGAACCGTGAAGTAGTCGGCCATCGAGATCGACTCGTTGTGCGTGATGATGAAGCCGTGGAACGGCCCCTCGAGCGGCGTCCAGGTGCGCACGCGCGTCAGCAGGCCCGGCCGGTTGAGGTAGATCGCGGCGTCGCAGCCGAAGGCATGGCGGCGGCCGTCGGGCGGCAGCGTCTTCTCGTGCGTGCCCCAGCCCATCTCGGCCGGCTGGCCGCCTTCGGAGACGAAGCCGTCGATCGACCAGGTGTTGACGAATTCGCCCCCTTCCTTCGGCCTGGGCGAAACCTGGGTGTCGCGCTCGGCGATGTGGATCACCTTGACGCCGAGTCGCTTGGCCAGCTTGCCCCAGCCCTCGCGCGTGGTCGGCACCTTGGTCTTCACGCCGGTATCGCGGGCGATGTTGACCAGCGCCTGCTTGGTGAAGTGCGAGACCAGACCGGGGTTGGCGCCGTGCGCGATCACCGCCGTCGGACCGCCGCGATAGCGCGGCTTCAGCTTCAGCATGGTGTCGCGCAGCGCGTAGTTCGAGCGGCGCGAGACCGACAGGCTGGGGTCGCTGTAGCCGCCCGGCCACGGCTCGATGCAGGTGTCGATGTAGAGCGCGCCCTTCTCCTGGCAGAGCTCGACCAGCGCCGTCGAGGCGATCTCGACCGACAGGTTGACCAGGAAATCGCCCTTGTTCAGGCGTCCCGCCAGCATCGAGCGATAGTTGGTCCGGGTCAGCCGCTTCTCGATGAACTCGACGCCGAAGCGCCTGGCCTCGTCCTCGCCGCCGCGCATTTCCTCGGCGATGATGGTGATCTGGCCGGGCTTGATGCCGATATGGCGCAGGATCAACGGCAGCACGCCCTGGCCGATCGAGCCGAAGCCCACCATGACCATGCGGCCCTTGAAGGTGAGGTACTTTTTGCTGCGCGCGGTCTTCTTCGCCATTTCAGCGTCCCCGTTCATTCCCGTTCAATGGTCGATAAACGGCGACGGGGCCTTTCTCAAGGCCCCGTCCCGTCATTCCGATGGTACGGAAGGCTCTAGATGCAGACCGCCTTGAGCGGGGCGAAGCCGTTGAAGGCGACCGACGAATATGTCGTCGTATAGGCGCCGGTCGACAGGATCTCGACCTTGTCGCCGGGCTTCAGCGACAGCGGCAGCTTGTACTCGGTCTTCTCGTAGAGGATATCGGCCGAGTCGCAGGTCGGGCCGGCCAGCACCACGGGGCCGACGCGCGTGCCGTCCCGGGCGGTGCGCAGGCGGTACTTGATGCTCTCGTCCATGGTTTCCGCGAGTCCCGAGAACTTGCCGATGTCGAGGTAGACCCAGCGCTTGCGCTCGTTCGCGGCCTTGCGCGAGACCAGCACGACTTCGCTCTGGATCACGCCGGCGTCGCCCACCATGGAGCGGCCCGGCTCGATGATCACCTCGGGCATGCGGTTGCCGAAGTGGCGCACCAGCGCGCGACCGACCGCCTCGCAGTAGGCCTCGATGCTGCTGACCTCGGCGCGGTAGCGCGCCGGGAAGCCGCCACCCAGGTTGACCATGCGCAGGTCGACGCCTTCTTCGGCGAGGGCGAAGAACATTTGCGAGACCTGGCCCAGCGCCTTGTCCCACTGCTCGAGGTCGGTCTGCTGGCTGCCGACATGGAAGGAGATGCCGTAGGGATCCATGCCCCACTGCTTGGCCTTGCGCAGCAGGTCCTTGGCCATCTCCGGCGCGCAGCCGAACTTCTTGCTGAGCGGCCACTCGGCGCCACCGCAATCGACCAGCACGCGGCAGAATACCCGGGCGCCCGGCGCCACGCGGACGAGCTTCTGCAGCTCCGCCTCGCTGTCGAAGGCGAACAGGCGCACGCCCTGCTGGTAGGCCCAGGCGATGTCCTTTTCCTTCTTGATGGTGTTGCCGAAGGAGATGCGGTCAGCCGACACGCCGGCAGCCTGCACGAGCTCGATCTCGCCGCGGCTGGCCGTGTCGAACTTGGAACCTGCCGTGGCTAGACGAGCCAACACCTGTGCGGCCGGGTTCGCCTTCACGGCGTAGAAGATGTGGGCCGTGGGCAGCAGCTCCCGCATGCGGCGGAAGTTATGGTCGACCACGTCGAGGTCGATCACCAGACAAGGGGTCTCGGGCTGCTGCTCTCGGAGATAACGAAAGATACGCTCAGTCATCGCTGGGGGGTTCCCCGTCCAAAACGTCAAATTGTTCGAAAGGCGAGTGATAGCGACGGACGGTGCCTCGGGGGCACGGTGCGTCAGCCGATACTCGACGGAGAAGGGGTCCGCTCGGGCGGAAGATCGAACGAAGCGGCCCGGTCCAAAATCACCGGGCTAATGACACGATAGCGGGGACGACGCCCCGCGCGGCAAGCAATCATCAGAAGCTCCTTCCCGGACCCGGCTGTTAGCCGGCACTGCCAAAAAGAACACTTTCCGTCGTTGCGTAACCACTAAGGGCCAGCGGCACGTGCGTGGGCGTCTTAAGGATTGGTATCTACAACTAATGTACGCGGTGACAAGTGGATTCTTCCCCGTCAGGTAAATTTCTGGGGAGCTTGTGGTTGAAAGAACACACTTGGGTCTTTCGAGGTTGCCTCTCAGGCCCGCGGCGAAGACGACCCCGGCAGCCGGATCGCCGCGGCGAGCACGGTGAGCGGCACCAGCGAGATCGCCGAGGCGATCAGCGCCACCCGAACGTCGGCCACGTTGGCCACCTTGCCCCACAGGAGCGAACCGGCGACCAGGCCGCCGAAGAAGACCATCTGGTGGACCGCCATGCCCCGCGCCCGCATGAAGTTGGGCAGGATCATCTGCACCGCCGTGCCGTTGTTGGCGATCACGGTCATCCAGCAGGCACCCGAGACGGTGATGCAGAGGCCGAAGACCACGGGCTTCATGACCAGGGCCGCGATCAGGGTCGAGACGGCATGGATGCCCATCGCCCAGATATTGCAGCGGTCGGCCCCCAGCAGGCGGTTGAGCGTCGGCATCGACATGGCGCCGGCCACCGCGCCCACACCGAAGACGGCATAGAGGATGCCGAAATGGAACTCGTCGAGCTTGAGCTCGAAGCGGCCGATCACCGGCAGCAGGGTGCCCATGGCGATGCCCGGTACGAAAAAACACAGACCGCGGCCGAACACCGCCTTGAGCTCGCCCGACGCCTTCACGAAGGCGATGCCGGTGCGCGCCGCCTCCAGGAAGCCCTCGCGGCGCTGGGACGCCCGGGCCTCGGCCGGCCGCTTCCAGCTGCGCATGGCGAAGATCACGCCGATGTAAGTGAGCGAATTGATGGTGAAGAGCAGGAACACGCCGACCAGCCCGAGCAGGATCTGGCCGATCACCGGGCCGATCGTCCGGGCGAGGTTGAAGCCGGCCGAATTGAGGGCAATCGCGGGCCGCAGCAGCGGGCCGGAGACGATCTCGGGCACCACGGCGTGCCAGGCCGGCGCGTTCATGGCATTGCCGAGGCCCATGCAGAAGCTCAGAAGCAGGAGGTTCCAGGCGTTGAGCTGGCCGGCATAGGCCAGCGCCGCCAGGACCGCCGCCACCCCCATCATCCAGAACTGGCAGACGATGATGTAGCGCCGGCGCTCGAAGCGATCGGCCAGGATGCCGGCGAAGAAGCAGAACAGGAACATCGGCAAGGTGCCGGCGGCGGCCAGCGCCGCCACGAAGAACGGGTCGGTCGTGAGGCCCGTCATCTCCCAGGCCGCCCCCGTGCTCTGCATCCAGCCGCCGACGTTCGACAGCAGGTTAGCGATCCACAGACCGAGGAAGGCCCGGTTGGCGAGGGGCGCGAGGGCAGATGGGTGCGGGACGGCGCCGGACGGCGGCGCCTGGCTCACACCGCCCCGCTCACGTCAGGGCCTTTTCGTAGAGGCGGTGCGTCTTGTAGTGCACGCCGCCCACCGACTTGATGATGTTGTTGGTGGCCTTGTTGTTTTCCAGGATCCAGCCCAGCTCGGCCGTCTTCTTGCCCAGCCGCTTGCCGTTCTCGCGCAGCACGTCGATCGCCATCATGGCTAGGCCCGCGCCCATCAGCGGGTGGTTGCGGAACTTCTTCCGCACGCCCATCAACGGCACGCGCATGCTGTCGGTGCCGGTGACCTTGAGCCGCCACAGGAGCTTGGCGAGATTGATCGGGTTCAGGCTGCCGTTGAAACCCTCGATCGCCTCGTTGAGGTTGGCCAGCGCCACGATGAAGGCCACCGTCTCGTCATCGACGTCAATGAACACCACCAGCTCGGGGATGATCACCGGCCCGAACGCCTTGCTGGCATGGTCGATCTCGGCCTGGGTGAAGGGCACGAAGCCCCAGTTGTCGCTCCAGGCGTCGTTGAACACGCCGACCAGGGTGCGCACCTCGGCATCGAACATCTTCATGTTGAGGGTGCGGACCTTGACCCGGTCGGCCATGCCCGCCCGCGCCAGCAGCTTCTTGCCGATGGTCTCCGGCGCGTTCTGGACGTCGTAGTCGTAGGAGAAGACGTCCTTCATCTTGGTGTAGCCGCAGGCCTCGACCCGCGGGCCGGCATAGGGCGGATCGTAGGGCACCAGGATGATCGAGCGGCTGTCGAAGCCCCACACCAGCAGGCCGACCTCCTCGTTGACCGAGAGGCTGAACGGCCCGGTCGCCCGGATCATGCCGCGCGCCCGGAGCCAGGCCTCGGCCGCCTTGAATAGCGCCTGGAAGATCGCCGGATCGTCCTCGGCGACGATCGAGCCGAAGTGGCCGGTGCTGTCGGCATAGCGCTCTAGATAGGCTTTATCGATCTGCGCGGAGATGCGTCCCACCACCTGGCCGGCGCGGCGGGCGAGGAAGAACTGGACCTCGACGTGCTGGAACAGCGGGTTCTTCTTGGGTGAGTAGGCTTCCTGGCGCTCCGTGTTGAGGTGCGCAGTGTAGCCCGTGTGGCCGGCGAACAGCCGCTTGGGCAGGTCGATGAAGGCCTTGAGGTCGGACTTGCCCTCGACCGGCGTGACGATGATGTCGGAAGAAGCCATGACCACCTCAATGAGCCGCGGCGCTATGGAAGACCAGTTCTCCGTCCGGCTCGCAACCGTCCCACGCTGCGTTCAATGCCCGCAGCTCGACCCGCAGGCGCCAGTCTCCGCGGGTGCGCTCGATGTGAATCAGGTGATAGCGCGCGCGGCCGTACTTGCTGTCGGGCGCAGCCGACGCCGAGGTCACGCCGAGCACCGGCACCGGCCCGGCCGGACCCTCGATGCGCGCCGCTTCGCTGCGGTGATTGTGGCCGTGCAGCACCAGCTCGCAGCCGACACGGCGGATCATCGCCTGGAAAGCCGCCGCGTCGGTGAGGTGCTTCCAGCGCGACTGATCGGTGAGCGGCGGATGGTGAATCAGCACGACCCGGCAGAGGCCTTCGCGGCCTGTTTCGGCCAGCAGGCGCTCGGTGCGGGCGATCTGTTCGGCGCCCAAGGTCCCGGTCGCCAGCAGCGGCGGCTTGGGGACCCCGGTCGACAGGCCGATCAGCGCCACCTCGCCGCGCCGGCGCAGCGTCGGAAAAACATCGTAGCCTTCGGCGGGCGCCGCGCCGTCGCCGGCGATATAGGCGCCCCACAGGCCCATCGTCTCCTTCCAGGTGACGTGGACATAGGCGTCGTGGTTGCCCGGAATGACCGTGATGCGCTCGGGCCCGTCGAACGCCGCCAGCCAGTCCGCGGCGCGGCGGAATTCCTGCGGCAGGGCCACGTTCACCAGGTCGCCGGTCAGCGCGATGTGGTCGGGCTTCTGCTTCTTGATGTCGGCCACGATGCCGGCCAGCGCCTCGGGCAGATGGAGATGCACGCGATGGCGCCACCAGTTGAGATAGCCCGTGGCGCGCTTGCCCAGCAGCTGGAGGGGACGCGCCTGCGGCATCGGCAGATGCGGATCGGAGAGATGCGCCAGAGTGAACATGCCGGACGCCGGGCTAGCGACTGCCCCCGGCGGTGCGCAACTCGGGGCCTGACGGGATGACGCCCATCTGGCGTCCGATGCCGGTCATGACCTCGATCATGAGGTCGAGCTGTTCCTTGGTATGCGCCGCCGACACCGAGCAGCGCAGCAGCGACACGCCGTTGGGCGTGGCCGGCGGAATGGCCACGTTCACATAGACGCCGGCATCGAGCATGGCGCGCCAGAAGCCGATGGCCAGCATCTTGTCGGGCAGATGGACGCCGACGACGGGGCCGTGTTCCGGTCCGAGAACGAAGCCCCGGGCCTTGAGGCCTTCGTAGAGCGTCGAGACGTTTTCCCACAGACGGGTGCGCAGCTCCGGGTGCGCCTTCACGACCCTCAGCGCCTGGCGCACGGAGGCCACGATCGAGGGCGGCAGCGAGGCCGTGAACATGTAGGAGCGCGTGGTCACACGCAGCACGTCGAAGTCCGGGTCGTTGGAAACGCAGTATCCGCCGATCGCGCCCAGGGTCTTGGAGAAGGTGCCGACGATGTAGTGGCAGTCGTCGAGCACGCCCTCTTTCTCGCACAGGCCGCGGCCATGCTCGCCGAGCGCGCCCAGCGAATGGGCCTCGTCGATCAGGACGTAGGCCTTGTATTTCTTGCAGACCTCGACGAATTCCTTGAGCGGTGCGGAATCGCCCAGCATCGAATAGATGCCTTCGAGGACGACCAGGCGGTTGCCCGGCTTGTCGCCGAGACGGCGCAGGCGCGCCTCGAGGCTGGCCGGATCGTTGTGCTTGAAGCGCACGACCTCGGCCTGGGTCTGCTTGCAGGCGTCGTAGATCGAGGCATGGCTGTCGGCGTCGATCAGCAGGAAGTCCCCGTCGGCGACCAGGTTGGAGATCACACCCAGGTTGGCCTGATAGCCGGTCGTGAAGACCATGCAGTGCTTCTTGTCGTAGAACTCGGCGATCTCTTCCTCGAGCGCCACGTGCTCGTTGTAACTGCCGTTGGCGATGCGCGAGCCGGTGGTGCCCGTGCCCTCGGCGCGGATCGCCTCGATGGCGGCTTCCATGCACGACGGATCGAAGGTCAGGCCGAAATAGTTGTTCGTGCCGACCAGCAGGGTTTTCTTGCCGTTGATGATCGCCTCGGTGGGCGACAGCACCCGCTCCATGCGGATCTGGAACGGGTCGGGGCCGGTAGCCTGAACTTCACGGTAAAGCTCGACCAGACCGGCATAGCGGTCCAACAGACCCATGGCGTCTAGCGCCGGGCGCGGAGCTTCAGGACGGTGTCGGCCAACTCGTCGACGGTGTAGATCTCGGCCACGACGTTCATCGGGATGGAGACGTCGAACCGGTCCTCGATCTCCATGACCATGTCCATGACGGCCAGCGAATCGATGGCCAGGTCCTTGGTGATGACCGTCTTGCCGGTGATCGGCTTCTCGCCGATCTGGAACGGCGCCAAGTGATGACAGATCTCGCCCATGATTTCGGCCCGCGAGATCGGATCGCGGGCGATGGCATTGGCGATAAGGGTGTCGTTCATGTCGTCGTTTTCGACGATCAGATTGGTGGCTTCACGCAACACGGGGGCTCCCTTCGGGGGATTTGACGGAGCCTATGTGCCAGAAACCTCGAATCGTTGTGAAATAACAAATTGTTACGCACTGTTTCAGGGTTTCCGAAGCCATCCATTGGCCCGGTACCAGCGCACGGTGTCGGCGAAGCCCGTCGACAGGTCGTACCGCGCCTTGAAACCGGTCGCCTGCGCCAGCCGACGGTCGTGGACCGCCCAGTCGCCGTGGAAGATCTCGGCCACTTTCCAGCGGGTGAGGATCTGGGTCGGAGCCCCCAGCGCCTGCCGCAGCCCGTTCAGGCCGGCGACCGCCGCCAGGACCGGCCGGGGCACCGGCAGCGCCGCGACCCGCCGGCCGAACGCCGCACCGGCCGCTGCCGCCATGTCATTATAGGTGTAGGCCCCCTCCCGCCCGTCATCGACCTCGTAGACCGAGGACGGCAGGTCGCACTCGAGAGCCCGCGCCAACCCCTCGGACAGGTCCTCGACGTGGATCAGGGACAGGCGAGCCCCCGTCCCCATCGGCTGAGGGGCGATGCCGCGCGCTGCCGACTTGAAATAGGCCAGGGTCTCGCGGTCGCCCGGCCCATAGACCGCCGGCGCCCGCACGGCGAGCCACGGCCCCGATCGGCCGGCCAGCGTCTCCTCGGCGGCGTGCTTGCTGGCGCCATAGGGCGAGAGCCCCGGTTCGCGGGCCGCGAGCGACGACAGCAGGACGAAACGCGCCGCCGGAGCGACGGCCGACAGGCGCGCCGTCCCGTCGCGATTGACCGCCAGGAAGTCGGCCGGCGTCCGGGCCTTGATCAGCCCCGCGGCATGCACGATCGCGTCGGCGCCGCGGGTGAGCGCCACCAACGCCGCCTGGTCGTCGAGATCGCCCCAGACGACATCGGCGGCGACGCCGGCCAGCGACGGCAAGGGTGTCCAGCGCCGCAGCAGCAGGCGAACCTTCCAGCCGCGCCGCGCGAGGGCGGCGACCAGATGCGGGCCGACGAAGCCTGACGCGCCCGTGACCGCGACCAGCATCGCCGGCTCAGCTCGCCGCGGATTTCGAGGACGCGCCGACGGGCGTGTAGAGGCCGGCGAGGTAGTTGGCCCGGGCGCGGGCGCGCGAGAGCTTGCCCGACGAGGTCGTCGGCAGGCCCATGGCCGGCGGCACCAGCACGACCTCGCAGTCGACGGCGATCGCCTCGCGCACCGCGCCGGCGACGTCGCGCGCCAGGTCCTCTTTCTCGTCGCCGGCGACGCGCGCCAGCACGGCCACGACGACGCGCTCGCCGTCGCCGTCGTCGACCGAGAAGGCCGCGCAGTCGTCGTTCTTGACGATGCGCCGGGCCTCGATCGTCCATTCGATGTCCTGCGGCCAGATGTTGCGGCCGTTGACGATGATCAGGTCCTTGGCCCGGCCGGTGACGACGACGTCGCCGGCCAGCATGTAGCCGAGGTCGCCGGTGTCGAGCCAACCGTCGGCCGACAAGACCTCGCGCGTGGCCTCGGGATCGTTGAAGTATCCCGGCATGATGCTGGGGCCGGCCACGAAGATACGTCCGACCAGGCGGTCGGCGAGCACTTGGCCGGCGGGGTCGCGCACCTCGAGACGATGGCCGGGCACGGGCTTGCCGCACAGCACGAAGCGGCGCGCCTGCACCAGGTCGTCCGGATCGGCAGCCGGCCGGGCGCGCTGCTCGGAGGCGAGCACCGCGCGGTCGATCGTGTCGGTGCGCACGCCGCCGTGGTCGGGGCCGAAGGCGATGGCCAGGCAAACCTCGGCCATGCCGTAGCTCGGGATGAAGATTTTGGGATCGAAGCCCGAGGACCCGAAGGTCTCGGCGAAGCGGGCGAGCACGTCGGCCCGCACCATGTCGCCGCCGATGCCGGCGTGCCGCCAGCACGTGAGATCGAGGTCGGGCGGGACCTGGTTGCTGCCGCGGCGCGTGACAAGGTCGTAGCCGAAGCTCGGGCTGTAGGCGACGGTCGCGCGGTTGCGCGAGATCAGGTTGAGCCACTGCATCGGCCGGCGCGCGAAGTCGCGCGGCGTCAGGTAGTCGATCGAGCACTGACAGGACAGCGGTGCCATCAGGAAGCCGATCAGGCCCATGTCGTGATAGAGCGGCAGCCAGCTCACGGTGCGGTCGTCGGCGGTGAGGTCGAGGCCGCCCGGGCCGGTCATCGCCGCGAGATTGGCCATCAGGGCGCGCTGCACGATGCGCACGCCGTGCGGGTGGCGGGTGCTGCCCGAGGAGAACTGGATGTAGCAATCGTCGTCCGGGCCGAGCGGGCGGAGATCGACCGGCTTCTCCGGCAGGGCGTCGATCGCCTCCATCCCGCCGTGCAGACGCAGCGCGGGAAATTCCCTGGCCGCATCGGACAGGTAGCCTGCGAGATCGTCGATGCCGACGGCGGCGACGGCGCCCGAGGCGGCAAACTGGCGGCGCAACTGGTCGAGGTAGGCGTCCTTGCCGCCGATGCCGACCGGGATGGAGACCGGAACGGGCAGCAGGCCGGCATACTGGGCACCGAAGAACAGGTCGAAGAAGCCGGGCCAGGTATCGGCCGTGATCAGCAGCCGGTCGCCCCTGGCGAAGCCCGCTCCGATCAGCTTGCGCGCCACGACATGGGCGCGCTCGCGGACATCGTGCCAGCTCAAGCCCGCGCGAATCTCACCCTTGGCATTATAGAAGGTAATGCCGGTCTCGCCCTGCCCGGCATAATCCAGCATCTCCGGCACGGACCTGAAGTCCGCGCGACGGTGGGCAAGCCGGACGTTGCGGGTGGGAAACGTGGGCATGGGGAAGGCCGGTCTCCTAGCAGAGGGTTTTCCGCCCCTCAAGACACACCCCGGTGTTCCCACGGACGAAAACCTGCGCCAGGGGCCCAAGTTGACACACCTGAACCCCGGTCCGATAGTGCCGCCCCCTCACCAAAACCCGGTGGTTCCATCCGGAATCGCCGGTCCGGCGAGGGCTTTTTACTTTTTGGAGGAGGTCTATCGTGATTACGGCTGTGATGCCGACGTACGGTCGCAAGGACGTCGTGTTCGAACGCGGAGAAGGCAACTATCTCTACGCGACGGACGGCCGACGTTATCTCGACTTTACCTCGGGCATCGCCGTGAACGCGCTGGGCCACTGCCACCCCACCCTGGTCAAGGCCTTGACCGAGCAGGGCCAGAAGCTGTGGCACACCTCGAACCTGTTCCGCATCGGCAACGGCGAGAAGCTCGCCCAGCGGCTGGTCGAGAATTCGTTCGCCGACACGATGTTCTTCTGCAACTCGGGCGCCGAGGCGATCGAGGGCGGCATCAAGCTGATCCGCAAGTATCAGTTCATGAACGGTCAACCCAAGCGCTACAAGATCATCTGCTTCCAGGCGGCGTTCCACGGCCGCCTGCTGAACGCGCTCGCCGCCACGGGCAACGAGAAGTACCTCGAAGGCTTCGGCCCGCCGGCGCCGGGCTACAAGCACGCGCCGCTCAACAACACCAACGTCGTGCGCGACATGGTCGACGACGAGACCGCCGGCATCCTGGTCGAGCCGATCCAGGGCGAAGGCGGCATCCGCGCCACGACCACGCAGTTCCTCAAGGATCTGCGCGCGATCTGCGACGAGTTCGGCCTGCTGCTGTTCTACGACGAAATCCACACGGGTTTCGGCCGTACCGGCAAGCTGTGGGGCTACGACTGGTCGGGCGTGAAGCCCGACGTCGCGGCGATCGCCAAGGGCATGGGCGGCGGCTTCCCGATCGGCGCCTTCATGGCGACCGAGAAGGCGGCGGTCGGCATGGTGCCCGGCACGCACGGCTCGACCTATGGCGGCAATCCGCTGGCCACGGGCGTGGCCAACGCCGTGCTCGACGTCATCCTGGCGCCGGGCTTCATCGACGGCGTGCGCGAGAAGGGCGAGTACCTGAAAGGCCAGCTCGAGATGCTGGTGAAGAAGCACCCCAAGGTCTACGTCGAGCAGCGCGGCAGCGGCTTCCTGCAGGGCCTGCGCTGCGACGTGCCGGCCGGCGACATGGTCAACAAGCTCCAATCGCTCGGCCTGCTGGTCCCGCCGGCGGGCGAGAACGTGATCCGCATCTTCCCGGCGCTGATCGCCGACAGGGCGACGCTCGACGAAGGCATCGCCCTCCTCGGCAAGGCCGCTGAGTCTTTCGAGTCTGCAGCCCAGGGTTCCAACAGGGCTGCCGAGTAAGCAGCCATGACGACACCGAAACATTTCCTCGACCTCGACCAGGTCGATCCCAGGACGCTTCGCCAGATCCTCGATCACGGCAAGGCGATGAAGACGGCGCGGGCGAACGGCGGGCACGACAAGCCGCTGGGCGGCAAGACGCTCGCCATGATCTTCGAGAAGCCCTCGACCCGCACGCGCGTGTCGTTCGAGGTCGGCATGCGCGAGCTCGGCGGCCAGACGATCATGCTGGGCCGCGGCGACACCCAGCTCGGGCGCGGCGAGACCATCGCCGACACCGCGCGGGTGCTCAGCCGCTACGTCGACATCATCATGATGCGCACCACCGTCGAGGAGAAACTCCTCGAGATGGCCAGGTACGCGACCGTGCCGGTGATCAACGGCCTCACCGACAAGACGCATCCCTGCCAGCTCATGGCCGACGTCATGACCTACGAGGAGCATCGCGGCTCCATCAAGGGCAAGTCGGTCGCCTGGTCGGGCGACGGCAACAACATGGCGACGTCGTGGATCCATGCCGCCGTGCAGTTCGACTTCGAGCTGCGCGTGGCCTGCCCGACCGAGCTCGAGCCGCCCAAAGACGTGCTCCAGTGGGCCGAGAAGTCCAAGGGCCGCATCACCATCGGCCACGATCCCGAGACGATCGTGCGCGGTGCCGACTGCGTCGTCACCGACACCTGGGTGTCGATGGGCGACGAGGATCCGCAGAGCGCCGGCGCCACGCGCCGCCACAACCTGCTGCGCGGCTATCAGGTCGACCAGCGGCTGATGAAGGCGGCCAAGCCCGACGCCATCTTCATGCACTGCCTGCCGGCGCACCGCGGAGAAGAAGTGACCGCGGACGTGATCGACGGGCCGCAGTCCGTCGTGTTCGACGAGGCCGAGAACCGCCTGCACGCGCAGAAGAGCATCCTCGCCTGGTGCCTATCGTGAGCATGGTGTCGGGGGGCATCAACCCTCCCGACCCTCATAGTCCCGACCGAGACCACGTCCTTCCCTTTCAACTCGATACCCTGGGCGTACGCGGCAGACTCGTCCGCCTGGGTCCGGCACTGGACGCCATCATCGAGCGCCATGGCTATCCATTGGCCGTGGCGCGGCCGCTCGCCGAGGCGATGGTGCTGTGCGCGTGCCTCGCCACATCGCTGAAGTACGACGGCATCTTCACCCTGCAGATCTCGGGCGACGGACCTATTCGATTGCTCGTCACCGACCTCACGACCGACGGCGCGATCCGCGGCTACGCCCAGTTCGATTCGTGGAAGCTGGCGATCGCGCTGGGCGCCGGCAAAACCGATGTGCCCGACGGCTATGTGCCCAAGTTGTTTGGCCAGGGGCGGCTCGCCTTCACCGTCGACCAGGGCCGCCACACCGAGCGCTACCAGGGCATCGTGCCGCTCGAGGGTCCGACCCTGGCCGACTGCGCCCACACCTATTTCCGCCAGTCCGAGCAGCTGCCGACCGGCATCAAGATCTCGGCCAGGCGCACGGTCGAGAACGGCACCACGCACTGGCGCGCCGCGGCGCTGATGGTGCAGCAGATGCCCGAGTTCGACGCCGGCCGCATCGACGTCGACGCCGAACAGCGCGAGGACGACTGGCGTCGGGCGGTCATCCTGATGGCGTCGGCCACGGAAGCCGAGATGCTCGACCCCGCACTGCCCGACACCACGCTGCTTTTCCGCCTGTTCCACCAGGAGCAGCCGCGCCAGTTCGAGCGCCGGCCGTTCGTCGCGCGCTGCCGCTGCAGCCGCGGCCGCATCGACCGCGTGCTGCGCGCCATCAAGCGCGAGGAGCTCGACGACCTGCGCGACAAGACCGGTCGCGTGGCGGTGAAGTGCGAGTTCTGCTCGACCGAGTACGCCTACGACGACAGCGACCTCGACAGGATCTACGCCTCGGCGGCGTGAGCGGCCGAGGCCGCCATTAAACAAATGGAAATTTAATGGAAAGCCAGGGCGCGGGCGCGGGCGGCGCTTGGGGCGCGGCGCTTCCCACCGGCGTGGGAAGCCTCCGATGCCGATGACATGGGCCTTTTGCCGCTCTTTCCCACGATTGCGCGATGTCGCGCCGTCCGGCACGGGAAAAAGAGTCATGAGGATCGAGGGAAAACGCCGCCCGGACAGGCTTTCACGCGATTCCTCACGAGTCTTCACGAAATTCATGAGGCGTTTGTGGCCGAGCCGATGGCCGTCGAAGGGTTGGAGAGTCATCCGCTCAATATTGCATAAATCGCACCACATGTCAATAATTTAGTGCGTTTTAAGCAATGCGTAATTTCTATCCAGCAAGGCCCTTCCAGGCCGCGACGATCGCGGCGGCCTTGGTCCGCACGGTCGCGGCATCGTCGCCCGACTTGTAGAGCGACGAGCCCAGCCCGAAGGCCGCCGCACCGGCGGCATGCCAGGCTTGGAGAGTGTCGGCCGCGATCCCGCCGACCGGGACCAGCGCCGTGCCCTTGGGCAGCACGGCCAGCAGCGCCTTTACGACGGCGGGCGAGGCGAGCTCGGCCGGAAACAGTTTCAACCCGTGCGCGCCCGCCTCCAGTGCGGCGAAGGCCTCGGTCGGCGTCATCACGCCGGGCAGGCTGACCATGCCGAGCCCTATCGTCTCGACCACGACGGCGCGGCTGAAGTTGGGCGCCACGACCAGCTCGCCGCCGGCCGCGGCCACGTCGCGCGCTTGCGGTGCGGTGAGCACCGTGCCGGCGCCGACGAGGGCGGCCGGAAAGCGCTTCCTCAGCAGCGCGATGCTGTCGAGCGGCTGCGGCGAGTTGAGCGGCACTTCGATCAGGCGGAAGCCCGCTTCGACCAGCACGTCGCCGATCGCCGGCGCCTCCGCCGGTTTCAGCCCGCGCAGGATGGCCACCAACGGCAGCTCGCGCAGGGCGGCCTTGAACTTGTCGAGAGGGGCAGTCGTCGTCACGTCGCGTCTCCCATCGCCGCGCGCAACGCCTGCAGGCCGGCCCATGTCGCCTCGGCGCCGAGCGCGCGCGTCTTCACGCCGGCCGCCGACAATGCCAGAGCATAGCGCGCCGTGAGCGCGGGCGCGCCGATCAGGACGACCTCGCGCGCCCCGGCCAGCAGTTGGCTGCGCAATTCCTCGCCGATCAACAGCCCGGAGAGGTAACTGGCCGACGCGGCGGGCGACAGGCGCTCGAACAAAGCGAGCGCGCGGACGCCGAAGAGCGTGTGCAGCAGCCCCTCGCCGTTGCCGGCGCGGTCGAGGCCCTGGCGGAACGCGACCTCGTCGAGCGGCGCATCGGCCGTCGTCGTGCGCGACAGGATCGAGTGCTGGCTGAGCAGGCCGTAGATCTCGCCGGTCATATAGGTGCGGAAGCCGGTCACGCGGCCGGCGCGCACGGTGGCCCACTTGTTGTGCGTGCCCGGCAGCACGAGCAGTCCGTCCGCCAGGCCGGTGAGGCGAAGCGCGCCGAAGATCTGCACTTCCTCGCCGCGCATCGCGTCGGGCACGCCGTCCTGTTCGATGCTGAGGCCGGGCACGAGGGCGATGCGGCCCGGCTCGATCCAATGCAGGCGCTGCGTCAGTTCATCGAGGCCCGCGGGACACGGCGCGTAAGGCGCTTCCTGCCAGCCCTGACGGCTGCCGGCCATGCCGGAGATCAGGCAGAGGCTGCCCGTTTCACGCATCCACTCGGAAAACTGCGCGGCGAAGGTGCCGGCGAAATCGCCGCCGGGCACGTTCAGGATGCCGAGCGGCGCGCTCTTCTCGGCAAGCACCTTGCCCGTTTCGTCGAGGAGCGCACCACGCAGAGAACTGGTGCCCCAATCGACGGCGATCAGTCGCCCTGTCAATCCCGAGCCGCCCATTCGACCATGCGGTTCATGAAGCCGATGCAGGAGTCGATCTGGCTGGCCAGGATGAACTCGTTGGGCTGGTGCGCCTGGGCGATGTCGCCCGGGCCGCAGACGACCGTCGGCACGCCCAGCGTCTTCTTGAAGATGCCGGCCTCGGTGCCGTAGACGACGCTGCCCACGGTGTTCGAGCCCGACCAGTTGGCGGCCAGTACCTTGGCGTCCTCGTTGCCTTCGGGCGAGAAGGCCACGGTGGACGACCGCACGACCGTGTCGATCGCCGCCGACGGATGCCTGGCCTTCATCTTGGGCAGCAGCACGTCTTTCAGCCACTTCGACGCTTCGTCGCCCAGGCCGGCGAGCGGACGGTCGGGCAGTTCGCGATAGCCCCACAGGACCTCGCACTCGCGCGCCAGGATGTTGCCCGCGGTGCCGCCCACGATCGTGCCGACATTGAAGGTCGGCATCGGCGGCGTGAACTCGCTGGTCGGCGGGAACTCTGTGTCGAGCCTGTCCTGCACCGTGTTCAGGTAGTGCACGAACTCGCCCGCGAAATGGATGGCGCTGACGCCGAGATGCGTCATCGACGAATGCGCCTCGAAGCCGGTGAACTTGGTGACGTACATCTGTGCGCCCTTGTGGGCATGCACGACGGTCATCATCGTGGGCTCGCCGATGATGATGGCGCGCGGCTTGGGCACTTCCCTGGCCATTGCGGCGGCCAGCGAATGGGCGCCGATGCAACCGACTTCCTCGTCGTACGACAGCGCGAAATGGATCGGCTTCTTGAGTTTGGCCTTCTGGAACTGCGGGATCATGGCCAGCGCGATGGCGTAGAACGCCTTCATGTCGCAGGTGCCGCGGCCGTAGTACTTGCCGTCGTCCTTGAGAGTGAGCGTCCAGGGATCGGTGTCCCACGGCTGGCCGTCGACCGGCACGACGTCGGTGTGACCCGACAGGACCACGCCGCCCGCGACGTTGGGACCGACGGTGGCGAACATGTTCGCCTTCTTGCCGTCCTCGCTCGGCACCAGCTTCGACTCGATGCCGTGGCCCTCGAGGTAACCCTGGACGTACTCGATCAGGGCCAGGTTGGAATTACGCGAGGTGGTGTCGAATGCGATCAGGCGTCGCAGCATTTCGACGGGATCGACGATTTCTCCGGCCATGATGTCCTTAACAAATCAAACGGATGAACGACCTATCATGGTCAGGAACTCCCGTCGCGTCTCGCCGTTGTCGCGGAAAGCGCCCAGCATGCGGCTGGTCACCATGGCGACGTCGGATTTGTGCACGCCGCGCGTGGTCATGCACTGGTGCGCCGCCTCGATGACGACGGCAACGCCGCGCGGCTGCAGCACTTCCTGGAGCGTGTTGGCGATCTGCGCCGTGAGCTTCTCCTGGATCTGCAGGCGCTTGGCATAGGAATCGACGACCCTCGCCAGCTTGCTGATGCCGACGACGCGCTTGTCCGGCAGGTAGCCGATGTGGACCTTGCCGATGATCGGCACCATGTGGTGCTCGCAATAGGACTCGAGGCGGATGTCGCGCAGCACGACGACCTCGTCGTAGCCCTCGACCTCCTCGAAAGTCCGGCGCAGCGTGTCGCGCGGATCTTCGTCGTAGCCGGCAAAGAATTCCTCGTAGGAACGCACGACGCGGTCAGGCGTGCCGACCAGGCCCTCGCGGTCGGGATTGTCGCCGGCCCACAGGATGAGCGTGCGCACGGCGGCCTCGGCGGCCTCGCGAGACGGACGGGCAACGCCTGTCGCGAGCGAGACAACCTCGCTCTTCTTCAGCATCTTGTTCATCGCAATCCCCTCCGATCGGCGCCGTCGCTAGTTGAGCTGTCGCGACGTGTTGGGTGTGTCCAGCGAGAAGGTGGGAATCTCGATGTCGAAATTCTCGCCCGACTCGCTGACCATCTGGTAGGTGCCACTCATGAAGCCCGACGGCGTCGAGAGCGGAGTCCCCGAAGTGTACTCGAACACCTCGCCGGGACGCAGCCTCGGCGTCTTGCCGACGACGCCCGGCCCCTTCACTTCCTGGAAGCGGCCGAGCCCATCGGTGATTTTCCAGTGGCGGCTGCGCAACTGGACCGCCTGTTCGCCCCTGTTCTCGATGCGAACCTTGTAGGCCCAGACATACTGGGACTTATGCGGGTCCGACTGGTCGGGCAGATATTGCGGTTTCACGGTCACCTGGATGGCACGGGTTGTGGCTGAGTACATGACTGGCGGGTCCCTCGGGCCTTTCGACATGGGAGTTTCCCGCCAAAAGGTCAAACCCGTAAAGAGCCGCTTTGGATCAATGTGTCACGCCGACGTGAAGGGGCGCGGCTCGCCCTGCGATCACAGGAAAGGCGCGGCACGCGCGTCACATCGGAAAGATCAGGCAGGTCGTGGTGCCGTGCGCCAGCAGCTTGCCCGTCCCGTCGACCAGCCGGCCCTCGGACGTGGCGACGCGCGAGCCGAGGTTGATGATCTTGCCCTCGGCGCGCACGGGGCCGGTCTTGTCGGTCATGGCGCGCACATAGTTGACCTTGATCTCGAGCGTCGTGAACCCGGATCCCGCCTTCAGGGTCGTGTGGATGCAGCAACCCATCACCGAATCGAGCAGGGTCGCGGCAATGCCGCCATGCACGCTGCCCAGCGGATTGTAGTGCTCGAACACCGGCTCGTAGCCGAACGTCACGCGGCCGTGCTCGACCTCGGTCATCCAGAACCCCAACACCTTGGCGATCGGCGGCGCGGGGAAGCGGCCCTCCATGATGCCGGTCATCAGCGTGAGGCCGTCGACGGCGCGGGCCTGCTCGAGCGGGGTCACGCCGAAGCCCGCCGCGGGATCTTTCATCGCTTGTCTCTCCAGGGTCATTTGCGTGCATATACACTATTCGACTATGCTCGCGCCATGTCCGGATCGCCGCTTCGCCTGTCGCCCGCCGAATGCACCTGTTTCCACCTGCGCGGCGCGGCGCGGCGGGTGACGCAGATATACAGCCGGCACATGGCGCCGACCGGCCTCAAGATCTCGCAATTCTCGCTGCTCGGCTTCGTCGTCGCCAAAGGGCCGGTGTCGATCGGCCGGCTGTCGGACCTGCTGGCGACCGACCGCACGACGCTCACGCGCAACCTCAAGCCCCTGCTCGACGAGGGGCTGGTCGAGCGCGCACCCTCCGACGACAAGCGCCGCCACGACCTCGCCGCCACTGCCGCGGGCCGGGCCCTGTTCAAGCGCGCCCTGCCGATGTGGGCCAAGGCCGAGCAGGAAGTGCGCGCGGCGATGGGCGCCGACCTCACCGCCGACCTGCACGGCGCGCTCGACCGCTCGATGGCGAAGCTGGCCGCGCTTTAGAGGTTCGCCTCAAAGATTGGCGTCGAAGAAGCCGTACTCGAGTTCCATGGCGCGGCGATAATTGGCGCGCACCGCGGCACTGTCGATTGCATGTTGGTCGAGCAGCTCTTCCAGCCGCGCCGCCAGAGCCTCGAAGCCGGGATCGGCGTAGGTCCGCACCCATTCACCGTAGAGCGGCGCGACCTTGCCGGCCGCCAGGGCGCGGCCGAGGAAGGCGTAGAGGCGCATGCACGGCGTCATTGCCGCGATCGTCTCGCCGAGACCGCCGCGCCGTGCCGTGGTCAGCAGGAAGTCGACGTAGGCAGTGGTCGCCGCGACCGGGCTGACACCGCCGAGATCGACCTGCCAGCGTTCGGCAAAGCCCTTGTGCAGCCTGAGCTCGTCGACGACACCGGCGATCAGCTCGCTGAAGCCGTAGACATCGTCGCGCGAGTTGCCGTTGGCCAGGCAAAAGGCATAGGCCCGCGCGAAGGCCTCGAGAAAATAGGCGTCCTGCGCCACGTAGGCCTTGAAGCTTGCGGGCGGCAGCGACCCATCGCCCAACCCGCGCACGAAGCCGTGCGCGAGGATGCGTTGTGCCCAATCCTCGTTCGCCGTCCAGAGCTGCCGGGCGAGCGACATGGCGGCGCCTACTTGCCGAGCGCCTGCGTGAGGTCGTCGATGACGTCGGCCACATCCTCGAGGCCCACCGAGATGCGCACGGTGCCGTCGTTGATGCCGAGCTTGGCGCGCTCCTCCGCACCGATTCGCATGTGCGTCGTCGTCGCCGGATGCGTGACCATGCTCTTGGCGTCGCCCAGGTTGTTGGAGATGTCGATCAGCCTGAGCTTGTTCAGCGTCGCGAAGCACGCTTCCTTGCCGCCCTTCACGTCGAAGGCGACGACGCCGCCGAAGCCCGACATCTGCCTGGCCGCCAGCGCGTGCTGGGGATGGTCCTTGCGGCCGGGGTAGAGCACGCGACCGATCGCCGGGTTCGCCGCCAGCGCATCGGCCACT
Organism: Hyphomicrobiales bacterium; assembly: GCA_041691635.1. GTDB lineage: Bacteria > Pseudomonadota > Alphaproteobacteria > Reyranellales > Reyranellaceae > Reyranella. Next base: position 44,377 of record JBEPUH010000019.1, read on the forward strand.
TTCGCGGCATTGGCGCAGTGACGCTCGATCCTGAGGCCGAGCGTCTCGAGGCCCTTGACCAGCACCCAGGCGTTGAACGGGCTGAGCGAGGGGCCGGTGTTGCGGATGATCGGCTGCAGCTTCTCGAGGATGAACTCCTTCGAGCCCAGCACCGCGCCGCCCAGGGTGCGGCCCTGGCCGTCGATGTACTTGGTGGCGGAGTGCACCACGACGTCGGCGCCGAACTCGAGCGGCCGCTGCAGCATCGGTGTGGCGAAGGCGTTGTCGAGCACCACCTTGGCGCCGGCCTTGTGCGCGAGATCGCACACCGCCTTCACGTCGACGATGTCGAGCATCGGGTTGCTGGGCGATTCGAACAGCACGGCCTGCGTTGGCGTCGACAGCGCCTTCTCCCACTGCGCGAGGTCGCCGCCGTCGACGAACTCGCCGGTGATCCCGTACTTCGGCAGCAGCTCCTTGATGATGTAATGGCACGAGCCGAAGAGCTGACGCGCCGCGACGATGCGGTCGCCGCCCTTGACCAGCGCCAGCAGCGCGAAGAACACCGCCGACATGCCGGTCGAAGTGGCCCGGCAGGCCTCGGCGCCCTCGAGTGCGGCGAGCCGGCCCTCGAACATGTTCACGGTCGGATTGCCGAAGCGCGAGTACTGGTAGTGCGTGCTCTCGCCCTTGAAAGTCGCCTCGGCTTCCTCGGCGCTCTTGTAGGCGTAGCCCGAGGTCAGGAACAGCGCCTCCGACGTCTCGTCGAAGTTGCTGCGAATTTGCCCGCTGCGCACGGCCCGCGTCTGCGGCCGCCAGTTATTCGTGCCCATGTCCTTCTCCACAACGAAAAGCCCCCGACCGTGAAGTCGGGGGCTTTTCAAGCACTCCGACCTTTTAGCGGGGATTAACGTGGCCGCAAGCCGGTCGGCTCAAATTCCACGGTAGTGCGGCCTCTATATCGCCAGAGGCCGCCCACCGCAAGACCCTAACTTGTTGTCGTCCTGAGCGTCAGCGAAGGACCTCACCGAGCGACCAACGTACGCTTGGCGGGTGTGAGATCCTTCGCTCCGCTCAGGATGACAAAAGGATCAGGTCAACTTCTGATTCGCCAGCGACTGCTCGCGCAGTTGCGTGAGCGTGATGCGCGAGGTCAGCGCCTCGGCATCGGTCTTCACGTGGATGATCGCGGGCTTGCCCGACGCCAGCGCGCGTTCGAAGGCCGGACCGAAGTCGGCCGTCTTCTCGACCGTCTCGCCGTGGCCGCCGAAGGCGCGGGCGTAGGCGGCGAAGTCGGGGTTCTTGAGCTCGGTGCCGTAGACGCGCGTGGGATACTCGCGCTCCTGGTGCATGCGGATCGTGCCGAACATGCCGTTGTCGATCACCGCGATCACGATGTTGGCGCCGTGCTGGACGGCCGTCGCAAACTCCTGGCCGTTCATCAGGAAGCAGCCGTCGCCGGCCAGCGACACGACCATGCGACCGGGCTCGGCGATCTTGGCGGCGACCGCCGCCGGCACGCCGTAGCCCATCGCGCCGCTGGTCGGCGCGAGTTGGGTCTTGAAGCCGCGATACTGGAAGAAGCGATGCAGGAACGCGGCGTAATTGCCGGCGCCGTTGGTGACGATCGCATCGTCCGGCAGGCGCTGGTTCAGCCAGGCGACCACCTCGCCCATGTTCACCGAACCCGGCAGCGGACCCGGCTTGATGTTGTCGAGATAGTCGGTGTGGCCCTGCGTCACCGTGCCCGCCCACTTCTTTCCGTCGACCGGCTTCATCGCCTTGGCCGCGGCGGCGAAGCCCTGCATGCCGGCGTTGATCGGCAAGGTCGCCTGGTAGACGCGGCCGAGTTCCTCGGCGCTGGCGTGCACGTGCACCAGCTTCTGCTTCGGAACGGGAAGGTCGAACAGCGTGTAGCCGCCGGTCGTCGCCTCGCCGAGCCGCGGCCCGACGGCAACGATGAGGTCGCATTCCTTCAGCCGCTTGCCGAGCGCGGGACCGACGCCGACGCCGAGATCGCCGACATAGTTGGGATGGCGGTTGTCGAACAGGTCCTGATTGCGGAACGAGGCGCAAACGGGAAGTCCGTTGGCTTCGATGAAGCCGCGGATGTCGGCGCACGCGCCAGCGCTCCAGCCGCCGCCGCCCACGATCACCATCGGCCGCTCGGATTTCTCGAGCAGCGCTCGCAGCGCGGCAATGTCATCCGTGGAAGGCGCGCCGCGCGCGATCTTGTAGGGGCCGGCGTCAGCCACCTCGACCTCGTCGACCAGCATGTCCTCGGGCAGGGCGATCACGACCGGTCCTGGCCGGCCATTCAGCGCGCGGTGAAAGGCCTGGCTCACCAGCTCGGGGATCCGGCGCGCGTCCTCGATCTGGGTCACCCACTTGGCCATCGGGCCGAACATGTGGCGGTAGTCGATCTCCTGGAACGCCTCGCGGTCGGTGGTCTCGCGCGCGACCTGGCCGACCAGCAGGATCATGGGCGTCGAATCCTGGAAGCCGGTATGCAATCCGATCGAGGCATTGGTGGCGCCCGGGCCGCGGGTCACGAAGGCGATGCCGGGCTTGCCGGTCAGCTTGCCGTAGGCCTCGGCCATGTTGGCGGCCCCGCCTTCCTGGCGGCAGATGACGTAACGGATCGAGTTGCGCTGGGCGTAGAGCGCGTCGAGCGCCGCCAGGTAGCTCTCTCCGGGCACGCCGAAGATCGTGTCGGTGCCGTGAATGCGCAGTTGGTCGATCAGGACCTGCGCGCCGCTGCGGCGCGGGTAAGCGGAAGGCATGTCTGATCCCTTACTTCGTGGGTGAGAAGGAGGTGGGCACCAATATCTTGTTGTTCATCGTCTTCATGAATTCTCGGCTCTTCTGCAAATAGGCCTGCCAGGCGGGATCCGCCGCCATCGCGGCGCGGCGCTTGGTGCGATCGGCGAGGTCGGCGTAAGCCCAGATATGCACGATCTCGTTCACGTTTCCGACTTCGGTGCTGAAATAGCCGACGAGATGGCCGAGATGCTTCATCTGCACCGGCAGACCTTCCTTCTCGTAGAGCGCGAGAAAATCGCGCAGCCGCCCGGGCTGCAGTTCGTAGGTGCGATGGTCGATGATCATGACGTCTCCTCCGGGTTTCCGTTCTCGTTGTGTGACTTCGATGTCACGATCTTAGACCGAGCCGCTGCTGCTGTGGACTCAGCCGCGGAATCAGCGCATATAGTGCGGCATAGCGACACTGTACGGCGGGCATCATCATGAGTCGCCAACGCGTCGCGGAGCGCGATACCGGTCAACGTCTTCCCGTGAGCTTCTTGGTCACCCGTCAAATGTCTACCAAACGCTTGGACGCATCCGTCCAGCAAGCGCACGCCGGACTCCGCTCAATTATTCCTCCAGCCCAGAGCCTTGAATGAGTCGCAAATTGTTTGTGGGCAATCTGCCCTACTCCGTCACGTCCGAGCGTCTGCAAGAAGCCTTCTCCCAGTTCGGGAATGTCGCCTCTTCGAAAGTGATCGTCGATCGCGAGACCGGCCGCAGCCGCGGCTTCGCCTTCCTCGAGATGGAAACCGATGAAACCGGCGCTGCAGCGATGCAGGCCATGAACGGCGCGCTGCTCGACGGTCGTTCGATCGCGGTGCGTGAAGCCGTCGAACGTCAGCCCGGTGGGGGTGGCGGTGGCGGCGGCGGTGGATTTGGCGGCGGCGGCGGTGGCCGCGGCCCGCGTCCGCCCTACGGTGGCGGCGGCGGTGGTGGCGGCTACGGCGGTGGTGGCGGCGGCGGCGGAGATCGTAGCGGCGGTGGCGGTGGCTATCGCGGCGGCGGTGGTGGCGGCTACGGCGGTGGCGGCGGCGGCGGAGATCGTAGCGGCGGTGGCGGTGGCTATCGCGGCGCCCCCCCGAGCGGTGGCGGCGACGGTGGTCCGATGCGCGACCGGCGTGCAGACTTCTCCGGCGGTCAGGCGCCGGCACCCGGCGGTTTCGAGCAGCCGCCGGCCGGCGACAAGAGCCCGCCGCGGCGTCGCGAAGGCGGTCCGCCGCGTCGCGAGCGCGATTACGAGCCGCGCAAGCGTGGCTTCGACGACGACCAATAGGTCTCTGACTCTCAACTGATCGCGAACGCCGGGGAATTCCCCGGCGTTTTCTTTTGCCGGTGTTATGCTCGACGACCTTCGACGGAGGCGGGCATGCGACGGCGAACGGCGCTCATCGGCTCCCTGGCGGCGCTCGCGGCCGGCAAGACGGCCGACGCGCAGCCAACCGACCGGCAACCCGTCGACCTGCAGCTCGTGATGGCGGTCGACGTCTCGCGCTCGATCGACGAGGTCGAGGCCGAGCTGCAGCGCCGCGGCTACATCGAAGCGATGGTCAACCAGCGTGTGGTCGACGCGATCCTGTCGGGCGAGCACAGGCGCATCGCCGTCTGCTACGTCGAATGGGCGGGCAGCCACTACCAGGAGACGGTGGTCGACTGGATGGCGATCGACAGCGCCGCCACCGCCCGTCGTTTCTCCGACCGGCTGGCCGAGGCGCCGCGCGAATCGCAGAGGTGGACCGCGGTCGGCGCCGGCCTCGCCTTCGCCGCCCAGCGCTTCGAGCGCGCGCCCTTCACGGCCAAGCGGCGGATCATCGACATCTCCGGCGACGGGCGCACCAACGATGGGCCGCGGGCCGAGCTGGTGCGCGACAAGTTGGTGGCCGAGGGCTTCGTCATCAACGGCCTGCCGGTCATGATGAACCGCACCAACTTCGGCCGCCCGCCCGACGGCACGCTCGACAAGTACTACGAGGAGAACGTCATCGGCGGCCCGGGCTCGTTCATGATCGTGGCCGCCAGCTTCGAGGATTTCAGCCGCGCCGTCCGTTCCAAGCTGATCCGCGAGATCTCGGGCCGGAAAACCTCCACGACGACCGTTCCGGCCTAGGCGATTTTTCTTTCCCGGGTGCGGCCGAACCCGCATCATCGACCCATGCTTCCCAACGATCCCGTCTCCCAGGCGCGCCTGGATCTCACGACCGCGCTGCGGGCCGCCGCGCGGCACGGGCTGAACGAAGGCGTCTGCAACCATTTCAGCATGACCGTGCCCGGCCGGCCGGACCTGTTCCTGGTCAATCCGCAAGGCCTGCACTGGTCGGAGATCACGCCGTCCGACATCGTCATGGCCGACGGCGACGGCACCATCGTCGAGGGCAAGCATCCGGTCGAGCCGACCGCCTTCTTCATCCACGCGCGCATCCACGCCGGCAATCCCAGGGCGCAGGTCGTGCTGCATACCCACATGCCCTACGCCACGGCGCTGACGTCGATCGAGGGCGGCCGCATCGAAATGTGCACGCAGAACGCCTTCCGCTACTGGAACCGCATCGCCTACGACGACGCCTACGGCGGCGTGGCGCTCGACAACGCCGAGGGCGAGCGCATGTGCCGCGCCATGGGCGACAAGGAGATCCTGTTCCTGCGCAACCACGGCGTGATCGTGAGCGGCCCGACCGTGGCCCAGACCTACGACGACCTCTACTATCTCGAGCGCGCGGCGATGGTGCAGGTGCTGGCCATGCAGACCGGCCGGCCGCTGCTCAACATCTCCGACCGGCTGGCCGAGCACACGGCCAACCAGATCGCCGGCGAAGCGCAGCAGGCGCTCCTGCATTTCGAGTCGCTGAAGCGCATGCTCGACCGCGACGAACCGGGCTGGCGCAAGCTCACGGCCTGACGAGGGCCACACGGGGGGACCACAATGCGTATCGCGATCATCCTGACGGGCGCCGTCCTGCTGGCAGCGCCTCCGGCACTCGCCCAGCTTCCACCGCAGCTCGCCATCGGTCAGTTCGAGGTCAAGGCCTACCAGGCGATCCCCAAGGCCAAGGTCGCGGTCCAGCTCACGCAGGACACCGCGCTCGGCCGCCACCTGCGCGGCAAGGTGATGGAGCGGCTCGCCAAGCGCGGCCTCGAGGTCGGCTTCTCCGGCGGCAACGTGATGCGCATGGACGTGGCCTACTTCGACCTCAACATCGGCGGCGACGGCGGCAGATCGGCCGCCAACCCGCCGAGCTACGGCTCGCCCGGAGACAACCAGCGACCGACCCTGTTCGACCTCGGCGGCAGCCGCGGCAATTCCTCGTCCCCGCCGCCCCGGCCGCCGACGCTCAGGCTCTCGTTCACCCTCTACTCGATCGATACCGGCAAGGTGATGTGGTCCGCCTCGGCCTCGTGCTCGACGGTGGGCGGCATGGCACCCAAGGCGGGCGAGGCCATGATCAACGCCGTCTTCGACGCTGCCGACAAGAACAACGTCGGCGACGCCAACTGCCCGATCTAGCCGAACCATCACCGGAGGAAAGTCTTTCATGTCGCGTCTCGCCCCGCTCGACCTCGCCAAGCTCAATCCCGAACAGAAGAAGGTCGCCGACGCGATCGTGGCCGGCCCGCGCGGCGCGCTGCGCGGCCCGTTCGAGCCGTGGCTGCGCAGCCCGGTGCTGGCCGACCGCGCCCAGAAGCTCGGCGAATACTGCCGCTTCAACAACTCCATGCCACGCGACCTGTCCGAACTGGCGATCTGCCTGGTCGGCCGCCACTTCAAGGCGCAGTACGAATTCTACGCCCACGCGCGACTGGCCAAGGAAGCCGGCCTCGCGCCCGCGATCGTCGAGGCCGTGCGCACGCGCCAGACGCCGCCGTTCACGCGCGACGTCGAGCGCATCGTCTACGACTTCGTGACCGAGTACCTCGCGACCAACCGCGTCTCGGCACCCAACTACAAGCGCGCCATCGATGCCTTCAAGGAGCAGGGCGTGGTCGATCTGGTCGGCGTCTGCGGCTACTACATGCTGGTGTCGATGACGCTGAACGTCTTCGAGATGCCGCTGCCGCCGGGCGAGCCCGACCCGATCGCCTGATGCGCGATGGCGCTGCGCCTAACGCGCGGCGGTTTCGGCGGTTTTTTAACGGTGTTCCGGTCCCTCGGGCCAAGTCCTTGATTCGTCTCACTTCCCGCCAAACCGAAACCGCCGGAAACCGCTCGAAACCGTCCCTAAACCGCGCCGCAAATTGTCGTCCCTGTCGTCCCTCGTTCCGGTCCTCAACGCCGGTCGGGACGGCGCCGTCGGCAGGACGGCACCGATCACCATAGGTGCATCGCCGCGGATCGCCCAACTTAGTCTTTATCGACGCTATAGTGCCGGCCCGCCTGCAACGGATGCATGTCTTCCGGGCCGCGCGCGAAGCCTCTAGCGCAACGAAACGACCAGCAGCGCCAGCACCGCGAGCGCCAGCACGCCGCTCGCCACCTGCCAGACCAGCGGGCGCGAGAAGGCAACGCGCTCGCGGCCGATCTGCTGCTCGATGTTCTTCCAGACGTGGGCCGGCACGGGCGCCGGCGCCAGCACCTCGGTGAGCAGCGCGAAGCGGTCTTCCCACTGGTCGACGGCGCGGCAGTAGCGCGCGTCGCGCTCGCGCCGCTTCTCGAAGCCGCGACGCACCGCGCCGTGCAGGCCGCCCACGGCATACTCGGCCGCGACCAGTTCGCGCCAGTCGAGGGCGGCGCCGCCGGTCATGCAGCGGCTCATCTGCTCGAGCCCGCGGCGCACCCAGCTCTTGGCGGTGCCGAGCTGCACGCCCAGGCGCTCGGCCAGCTCGCGATGCGTCAGGCCCTCGAAGTAGACCAGCGCCAGCGAGCGGCGGTGGTTGGCCGGCAGGTTGGCGAGGCAGCCGTTGACCCGCCGCGCGTCCTCGGAGCGCATCGCCTGGTCGGCGGGATCGGAGATGCTGGTTTCCACCATGTCGTCCTCGAGCGTGTCGTGACCGTCCTCGCGGCGGTGGAGCTGCGTGCGCGCCGTCAGCGCGCGGTTGCGCACGATGCGCACCAGCCAGGCGTAGGCCGCGCCCTTGGCCGGGTCGTACCGATGCGCCCAGCGCCAGACGCGCAGGAACGACTCCTGCAGCACTTCCTCGGCCACGTCGCCGCGGCCGCCGACGATGCCGCGCGCGATCGCCAGCAGGCGCCCGGCAGTGAGTTCGTAGAGGCGGGCGAAGGAGGCTTCGCGGCCGCCCGCGGTCTCCGCCAGCAAGAGCGCCAGCGGATCGAAGCCGGCGTTGGGGGAAAGCGTGCGCGGATCGGACAGCGGGGCCGCCGCGCGGAGCTGGGATATGCCCCTGCCCATATTGAGGATTTCGCCCATGAAACCTTCTCCTTCAGGCCCAATACCCCGCGGACGCCGGTTTGGATGCAGCGTCGCGCGCATAGCCGCCCGGTACCGTCCGCTGGCCACCCATTGGCCATTCGGCGCATCCATCTGCGCCGCGCCCGGGTTTTCCTTATCGACGACCGGCGCTTCGTCGTTCGTCGAACCTACGGGAGAAACTCCATGTCCGACCTCGACCTTAATCCCCGCCGCAGCTTCCTGTCCGGCTTCGGCAAGTTCACGCTTTCGGCATCGGCGATCGCGTTGCTGGCCGGCAACGAGAAGCTCGCCCTGATCGGCTCCGCCTCGGCGCAGACCGCCAACAACGACGTCACCATTTTGAACTCGGCACTCGGTGCCGAGCAGCAGGCGATCGCGGCCTATCAGCTCGGCGCCGAGTCGGGCCTGCTGCAGAAGCCGGTGCTCGACCTGGCCGTCCAGTTCCAGGGCCACCACAAGCAGCATGCCGACGTGCTGGCCAAGGCCGTCGCCAAGCTCGGCGGCAAGCCGGTCGTGCCGCTCAAGGACTATTCGTTTCCCAAGGAGAAGCTGAAGGCGCAGGCCGACGTGCTGGCCTTCGCCGCCTCGCTCGAGAAGGGCGCGGTCAGCGCCTATCTCGGCGCCGTGCCGATCTTCACCGATCGCGAACTGGCCAAGGCGGCCGCCTCGATCCTGGGCGACGAGGCCATGCATCTGGCGGTACTGCGCCAGGCGCTCGGTCAGAATCCCGTACCCGACGCGTTCATGTCGTAAGACCATGAGCAAGCTCGCGATCTGCCTTCTCGCGATGGTAGTCGCGAGCCCTCTCGTCCCGCTCTCGCGGGCCCTGGCCGCGGACGGCGATGCCGCCCGCGGCGAGACGATCTACCAGCGCTGCCTGGCCTGTCACGCACTCGAGAACAACCGGGTCGGCCCCAAGCACTGCGGCCTGTTCGGCCGCAAGGCGGGCACGGCGAAGGGCTATCAGTATTCGGCGGCGATGAAAAAGTACGGCGTCACCTGGGACGACGCGACGATCGACCATTTCATCGAGAATCCGATGAAGGTCGTGCCGGGCACCAAGATGGGTTACGCCGGCGTCAAGGATCCACAGGAACGCGCCGACCTGATCGCCTATCTGAAGAAGGCGACCGCCGATCCCAAGACCTGCGAGTAGGCCTCTATTCCTCGAAGATCGCCACCGCGCGGGTCCAGCCGGCCGAGGCGCCGCGGATTTTGTGCGGGAAGCAGGAAATGGTGAAGCCGTCGCCGGGCAGCGCCTCGAGATTGTGCAGCTTCTCGATGTGGCAGTAGCCGATGTCGCGGCCGGCCTTATGGCCTTCCCAGATGATCGACGGATCGTGGTCCTTCGCCCACTTCTGGGCGGTGAAGTAGAACGGCGCGTCCCAACTCCAGGCGTCAGTGCCGGTGAGGCGGATGCCGCGCTCGAGCAAATACATGGTGGCATCGTAACCCATGCCGCAGCCCGAGTTCACGTAATCGCTGTTGCCGTAGCGCGAGCCGGCGCGCGTGTTGACGATGACAATCTCGAGCGGCTTCAGCTCGTGACCGATGCGCTTCAGCTCGTCGTCGACTTCCTTGGCGGTGATGACATGGCCGTCTTCCATGGCACGGAAGTCGAGCTTCACGCCGGGCTGGAAGCACCATTCGAGCGGCACCTCGTCGATGGTGATGGCGCGTTCGCCCTTGTTCATCGTCGGATGGAAGTGATACGGCGCATCGAGGTGTGTGCCGTTGTGCGTCGACAGGTTGACGTTCTCGACCGCCCAGCCGGCGCCGTCGGGCAGGTCTTCTTTCTTGAGGCCGGGGAAGAAGCCCGCGATCTGCGCCGCCGTGTTCTCGTGCTTGTGGTACTGAATCTTCGGCCCGAACGGCGGCGGATCGGAAATGACGTCGTTTTCCAGGTAGATCGACAGGTCGACGAAACGGCGCTTCATGGCGGCTGCTCCCGGGGAGTGACTGCCGCCTAGTTTCGGGGTTTCGGCTCGCTCGTCAATTCCGGCGGCTTCACGGCGTGAAGAATGGCCTGCGACAGCAGCTTGCCGATGCACTTTTGGCCGAAGTCGTTGAGATGCAGGCCGTCGTTGGTCACGAACTGGGCGTACGGCATGCCGTCGTTGTACCAGGCGCGCATGATCTCGAAGCGGCGGAACAGGCCGACGCCCTTCTCCTTGGCGACCTCGGCGGTGACGCGGGCATAGTCCTCCTCGTCAGGCAGCGCCACGACGGCGGGGACGTATTGCAGGTTCATCAGGATGAACTCGGGGCCGAGCGCGCGGCCGATGTCGATGCCGGCGCGGAGCTTGTCGGCGAACTTGTCGAGTGGCGTGCGGCGGATCGCCGAATTGGTGCCGATCTGCCAGACCACGATCTGGGCGCGCTGCGGCTTCACGTCGGCGCGCATGCGCGCGGCTTCTTCCTCGGCGTCCTGACCGCCGATGCCCTTGTTGAAGACGTGCACGTCCACGCCGGGCAGAGCGTGGTCGAGGCGCATCTTGAGCTGGGCGGGATAGGCGAACAGCGGGTTGGTGGCGCCGTAGCCCTGGGTCGACGACGAGCCCATGGCGACGATGCGCAATTCCTTGGCATCGGCCACGGCAGCGCGCGCGACGTCGAGCGGCTGGCCGAGCTCGAGCATCTTGCGCGAGGCGCGGCACTGCGGCTCGGCGCAGGCGATGCTGACGGGAAGAACGAGCGCGATCAGGAAGCCGACGCAGAAACGCAGGCTCATGCCGCGGCCTTCGCGCCAGCGGCGTCCTTGGCGATGGTGGCACCCTTGAACCACGTCGCCGTGTAGGCCACGGCGGTCATGGCGGCGATCCCCGAAAAGCTGACGACGACCTGAGACAAAATCGACCCATCGAAATTGGCAGAGACGATCTGGGCGGTGAGCGCCAGGAAAGTCCCCAGACAGAATATCTGCAGAGAATGCTCCCCGCACCTGCGAATTGGCTCGAAGATGCGCCATTTCAACCACGGGACTCCCGGCGGCACGGCCAGCCGGACAAACCAGGCGATGGCCAGGAAGTGCAAAAACCTGAGGATGTCCACGTTGGTCTTGTCGATCGGGTAGATCTGCCGGGACAGCCAATCCGGAATCCGGTCTCCCAGCCAATTATAATGCCAGGACGCCACGATAACCCCGGCAAAGCAGAGAAAAAGAGCCGCCAGGACCGAGATCGGCCAGCGCCAGCGGTCGAGCACGCCCAGCCGCCCGCCCAGCACGGCCATGGCGGCGCCGGTGTGAAATACCACCTGCCAGGCCATGGGATTGAACATCCAGACCTTCTCGTCAGGGTAGCCCGGCAGGTTCCAGCCAAAATGGAGCGTCGCCGCATAGAGGGCGAGCGATGCCCCGATCACCGCCCGCGGCCAGCGCACGACGACCGGCAGGACCAGCGGGAAGCTCGCCAGCAGGACGATGTAGAGCGGCAGCACGTCGAGGTTGGCCGGCCGGAACTTCAGCAGCGCGGCCTCGAGCATGGCGCGATAGGGATCCTGGCCGAGGCCGAGCAGCTCCATCTCCTCGATCAGCGCCGTCGTGCTGCTGGCGATCGAGACCCAGGCGATCTGGGCGGTGAAGGCGACGAACAGCAGGATGTGGGCGACGTAGAGCTGCCACACGCGGCGGTAGATGCGCGCCGCGGATTTGAGCCAGCCCTCGCGCACCATCATGCGGCTGTAGGCGATGACGGCGGTGTAGCCCGAGATGAAGACGAAAATCTCGGTGGCGTCGCTGAAGCCGTAGTTGCGCACCGTGATCCAGCTCACGATGTTGTCCGGCACGTGGTCGAGAAAGATGAACCACAGCGCCAGGCCCCGAAACAGATCGAGACGGAGATCTCGCGACGACGGAAGGGCGAGAGGCTTCATGCTACCGCCATTGGTATCGCAGCCCGACGGTCCGCGCTACGCTCGCCATCGGAGGTGACAAAATGCCCAAGACTCCCCTGCTGCTGGTGCCGGGACTGCTCTGTTCGCCGCGTCTGTACGCCCCGCAGCTCGCCGCGCTCGAGGACGTGGCCGATGTCGTCGTGCCGGACTGGCGCCAAGCACCGCCCGCGATCTGGGACTCGTGGGACGCCACCGCGCGCTGGGTGTTGGGCCACGCGCCGGCCGGGAAGTTCGCGCTGGCCGGGCTGTCGCTGGGCGGCATGATCGCCGTCGAGATCATGCAGATCGCGGCCGACCGCGTGAGCCGGCTGGCGCTGCTCGACACTGGCGTACGCAGCCAGAACGAGACCGAGCAGGCGATCCGCCGCGGCCGCATCCGGCTGGCCGGCGAGGGCCATTTCGAATTGGTGCTGGGTCTGCAGATGTCGCGCTTCATCCCGGCCTATCGCCTGCCCGACAAGGCGCTGGTCGACGAGGTGATGAAGATGTGCGGCGAGATCGGCGTGGAGACCTACAAGCGCCAGGAGGCGATGGCCTGCATGCGGGTCGACCGCCGCCCCGACCTGCCCAGGATCAAGTGCCCGACCATCGTGGTGTGCGGCCGCGACGACACCGCGACGCCGCTCTTCCTGTCGGAGGAGATGGCGGCAGCGATCCCGAACAGCGAACTGATCGTCATCGAGAAGTGCGGGCATCTGATCACGATGGAAAGGCCCGAGGAGACGAACGCGATCCTGAAGAAGTGGCTGAGCGCCTGACCCCTCCGTCGGCGTAAGACGCCGACACCTCTCCCGCTGACGGGGGAGGCAAGGACTCCTCCCTCCCCATTCATATGGGGAGGTGCCGCGTCTTACGCGGCGGAGGGGGCAAAACCCTTAGCCGATGACCTTCTTTTCGCGCAGCGCCTTCACCTCGTCGGTCGAGAAGCCAGCAATCCCCGAGAGAACCTCGTCGGTATGCTCGCCCAGCGACGGCGGCGGCCGCGTGTCGTCGACCGGCGTGTCGGAGAAGCGGTAGTTCGAGCCGATCAGCGGCACGTCGCCGACGCGCGTGTGCTTGTAGGTCTTGAGCATGCCGCGGCGCTTGACCTCGGGCTCGTCGAGCGCCTCCTTCATGGTGCGGATCGGGCCGGCCGGCAGGTGGCGGAGCTTCTGCGCCCAGTTCTCCTTGGTGTCGGTCTTGAGCACGTCTTCCATCAACCTGGTGAGCACGGGCTTGTGGGCCACGCGCTCGGCCACGGTGAGGAAGCGCGGATCGGTCGCCCATTCCGGGTGGCCCATCGCCTTGCAGGTGTCGACGAACAATTTCTGGTTGGCGACCGCCATGTAGATCTTGCCGTTCGCGGTATCGAACGAGCTGTTCGGCGCCGAGGCAAAGTGGCCGTTGCCGGCGCGCTTGGGCTGGTCGCCGCCGATCAGGTAGTACGAGCCCATGTTGCCCAAGCAGGCGAGCGCGGTGTCGTAGAGCGCCAGGTCGATGTGCTGGCCCTTGCCGGTCGCGGTGCGGGCGTAGAGCGCTGCATTGATCGCGGCCACCGAGTGGATCGCCGTCATCGTGTCGACGATGGCGATGGCGTGGCGCAGGCCCTCGCCGTCGGCCTCGCCGTTCACGCTCATCATGCCCGACTCGGCCTGCAGCACCGGATCGTAGCCCGGCCGGTCCGATAGCGGGCCGGTCTGGCCGTAGGCCGAGACCGAGAGGAAGATCAGCTTCGGGTATTTCCTGTGGATGCTGGGATAGTCGAGGCCATATTTCTTCAGCACGCCCGGGCGGAAATTCTCGACCATCACGTCGGCATTCTCGAGCAGCCGGTGCACCACCGCCTGGCCCTCGGGCTTGGTGAAGTCGAGTGCCACGCTCTTCTTGCCGCGGTTGTAGGTCATGAAGAAGTGGCTCTCGCCCGTCGGCCCACCCTTGCGCGGCCCGGCGCCCTTGCGCGTGTCGTCGCCGCCGTCGGGGTTCTCGATCTTGATGACCTCGGCGCCCATGTCGGAGAGGATCTGGGTGCACATCGGTCCCGCGATTACGCGCGAGAAGTCGACGACCCTGACGCCGGCCAGCGGCGGGCCGCCTGATTTCGAATGGGCTGGTTGTGACATGCGCGCAAGGTAGGGCTGCAGCCGGTGCGCTGTCCATGCGGTGCGTTTCCATTAGACTGCAGCGCTATGTCTCCATTTCGCATGTCGCTCTCTCGCCGCGCCGCCCTGAAGCTCTCGGGTCTCGCGCTCCCCGCCGTCGCCGCGTTTGCCGCTCCTGTTCGCCAAGCTCTGGCCGACACCTGGCCCAGCAAGCCGGTCCGCATTGTCGTGCCCTTCGCGCCCGGCGGCTCGGGCGACATCACCGCGCGTCTGGTCGGCAAGTACATGGAAGACAAGACCGGCCAGCCCTTCGTGGTCGAGAACAAGCCCGGCGCCAACGGCATCATCGGCGTTTTGTCGGTGAAGAGTGCGCCGGCCGACGGCTACACCTTGATGCTGGCCACGACCTCGACCAACGCCGCCAACATCCACATGTACAAGAGCCCGGGCTACGATCCGGAGAAGGACTTCACCGTCGTCGGCATCATCGGCGATTCAGGCGCCTTCCTCGTGGTGCCGGCCGACAGTCCGCACAAGTCGATGGCCGACCTCATCGCCTACGCCAAGGCCAATCCGGGCAAGCTGAACTTCGGCTACTTCAACGCGAGCTCGCAGGTGCCGTCGGAAGTGCTGGGCAAGACCGCCGGCGTCGAATGGCAGGGCGTCGCCTACAAAGCGATCGGCAACGCCTGGAACGATCTCTACGCCGGCGCCATCCAGTTCATGTTCGTCGACCTGACGGCGGCGCGCGGCCAGGTCGTAGCCAACAAGGCCCGCCCGCTGGCGATCTCGCTGGCCGCGCGCAGCCCGCTCTATCCGAATGTGCCGGCGCTCAGCGAGACCTTCCCCGGCTTTGTCAGCACCGGGTTCCTGGCCGTCGCGGTGCCCAAGGCGGTGCCCGACGAGATCAAGCAGCGGCTGAACGGGCTGATCAACGAGGCGGTCTTCTCCGAGGCCATCCACAAGCGCCTCACCGAGGAGTTCGCGCTCACACCGCACAGGCTCGACCTCGCGCAGTGCGCGGCGCAGGACCGCAGCGAACGCGCCAAGTGGGCCGACTACGTGAAGATCGCCAGGATCGAGCCGCAGTAGAAACGCGAGACTTCCGGCGCCCGCTAGTGCGATTTGACGGCAGACCTTAGTTGCACCGGGCACATTCCGTCCGGCTGATTCCAGCCGAACGGAATATGCTCTAGCGCTCCAGGAACTCCAGCCACAGGCCATGGGCCTCGACCCAGAGGCTCTTGCGTCCGCAGCCGGCTTCCCGCCGATAGGGCACCCGCATGCGATCCAGGAAGCCCTGCACCGTATCGACATGAGCGACCGTGACCGTTGCCGCCACGATCGGCCGGTCGGGCACGATCTGCATCGACTTCGCAAGCAGGACGACCTCGCCGTCGTTGAACCGAACCGCCCTGGTGCCGAAGCCGAACGGCGCACAGAAGGCCGCCTCGACCACCTTGGCGCCGGGCAACTTCTCGAGCTGCCGCTCGGCCGGGCTGCCGGCCAGCCAGACGCCGGACAGGGCAAAGGCGCTGTTGGGATGCTCGAAATGCTCGGGACGGTCGGTCGGCGAATGTTGCCGTGCGTCGAAGAACACGCCGGGCGGCGGCGTGTTCTTCGAGCCGGGCCGATAAAGGCCGACCGAAAAGGCGCCGTCGCCGTCGCGCAACCAGTCGACATATTGCAACGACAGCGCGTCGACGGCTTCAGTCGGCGAGATCAGTTCGATCTCGGTGCCGTCTGCGAACTTCACATGCTGGTTGCGCAGGCCGTTGTCGTGCGGCCGGCCGTCTTTCAGCACGAAGCCCAGCCGTTCGAAGTCCGCCGTGGCACGCGCCAGATCCTTCACCACCAGCGGAATGTGGTCGAGGCCCAGTACCTTCTGTTGCGCAGAGGCGGAAATCGTCGCTGCGACGACCAGGAGCAAGGCGATGAAGAGTCGGTTCATGCGGCCGACGTTAGCACTACCTTGATGGTGGCCACGACCTCGACCAACGCCGCCACCATCCACATGTACGAGAGCCCGGGCTACGATCCGGAGCCGACCCCGGGACAGCTCACTCCATGACGATCGCGTGGTCGTTTCCGGCGGGCGCCGCCGCGCGACGCAACAGCAGGACCAGGGGAATCGCGACCAGCGAGAGGATCATCATCAGCTTGAAGTCGTCGCTGTAGCTGATGATTGCGGCCTGCTTCTGAATGACCAGGTCGAGCGCCGCGCGGCCGGCCGCCGTCAACGGATTCAAGACGTGCCGCACGACGGGGTTGTCGAACGCACGGTTGGACGCCGTGACGTGGCTGCCGATCTCCGCGTGGTTGATCTGGTTGTTCCTGAGCAGCAGATAGGAAACCACCGAGATGCCCACGCTGGAGCCGATGTTGCGCGACAGGTTGTAGAGGCCCGTCCCGTCGGGACGCATCCGGGCGGGCAGCGTGGCGAAGGTGACGGTCGTGAGCGGGACGAACAGGAAGCCCAGGCCGGCGCCCTGGATGAAGCCGGTCGACGCGATCGTCCACTGCGAGACATCCGGGGTCCAGCCGGTCATGTCGGACATGGCCCAGGCCGTCATCAGCAGGCCGACCATGAGCAGGAGCCTGACGTCGACCCGTCCCATGAGGCGGCCGACCACGAACATGCAGACCATGGTTCCAAGACCGCGCGGCCCCATGACGATGCCCGCGGTCACCACCGGATAACCCATCAGGGTCTGCAGATAGGGCGTCATCAGCGCCATGGAGGCGAGGTAGGTGACGCCGACGATGAAGATGAACAGCATTCCGACCGAGAAATTGCGATCGAGAAACAGCGCCGGATTCACGAAGGAATTCTTCGCCGTGAAGGTATGGACCAGGAAGACATACAAGGCGGAGACGCCGACGACCGCCTCGATCAGGATCTCGAATGAGGAGAACCAGTCGAGCTGCGATCCCCGGTCGAGAAACATCTGCATGGCGGCGATCGCGACGCTCAAGCTGCCGAATCCCAGCCAATCGAGTTTCGCGGTGGTGCCGACCTTCGTCTCTCTCAGGAAGAACCAGATGCCGGCGAAGGCGATCGCACCGAGCGGCACGTTGATGTAGAAAATCCAGCGCCAGCTGAAATGGTCCGTCAACCAGCCGCCGATCACCGGGCCCAGCACGGGACCCACCATCACCGACACGCCGAACAGCGCCATCGCCGAGCCGCGCTCTTCCGGCGTGTAGATGTCGAGCAGGATCGATTGGGCGATCGGCACGAGGGCGGCGCCAAAGAAGCCCTGCAGCAACCGGAACGCCACGATTTGCGACAGCGACTGCGCCATGCCGCACAGCACGGAGGCGACCACGAAGCCCGCGACCGCGACCATCAGGACCCGCTGGCGGCCGAACCTGTTGACGAGGAAGCCCGACGGCGGGGTCATGATCGCCGCCGCCACAATGTAAGACGTCAGCACCCAGTTGATCTGGTCGGCGCTCGCCGACACGCTGCCCTGCATGTAGGGCAGCGCCACATTGGCGATGGTCGTATCCAGCGCCTGCATGATCACGGCCAGGATCACGCACGCCGTGATCGCCGGCCGGTTCAGGACAGGAGGCGCAACGGCGGCCCGGTCAGCCACCTGTGCTCCCCGCGCCCTTGGCTTCCGCGCCCTGGACTACCGACGAGCCGAACAGGCCCGTCATGAAGCTCGGCAGACCGCGGGCATGACCGGTCGTGACATTCAGCTCCACGCTCATGCCGACCCGCAGCGGCGGCTTACCGGCGACGTTGTCGATACGGACGCGGAGCGGAATGCGCTGGACGACCTTGACCCAGTTGCCGCTGCTGTTCTCGGCCGGCAGCAACGAGAAGCTCGAGGCCGACGCCGGGCTGATACTGTCGACCGTGCCGGTCCATTGCGCCCCGGGATAGGCGTCGACCTCGACCGTCGCCTTCTGGCCGGGCTTCACGTCGGTCAGCTCGGTCTCCTTCGGGCTCGCCTGGACCCAGACGTGATCGCTCGAGACGATGTTGAAGGCCGTCGCCGCGGCGGCGAGAAACTGGCCGGGCTGCAGCGACGGCACGTTCGTCACGACACCGGCGAAGGGCGCACGCACAACGGTGTGGTCGAGCTGACGTGCGGCCTCGTTACGCGCCGCCACAGCGGCCTTGTAGCGTGGGTGGTCGTCGATCGCGGCGTCGGGATTGCCGTTCAGGTTTGCCGCGATGGCGGCGAGCTGCTGCTGCAGCGACGCCAGCTTCTGCTGTGAGCCCTGGAAGGTGTTGCGCGAGGCATCGACATTGGCTTGGGCCGTGTAATTGCCGGCGACCAGCTGCTGCTGGCGCTTGAGGTTGGTATTGGTGAATCCGACATCCGCCTTGGCCTGCTCGACCTGGGCCTGCATGTTGCGGTAGCTGGCCTGGAGCGCCATGAGATCGTTTCGGGTGGTGCCCACTTCGGCCTCGGTGCGATCGAGGGCCAGCCGGAACTGCAGGTCGTCGAGCTTGAACAGCACGTCGCCCTTGGCGACGGTCTGGTTGTCGTGCACCAACACTTCGCGAACGATTCCCGACACGTCGGTCGACAGACCCACCATATCGGCCTGCACATAGGCGTTGTCGGTCGACATGACCGTGCCGCCGGTCACGTAAAAATATCCGCCGACGATCAGCGCCACCGGCAACAGCGCGAACATCAAGGGGCGCCGCAGCGACCTCCTGGTCTTTGCCGGACGGGTCGCCACGGGAGGCACAGGCGGGGACGCCGCAACGGACGGTTCCGCCGGGCCGGGCGTGCCCTTGGCATCAGGCAGCCGGACGTCCGGCGCGCGCCCTACCCGACGGACCTTGTCCTCAGGCCTGTCTGGCATCTCAAGTCGATCGACGTTCACGCGCGGCGAACCATCCACGGGAGAGAACTCCTATATACAGTCACTTGACCAAGCGTCGAGATAGACGTTAGGGCTATTTCCGCAAGAAGGATTGATTTTAAGACATAGTATGATAAAGTAGACTATTGTGCGAATACGCCCTGACCATGACGAAAGGCAGCCATGATCGATATCAATGCCGTCCGGACCGACCCCGATTTGGCGAGAGTCGTGCAGGCCCAATTCCGCCGCGCCGTCGGCATGATCAACGGCCGCTGGAAGCTCGAGATCCTGTGGCTGCTGAGTCATGGCACGCGCCGCTTCGGCGAGCTGAAGCGCGGCCTGCCCGGCATCACCCAGCACATGCTGACCGCCCAGCTCCGCGCCCTCGAACGCGACGGGCTGATCAAGCGCACGATCTTCGCCGAGGTGCCGCCGCGGGTCGAATACGAGAACACCGACGCGGCGCGTCAGCTGCGGCCGATCTTCGTCGAGATCGTGCACTGGGTCGAGCAGCGCGAGGCGCTCGGCCTGCCCGCCGAACCGGCCCTCGAGGCGACCAAGGAAGCGTAACTCCGACGCTAGAACCACGCCCTCATGCCGAGGGTGAACCGGACCTGGCTGGTCGGCTCTCCCGCGTCGCGCGCGAGAGCCGCCGTCGAGCCCACTTTGCCGTCGTAAGTGACGCCGATATAGGGCGCCAGTTTCCGGGTGATCTCGTAGCGCAGGCGCAGGCCGGCATCGACGTCGGACAGGCCGCTGCCGGTGCGCCGCGCCGGATCGTCGAGCGAGTAGAAGTTCATCTCGAGCTGCGGCTGCAGGATGAGCTTCTGGGTCAGCAGCAGGTCGTAGCTGCCTTCCAGCTTGGCGGCCAAGCGGCCCTCGCCGCCGATATAACCCGTCGCCGCGACATGGAAGAAAAGCGGCGCCATGCCCTCGATGCCGATCGCCCCCCAGCCGCGGCCGGGCAAGGAGTCGAGATCGTAGCGCGCGCCGATCTGGGCATCGAAGTAGGTGCTGATGGGATGGCTGTAGAACAACTGCTGCTGGCCGTCGTCGACCTCGCCGTTGGTCAGCCTGCCTTCGCTCTTGAGCCAGAGCCGGTGGCTATCGGTTCCGGCCCACGCCTCGCCCTGCCACCGCAAGCTGTTGGTTGCGCCGAACCGTCCTTCCAGTTCGCTGAGCATCGCATGGTAAAAGATGTGCTCGTCGTCGACCGGCGACATGCCGAACGGCGTCGCCGGCGACACCGGAACCGTCGGCGCCGAGTGACTCATCTGCGCCTGTGCCGACCAGGGCAGAGTCGCGGCCAGTGCCAGGCCCAAGAGAAGCGCCTTCATGCGCGCGCTCACGACACCAGCACCGTGCGGAACATGCCCATTTCCATGTGGTACATCAGGTGGCAATGGAACGCCCAGTGTCCGGGCGCGTCGGCGGTGAAGACGAAGCTCATCCGTTCGCCCGGCTTGACGTTGATCGTGTGCTTGAGCGGAAGCCGGTCGCCCGCGCCGTTCTCGACCTCGAAGAAATATCCATGCAGATGGATCGGATGCTCCATCATCGTATCGTTGACGAGTACGAAGCGGATGCGTTCGCCGAGCTTGATCTCGATGGCCGACGCCTCCGAGAATTTCTTGCCGTTGAAGCCCCATATCCACCGCTCCATGTTGCCGGTGAGATGGAATTCGAGGGCCCGCGTCGGCGGCGCCTGGGGCCGCGGCGTGAGCGAGCGCAGATCGCGATAGGTGAGCACGCGGCGGCCGTTGTTCTCGAGACCGGCACCGGGCTCGCCCAGCTTGTCCCGGGTTTCGACGGCGACGTTGTCGACGCTGGGCTTGCCCTTCAGGGACATGACATCGACGCCGTCGGCGTTCGACGTAGGAACCGCGCCGGCCACCGGCATCTTCATGCCGGGCATGTGGTCGTGCGCCATGCCCTTCATATCCATGCCTTTCATGTCCATGCCGCCCATTCCCATGTCGGCCATCGAGCGCATCGGCACGGGGTCCATCGGCGGGAGGGCGGCTGAAAGACCGGCGCGCGCCGCGAGCGTGCCCCGGGCATAGCCACTTCGATCCTCGGCCTGGGCGAAGATGGTGTAGGCATCGCCGCGCGGCGTTACGATCACGTCATATGTCTCGGCAGTGCCGATCCGGAACTCGTCGATCTCGAAAGGCTCGACGTCCGAGCCGTCGGCCTGCACGACCGTCATCGCCAGACCCGGAATGCGCACGTCGAACGTGCTCATCGACGAGCCGTTGATGAAGCGCAGGCGCACTTTCTCTTCGGGATTGAACAGCCCGGTCCAGTTGGCGCCGGGCGGCTGGCCGTTCATCAGGAATGTGTAGGTCGCGCCCGACACATCCATGATGTCCGTCGGGCTCATGCGCATCTGGCCCCACATGAGCCGATCCTGCGCCGTGGCCGACAAGCCGTCGCGCCTGGTGTCCTTGAGGAAGGTGCC
Organism: Hyphomicrobiales bacterium; assembly: GCA_041691635.1. GTDB lineage: Bacteria > Pseudomonadota > Alphaproteobacteria > Reyranellales > Reyranellaceae > Reyranella. Next base: position 65,793 of record JBEPUH010000019.1, read on the forward strand.
GAGCGTGCGCTGGTTGTAATTGTAGTAGTCGCTCTGCTGCTTGAGATTGGAGACGATCGTCATCGGATCTTCGTCGGTCCAATCGGTCAGCATGACGACGAATTCGCGCTGATAGACATAGGGCTCGCGGCCACGCGGTTCGACGATGAGCGCGCCGTAAAGGCCGGTCTGCTCCTGCATGCCGCTATGGCTGTGATACCAGTAGGTGCCGCTTTGCCGGATCGGAAACCGATAGATGAAGGTCTCGCCCGGCATGATGCCGCGAAAAGTGAGGCCAGGAACGCCGTCCATGGCATTGGGCAGCAGTATACCATGCCAGTGGATCGACGTGGGTTCGGCAAGCGTGTTTCTGACCCGCGCGGTAATCGTCTCGCCCTCGCGGAATCGCAAGATCGGTCCCGGTACGGTGCCGTTCACCGTCGTCGCCACACGCGCGCGGCCGGTAAAATTGACCGACGTCGCGCCGACCGTCAGATCGAACTGTGTTCCGGTGAGGCTCCGCGCATCCTGCGCCCAGCCTCTCGATATTCCTAACCCTGCCGTGGCGGCGACTGCGCCCATGCCCTCGATGAATTGCCGGCGTGACGGACTGCGCATGATGGCCTCCGTTAGTGGCTGAAAGTGATTGAGCCGTACATTCCGTCCTCGTAGTGGCCCGGAATGTCGCAGGCGAATTGAAGGTTTGCTGTACGGGCGAAGGTCCATACGAACGGCTCTGTCTTGCCCGGCTGCACGGTGACGCCGCTCTCGTGCGCCTCCATCGGCATGGCGTGAGAATGTCCGCCTGCTTTCTGTTGCTGCATCATCGCCTTCATCATTTCGCGATGCTCTGCATGCTCGGAGGCAATGCCGATCAGAAACTCATGCGGATCGATTCCGTCGTTATGGACGACGAAGCGGATCGTCTCTCCGTCTTTGACATCGAGAGACTTGAGCGAGAAGGCGTTGTCGGTCGCCACGATCTCGATCGTGCGCGTGATCTTGCTGGCTTCGCCGGGCTTGCCACCGCCCATGCCGTGATCGGGACCGTGCGCCGACGCCGGCATGGCCGCAGCCAACGCCAGGACGCCGACGAATATGCGTCGGAAGAACATGATACCTCTCCTGTCTCTGAGTGAACCCGTTTGAAAAGGGTCAGACTCGGGGAGGCGGCGGATCCTTTGTGAGAAGCCGGCCGGGTTGTCCGGCGGCAACCGAGGGAGCGTAGTCGTACCGGATTTGACGCTCGCTGTATTCCGGTGCCGACGGCATTAGCGCAACCATAGCGGCCATTAATGGGCAGCAAGTGCCGGCGGCATGCTTGGCGGTACCCTTGTCGGGGCAGGGCTGGGGCGGCGGCGCATGATATGGGCAATCGCTCATTGCCGTCTGACGTGCAGAACCTTCGGTCTTCGTCGTGTGCAAGAGCCCGATAGGCCAAGCGAAGGCCATGAGAGCCATCAGCCAGACGACGAGGCGAAGTTGACGCATGTTAACGGCGCCTATCCAGCACTTCTATCAGCTCGTCGATCTTGATCTGCCGATCGCGCTCGGAGCCAGCGGAGAAGGAGTGCGCCACACAGTGATTGAGGTGCTCGTGCAGGATCTCCTGCTCGACCTTGTCGAGTGCGGCGCGCACGGCGCGGATCTGGGTCAGCACGTCGATGCAGTAGCGGTCTTCCTCGACCATGCGCGACACGCCGCGCACCTGGCCCTCGACGCGAGAGAGGCGCGCCAGCTGGGATTTCTTGATTCGCTCTTCCATAACTTGAACTATACCCCCGTAGGGTATACATGGCAAGGTATGTCACATAAGTGTTGCTGCTCCTCGCCCGCGCCCTCCGACGCCACGGCGATCGATCCGGTCTGCGGGATGAAGGTGAAAATCGACGGCGCCAAGAACACAGCCGTCCGTTCCGGTCAGACCTATTATTTCTGCAGTCCCAAGTGCCTGGCTAAATTCACGGCCGAGCCCGGCCGCTATCTGAAGCCAGCTGGTGCGGCGCCTGTGCCGGCAGCGCCCGCTGGCACGATCTACACCTGCCCCATGCACCCGCAAATCCGCCAGGTCGGGCCGGGCAGTTGCCCGATCTGTGGCATGGCGCTGGAGCCCGCCGAGGTTTCGCTCGATCAGGGACCGAACGCAGAGCTTTTGGACATGACTCGCCGGTTCTGGATCGGATTGGCCCTGACCGTGCCGGTGTTCATCCTGGAAATGGGCAGCCATATCCCGGGGCTGGGACTGCACGATCTTGTTCCTCCCGGCATATCCATCTGGATCCAGTTCGCCCTGTCGACTCCCGTCGTCTTGTGGGCGGGCTTGCCGTTCTTTCAGCGTGGTTGGGCGTCGATCTTGAACCGCAGCCTGAACATGTTCAGCCTGATCGCGCTGGGCACCGGCGCGGCCTATCTCTACAGCCTGTTCGCCACCTTCGCGCCTGGCCTCTTCCCGGCCGGATTCCGTGGCATGGGCGGCACGGTTTCCGTCTACTACGAGGCGGCCGCGGTCATTGTCGTTCTCGTCCTGCTGGGACAGGTCCTCGAGCTTCGTGCCCGTGAACAGACCGGCGGCGCTATCCGCGCCCTGCTCAACCTCGCTCCCAAGACGGCGCGACGGCTGAAGGAGAATGGCGAGGACGAAGAGATTTCCCTCGATCTCGTGGCGGTCGGCGACAGGCTTCGAGTCCGCCCCGGTGACGGCGTGCCTGTCGACGGCGAGGTCCTGGAAGGAAGAAGCGCCGTCGATGAATCGATGGTGACCGGCGAATCGCTGCCGACCGCGAAGGAGGCCGGCAGCAAGCTGATCGGCGGCACGGTCAACGGCACGGGCTCGCTGGTCATGCGGGCCGACAAGATCGGCGCCGATACGATGCTGTCGCGCATCGTCGCCATGGTCTCCGAAGCGCAACGCAGCCGGGCACCCATCCAGAAATTGGCAGATACCGTGGCCGGCTATTTCGTGCCGGCGGTGCTGGCGGTGGCCGTGCTTGCTTTCATTGGTTGGGCGGTCTGGGGGCCGTCGCCGGCGCTTTCCTATGCCCTGATCGCGGCGGTCTCGGTTGTGATCATCGCCTGCCCGTGCGCGCTTGGACTCGCGACGCCGATGTCGATCGGCGTCGGCGTCGGCAAGGGCGCGACTGCCGGCGTCCTGATCAAGTCGGCCGAGGCCCTGGAGCGCCTGGAGAAGGTGAACACCATTGTCGTCGACAAGACGGGCACGCTCACGGAAGGCAAGCCCAGGGTCACGTCGGTCGTGCCGACGCCGGGCTTTGTCGAGGTAGACTTGCTGATGCTGGCCGCCGGGCTCGAACGGTCGAGCGAGCATCCGCTGGCCGCCGCGATCGTGGCCGCTGCCAAGGCGGCAAATGTCGCGATCCAGGATCCGGCCGACTTCGCGTCAGTCACCGGCAAGGGCGTGACCGGCAAGGTCGGCGGACGTGCCGTGACGCTGGGCAACGCCAAGCTGATGGCAGATACGGGAATCGCGCTTGGCGAACTCCAGGCCACCGCCGACAGGCTGCGTAGCGACGGCGCGACCGCCCTGTTCTTGGCGGTCGACGGCAAGCCGGCCGGCGTGATCGCCATCGCGGACCCAATCAAGTCCACGGCCCAGGCGGCTCTCGACAGCCTGCGGGCCGACGGCATTCGAATCGTGATGCTGACGGGTGACAACAAGACGACGGCGCAGGCCGTCGCTCGCAAGCTCGGCATCACTGAAGTCGAGGCCGACGTCCTGCCACAGGACAAGAATCGCATCGTGAAGAAGCTCAAGTCCGAGGGCCGCGTCGTCGCGATGGCGGGCGACGGCGTGAACGATGCGCCGGCTCTCGCCGAAGCCGATGTCGGCATCGCCATGGGCACGGGCACCGATGTGGCGATCCAGAGCGCGGGCATCACCCTGGTGAAGGGCGACCTCGCGGGGATCACGCGCGCGATCACGGTCAGCCGGGCCACCATGCGCAACATCCGGCAAAATCTCGTCTTCGCCTTCGCCTACAACGTCCTCGGCATACCGATCGCGGCCGGCGTGCTCTATCCGTCATTGGGACTCATGCTCAGCCCGATGGTGGCAGCGCTGGCGATGTCGCTCAGCTCGGTATCGGTGATCGCCAATGCGCTCCGGCTGCGCAGCCTGAAGCTTGCATCGTAGAAGTCCCGATCATCGGAAATGCCCTTAGATTACGGAAATCGCCTCTATAACGACCAAGATTAGGCGTATGGCGGACTTTCGGCGAAAATAGGCGCCCCTCCGGAGCAGCCATGGTGGCCGCCAAATTCGGCTACCTCGTCAACGTCTCGGAGGCCGCCTTCCAGAGCATGGTGATCGCCACCATCGAGAGCTACCTGGTGTCAGGCCGTGCCGGCAAGGCGCGCTGCTTCAACGTCGGCGTGCGATCGTCGACGCCACTACCGAGCGCGGCCGCAGCTCGGTCATCCCGTCGCGCGGGCTGGAGACGATCAACAAGACCCTGCCCATCGCGCGCCACCGGTAGCCCAAGCGGCCGTTCCTTTCCGAGGCCGACCGCCAGAGCATCGAGGGCGACGCGGCCTACGCCGGCCTCGACTTCCGCGTCGCGCTGCTGCTCAACATCGCGAAGCTGGAACGCAAGGGCTGGATGACGCCGTCCTTCGTCAACGACAACACGCTCGAGTTCCGCATGAACGACCTGCGCATGAGCCTCGCCGCCTGGGTTGCCTGCCCAGTGAAGAACGACCGGCGTGAAAAGGCGCTCTACATCATCCCGCGCGCCCCAAGGCCGGCGCGCAGGTCGAATGGAAGCGCGAGAAATGGCATTCGAAATGCCGCGGCCTGAACCAGAAGCGCGTCTGGCTGACGCGCCCGTGCATCATTTCCTGACGCCGCTCGGCGATTGAGCCGCCGGTCGCGACTTCTACTCCGCGGCCTGCCCGATCACTTCCGCGTGGCCGACAGCCACGATCGGACTTGGGCTGCACCTGCGGACATGCTCGCCAGAGCGATGGCCAGCAGCGAAAAACGTCTCGCGATTCCCATGGTATTCGTCCCCCCCGGCATCCACATTATCGGCAACTCTCGCACCCGCGTCGGTGCAAATGTCATGCCGGGAAAACCTCAATGAAAAGCCTCTTTGCCGCGCTCGCCCTCGTCCTTTCGCCGCTGCCGGCGTTCGCCGACGATGCGTCCTATTGCGCCGATCTCTCGGAGCTCGCCTACAAATATCTCGGCAAACATACGCGCGGAGAAAGCGTGCCCGATCTCGACGTCGCGGCCGCTGCAGACCAATGCGCGCGCGGCAACTACGCCGGCGGCATCCCTACCCTCGAGCGCAAGCTCAGGGCCAACCGCTTCACCCTGCCGGCGCGCTGAGGCCCACCGGCTTCAGGCGAGATCGGCGCCGGTCAGGCGGCGGTACGCTTCCAGGTAACGCTTGCTGGTGGCATCGACCACCTCCGGTGGCAGCTTCGGTGCCGGCGCATCGCCGTTCCAGCGCTTGGCGTGGCGCTCGACATCGAGCCAGTCGCGCAGCGGCTGCTTGTCGAAGCTGGGCTGCGGCTTGCCCGGGCGGTAGCCGTCGACCGGCCAGAAGCGCGAGCTGTCGGATGTCATCACCTCGTCGATCAGCAGGATCTCGCCGTCCCTGGTGCGGCCGAACTCGAACTTGGTGTCGGCGATGATGATGCCGTTGGCCAGCGCCACGTCGCGGCCGTTGGTGTAGACGATGCGCGTCAGCCGCTCGAGCTCGGCGGTGACATCGGCGCCCAGGATCTCGCGCATGCGGCCGACGGTGATGTTCTCGTCGTGGCCGCTCTCGGCCTTGGTTGCCGGGCTGAAGATCGGCGGATCGATCCGGCCGCTCTCCTCGAGGCCGGCCGGCAACGTCTCGCCGGCCAACGTGCCGTCCTTCGAATACTCGCGCCACGCCGAGCCCGAGAGATAGCCGCGGATCACGCACTCGATCGGGAACACCGTGCCGCGCTTGCACAGCATGGTGCGGCCGGCGATCTGCTCGCGATGGGCGCCGAGCGCGGGCACGGCGGCAACGATCTCGTCGGCGTCGGCCGAGATCATGTGGTGGCGCACCACTCCGCCCAGCTTGCGGAACCACCAGGCGCTGGTCTGGGTCAGCACAGCGCCCTTCATCGGGATTGGCTCGGCCATCACCACGTCGTAGGCACTGACCCGGTCGGTGGCCACCAGCAGCAGCCGGGCGCCCTCGACCTCGTAGACATCGCGCACCTTGCCGCGCGCGATCAGCTTCAGCGGCAGATCGCTCGTCGTCATCAACACCATGCTATTTCTCGTTGTTCATCTCGTGGAACACTTCCTTGGCCGTGAGCAAGCCCTCGCGCACCGACGGCAGACCGATATAGCCGCACAGGTGCATCAGCGCCTCCGCCAATTCATCCTCCGTCCAGCCCTGGTTGCGCGCCATGCGCAGGTGGATGGCCAGCTCCGGCCAGCGCGCCTGGGCGGTGTCGGAGATCACGCAGATCAGCGCCCGCGTCTTCATGTCGAGGCCGGGGCGCGTCCACAGCATGCCGAACACGGCCTCGCGCGCGTAGTCGCCGAACTTCTTCATGATCGGGTCGTCGTAGACCGTCTTGGCCATCTTGTCGGCGGTCGCCGCACCCATCAGCTTGCGACGGACCTCGGTGCCCTTCTTGTAGTTCTCGCTCTCGGCCATGATTTCCTCCTCGTGTTTCGGCGCGAGCGTAGCGCGATTCCTGCGGGCCGCCTATGTCATCGGGCGGGCTTCCCTCTCGAAATCCTATGCAGGCCGCGCCTATCTGATGCTCCACCAGCAAAGGAGCTTCATCGATGCCGCGCGATGGCGAACCTCCGTCTCTCCTGGCGTCCGTCGACCGCGTGATCGCGATGGCCCATCTTGCGCCCTTGCCCCATGTCGCGGTCATCGGGCGCCATACCCTGCCCTTCGTGCTCGCCCTGTTGTCGCGCGGCTGTGCCGGCGTGCGCTCGCTGCGTCCCGACGCGGCGGCGCCGGGCTGCGAATCGGCCAACCTCGCCTGGATCGTCGACGTGCACGACGCGCACGAACTGGACGATGCCCTGCGGGTCGCGCATCGCCGCACCGGCAGCGGCGGCCGGATCGTCCTGGAGGATGCCGCCTGCCGGCATTGCCAGGCGACGCTGCAGCAGCACGCGGCAGACGCGGGCCTCAAGGTCGTGTCGTTCGATTCGGTTGGCCGCCGCCTGATGCCGGCGCCCCTCTAGACCAGCCGGTAGCCGATCCCCGGTTCGGTCAGCACATGCCGCGGCGCCGACGGATCGGCCTCGATCTTCTGGCGCAGCTGGCGGACGTAAACGCGCAGGTATTGCGGGTCGACTGCCTCGTCGCGCCATACTTCGCGCAGCAGGTGCTTGTGGGTCAGCACCTTGCCGGCATGGATCACGAACTGCTCGAGGATGTCGTATTCCTTGGGCGACAGTTTCACGTCCTCGGCGCCGCGCCGCACCAGCCGACGGACCAGATCGACGCTGAGATCGTCGCTGGTGAAGCCGCGCTCCGCCCCCTGCTGCTGCAGGCGATGGCGAAGCGCTGCACGGATGCGCGCCAGCAGCTCGTCGGCGCCGAACGGCTTGGTGACGTAGTCGTCGGCGCCCGAATCGAGCGCCGTCACCTTCGCCGCCTCGTCGCCGCGGCTCGACAGCACGACGATCGGCACCGGTCCCAGGGCGCGGATCTTGCCGATCAGCACGAGGCCGTCGACGTCGGGCAGGCCGAGGTCGAGCAGCACCAGATCGGGCCGGTGATGGTGCAGCGCCGACAGCGCCTCCGCGCCGGTCGTCGCCTCGAGCACGCGATAGTCGTGCACGCCGAGCGTCGCGCGCAGCAGCCGGCGGATCGGCGGCTCGTCCTCGACGATCAGGATGGTGGCAGCGTCGCCGGTCATGATCGATGGCTCACGTTCTGTAGCTCACGATGAACTCCGCGCCGCTGCGATCGGTCCGGTTGCGGGCCGCGATCGTGCCGCCTTCGACCTCGACGAATCCCTTGGCGATGGCCAGGCCAAGGCCGGTGCCGGCGCGGCGGCGGTCACCGTCGTCGGCGCGATAGAACTTGTCGAACAGCCGGTCAAGCGCTGCAGGTGCGATGCCGTCACCCTCGTCGCGCACGACGATCTCGACTCGGCCTCCGGCGTGGCGCGCCTGGACTTCGATCCGGCTGCCGGCGGACGAGTATTTCGCGGCATTGTCGAGCAGGTTGAACAGCACCTGTTCGGCCAACACGAAGTCGAGCTGCAGCGTCGGCAGGTCGGGTGCGATGCTCGACGTCACCGCGCGGTCCTGCAGGAGCGGCGCGGCGCGGCGCAGGGTCGTCGACACCAGATCGCCGACGTCGACGGCCTCGCGCTTGGGCGCGATCGCCCCGGCATCGAGCCGCGTCATGTCGAGCAGGTTCCCGACAAAGCGGTCGAGGCGCCGGGCCTCGCTCAGCGCCGTGCCCAGGAGATCCTCGCGCGTGGCCTCGTCGTAGCGCTCGCGATGGCTCCGCAGGCTCGACAGCGCGCCCACGATCGAGGCGAGCGGCGTGCGCAGGTCGTGCGACACCGACGTCAGCATGGCCGAGCGCAGCCGCTCGCGCTCGGCGCCGATGCGCGCCTGGTCGATGCCGGCCGCCAGCGCCACACGCTCGATGGCGACGGCGGTCTGGTTGCCGACCGCCTCGAGCAGCCGCCGCTCGGGCGACGACAGGTCGCGACCGGTGCCGCCGGGCGACGTGCCCAGCGGCAGCACGCCGATCACGCCGATCGCCGAGCGGCTGGTGCGGATCGGCTCGAACAGCCAGCGCCCGCCGGGCAGAGTGTCGGTGCCACGGCCGGTCGGCCGGTCGGCGTCCCATGACCAGCGCGCGGCCGCGAGATCGGCGTCGTTCAACTGGCTGTCGGGCGGAAAGGCCGCGCGCACCGTGAGCGGCCCGGTCTCGAGCGGACTCCCCTCCGGCATCAGGATGGCGATCTCCGCGTTCACCAGGCGTGCCAGATGGGTGATCACGATCCACAGCAGATCGTCGAGCTCGATGACGCCGGCGATCTTGCGGCTGACGCCGTAGAGCTCGGCCGTGGTGCGCGCCTCGCGCCGCGCCGCCTGGGTCTGCGAGCGCGTACGGGCGGCGAGGGCGCTGGCCGCCACCGCCACGAACAGGAAGAGCACGAGCGCCACGATGTTCGCCGGATCGGAGATCGTGAATTCGTAGAGCGGCGGCAGGAAGAAGAAGTTGTAGGCCAGCAGCGAGAGGGTCGCGACCCAGAGCGACGGCACCAGCCCGTGGCGCACCGCAGCGACCAGCACCGGCACGACGAATAGCAGCGAGATGTTGGGCAACTGGATGCCCGCGTCGATCGCCGTGCCGGCCGCGGTCGCCGCGGCGGTGGTGAGCAGGCCCTCGAGATAGGGGCCGACCGTGCGCGGTGCACCCATCAGCCAGTCGATCGTTCCGGCGGGCTCCGGCACCTCGGTCGACGGCGCGACCTCGATCGCCAGCCCCGAGCCGCTGCGCACCAGCGCGTCGACCACCGAGCCGTGGCGCAGCTCGAACCAGCGCGAACGCCGCGATTTGCCGACCACGACGCGCGTGGCGTTGCGCGAGCGCGCCACGGTCAGGATCTCCTCGACCACCGAGCGGCCCGGCACCGTCATCACCTCGGCGCCGAGCTGGACGGCCAGCCGCATCGTCTCGGCGAGGCAGGCAAGCTCGACCTCGCCCAGCGTGCCGTGGCGTTCAGTCTCGACATAGAGCGCGATCAGCTCGGCATCGAGGCCGTCGGCGGTGCGCTTGGCCGCACGGACTGCGTTGGCCGCACCGACGCCAGGATCGAGGCAGACGATGATCCGCTCGCCGGCCGCCCACGGGCCGGTAATCGCATGCTCCCGCATGTAGCTCAGCATCTGGTCGTCGACCCGTTCGGCCGTGCGCCTGAGCGCCAGCTCGCGCAGCGCCGTGAGGTTGCCCGGCGAGAAGTAGTGCCGCAGCGCGCGCTGTGCCTGTTCGCGCACGTAGACCTTGCCCGAATGCAGGCGCGCGATCAGGTCGTTGGGCGTGATGTCGACGAGCTCGACCTCGTCGGCGGCGTCGACGATCGAGTCGGGCACCGTCTCGCGCACCCGGATGCGCGTGATGCGCGCCACCACGTCGTTCAGGCTCTCGACGTGCTGGACGTTCAGGGTCGAGTAGACGTCGATGCCGGCCGCCAGCAGCTCGCCGACGTCGAGATGGCGCTTGGCATGGCGGCTGCCGGGGGCGTTGGTGTGGGCGAGCTCGTCGACCAGCACGAGCGCCGGGCGCCGCGCCAGGATCGCGTCGAGGTCCATCTCGCCCAAGGTGCGGCCCTTGTAGTCGACCTGCCGCCGCGCGACCGCCTCGAGGCTGGCCATCTGCGCCTCGGTCTCGCCCCGGCCGTGGGTCTCGACGACGCCGATCACCACGTCGATGCCCTCGGCCTTGCGCCGCTGTGCCGCCGCCAGCATTGCGTAGGTCTTGCCGACGCCCGGTGCCGCCCCCAGGAAGATCTTCAGCTTGCCGCGGGTTTCCTTCTGCGCCGCCTCGAGCAGGGCGTCGGGCGAAGGGCGAGTCTCATCGGGAACGCCGGCCATCGAACCCTGAAGATGTCACTGTGGGCGCCGAGCGTCGAGCGCGAGGTTGAGCTGCAGGACGTTGACCCTCGGCTCGCCCAGGAGGCCGAACATGCGGCCCTCGCTGTGCGCCGCCACCAGGTCCTGCACTTCTTTCTCGGCCCACCCGCGCGCCTTGGCGACCCGGGCGATCTGCACGCGCGCCGAGGCGGGCGAAATGTCGGGGTCAAGGCCGCTGGCGGAGGTCGTGACCAGGTCGGCCGGCACCGGCGCCACCGGGCTGCCGCCCAGCTTGGCAACATCCTCCTTCACCCGCTCGACCAGCGCCTTGGAGGTCGGCGCGAGGTTGGAGCCCGCCGAGTTGGCGGCGTTGTAGGGCGCCGGCACGGTCTTGGTGGCGTCGTTGGGATCGGTGTCGGTCGTGGCCGAGGGCCGGCCATGGAAGTAACGATCCGAGGTGAAATTCTGGCCGATCAGGGACGAGCCCACGACCTTGCCGTCGCGCACGACCAGCGAGCCCCTCGCCTCGGTCGGGAAAAGAAGGCGCGAGACGCCAGCCATCGCCAGCGGATAGGCGACGCCGGTGAGCACGGTCATCAGCGCCAGGATGGTGAACGAAGCCCTGAGATGGCGAAGCATGGAGTCCTCCTCAAACCAGGCCGGCGGCGGTGACGACGACATCGATCAGCTTGATGCCGACGAACGGCACGACCAGGCCGCCGAGGCCGTAGACGAGCAGATTACGGCGCAGCAGCGAGGCTGCGCCGCTCGGCCGATAGCGCACGCCGCGCAGCGCCAGCGGGATCAGCGCCACGATGATCAGTGCGTTGAAGACGATCGCCGACAGGATGGCGCTCTGCGGCGTGGCCAGGTGCATGACGTTGAGTGCACCGAGCTGCGGATAGAAGGCCACGAACATCGCCGGGATGATGGCGAAGTACTTCGCCACGTCGTTGGCGATCGAGAAGGTGGTGAGCGCGCCGCGCGTCATCAGCAGCTGCTTTCCGATCGCCACGATCTCGATCAGCTTGGTCGGATCGCTGTCGAGATCGACCATGTTGCCGGCCTCGCGCGCGGCATTGGTGCCGGTCTGCATGGCCACACCGACGTCGGCCTGGGCAAGCGCCGGCGCATCGTTGGTCCCGTCGCCGCACATCGCCACCAGCTTGCCGCCGGCCTGCTCGGCGCGGATCAGGCGCAGCTTGGCCTCGGGCGTGGCCTGGGCCAGGAAATCGTCGACGCCGGCTTCGGCGGCGATCGCCGCGGCGGTCTGCGGATTGTCGCCGGTGATCATCACCGTGCGGATGCCCATGCGGCGCAGCTCGACGAAGCGCTCGCGGATGCCGCCCTTTACCACGTCCTTCAGATAGACGATGCCCAGCACGACGCCGTTCTGCGACACCGCCAGCGGCGTGCCGCCCTGCTTGGCGATCGACGAGGCGATGCGGTCGATCTCCTCGGTTGGCACCGCGGCATTCAACGAGTGCGCGTGCGCCACCACGGCGTCGACGGCGCCCTTGCGGATCACCTTGCCGTCGAGATCGACACCGCTCATGCGCGTCTGCGCGGTGAAGGGTATGAAACGGGCGTTGAGCTCGGCCACCTCGACGCCGCGAATGCCGTACTTGTCCTTGGCCAGCACGACGATCGAACGGCCCTCGGGCGTCTCGTCGGCCAGACTGGCGAGCTGCGCGACCCGCGCGACCTCGTCCTCGCTGGCGCCACCGACCGGCAGGAATTCCGTGGCGTGGCGGTTGCCCAGCGTGATCGTGCCGGTCTTGTCGAGCAGCAGCGTGTCGACATCGCCCGCCGCCTCGACCGCGCGGCCGCTCAGTGCCAGCACGTTGAAGCGCACCAGGCGGTTCATGCCGGCGATGCCGATCGCCGACAGCAGCGCGCCTATGGTGGTCGGGATCAGGGTGACGAAGAGCGCGATCAGCACGATCACCGAGACCGCACCGCCGGCATAGGCCACGAAGCTCGGGATGGTGACGACGGCCAGCACGAAGATCAACGTCAGGCCGGCCAGCAGGACGCTGAGCGCCAGCTCGTTCGGCGTCTTCTGCCGCGACGCGCCCTCGACCAGCGCGATCATGCGGTCGAGAAAGCTCGAGCCCTGCTCGGTTGTGATGCGGACCTTGATCTTGTCGGACAGCACCTTGGTGCCGCCGGTCACCGCCGAGCGGTCGCTGCCGGCTTCGCGGATCACTGGCGCGGACTCGCCGGTGATCGCCGATTCGTCGATCGTTGCTACACCCTCGACGATCTCGCCGTCGCCCGGCACGATGTCGCCGGCCTCGACCAGCACGACCTGGCCGACTTTCAGCGCATTGGCCCGCACCTGCTCGAACAGGTCGCCGCCGACGCCGAGCAGGAGCTTGGCGACCGTCTCGCTGCGCATGCGGCGCAACGTGTCGGCCTGCGCCTTGCCGCGACCTTCGGCGACCGCCTCGGCGAAGGTGGCGAACAGCACCGTGACCCAGAGCCAGGCCACGATCTGGATCTCGAAGCCGACGCCCGAGCCGCGGAGGAAGATGTCGCGCACCATGAGCACGGTGGCGGCAACCGCCACCAGCTCGACGGTGAACATCACCGGGTTCTTCATCAGCGTGCGCGGGTCGAGCTTGGCGAAGCTCGCGACGATGGCGGGCTTCAGGATGGCGGCGTCGAAGAGCGACGGCGCCTTGTCGCGTGTTGTCATGACCTGACCCCTAGTAAAGCGTGCCGGCGAGCAGCGCGAAGTGCTCGGCGATCGGGCCGAGCGCCAGGGCCGGCAGGAAGGTGAGGCCGCCGACGACCAGGATCGAACCGACCAGCAGGCCGACGAACAGCCCGCCGTGGGTGGGAAACGTGCCGACCGACGCGGCCGACTTGCGCTTGGCGGCGAGCGATCCCGCCACCGCCAGCATCGGCACGATCACGGCGAAGCGGCCGAGCACCATGGTGGTGCCGAGCGTGGCGTTCCAGAACACGGTGTTGGCCGAGAGCCCGGCGAAGGCGCTGCCGTTGTTTCCGGCGGCCGAGGTGAAGGCATAGAAGATCTGGCTGAAGCCGTGCGGGCCGGCATTCGAGGTTCCCGCCAGGCCTTCCGGCACCACCGACGCGAGCGCGCTGAACCCCAGAATGACCAGCGGCAGGCAGAGGATGGCGAGCATGGTCATCTTGACCTCGCGCGCCTCGATCTTCTTGCCGACATATTCCGGCGTGCGTCCGACCATGAGGCCGGCCAGGAAGATCGCCACGATGCCGAACAGCAGCATGCCGTAGAGGCCCGAGCCGACGCCGCCGACGATGATCTCGCCCAGCAGGATGTTGGCCAACGGCACCATGCCGCCCAGTGGCATGAAGCTGTCGTGCATGGCGTTCACCGCGCCGCAGGACGCCGCCGTGGTGACGACCGCGAACAATGCCGACAGAGGCGTGCCGAAGCGCACCTCCTTGCCTTCCATGTTGCCCATGCTGCCATCGACGCCCAGCGCTGCGAGCTGCGGATTGCCACCCGCCTCCGCCCAGTAGGCGACCGCGACGCCGGCGATGAAGAGCACGCCCATCGCCGCCAGCAGCGCCCAGCCCTGGCGCTCGTCGCCCACGGCGCGGCCGAAGGTGTTGGTGAGCCCTGCGCCCAGGACGAAGATCGCGATCATCTGCACGAAGTTCGAGAGCGCCGTCGGGTTCTCGTAGGGGTGCGCGGAGTTGGCGTTGAAGAAGCCGCCGCCGTTGGTGCCCAGCATCTTGATCGCGAGCTGCGAGGCCACGGGGCCCTGGGCGATCGTCTGCTTGGCGCCCTCGAGGGTCGTGGCATCGACAGAGCCACCAAGATTTTGCGGCACGCCCTGCCAGACGAAGAACAACGTCAGCACGATGCAGGCCGGCAGCAGCACGTAGAGCGTCACGCGCACCAGGTCGGCCCAGAAATTGCCCAGCCCCTTGGCGCTGGCGCGCGCGAAGCCGCGGATCATCGCCATTGCCAGCGCAATGCCCGAGGCGGCGCTCAGGAAGTTCTGCACCGCCAGTCCCGCCATCTGCGAGAAGTAGCTCATGGTGCTCTCGCCGCCGTAGGCCTGCCAGTTGGTGTTCGTGACGAAGCTGACCGCCGTGTTGCCGGCAAGGTCGGCCGGCACCGCCGCCATGTCTTGCGGGTTGAACGGCAGCACCGACTGCAGGCGCAGCAGCAGGTAGAGCAGCACGAAGCCCACAAGATGGAACACCACCACGGCGCGGCAATAGACCCACCAGCTCTGCTCCTCCGCCGGATCGACGCCAGCCAACCGGTAGAAGTCACGCTCGACCGGCAGCAGCACAGGCGAGAGCATGGTGCGGTGTCCCGCCAGGACGTTGGCGAGGTAGCCGCCGAGCGGACGCGCGAGCAGGGCCACCACGACGACGAAGAGGGCGATCTGCGCCCAGCCGTTGAGTGTCATGGCCGCCTCAGAATTTTTCCGGACGCGCCAGCGCGACCGTCAGGTAGACGAGCAGCGCCATGGCAAGGGCGGCGCCCAGCACGTAATCGAGCGTCATCGCAGTCCACTCCCTCTAAAGGCGGTTGCAAAGACGCTCGTAGGCGATCAGCACGCAGAACAGCAGCACGCCGCCACCCAGAAAAACGACATCGAGCATGGAACTCTCCTCGCGCCATAGAAGGCGCATCCCGCATAGGATTTCGAGCGGGATAAAGGGAGCGACCCATAGGAATTCCGTAGGGATTCGTCCGGCGCCTGCCGGAACTATGGGAATCCTACGGCGGACGGCGGCCATCGCCATGGATTTCCTAGGCGCCGATTCTGTTCTCTCGCCTCTCCAAAGGAGGAGAGCTCGACGATGGACACAGTTGTGACAAGGATCGCCACCGGCGCGTTGCTTTGCTTGGCGATCGCCAGCGCCGCGCAGGCGCAGGACAAGGACCAGTACACGCTTTTCAATCCGACGCCGGTCGACCGGATGCGGCCGTTCAATACCGACCGGCCCACCAAGTCGAACGTGCCCTACACGGTCGACGCCGGCCATTTCCAGTACGAAGGCGACGTCTTCATCTACGGCTACGACAGCATCACCACGCCCGACACCAACATCACGAGCTGGGTGGTCGGCAATCCGACCTTCAAGGCCGGCCTCCGGAACAACCTCGACGTCGAGGTGAACTTTTCAGCGTACAACAACATTCGCAGCCAGACCCGCAGCGACGGTTCGAGCGTTTCCGTCGGCGGCGTTGGCGACCTCGTCACCCGTGCCAAGCTCAACCTGTTCGGCAACGACGGCGGCGACAGCGCCCTGGCCGTCATTCCCTTCGTCAAATGGCCGACCGCGCCACAAGGCGTCGGCAACCGTTTCGTCGAGGGTGGTCTTGCCGCTCCGCTCGCCGTGACGCTTCCCCTCGGCCTCACCGGCATTCTCATGGCCGAGGCCGACTATCAGAAGAACCCCAACGACGCGGGTTATCACGTCAACTTCCCGGCGTTGATCAATCTCAACCGCCAGGTTGTGGACGGCGTCACAGCGTATGCAGAAATCTACGCCAATTGGTCGACGCACCCTGACGTCCGCGACATCTATACCGTCGACTTCGCGGTGGCCTGGAGCCCGTTGCCGAACTTTCAGCTCGATGTCGGCATCAACATCGGGTTGAACGCGGCGGCCACACCCTACCAATTGTACATGGGCGTGGCGCAGCGATTCTGATCCTTGGCGAAATATGGATTGACCGCCTCACGCTGCGGCGCAATACCGCCCTCCGCACCGCTCCCCCGGGGAACGGCCGGGGAGAGCGTTGGCAGAAACATCGGCAAGCGACGGCGCGGCAAGACCCACGAGCCGCAAGCGCTCGGCGCGCCTCACCCTGGCTGCATTGGGCGTGGTGTTCGGCGACATCGGCACGAGCCCGCTCTACACGGTCAAGGAGTGCTTCAGCGAATTCACCGGGCTGAGGCCGGTGCACGAGGACGTGCTCGGGATACTGTCGCTGATCACCTGGGCGCTGATCGTGATCGTCACCCTGAAATACGTGATGGTGGTGATGCGCGCCGACAACCGCGGCGAAGGCGGCGTGCTCGCCCTGATGGCGCTGGTCTCGCGCCGCGCCGAGATTCCCGAAAGCCGGCGCCGCTTCTATCTGATGCTCGGCATGGCGGGCGCCGCTCTCTTCTACGGCGACTGCCTGATCACCCCGGCGGTTTCCGTGTTGGGTGCCGTCGAAGGCCTCAACACCGCCACGCCCGCGCTCGAGCCGCTGATCATTCCCATCGCGCTCGGCGTGCTTGTCGCGCTGTTCGCCGTCCAGCACTACGGCACCGCGGGCGTGGGGCGCTGGTTCGGGCCGGTCATGTTGCTGTGGTTCTTCATCATCCTGGCCCTCGGCGTGAAAGCGGTGATCGGGGCGCCGGAGGTGCTCGCCGCGCTCTCGCCGCTGCATGCTGTCGACTTCGCACTGCGCCACGGCTTCGTCGCCTTCGTGGCCCTGGGCGCCATCACCCTGGCCGTGACCGGCGCCGAGGCGCTCTACGCCGACATGGGCCACTTCGGCGCCAAACCCATTCGCATGGCGTGGCTGGTCGTCGTCCTGCCGTCGTTGCTGGCGAACTATTACGGTCAGGGCGCGCTGCTGTTGACCGATCCGACCGCGCTCGAGAATCCGTTCTTCCTCCTGGCGCCGAGTTGGGCGCTTTATCCGATGGTGGGTCTGGCGACCGCCGCTGCGGTGATCGCCTCGCAAGCCACCATCTCCGGCGCCTTCTCCATGGCGCAGCAAGCCGCGCTGCTCGGCCTCAGTCCGCGCGTACGCATCACGCACACCTCGGCTGACGAGCACGGGCAGATCTACGTGCCGGCCATCAACTGGATCCAGCTCGTCGGCGTGGTGGCGCTGGTGCTGGCCTTCAAGTCGTCGACCAACCTGGCGGCGGCCTACGGCATCGCCGTCACCGGCACCATGCTGGTCACCACGACCCTGGTGTTCGTGTTGGCGGTGCGGGTGTGGAAATGGGGCTGGCTGCGCTCGATCCTGGTGCTGGGCGGGTTTGCCGTCGTCGACGCCACCCTGATGTCGGCCAATATGGTGAAATTCCTGCAGGGTGGCTGGGTGCCGCTGCTGCTGGCCATCGTGATTTTCGCCGCGATGTGGACGTGGCTGAAGGGCCGCATGGCCGTCGCCGCGCGCGAGAAGGAAGGCGCGTTGCCGATGGAGGCGCTGCTGGGCAGCGTAAGTCCGGGCCGCGTCCATCGCCCGCAGGGTACCGCCGTCTACCTCACCGCTTTCTCCGGCAATGCACCCAACGGCCTGCTGCACAATCTCAAGCACAACGAGGTGCTGCACGAGCAGGTCGTGCTGCTCACCGTGCAGGTGCCGGACGAGCCCTACGTGCCGCCCAACGCGCGCGCATCTGTGAAGCATCTCGGCAAGGGCGTGCATCACGTGATCCTGCGCTACGGCTTCATGGAGCAACCCGACGTGCCGCGCGACCTGGCGCCGCTCGCCGACCGCGGCGTGCCGTTCGATCCGATGCGCACGTCCTATTTCGTCGGCCGCAACAGCTTCGTCGAGGCGAGCCGGCCGCTGCTGCCACGCTGGCAGGAGAAGCTGTTCATCGTGCTGGCGCGGTTCGCGTCCAACGCCGGCGACTTCTTCCAGTTGCCCGCCAACCGCGTCGTCGAGCTGGGCAGCCGGATCGAAATCTAGGCGTCGAAGCCGGTCAGCGACAGCGCCCCGCTCATCGGCGGTTGCTGGCCGTGCTCCAGCAGCTGGGCGAGCCGCGCGAAGATGCGGCCGGCCGCGGCGCAACCGCATCCTCGATGACGGCTTCGACGACGACGTTGAGCAGCGCGTTGCCGGAGACGTCGCGGCGACCGTCCGGCAGCCGCGCGACGGCCTCGGCGATCAGCTGCATGGCGCGGTGCAGATCGGCCAGCCGCTCGGGATCGCACGCGCTCATCAGTTCAGCCGCGCGCCGGGTTCGCCCGCGGCGGGCGACAGCCTGAGGCCGGCTTGGGCGAGCGCCACGGCGAAGGTCTTCAATCGGATGCCGGCGACGCGCGAGGTGGTCGGCGCCATTAGCACGTCGAGCGAGGCCATCAGCGGGCCGTCGTGGTCGCTCTGCGCCAGGCCACACAGCGCCACGAGCGTCGCCTCGTCGCCACTCACCTGCGAACACGACGGCAGATGGACGTGGATCGCCCGGCGCGCGCCAAACAGGGACGCATCCATGGCGATGGCGAATTCCGGCAGGGCGTCGAGCAGGCCCGCCAGCTTGAAGCCGCGGTAAAGCGCCGAACCTTCCGCCGGCAGCGCCCGGTCCTGCTGCCATTGCCGCAGCGCCCAGAGGACAAAGCGCTCGCCCATCGGGAGGAAGTAGGCGCAATTTGGCCAACTGAAAGTCTTAAGCTGTTGAATGATATAATATCTTTTATGCTATTGCGACGCATTTGCAGTTATATCTTGAGGTTGTTCGCGCTCGACCGCAAGGACCGTGTTGGCCCGTTCAAATAATCCTGCCGCTCGTCCGCTGGCGAACGGTGGCCAACCATAAACAAGTCGGATTCGACACCTGATATGCTCGCCCAAAGAACAAACCGGCTTCCTGAATGGGCGACCGCCCTACTCTGATCCTGACCACGCGATTGGGCGTACGACCTCTGGGTGTACGCGGCGATCCGCTGCACGCGGTTGCCGGGCAATTGCTGGCCGTGGTGCGCCGCCGTCTGGGCAACGGTCCCGCCGACCTGCTGGCCGATCCGCAGCTGCGCGAGGCCGGCGACGGCATCGACTGGTATGCCGCCCACACCGGCGACGTGCGACGCCTGGCCGACGCCAGCGACGCCGAGCGCACTGCCGCGCTGCAGACAGTCGAGCAGCACCTCGAGGCCATTGGCGGCCTCGGCACCGAACTCGCCGCCTCCCAGTCGAGCGACGAAGCCCGCCTGATCGGCCGCTCGCTGCAGCTCGCCACGCGCCGGCCGTCGGACGACTTCGTCTATCTCGTGGGCGGCCAACCGGTCATCGTCGCCTGGGGCTACGAGGCCGATGCGGCGGCGAGCCTCCAGGGCTTCACACCGCCGTCGCTGCCCGCGGTCTCGCCGGCAGCGGCCCCCCCGACGACCGTCTTTGCCAGTGCGCCTGCCGTCCTTCTGCCGGCACAGCTCGGCTGGTCGCGCTTCCTGGGCGCGCTGTTGTTCGGCCTGCTCCTGCTGCTGCTCCTGCTCATCACCTCGTGGTTGCTGCGCGCCTGCGCACCGGTCGATCCCTCGCTCAGCCTCGCCATGCAGGAGACGCCGGCGCCGCCCGCACCCGAGGCACCGCCCGATCCGACGCCGGTGCTGAAGGCCTCGCTCGACGACGCGCAGTCCGACGAGAAGAAGCTCCATGTCGAGCTCGCCTCGCTCGAGCAGGACTTCAAGAACAAGGAAGCGATGTGCAAGCCGGTCGAGCCGCCCAAGGTGGCGGCACCGCCGCCGCCCCCGCCACCGCCGCCCGCGACCAAGCCGGCGCCCCCGCCGCCACCCCGGGTGTCGCAGGCACCGCCGGTCAACCGGCCGCCGCCCGGCATGCTTCCGTGCGACTGGTCGGGCGATTCCGGCGGCGAAGGCGTCACGCGCAACAAGCACTATCTGGGCGAAAAACCCGGCTTTGTCGGCATCAACTACAATCTCTACGTCAAACCCGACGACATAAAGGTAATCTATCGCGGCCAGGTGATCGCCGGCACCCACGGGCCGCGCAGCGGCCGTGGCGGCTTCGGCTTCGACTGGAATCCGGTGGCCGGGGATTATTCGGTCGATGTCATCGTAACAGGTGAGATGTGGGGCACGCGGTGGACCTACGCGATGTCCTGCCCACGTGGCGGACGCTGAGGAGCGAAGATGGCGGCAGGTCCCCTTCTCGGCAGTGAGCCGCTCCAGCGCTATCGGGCGCTGGGCATGGCCGGTGACCCGGTGTGGCGCGCGGCCGGACAGCTGCGCGCGGCGATCGCCCAGCGCCTGTCGCGCGAGCACGCCGACCTGCTGGCCATTCCCGAAGTCGACCCGTCAGGCCGGCACATCGACTGGTACGCGCCGTTCGAGGGCGAGGCGCGGCGGCTGAGCGACCTCGGCGACAGCGAACGCGCCGCCGTCCTCGACAAGGTACACGCCCTGCACGCCGACATGGCGCGGCTTGCCGACACCATGGAAGCGGCCGCGCGCGCGGGCGCCGCCCCCCGCGGCGGGCGCCGGCGGCGCCCCCCCCGGGCCCCCCCCGGCCGCGCCGGCGCCGGCGACGACGCGGCCGCCCGTCGCGTTCGCCGGGGTGGACCTGCGCGTCCGGATCACCGCCGGGGCGAGCTGGCTGCTGGTCACCGACGGCAACAAGAAGGTGCTCGTCGCGGAGGTGCTGGCGCCGGGCGCGGTGAAGGAGTTCCGGGACGCGCGGCAGCTCCGGATCGAGACCGGGAACGCCGGCTCCGTCGACCTCACCTGCAACGGCAGGTCGCTCGGCGCGGCCGGCGCACCGGGCGCCGTGACGGCGGTGACGGTGGCCCGGGGCAGCGCCGGGGCCTGCACCAGGGCCTGAGCCGGCAACCCGGGGC
>JBEPUH010000020.1:0-85314 GCA_041691635.1 Hyphomicrobiales bacterium
CAGTCGGGCTTGTCGGAATACTGGAACATGCCGCCCCACACCGGATCGATGATCTGTCGCCCGCCGGCCAGGGTGCGCGCCGCCACGTCCTGCCATACCGCCGTGTCGGTGTTGCGCTTCAGCGGCCGGCTGCGCTCGAGCGCCCACTCCATCGTGTCGGCCTGGATGAGGTGCTGGCCGTCGCCGAAGCCGCCGTGCTCCTTGTCGTAGCCCTTGAGCAGCAGCGTCTCGAGCTCGCTCTGCCGCTCGGGCGACAGCGCCACGGCGTTGGGGTCGACCTTGGCGCCGAGCGTGAGCGACGGCAGCGCCGACGGATCCTCGATCACTGCGGCCAGCAGCTTCTTGAACAGTTCGGGCGGCAGGTAGCCACGGCGCTTGAATATCTCGTTGCCGTCCTTGTCGAGCATGATTGTGGCGGGCCAGCCCCAGTCCTCGTAGCGGTAGCTGAGCTCGGGATCGGCGTCCTGGTCGACGCGCACCGGAATGAATTTCTCGAGGATCGTCTTCTGGATGTCGGGGTCGCGGTAGGTGGTGTTCTCCATGACGTGGCACCAGTGGCACCACACCGCCGCCATGTGCAGCAGGATGTACTTGTTCTCCTTGGCTGCCTTGTCGAACAGCGCGGGATCCCACTTCTGCCACGGCAGCGAAGGGGTCTCGGCGTGAGCCATGCCGCAGACGAGCAGGAGGACGAGGACGAGCAAACGACGCATGGAGTGTCTACGCGGTGCGCTCAGGGCCGGATTTGATACCTCATCAATTCGTGACCCAGCCGGCCGGTCAGGAAGAGGCCGCACATGCGGTAGTCGCTGATCAGCGACCATACCGGAGCTTGGAAGGTCGCCGGCCGGTTCTTTTCGATGAAATAGTGACCGAACCACGCCGGCCCGTAGCCGAACAGCGGCACCGCCGCCAGCAGCCACCAGTCGCGCGTCGCCAGCGCCACGACCAGGGCGAGCGCCGAGCCGATCGTGCCGACATAGTGCACGGCGCGGGTCGAGGCCTTGGCATGCTCGCCGAGATAGAATGGCCAGAACTCGGCGTAGGTCGGGAAGCGCTGGGCCATGGCCGAGTGTAGCGGTTCCTGCCCGCAGTTTTCGCATTGACATATATTGCGGAAAATGCAACAGTCTGCTTGCTCAAGCCGAGGCAGTTACGAAAAGTGACGCTTATATTCGCTATATTAAAAAGGGAATGGTTCAGCAATCTGAACCATTTCGTCAGGCACCGTCGTCGCCCGTCAGCCCATGACGCCGGCTTTCTTCAGTGCTGCGATTTCCGCGTCGCTGTGGCCGAGCTCGCGCAGGATCTCGTCGTTGTGCTGGCCGACAGCGGCGGGCGGCCCCGAGACGCGCGGCTTGGCGAAGCCCAGGCGAATGGGGTTGTTCACGGTGCGCGGCACCTCGGGATTGGTCGTGTCGGCGAAGATGCCGGCGTGGACCGCCTGCTCGTCGTCGACCACGTCGGCCACGCGGCCGATGACGCCGAAGGGAATGCCGGTCTTGGCGAGCGCGCTTTCCCACTCTGCGTATGTCCTGCTTGCGAAGACCGGCGCCAGCACGCCATGCAGCTCGATCGCCCGCGCCTTGCGTTCCTCGCGATCGGTGAAGCGGGGATCGGTCGCGAGCTCGGGCCGGTCGATGGCGGTACACAGCGTGACCCACAGGCGGTCGTCGCGCACGACCAGGAGCTGCAGCCAGCGGTCGTCCCGCGTGCGGTAGAGATTGGTGAGCGCATTGCGCGGTTTGTCGGGCGGCTGGCGCGGCGGCAGCTTGGCGCCGATCGCGGCCCCGGCCATCGTCGTGCCGTTGGCCCACGCGCCGTTGGCGTAGAGCGACGTGCCGACCCAGCCGCCCTTGCCGGTCTGGTCGCGGCGGCGCAGCCCGAGCAGGATCGCGGCGACCAGCGTCATCGCCGTCGCGCGGTCGCCCTGTCCCGGCAGCGAGATGGCGGGCGGTGCGCCTTCGTAGCGGCCGGCGTCGAGGATGCCGGAGCGACCGAAGTAGGCGGTGATGTCGAAGCCCGGCCGGTCGCGATCGGGCCCAGTCTCGCCGTAGCCGGTGAGCGAGCAGTAGACCAGGCGCGGGTTGATCGGCTCGATGTCCTCCCAGCGCAGCCTCAGTCGCTCGCGCGCGGGCGGCGGAAAGTTCACGATCATCACGTCGGCGCGCGCGATCAGTTTCTCGAGCACGCCGCGCGCCTCGGCGTTCTTGAGGTCGAGCGCCAGCGAACGCTTCAGCCGGCCGTCGAGCTGCCAGGGAAAGTTCACGTTGCTGCGCGGATAGCCCGCGTTCTTCCAGTTCTGGCGATGCGGGTCGCCGTCGGGTGGCTCGATCTTGATGACGTCGGCGCCGTAGTCGGCCAGCACTACGGCGGCGACCGGGGCGGCGATGAACGAGCTGATGTCGAGGACCTTGAGGCCCTCCAAGGGCAGCGGCTCGAGGGGCAGGGGTTCGGCTGGCTCGGTCATGTCATCGCTCCGCTGGCCCGCAACGCGGCGATCTCCGATGCCGAAAGGCCGGCCTCGCGCAGGATCTCCTCGTTGTGTTGACCGAGGGCCGGGGCCGGATGCGCGATCCGCTGCTCGGCGAAGCCCAGCCGGATCGGGTTGCTCAGGGTGCGCGGCATGTCGGGGATCGCGGTCTCGACGATCGCGCCGCATGCGACGGCCTGGTGGTCGTCGGGCACGTCCTGCGGGCGGCTGATGACGCCGAAGGTGATCTCCGCCTTGGACAGCGCCGCGAGCCAGTGCACGTAGTTGCGTCCGGCGAAGGCCTCGCGCAACACGGTCGCCAGCGCCGCGGAATTGCGGCGGCGTTCGTCGACCATCGCGAAGCGCGGATCGTCGATCAGCTCGGGATGGCCGACGGCACGGGCGAGCGGCGCCCACATCTTGTCCTCGCGCACGATGGTGAGCTGAAGCCAGCGGTCGTCCGACGTGCGGTAGATGTTGCCCAGCGCCGAGCGCGGCCGGTCGGGTGGCGGGCGCGGCGCCAGAAAGGCGCCGACCAGGGCTGCCTGGGCGATCACGCCGCACGACCACAGGCCGTTGCCCAGCAGCGACGTGCCGACCCACGAGCCTTCGCCGCTCTTCATGCGGTGGATCAGCGCCATCAGGATGGACGAGACCAGTGCCATGGCGGTGGCGCGATCGCCCTGCGCCGGTCCCGGCACGCCCGGCGGGCCGCCTTCGTAGCGTTGGGCGTCGAGCAGGCCCGAGCGGGCGAAGTAGGCGGTGGCGTCGAAGCCCGGCCGGTCGCGGTCGGGCCCCTCCTCGCCGTAGCCGGTGAGCGAGGCGTAGATCAGCCGCGGATTGACCGCCTTCAGGTCGTCGTAGGCCAGGCGCAGCCGGTCGCGCACCAGCGGCGGGAAGTTGCAGATCACGATGTCGGCCGTGGCGATCAGCCGGTCGAGTGCGGCACGCGCCTCGGGCTTCTTGAGGTCGAGCGCCAGCGAGCGCTTGTTGCGCGAGTCCATCTCCCACGGATAGTTCACGTCGGCCGTCGGGTAGTTGGCCGAGTCGTGCATGATGCGGCGGTTGGGATCGCCCTCGGGTCCCTCGACCTTGATCACGTCGGCGCCCCAGTCGCCCAGCACCACGGCGGCGGCCGGGGCGGCGATGAAGGAGCTGATGTCCAGCACGCGAAGGCCTGCCAGCGGCAGGGCGGGTTCGGTCATGTCGGGTCCCCAGGAAAGAAGCCGGCAATTAAACCCGCGCCCTCTGGCTTCCGGCAAGGCCGGCGGCTAGCGTGGTTCCGGCACGCGACTGCGCACGAGCACAGCGGGTACAGGAGAAAGACCATGGCGGCCAAGAAGCGCAAACCGAACTTCCTGATCGTCCTGATCGACGACCTGCGGTTCGACGAACTCGGCATCTGTGGCCATCCCTACATGAAGACGCCGCACATCGACCGCATCGGCCACGAAGGCGCGATGTTCACCTCGGCGTTCCACACCACGCCCCTGTGCTCGCCCAACCGCGCCTCGATCGTCACCGGCCAGTATGCGAGCCGCCACGGCATCATCGACAACGTGGCGCGCGACGCCCATAGCCATCGCCTGCCCAACTACCACGGCATCCTGCAGAAGCTGGGCTACGAAACCGCGCACGTCGGCAAGTGGCACATGGGCAACTCGGGCGGCCCGCGGCCGGGCTACGACCGCTGGGTGAGCTTCCCCGGCCACGGCTCGATCATCGACCCGGTGCTCAACATCGACGGCGAGGAGCACAAGCACCAGGGCTACATCACCGATCTGTTGAACGCGCACGCCGTCGAGTTCCTGCGCAACGAGCGCGACAAGCCGTTCGCGCTGTTCTTCGCGCACAAGGCGGTGCATCCCGACGCCTACCAGGCGGCCGACGGCACGATCGACTTCCGCAACGGCGGTTACCTGCCGGCCTCGCGCCACGCCGAGCTCTACAAGGGTCAGCACTTTCCGCGCCGGCCCAACGCGCTGCCGATTGCCGAGATCGTGAAGCAGAAGCCGGCGTGGAAGGAAGCGCACGAGCTGCGCCTCAACGAGGCCTCGCGCCGGCTGCTCGACGGCATCCAGGCCGGCACCGACGAGGAGATCCGCCTGCGCGCCGCCATGATGGCCTCGGTCGACGAGGGCATGGGCGACATCTTCAAGGCGCTCGAGGACACCGGCCAGCTCGACAACACCTTCATCCTGTTCCTGGGCGACAACGGCTACTTCTTCGGCGAGCACGGGCTCGGGCCCGAGCGGCGCTTCGCCTACGAGGAAGGCATCAAGTCGCCGTTCCTGGTCCGCTATCCGGCTTGGTTCAAGCCCGGCACCGAGAACGACGAGCTGGTGCTGGCCATCGACATCGCGCCGACGGTGCTCGACCTCGCCGGCGCCAAGGCCACGGACATGAAGCACATCCAGGGCCTGTCGCTTAAGCCGCTGTCGCGCGGGCACAACAAGAAGGGCGGTATCCGTTCGTCCTTCATGTGCGAGTACTTCAGCGAGAACGCCATGCCGTGGCTGATCGGCATGAGCTACAAGGCGATCCGCACCAAGCGCCACAAGTACATCCACTGGACGCAGCAGTCGCTCGACGGCGTGGCCTGCGACGAGCTCTACGATCTCCAGCACGATCCCTACGAGATGCAGAACCTGATCGGCAAGCGGGCGGAGAAGGTCACGGTGGCGCGCCTGCGCAAGCAGCTGGCACAACTCGTTTCAACGGCGGTGGGGCTCTGATGAAAAGACGCACGCTTCTCGCGACTTCGCTCGCCGGCGCGCTCGCGGCACCATTCGTCGTCCGGGCACAACAGTGGCCGACGCGGCCGATCCGCATGATCGTGCCCTATGCGCCGGGCGCCACCGGCGACATCGGGGCCCGCCTGTACGGCGAGGAACTCGGCAAGTCGCTCGGGCAGACCGTGGTGATCGACAACAAGACCGGCGCCGGCGGCACCATCGCCATGGCCGAGCTCGCGCGCGCGGCGCCCGATGGCTACACGCTGGGGGTCATCGCGCAGGGCCTGCTGGTCTACAACATCGGTCTCTACAAGAACCCGGGCTACGATCCGTTCAAGGATCTGATCGTCCTGTCGATCAACTTCTCGGTGGCCAACGTCCTGATCGTGCATCCGTCGAACCCGGCCAGGACCGTGGCCGACGTCGTCGAACAGGCGCGCGCCAAGAAGGGCGAATTCACCTTCTCGTCGGGCGGTGTCGGCACCAGCCATCACATGTCCGGCGTGCTCCTCGAACTGCGCAGCGGCGTGAAGATGACCCACGTGCCCTATCGCGCGACGCCCGCCGGCATCCAGGCGGTGGTCAACGGCGAGGTGGCGATGGGCATGTTCAACATGCCGACGGTCGTGAGCCTGATCCGCTCGGGCAAGCTCAAGGCGATCGCGGTGACCGGTCAGGAGCGCTCGGCGCAGCTCCCCGAGGTGCCGACCATGATCGAAGCGGGCTTCAAGGATTTCGTGGTCGACACCTGGCTGGGCTTCGGCGCGCCGGCAGCCCTGCCGCCGCCTCTGGTGACCAGGCTCAACGTCGAGCTCAACCGCATCACCGAAGACCCCGAGATGCGCAAGAAGATGACCGACCAGGGCATCACCCTGTGGCCGTCGCGCACGCCGGAGCAGGCGATGAAGTTCCTGCGTCAGGACAGCGACTTCTGGCTGCCCATCATCAAGGAGTCGGGGGCGACGGCGGAGTAGGTTGCCAAAGCCCGCCGCGACGCCTATCTCCGCCCCATGGGATACAGAGTCGCCGTCGTCGGCGCGACCGGCAATGTCGGTCGCGAAATGCTGCAGACCCTGGCCGAGCGCAATTTTCCAGCCGACGAAGTCGTGGCGCTGGCCTCGCAGCGCTCGGTCGGCCGCCAGATATCGTTCGGCGACAAGGCGGTGCTGAAGGTCCTCGACCTCGCCAAGTTCGACTTCAAGGGCTTCGACATCGTGCTGAGCTCGCCGGGCTCCAAGGTGTCGGCCGAGTACAGCCCGCGCGCGGTCAAGGCGGGCGCGGTGGTGATCGACAACACCTCTTACTGGCGCATGGATCCCGACGTGCCGCTGGTCGTGCCCGAGGTCAATCGCGAGGCCATCAAGGGCTACAAGGCGCGCGGCATCATCGCCAACCCCAACTGCTCGACCATCCAGATGGTGATGGCGCTGAAGCCGATCCACGACGCCGCGACCATCAAGCGCTGTATCGTCTCGACGTATCAATCGACCTCGGGCGCCGGCAAGGAGGCGATGGACGAGCTCTTGAGCCAGACCAAGAGCTTCTTCGTCAACCAGGAGCTCGAGCCCAAGAATTTCGCCAAGAACATCGCCTTCAACGTCATTCCCCAGATCGACGACTTCATGGAAGACGGCGCGACCAAGGAAGAGTGGAAGATGATGGTCGAAACCAAGAAGATCCTCGATCCCAGGATCAAGGTGCACGCCACCTGCGTGCGCGTACCGACCCTGGTCGGCCACGCCGAGGCGGTGAACCTCGAGCTCGAGCAGCCGCTCGACGAGGTCGAGGCGCGCCGCCTGTTGGCCGCGACCCCCGGCATCCTCGTGGTCGACCGGCGCGAGCCCGGCGGCTACGTCACGCCCAAGGAGATCGTGGGTCAGGACCCGGTGTTCGTGAGCCGCGTGCGGGTCGATCCGACCGTCGACAACGGCCTGTCGCTGTGGATCGTCAGCGACAACCTGCGCAAGGGTGCCGCACTCAACGCCGTGCAGATCGCCGAGGAACTGATCAAGGGCTACATCTAACGCAGTCGATTGTTTCCGCGACTCTGAAGCATCTGGATAAGCATTCGGCCACAGGTGCTTAACCAAAAGGCCTGATGTAGACTTCGAGGCGTGAACGACACGTCGTCGATCCATCCCCTGCGCCCGGAGTCGGAAGCTTCTTCCGGCGCGACGCCGTTGTTCGGCAGCGAGGCCGACAGCTTCGTGCAGCAGCTCAGGCTGGCCGCGCAGGCCCATCGCGCCGGCCGGCTCGACGAGGCGATCGCGTCCTACCTGCGCCTGCTGGCGCTCAGGCCCTATCACGCCGAGCTGCACAACAACCTCGGCGTGGCGTTGCGCCTGGTCGGCAAGCTCGAGGCCTCGGTCTCGCATCATCGCCTGTCACTCGCCGCCGATCCCGGCAATCCGGCGCTGCACTCCAACCTCGGCAACGCGCTGCGCGCGGCCAATCGGCTCGACGAGGCGGTGAAGCACCACTTCCAGTCGATCACCCTCAACCGCGACTATGCCGAAGGTTTCTACAATCTGGCGCTCTGCCTGCGCGACCTCGGCCGGCTCGACGAGGCGGTCGGCTGCCTCGGCCGTGCGCTGGCGCTGACGCCCGACAACCGCCGCGCCCGCACCGAGCTTGCCGTCACCTTCCTGATGCGCGGCGACCTCGAGCGCGGCTTCACCGCCTACGAGACGCGCAAGCGCCTGCCCGAGACGCCGGCGCCGGAGTTCTCACAACCGGCGTGGGACGGTGGGCCGCTCGAGGGCAAGCGCATTCTGCTCTATCCCGAGCAGGGGCTGGGCGACGTGCTGCTGTTTGTGCGGTTTGCCCGCGAGCTGAAGCGCCGCGGTGCCACGGTGATCGTGCTCTGCCAGGCGCTGCTCAAGGAACTGCTCGCCGCCGCCAGCTTCGTCGACGAGGTCGTGGCCGAGGGCGAGAAGCTGCCGGCGTTCGACGTCCATGCCTCGCTGGTGTCGCTGCCGCATCTCTGCAAGGTCGACTTCGAGGCGCTGGCCGCCCAGCCGCCGTACCTGGAGGCACCGCAGGACAGCCGCATCAAGCTCGGCCGCATCGAGAAGGCGAAGCTGCGCATCGGCATCTATTGGGCGGCCATGCCGGGCCAGCCGCAGGACCGCCAACGCTCGGCGCCATTCCCGCACTTCCTGGCGCTGGCCGGCGATCCCGAGCTGCTGATCTTCAGCCTGCAGGGCGGCGCCCACCAGAAGGACATCCAGCAGTTCGGTGCCGGCGGCCTGGTGCACGACGTCGGCCGCGGCATCTTCGACTTCGCCGAGGCCGCGACCGCGTTGTCCCAGCTCGACCTTCTGATCTCGATCGACGCGCCGATCGCTCATCTCGCGGCGGCGATGGGCTGCAAGGTCTGGGTGCTGTTGCCCAGCGTCGCCGACTGGCGCTGGCAGCTGGGCGGCGCGCGCGCCTCGTGGCATCCGTCGGCGCGGCTGTTCCGTCAGCCGAAGGCCGGCGACTGGGAGCCGGTGTTTGCCGAAGTACGCGCGGGCCTCGACGATCTGAAGCGGCAGGTTGCCGAGCCGTAACCCGCTTACGCCTGCCACCCGTCTCGACCTCACCGCCAAGCTTCGTTACGGTCGCCGCCTCACCGAGAGGAATCTCCATGCTCGACGACAAGGCGCTCGATCTTCTTTTCCGCTCCGCCCGCACCCACAACGGCTGGCAGGCCAGGCCCGTGAGCGACGCTCAGTTGCGCGCCGTCTACGAGATCATGAAATGGGGCCCGACCTCGGCCAACTCGCAGCCGGCGCGCGTCGTCTTCGTGCGCACCCAGGAGGGCAAGGAGAGGCTGCGGCCGGCGCTGAGCGGCGGCAACACCGACAAGACCATGGGTGCGCCGGTCACCGCCATCGTGGCCTACGACACCCGCTTCCACGAACACCTGCCGCACCAGTTTCCGCACGACCAAACCGCGAGCAGCTGGTTCTCCGGCGCAGGCAAGGAGCAGGTGGCCTTCACCACCGCGTTCCGCAACGGCACCCTGCAGGGCGCCTACCTGATGATCGCCGCACGCTCGGTGGGCCTCGACGTCGGCGCGATGAGCGGCTTCGACAACGCCAAGGTCGACGCCACGTTCTTCCCCGACGGTCGCTTCAAGTCGAACTTCCTGTGTAACCTGGGCTACGGCGATCCGGCGAAGCTGTTCGGCCGCAGCCCGCGCCTGTCGTTCGAAGAGGCCTGCACGCTGGCCTGAGGCCGCTAGAGGCTGAGCACGCGCTCGATGTGGTGCCACGGCAGCGGCAGCAGTGACACCAGCGCCACCGTGCCGAAGGCCAGGATCACCGCGCCCGAAATGCGGTTCAGCCACAGCAGGCCGGTGCCGGTGAAGTGCTGGCGCAGCGACACCGCCGTCGTGCACAGGATCGCCCACCACGCGAGCGCACCGGCGAAGACGCCGGCGACCAGCAGCGAGGCGTCGGCCAGGCTCGACGCGACGCCCGCGAGGTTGCGGCCGGCGAAAGCCGCGCCGAACGCCATCACGGTCAGCGGATTGAACACGGTGATGATGAAGCTCGAGCTGGTGTAGTGGAAATGCGTCGCCACGTTGTGCTCGACGTCGTGCGTCACCGGATCGCCGACATTGCGCGGGCGGTGGCTCATCGTCACCCAGCCCATGACCACCAGCACCGCGCCGCCGATGCCGCGTAGCCACGCCTCGTGCGCCGCCACAAACTGCTGCACGAAGTTGAGGCCGAAGGCGGCGACCGCGCCGAACACCGCGTCGCCCAGCGCCGCGCCGATGCCGGTGAGATAGCCCGCGACCGCGCCGACGCTGATCGAGCGGCGGATGCACAGCGCCGCCGCCGGGCCGACGGGCACGGCGATCAGGAAGCCGATGACGCCGCCTTCGATGGCGAGCATCAAGGGGTTGAAGGTGAAGCCGGGGACATTCATTGCAGGGTCAGAGCCGTTCTGCCGCGAACAGGCGGGTCGGCGCAACCAGCCGTTCCTGCGCCGCGACAAGTTGCAACTCGCGTTCGCCCATCGCCGCCGTCTGTTCGAGCACGGCGAAGATCGAGGAGGCGGCCTTGCCGAGGGCCTGGGCCGGGTCGCCGCTTTCGAGCCAATGGGCAGCAAAAAGCGCCGCCACCGCGTCGCCCGTGCCGTTGGGCGCGATTGGAAAGCCGATCAGCGGCGTGGTGATCCGCCACGCCGCGTCTCTGGTCACCGCCAGCATCTCGATGCGGTCGGCCGGCGCGTCGGCGCGCCGCAGGCTGGTGACCAAAGCGAGGCGGGCGCCGCCGAGGAGGCTGCGCGTGGCGGCGAGGGCTGTATCGATCGTGTCGACTTTGGCGCCGGTGAGATGCTCGAGCTCGAAATGATTAGGCGTGATGAGGTCGGCGGCGGGCAGCGCGCGGTCGCGGAAGAAGGCGTCGATGCCGGGCTTCACGTAGATGCCGGTGTCGGTGTCGCCCAGGACCGGGTCGCAGCACCAGATCGCCTTGGGGTTGGCCCGGCGCACGCGCCGCGCAGTATCCAGCACCACGTCGGCCAGGGCCGCATCGCCGACATAGCCGGTGATCAGTGCGTCGCAGGTCGCGAGCACCCCCAGCGCCTCGATGCCCTGGACGATCTCGGCCACCTGCTCGGCCGGCGCCGCGCGGCCCTTCCAGGCGCCGTAGCCCGTATGGTTCGAGAACTCGACGGTGTTCACCGCCCAGACCTCATGGCCCAATCGTTGCAAGGGAAAGACCGCGGCCCGGTTGCCGACATAGCCGTAAGCGACGTGGCTCTGAAGCGAAAGAAAGCGCATGCCTTCGCCAGCTTGCCACAACGAAGCCCCTCATTATAGTCCGCCGCGTTTGCCGGGAGTCTCCACATGCAGAGCAGGGTCCGTCCGTGTCGCAGCGTCCTTTATATGCCGGGCGCCAACACGCGCGCGCTCGAGAAGGCGCGCACCCTGCCGGCCGACGCGCTGATCTTCGATCTCGAGGACGCCGTCGCGCCCGACGCCAAGGAGGCCGCGCGCGCCAACGTCGTGGCGGCGGCGAAGAGCCGGTCCTACGGTAAGCGCGAGATCGCCATCCGCTGCAACGGCCTTGGTACGCAATGGGGCAAAGCCGACGTGGCCGCGATCGCCGCCTCGGGCGCCGATGCGATCCTGGTGCCCAAGGTCGAGAGTGCGGCCGATGTTGCCGCCGTCGTGGCATTGCTCGACGCGGCCGGCGCGCCCAAGTCGATGGCGCTGTGGGCGATGATGGAGACGCCGCGCGGCATGCTCCATGCCGACGAGATCGGTGGATCGCACAAGCGCCTGCAGCTCTTCGTCATGGGCACCAACGACCTGGTCAAGGACATGCGCGCGCGCCATACGCCGATGCGCCTGCCGATGGTGACGGCGCTCGGCCTCGGCATGCTGGCCGCCCGCGCGCACGGGCTCACCATCCTCGACGGCGTCTACAACGACATCCAGGACGCCGAGGGTTTCCGGGCGACGTGCCGGCAGGGGCTGGAGCTGGGCTTCGACGGCAAGACCCTCATTCACCCCTCGCAGGTCGAGCCGTGCAACAAGGTCTTTGCGCCCTCGGCGGCGGAGCTCGAGATGGCGGGCAAGATCGTCGCGGCCTTCAAGGCGGCGCAGGCCGAGGGCAAGGGCGTGGCCACTGTCGATGGCCGCATGATCGAGAACCTGCATGTCGAGCAGGCCAAGCGGGCGCTGGCGCTGGCCGGCGCGATCAAGGAGCTGCAGGCCGCATGATGAGCAAGACCGCCTCCAAAACCAGCGCCGGCAACTTCTTCGAGGACTTCACCGTCGGCCAGGCGTTCCACCACGCCACGCCCCGCACGCTTACCGAGGCTGACGCGGCGCTCAACACCGCGCTCTATGGCATGCGCTTCGCCCTCAATTCGTCGGACGAGTTTGCGCGCAGCCTCGGCCTGCCGCGCGCGCCGCTCGACGACCTGCTGGTCTTCCACGTCGTCATCGCCAAGACCGTGCCCGACATCTCGATGAACGCCGTCGCCAACCTGGGCTACGCCGAGTTCCGCTGGGGCGTGCCGGTCTATCCCGGCGACACGCTGTCGGTGCATTCGATGGTGCTCGGCCTGCGTGAGTTGTCGGACCGCAAGAGCGGCGTCGTCTGGGTGCGCTCGACCGGCGTCAACCAGCGCGATGAGGTGGTGCTGGATTACGTGCGCTGGGTGATGGTGCACAAGCGCGATCCCAATGTCGTCGTCGGCGCGCCCGTGGCGCCGAAGACCGCCGCCTCCGTGGCGCCGGCCGATCTGGTCGTGCCGGAAGGCCTCACGCTCGCGGGCTACGACGACGTCGCGGCGGGCTCGTCCTATCGCTGGGAAGACTATGCGGTGGGCGAACGCATCGATCATGTGAGCGGCTACACGATCGAGAACTCCGACCACATGCTTTCGACGCGGCTCTACCAGAACAACGCGTGGGTGCACTTCGACGCGGTGCGGGCCAAGGGCACGCGCTTCGGCCGGCGGCTGGCTTATGGTGGCCACGTCATCTCGCTCGCCCGGGCGCTGTCCTTCAACGGTCTCGCCAACGGCTTGCGGGTCGCCGCCGTCAACGCCGGCAGCCATGTCGGGCCGACCTTCGGCGGCGACACGATCTACGCCTGGTCGGAAGTGCTGGAGGCGGCGCCGCTGCCGGGCCGCGCCGACATGGGTGCGCTCAGGGTCCGCACGGTCGCGGCCAAGGATCAGGCCTGCGGCGATTGGCCGGGCAAGCAGGCCGACGGAAAATACCATCCAGCGGTGGTGCTCGACCTCGATTATTGGCTGTTGATGCCCCGCCGATAGGGGAATTTCGCTGTGAAACCCGAAGGTTAACGCCGACGCAGGCCCGACATTCATTGACTTGAAGGCGGCGCGCGCTAAAAACGAGCCTGCTTCAGGCGAAAGAGGTTTTCACGCGATGAGCGTCGCCAACCGGCCGTCGAATCGGCCGCTCTCCCCGCATCTGCAGGTCTATCGACCGCAGCTCACCTCCATGCTCTCCATCCTGCACCGCGCGACGGGAATCGCGCTGTCGGTCGGGGCGCTCTATCTCGCGACCTGGGTGATCTACGCGGCGTCCAACCCCAAGGCCTACGCCCTGTTCCAGGGTTTCAACGGCTCGATCGTCGGCCGCATCGTGCTGGGCGGCTGGCTGTTCTCGGCCTTCTTCCACCTGTGCAACGGCATCCGGCACCTGTTCTGGGATGCGGGCTACGGCTTCGAGCTCAAGGACGCCTATCGCAGCGGCTGGATCGTCGTTGGCGTCTCGCTGATCGCCACGGCGCTGTCGTGGATCGTCGGCCTCAGGTTGATGTGAGGAGGACACGATGAGCGATCTCAGGACTCCTCTCGCCCGCGCCCAAGGGCTCGGTTCGGCCAAGGGTGGCGTGCATCACTGGTGGGTGCAGCGCCTGACGGCGATCGCGCTGATTCCGCTGGTCGTGTGGTTCGCCATCTCGCTGGTGATGCTGACCGGTGCCGACTACGCCGTCGTGCGCGCCTGGATCGGCTCGCCGCTGGTCATGGTGCTGCTGATCCTGACGATCGGCATCGGGCTGCATCACGGTCAGCTCGGCCTGCAGGTCGTGTGGGAGGACTACACCGACGGCGCGTTGCGCGTCGTCATGATCGTGCTCACCAAGTTCATCGCCGTGTTGTTCGGCCTAGGCGCCGTCGTGGCGATCATGCGTATCGGGTTCGGAGGCTAGTCATGGCCGCACAAAGCAACGGCAAGAGCAACGGCCAAGGTAGTGGATCGGCGCCGGGTACTTTCAGCGTCGGCGGACGCGCCTACACCGTCATCGAGCACGAATACGACGTCATCGTCGTCGGCGCCGGCGGCTCGGGCCTGCGCGCCACCTTCGGCATGGCCAACAACGGCTTCAAGACCGCCTGCATCACCAAGGTGTTCCCCACGCGCAGCCACACCGTGGCGGCTCAAGGCGGCATCTCGGCGGCACTCGGCAACATGGGCCCCGACGACTGGCGCTGGCACATGTACGACACGGTCAAGGGCTCCGACTGGCTGGGCGACCAGGACGCGATCGAATACATGTGCCGCGACGGCATCCCGGCGATCATCGAGCTCGAGCACTTCGGCGTGCCGTTCTCGCGCACCGCCGAGGGCAAGATCTATCAGCGGCCGTTCGGCGGCATGACGACGGAATACGGCAAGGGCATCGCCCAGCGCACCTGCGCCGCGGCCGACCGCACCGGCCACGCCATCCTGCACACGCTCTACCAGCAGTCGCTCAAGAACAACGCCGAGTTCTTCATCGAGTACTTCGCGCTCGACCTGATCATGGACGAGGGCGTGTGCCGCGGCGTCATGGCGTGGAACCTCGACGACGGCACGATCCACCGCTTCCGCGCCCACAAGGTGGTGCTGGCGACCGGCGGCTACGGCCGCGTCTATGCGACGGCGACCTCGGCGCATACCTGCACGGGCGACGGTGGCGCCATGGCGCTGCGCGCCGGCCTGCCGCTGCAGGATATGGAGTTCATCCAGTTCCATCCGACCGGCATTTACGGCGCGGGCTGCCTGATCACCGAGGGCGTGCGCGGCGAGGGCGGCTACGTCACCAACAGCACCGGCGAGCGCTTCATGGAGCGCTATGCACCGTCGGCCAAGGACCTCGCCTCGCGCGACGTCGTCAGCCGCTCGATGACCATCGAGATCCGCGAGGGCCGCGGCTGCGGTCCCAACAAGGACTATATCGAGTTGCACGTCGAGCATCTCGATCCCAAGGTGATCCACGAGCGCCTGCCGGGCATCGCCGAGACCGCGCGCATCTTCGCCGGCGTCGATGTCACGCGCCAGCCGATCCCCATCCTGCCGACCTGCCACTACAACATGGGCGGCATCCCGGCGAACTATCACTGCGAAGTCATGACGGTGAAGGACGGCGATCCCAACACGCCGGTGCCAGGGCTCATGGCGCTGGGCGAGGCTGCCTCGGTCGGCGTGCATGGCGCCAATCGCCTGGGCTCCAATTCGCTGCTCGAGCTGGTGGTGTTCGGCCGCTCCGCCGCCAACCGCGTCGCCGAGCTGATGACGCCCGGCCAGCCGCACAAGCAGCTGCCGCACGCCGGCGAAAACGCGATCGCCCGCCTCGACAAGGCACGCCATGCCAACGGCAGCACCGGCACGGCCCAACTGCGCGCCAACATGCAGAAGACCATGCAGAACGACTGCGCGGTGTTTCGCACGACCAAGACGCTCGACGAAGGCTGCGCCAACATGGACAAGGTGTTCGCCGGCAAGAACGACATCAAGGTCAAGGACCGCTCGATGATCTGGAACTCCGATCTCATGGAGACGCTGGAGTTCGAGAACCTGATCCTGCAGGCCCAGGCCACGATCTATTCCGCCGCCAACCGCAAGGAAAGCCGCGGCGCGCACGCGCAGGAGGACTACCCCGAGCGCGACGACAAGAACTGGCTGAAGCACACGGT
This sequence comes from Hyphomicrobiales bacterium, assembly GCA_041691635.1. Taxonomy (GTDB): domain Bacteria; phylum Pseudomonadota; class Alphaproteobacteria; order Reyranellales; family Reyranellaceae; genus Reyranella. Next base: position 15,649 of record JBEPUH010000020.1, read on the forward strand.
GATCTGGGTCGACAACGACGCGGGCAAGACCAGGATCGACTATCGCCCGGTCAACCTGCAGCCGATGAGCAACGACGTGCAGTCGTTCCCGCCCAAAACGCGCGTCTACTGAGTTCGAGAGGAAGCGATGGCTGAGTTTGCACTGCCCGCCAATTCCAAGATCGGCGTTGGCGAGACCTACAAGGCGGCGGCCGGGACCAAGAACGTCAAGTCGTTCAAGGTCTATCGCTGGACACCGGACGACGGCAAGAAGCCCAGCGTCGACACCTACGAAGTCGACATGGATGCCTGCGGCCCGATGGTCCTCGACGCGCTGATCAAGATCAAGAACGAGATCGACAGCTCGCTCACCTTCCGCCGCTCGTGCCGCGAGGGCGTGTGCGGCTCGTGCGCGATGAACATCGACGGCACCAACACGCTGGCCTGCACCAAGTTCATCGCCGAGGTGAAGGGCGACATCAAGATCTACCCGCTGCCGCACATGCCGGTGGTCAGGGACCTGGTGCCCGACCTCACCGTGCCCTACGCCCAGCTCGCCACGATCGAGCCGTGGCTGAAGTCGACCAGCCCGCCGCCGACGCGCGAGCGCCTGCAGTCGCCCGAGGAGCGCGCCAAGCTCGACGGCCTGTGGGAATGCATCCTGTGCTTCTGCTGCACGACGGCGTGCCCGAGCTACTGGTGGAGCGGCGATCGCTACCTCGGCCCGGCGATCCTGCTGCAGGCCTATCGCTGGATCGCCGACAGCCGCGACGAGGGCAAGGGCGAGCGCCTCGACAATCTTGAGGACCCGTTCCGGCTCTACCGCTGCCACACGATCATGAACTGCACCAAGACCTGCCCCAAGAGCCTCAACCCGGCCAAGGCGATCGCCGAGATCAAGAAGCTGCTGGTCGAGCGCACGATCTGATCGTCTTCGACGATCTGATCGTCTGTTTCTAACCCGTGCGCTCGAAGCGCATTTTCTTGATGCGGCCCGTCGAGATGACGAGGGCGACGATCTTGCCGGCCTTGTCGCGTTCCAGGTGGGCCAACTGGGTCGGCTTGATCCAGCCGCCGGGCGATACGATCTCGACCGTGTCGGCATCGATGCCGTTCACCGCCCACGCCGCGCCGCCCGAGACCAGCGGGCCGTAGACTGCCACCGAATAGTCCGCGCCGCCGCGGCGCACATGCCAGGTCGCCCCCGTGTCGGGCGAGCTGTAGATGCCGACGACCGCAGCCGGCACGGCCTTGCGCTTGCCGAGCTTGCGGAAGCTGAGCACGCGGCCGGCGCCGAGATCGACGCGCAGGCTGCCCGTGTTGGATTTACTTGGGGCGGGCTTCAGCATGAACTCGAACGAGCCGCGTTCGGCGGCGAACCAGCCGCCGGCGCGGCGGCCCAGCGCGAAGGGCAGGCCGTTCTGCGTCACGACCGCTTCGCCCTGGCGCCAGGTCAGCTCGAACAGCGAGGGTTCGGCGGCGTTGAACCAGGTGCCGGCGATCGGCTTGATCTCTTCCTCCGCGATCGGCGCGGTCGCGGGCTTCAGCCGCTTGTCGCCCGACAGCGCCTCGGCCGCGATCGTGTGCGCGAGACGCCACGGATCGATGCTGCCCAGGTTGGCGATCACCACGATCGTGAGGCCGGCTGCCGGCACGCGCAGGAACTCGGTGCGGAAGCCCGGCCACAGCCCGCCGTGACCCAGCGTGTCGAACCCGCGCACCTCGCTCACGGCGACGCCGCGGCGATAGCGATTGTCGTGACCGCCGGTGAGCGGCATCGCGGCCGCGAGCTCGGTCGGCAGAATCTTGCCCAGTACAGGCTCGTCGAAATGCCGCGACCAGATCAGCAGATCCTCGACCGTCGAGGTGATGCCGCCTTCGCCGCCCTGCGGATAGGCGTGGCCGGCGCGGCGGATGCCCACCTGGGCGTCGCCAATGTAGCCGGTGGCGAGGTTGGGGATCACCGTGTCGATCTCGGCCGCCAGCATCGTGTCGGTCATGCCGAGTGGCTTGAAGATGCGTTCGGCCAGGAAGTCGCCGAGCTTCTTCTTCGCGAGCTTCTCGACGATGCGGCCGAGCAGCAGGAAATTGCTGTTGCTGTAGAGGAAGCGGCTGCCCGGCGCGAAGTTGAGGTGGCGGTTGAGTACGCAGGCGGCGAACAGGTCCTGCGGCCGCGCCGGCTTGTCGAGCCCGTGGCCACCCAGGCGCAGGAGCTCGAGGAAGTCCGGCAGGCCGCTCGAGTTGCGCATCATCTGGTCGATGGTGACCTTGAGCGGCGCCAGCTCCTGCAGGTATTTGTGCGGCGGATCGGAGAGCTCGAGCTTGCCTTCGGCCGCCAGCATCAGCGCCGCCGTCACGGTGAACTGCTTGCTGACCGAGGCGATGCGAAAGCGTGTCCGGGGTCCGATCGGCACGCCGAGCTCGACGCTCGCCAGCCCATAGCCCTTGCACAGCTCGATCTCGCCCGAGCGCATGATGCCCACGACGGCGCCCGGCGAGCCGGGACGGGTGTAGGGGGCGAACAGCGCGTCGACGCGGCGTTCGAGGGCGATGGCTGAGAGGGTCCTGGACATGCGCGCAGTCAAGCGAAGCGGCTCGCGCTTGTAAAGGCGAGGGGATACGGTCGGCGGGTACAGAGAGAGGAACGCAACGCATGGAACGGCGCTTCGTCACGGTCGAGAAGGGACTGGGTCCGCAGGGCCGCATCGCCGTCGTGCGCTTCGACCGCGGCGACAACGTCAACGCGCTCAGCCACCAGGCAATGCGCGAGCTGCGCGACGTGCCGCGCGACTTCGAGGACGACCTCGAGACCACCGTCGTGATCCTGACCGGTTCGGCCAAGGCTTTTTCTGCCGGCTTCGACCTCAAGGATCCCGAGAGCCGCCAGCGCGACGGCCTGCCGATCGGCGAGCGCATCCAGCGCCAGCGGCTCGGTCCCAAGATGTGCAAGGCCTGGCAGGACATGGACCAGGTGACGATCGCGGCGGTCGAGGGCCACTGCGTGGGCGGCGGTGCGGCGCTGGTGGTGGCGCTCGACTTCCGCTTCTGCGGCAAGGGCGCCCACTTCCGCATTCCCGAGGTCGAGCTCGGCATGAACATGAGCTGGGGCTCGATCCCGCGCCTGCTGGCGCTGATGGGCCCGGCGCGCACCAAGCAGGCCGTCATCCTGGCGTCCGACCGCATCGGTGCGGCCGACGCGCTCGACTGGGGCCTGGTCGAGACGGTGGCCGACGATGGCCAGGTGCTGGCCGCGGCGAGGACGTTCGCCGAGCGCGTTGCGCTGCAGCCGCCGATCCCGGTGCGGATGAGCAAGGCGTCGGTCAACCGCCTCGCTCACGCGCTCGACGATCTCGCCGCGCACATGGACGCCGACCAGAACGTGCTGACCGGCCTGACCGAGGACTACAGGGAAGGAACGACGGCGTTTCGCGAGAAGCGCAAGCCGCGCTTCAAAGGGGGCTGAGCTTCCGCGACTTCAGCTCGTCGACGATCTTCTGGCGCTCGGGATCGTCCATCATTGGCCAGCGGCCGATCTCGTCGATGGTGCGCTTGCAGCCCAGGCAATAGGGCCCGCGCGGATCCATCATGCAGATGCCCTTGCAGGGCGACATCACGCGCCGGCCCTGCGGCGCGGCAGACGCAGGCGACGCCATGAGACCTAGGGCTTCTTGAGCTGCGAGAGCTGGCTCTGCAGCTCGTCGAGCTTGCGCTTGAGGTCGTCGATCGCCTCGTCGCTCGGCGGCGCCTTCGACATGTCGGCAGCCGGCGGAGACGGCTCCTGTCCGTTGGCTTGCGCCGGCGGTGCACTGCCGCTGCCCTGGCTGCCATTGCTCGGACCACCATTGGCGTGGCCGCCATTTGCGCCGTTGCCCGGCACGCCGCCCTGGCCGGCGCCGAACGGGTTGAACATGCGCATGGCGTTCTCGAACATCGCCATGTTCTGCTTGCCCATCGATTCGAATTGATGGAACGGATTGAAGCCGAACGCATTCTGCATGTACTTGCGCATCTGTTCCTGGTTGCGCGCGAACTGCGTCATCGACATCTCGAGATACTGCGGCACGACGCCCTGCAGGCTGTCGCCGTAGAACGAGATGAGCAGGCGCAGGAACGGGATCGGCAGGAGCGTCTGGCCGCCCTTGCTCTCTTCCTCGAAGATGATCTGCGTCAGCACCGGTCGGGTGATGTCGTCGCCGGTCTTGGCGTCGTAGACCACGAAGTCGGTCTTCTCCTTCACCATCGTCGACAGATGGTCGAGCGTCACATAGGCGGAGGTCGCCGTGTTGTAGAGCCGCCGGTTCGCATATTTCTTGATGACGACGGGAGCCGGTTTGGGGCCGCTCTCGGGTACTGCCTGGTCGGCCATTACGCTTGCGCTCCTCTCGCCCCCGCGACACGCTAAACGCCCGTTTACCGGGCGGCCGCCAGACTAGCGCCGATACCGCAGTGCGACAAGGCGGCCTTTGCGCCTGCGAACACGCCTTGGTGAGGGCGATGGTCTATAGTGCCGGCATGGCCTCCGGAAACGACGACCCTTCAGGTTCCGACACCGGCGATTTCGACAAATTAGCCCGGCGTTACCTCGATCTCTGGCAAGGCCAGCTCTCGGGACTCGCCGCCGATCCGGCGCTCACCGAGCAGATCGCGCGGCTTTTTGCGGCCGCGAATGCCCAGGTTGCGTCTGCAATACAAGCCGCCCAAGGTGCCTTGCATGCCAACGCCGCGCCTGGGTCCGCGTCCGCTGCCGCTTCATCTGGGAACCGCCCTGATGACGTGGGCGAGCTCAGAAAGCGCGTGGCGGCTCTGGAAGAACGGCTCGCCCAACTCGAGGCAAAGCTCGCCGGTCGCTGACCTGTTGGCGGAGATCCCGGCAGGCGGCGGCGCGGCGTTCGAAGCAGCGCTGCATCGCGAGATCGGCCGCCGCCTCGACCGGCTGGCCGCGGGCGTGCAGGCCTATCGCGGCCATCCGTTCCAGCGCACGCTCGAAAACCCGCCCGCCGTGTGGAGCGAGGGCAACGCCCGCCTGCTCGACTACGGTGCCACGCACCGCGCCGCCCGTGGCCGCGGCGTGCGCGCCGTGCTGGTGGTGCCGTCGCTGATCAACCGCTGGGAAGTGCTCGACCTCACCGCCGAGAAGAGCCTGCTGCGCGGCCTGGCGGCGGCGGGCCTGCGCCCCTACCTCGTCGACTGGGGCACGCCCGACGACGAGGAACGCCGCTTCGACACCACGGCCTATGTCGCCCGCCTCGAACGCGCGCTTGGCTTCGTGACCCGCCGAGCGCGGCGCGCGCCTGCGGTGATGGGCTACTGCATGGGCGGCACGCTCGCCGTGGCGCTGGCCGCGCGCCAGCCGCGCAAGGTGGCGGGGCTCGCCCTGCTGGCGGCCCCCTGGGATTTCCACGCCGACAAGACCGGCCACGCCTTCCTGCTGTCGGCCGGGCCGATGCTGGCCAAGCTTGCCGACACGGCGGGCGAGCTGCCGGTCGACATCCTGCAGACGCTGTTCTGGTCGCTCGATCCCTGGCTCGCCGCCAAGAAATTCGGCCGTTTCCTCGGCATGGACCAGCAGGGCGAGCACGCGCGCGAGTTCGTGCTGCTGGAGGATTGGTTGAACGACGGCGCGCCGCTTGCCGGCCCCGTGGCGCGCGAATGCCTGGTCGGCTGGTACGGCGACAACCTGCCGGGCACGAACAAGTGGACGGTCGGCGGCAAACCGATCGTGCCATCGAAGATCGCGCGGCCGGCACTGGTGATGATCCCGTCGGGCGACCGCATCGTGCCGCCGCTCTCGGCCGCCGCGCTGGTCGATTCCAGGCGCGGCCTGAAGAACGCCACGCGCCTCGATGTGCCGCTCGGCCATATCGGCATGGTTGTGAGCAGCCGCGCCCGCGAGTTGTGCTGGACGCCGCTGATCGACTGGCTGAAGGCGCGGTGATGACAGTGCGCAAGGACCCGTGGCGCTGGTGGGTGCCGGCGATCTGGGCCGTGATCCTGATCGTCTCGTGCCTCACGCAGGCCTACATCACGGTCGCCGACGATGCGCGGTGGGGCCGCATCACGCCGTTCGACTGGTCCTTCGCCGTGCAGGCTACCAGCCACATCGTGATCGCGGTCCTCATTCCGGCGCTCTACTGGATGCAGCGGCGCTTTCCCGTGACGTCGCCGAGCAATGTCGCCGTGCATGCCGTGGCGCTCGTCGTCTTCAGCCTCGTGCACACGCTCGGCATGGCGGTGCTGCGCCGGCTGTGGTTCGTCGACCTGCTGGACCAGCAGTATCATTTCCCGATCACCTTCGAACGGCTGGGCTACGAGTTCACCAAGGACATCTTCACCTACTGCATGATGAACGCCGGCATCATGGCGATGGATTATCTGCGCCAGCGCGACAGGCCCGCGGTCCCGGCCGCGCCGCCGGCGCCCGCCGCGGCGCCGGCGGAGCGCTTCGCCGTCCGCAAGCGCGGCGGCAGCGAGGTGATGGTCGAGGTGGCCGACATCGACTGGATAGAGGCCTCGGGCAACTACGCCATCCTGCACGTCGGCGACGAGACCTTCGAGATCCGCTCGTCGCTCGCCAAGCTCGAGGGCGAACTCGATCCCCGGCGCTTCGTGCGGGTCCACAAGTCGCACGTCGTGAACATATCGCGGGTGGCCGAGGTCGTGCCCTGGGTGAGCGGCGACTGGCGCATCCGGCTGCAGGACGGCGCCGAGGTGAACCTCAGTCGCCGCTATCGCCAGCGCTTCGAGGCGTTGGCGCCGGTCAAGGCCTGACCGGATATCCCGCCCGGCCCGCCGGTCGTCCCACGGGCGCTGCCGGTCATCACAAATCGCCACCGAATCAGTGAGTTGGCCGCTAGGTAAGACCGCGCCAAACTGACCCCAAGGGAGAGAACCATGATGCGACGCGCTCTGTTCAAGCTAGCCGGAGCCTTTTCACTGCTGGGCGCCAGTGTCCGTGCACCCGTCGCCCGCGCCCAGAGCGGCTTCAAGCGGGTCCGTCCCGGCGAGGCCGGCTGGCCCTCGGAGCCGCGCTGGCAGGAGCTGAACGCCCGTGTCGGCGGCCAGCTCTCGGCGGTCCGCTCGCCGCTCGATGCCTGCAAGGGCGCCGACCGCGCGACCTGCGACGCCGTCTTCAAGGGGTTCAAGAACCCCTACTTCATCCGGGACAATGTGGCGCTGACCCAGACCACCGGCTGGGCCGATGCGTGGGCGTCGAAGCCCAGCGCCTATGTCGTGGCCGCGCGCAACGCCGCCGACGTGGCGGCGGCCGTCACCTTCGCGCGCGAGAACAAGCTGCGCCTCGTCGTGCGCGGCGGCGGCCACAGTTACCAGGGCACGTCGAATGCACCGGACTCGCTGCTGGTCTGGACGCGGCCGATGGACAACATCGAGATGCACGAAGGCTTCGTGGGCCACGGCTGCAGTGCCGCGCCGCAGCCCGCCGTCTCGCTCGGCGCCGGCAACATCTGGCTCAAGGTCTATGCCGCGGTGACCAAGGCCGGGCGCTACGTGCAGGGCGGCGGCTGCTGCACGGTGAACGTCGGCGGCCTGATCCAGAGCGGCGGCTTCGGCAGCTTCTCCAAGAACTTCGGCCTCGCCTCCGCCAGCCTGCTCGAGGCTGAGGTCGTGACGGCCGACGGGCAAGTCCGCATCGCCAATGCCTGCACCAATCCCGATCTCTTCTGGGGCCTGAAGGGCGGTGGCGGTGGCAGCCTGGGCGTGGTGACCCGCCTCACCTTGAAGACGCACCCGCTGCCGAACTTCCTCGGCGGCGCCTTCGGCGCGATCAAGGCCACGTCGCCGCAAGCCTACAAACGGCTGATAGCCCAGTTCATGGGCTTCTACCGCGACAAGCTCTTCAATCCGCACTGGGGCGAATCGGTGCGTTTCCGCGTCGACAACCAGCTCGACATCGAGATGGTGTTCCAGGGCCTCGACCAGGCGACCGCGCAGGCGACGTGGAAGCCGTTCATGGATTGGATCGCCGCCGCGCCGACGGACTACACGGTTGCCCTGCCGGTACAGACGCTGGCCGCGCCGGCGCACTTCTTCTGGGATGCCGCGTTCCTGAAGGCGAACATCCCGCAGGTCATCCGTTCCGACGATCGGCCGGGCGCGCCTGATGACGCGATCTACTGGGCAGGCAATCTCGGTGAGGCGGGCTGGTTCCTGCACAACTACGAATCTGCTTGGTTGTCGCAGGCACTGCTGGCCGATGGCGCGCGCGATCGCCTGGTCGACGCGCTGTTCGCCGCCTCGCGCGTGTGGTCGGTCCAACTCCACTTCAACAAGGGGCTGGCCGGGGCGCCCCCCGACGCGATCGCGGCGGCGCACGACACGGCGATGAACCCCGCCGTCGTCGACGCCTTCGCGCTCGCCATCGTCTCGGCCTCGAGCGCGCCCTCGGTCGCGGGCGTGACGGGCCACGAGCCCGATCTCGAGCGCGCCCGGCGCGAGGCGGCGGCGGTCAGCGCGTGCATGGCCGCGCTTCTCAAGGTCGCGCCCGATGCCGGCGCCTATCTGTCGGAATCGAGCTATTTCCAGAAGGATTGGCCGACTGCCTATTGGGGCGGCAACTACGGCCGCCTGCGCGCGGTGAAGCAGAAATACGATCCCGACGGGCTGTTCTTCGTCCACAACGGCGTCGGCAGCGACGAGTGGAGCTCCGACGGCTTCACCCGGCTCACCTAGCGGACCCCGGGGCACCGGGGGGCCGTCCTTGCGGGCCATGGCGGCGCGTCTATAACATCCCCACTTAAGGGTTAAAGGCGGCAGGTAAGGAGAATCTCATGGCAACGGACATCGTCATCGCGAGCGCAGCGCGCACGCCCGTCGGCTCGTTCAACGGCGCCTTCGGCTCGGTGCCGGCCCACGATCTGGGCAAGGTCGCGATCAAGGGTGCGCTCGAGCGCGCCAACGTGAAGCCGGAAGAAGTCGACGAAGTCATCATGGGCCAGATCCTGACCGCCGGTCAGGGCCAGAACCCGGCCCGCCAGGCCGCCGTCAACTCGGGCATCCCGGTCAGCAAGACGGCGCTCGGCATCAACCAGCTCTGCGGCTCGGGCCTGCGCGCCGTCGCCTTCGGCTGGCAGGCGATCCGCAACGGCGACGCCAACATCATGGTGGTCGGCGGCCAGGAGAGCATGAGCCAGGCGCCGCACGTCGCCTACATGCGCGACGGCACCAAGATGGGCGACCTCAAGATGGTCGACTCCATGATCAAGGATGGCCTGTGGGATGCCTTCAACGGCTACCACATGGGCAACACCGCCGAGAACGTGGCGCAGAAATACCAGATCACCCGGGTCGAGCAGGACGCCTTCGCCGCGTCCTCGCAGAACAAGGCGGAGGCCGCGCAGAAGAGCGGCCGCTTCAAGGATGAGATCGTCCCGGTCACGGTGAAGACCCGCAAGGGCGACGTCGTGGTCGACGCCGACGAGTTCCCGCGTCACGGCACGACGGTGGAAACCCTGGCCAAGCTGCGCCCGGCCTTCGCCAAGGACGGCTCGGTCACTGCCGGCAACGCCTCGGGCATCAACGACGGCGCCGCCGCGATGGTGCTGATGACCGCCGACGAAGCCAGGAAGCGCGGCATCAAGCCGCTCGCCCGGATCGTGTCGTGGGCGACCACGGGCGTCGATCCGTCGGTCATGGGCATCGGCCCGGTCACCGCCTCGCAGGAAGCCCTCAAGAAGGCCGGCTGGACGGTCAAGGACCTCGACCTCGTCGAGGCCAACGAAGCGTTCGCGGCCCAGGCGCTGGCCGTCGGCAAGGAACTCGGCCTCGATCCGGCGAAGCTCAACGTCAACGGCGGCGCGATTGCACTTGGCCATCCGATCGGCGCCTCGGGCGCGCGCGTGCTCACGACGCTGCTGTTCGAGATGCAGAAGCGCGACGCCAAGAAGGGCCTCGCCACGCTCTGCATCGGTGGCGGTATGGGCATCGCCATGTGCGTGCAACGAGACTAAGCGCATTCAAATGCGCTGGCGGGCGGCAGCGCCTTCTGAGGCGCGAGAGCCCGCACGGTGAAGAAAAGGCAAGATCCTTCGCTTCGCTCAGGATGACGATGCAATAGCCGGCCGCTGCCGGATAGAGAGAGTTCCGGGGTCTCCCTAGGTTCGTGCAAAGCGAACCCAGGAGTACTCGATGCCCACCTCATCCAACGAAGCGCTGCCGGCGACCTTCAATCGCTTGGCCTGGTCGAACCTGGTCGCCCAGTCGGCCGAGCAGGTGGCGCTGGCTGCCGCTCCCATCGTGGCCGTGCTGCTGCTGGGTGCCGGCGAGGGCGAGACCGGTCTGCTGCAGACCGCGCTCACCCTGCCGTTCGTGCTGTTTGCCATTCCGGCCGGCCTGATGGCCGATCGCATGCTGCGGCGGCGCCTGATGGCCGGCGCCGAGGCGTTGCGTGCCGGCGCCTTGCTGGCCGTCCTGCTGTCGATCTGGATGGGCTGGCTCACCTTGCCGCTGCTGGCGCTGCTGGGCTTTGTCGCGGTCTGCGGCACGGTGGTCTATAGCGTCGCCGCACCCTCCCTCGTGCCCTCGCTGGTGCCGCCGCAGGCCTTGCCGGCAGCCAATGCGCGGATCGAGCTGGCGCGCACCGTGGCCTTCGCCGGCGGCCCGGCCGTGGGCGGTCTTCTGGTCGGCTGGATTGGTGCGGCACCCGCCTTCGGCTTTGCTGCCGCGTTGTCGATCCTGGCGGTGATGCTGCTGGCCGGCATCTACGAACCCGTGCGCGCGCCGGTCACGCGCCGCCACCCGTGGCAGGACATCAAGGAAGGTGCGGCCTTCGTGTTCGCCCACGATCTGCTGCGGCCGGTGTTCGTGACCCAGTTCATCTTCAACACCGCCTCGTTCCTGATCCTGGCCGTGTTCGTGCCCTATGCCGTGCGCTCGCTCGGCCTGTCGGCGACCGGCATCGGCCTGGTGATGGGCATGTACGGCGTCGGCATGGTGTTCGGCGCACTGCTGGCCACGCGCGTGATGAAGTGGCTGCCGTTCGGCAGCGTGATCGGCCTCGGCCCAATCACGGGCTTCGTGGCGGCCGGCGTCATGGCGCTCACGACCGTGGTCCACACGCCGCTGCTGGCGGGCCTCAGCTTCTTCCTGCTGGGCGGCGGCCCGATCATCTGGGTGATCAGCACCACAACGCTGCGCCAGTCGGTGACGCCGCCGCGCCTGCTGGGCCGCGTCTCGGCCATCAACATCATGGCCTACGGCGCGCGGCCGTTGGGCGCCGGCGTGGGCGCGCTCGTGGGCGGGCTCTACGGCGCGGAAACCTGCCTCTACCTCGCGGTCGCCGGCTTCGCCGCGCAAGCGCTGGTGATCTGGATGTCGCAAGCCGTCGGCCTGGCGCGCCAGCCCGAGATGGCGTGCGATTGATTTCCGGCTAAAGTGACCTCCCAAGAAAACGGGAGGAAAAGATGGCCGGAAGAGTGGCACTGGTGACAGGCGGCACGCGCGGGATCGGCGCGGCGATTTCTCGAATGTTGAAGCTGCGCGGCTACAGTGTCGCGGCCAACTACGCCAGCAACGACGTGGCGGCCTCGGCCTTCAAGGACGAAACCGGCATCGCGGTCTACAAGTTCGACGTCAGCGACTACGACGCGGTGAAGGTCGCGATGGCGCAGATCGAGAAGGACCTCGGGCCGGTCGAGATCGTCGTCAACAATGCCGGCATCACGCGCGACTCGACCATGCGCAAGCTCGACCGCGTCATGTGGGACGCCGTGATCGACACCAATCTCGGCTCCTGCTTCAACGTCTGCAAGGCGGCATGGGACGGCATGAACGCCCGCGGCTTCGGCAGGGTCGTCAACATCGGCTCGATCAACGGCCAGGGCGGCCAATACGGCCAGGTGAACTACGCTGCGGCCAAGTCGGGCATCCACGGCTTCACCAAGGCGCTGGCCCAGGAAGGTGCGGCCAAGGGCATCACCGTGAACGCCATCGCGCCGGGCTACACCGACACCGACATGGTCTCGGCGGTGCCGGCCAACGTGCTCGAGAAAATCGTCGCCAAGATCCCGGTCGGCCGCCTCGGCAAGGCCGACGAGATCGCGCGCGGTGTGCTGTTCCTCATCGCCGACGACGCCGGCTTCATCACCGGCTCGACGATTTCGATCAACGGCGGCCAGCACATGTACTGACGCCGGCGCTTTTGCGGCGATATGATGAGGGGCCGGCGGCAAACGCCGGCCCTTTTCATTGATGGGAGCGTCGCATGCCCAAGCTCACCGCCTACAAGGACATGAACCCGCGCGCGAAGGCCGTCGTCGACGCCATCGCCCGCGGCCGCAACATCAAGCCCGACGAGATCAACAACGTCTGGAAGGCGGTGGCCCGCCATCCCGACGTGATGGAGCGCTTCGCCGACGAGCTGAAGATGGCGATGGGTCCGGGCAAGCTCGATCCGCTCACCAAGGAGCTGGTCTATCTCGCCGTCTCGATCGCCAACCAGTGCGACTACTGCATCGCCTCGCACACTGCGATGGCGGCCAGGAAGGGCATGACCGACGAGATGCACGAGGAATTCATCGCCGTGGTGCTGGCGGCGCAGAAGGGCAACAATATCGCGTCGGCGTACCGCGTGCCGGTCGATGCGGCGTTCGAGGAGAAGTGAGCGTGGCCACCAACACTGCCCTCGCGTCGACCAAGTGGGATGCCAACCTGTACCTCAAGTTCGCCGACGCCCGCATGCGACCGGCAATCGACCTGATGGGCCGGCTCGATCCGGCCAACGGCGTGCGGCCGGGCCACGCGGTCTACGACCTGGGCTGCGGCGCCGGCAACATCTCGCGGTTGCTGGCCGAGCGCTTTCCCGGCACGCCGGTGGTCGGCATCGATTCGTCCGAGGACATGCTCGCCAGGGCGCGTAGCCAGACGGCAACGGCGCCAACGGCGAGGACCGCGCAAGTGACGTTCGAGAAGGGCGACCTCGCGCATTTCAAGCCGTCGGCGCCGCCCGCCGTACTCTACAGCAACGCGGCCTATCAGTGGCTGCCGGGCCACATCGACATGTTCCCCGGGCTGCTGAGGCTGCTGCCGTCGGGCGGCCAGCTCGCCATCCAGATGCCGCGCAACCACGAGTCGCCCTCCCATGCGCTGATGCGCACCGCCGCCGATGCCGGTCCGTGGCGCGACAAGCTGAAAGGCGTCGGCGGCATCGCCCGGGTCGAGGAGCCGGCGCGCTACTTCGACGCCTTGAAGCCGCTCTGCGGCGACCTCGACATCTGGGAGACGGTCTACCAGCAGGTGCTGACCGGCAAGGATCCGGTGGCGCAGTACACCTCGAGCACCGGCCTGCGGCCCTTCCTCGAGGCGCTCGACGAGGCCGAAGGCAAGGTGTTCTACGAGACCTACGCCGGCATGATCGCCAAGGCCTATCCGATGCGTGCCGACGGCATCACGCTCTTCCCGTTCCGTCGCCTGTTCATCGTCGCGCGGCGCGCGTGACCCTGTCGCGGCCGCTCCTCGTCGCGTTCGCCCTGCTGGTTCTCGGCAGGGCCGGGGTCACGCATGCCGAACCGCAGCAGATGGTGGCTGCCGCCCACCCACTGGCGGTCGAGGCCGGGCTCGAGGCGCTGGGCCGCGGTGGGTCGGCGATCGATGCAGCGGTCGCGGTGCAGATGATGCTGGGTGTCGTCGAGCCGCAGGCCTCGGGTCTCGGCGGCGGCGGCTTCCTGCTTTATTTCGACGGCGCGACCCACGCCATCACCGTCTACGACGGCCGCGAGGCCGCGCCGGCTGGTGCTGTGCCCACCCTGTTCATGGGCACTAACGGCAAGCCGCTGCCGTTTCGCCAGGCCGTCGCCTCGGGTCTTTCCGTCGGCGTCCCGGGCGCCGTCGCGTTGCTCGAACTCGCGCACAAGGAACATGGCAAGCTCGCCTGGAACAGCCTGTTCACGACGTCGATCAAGGCCGCGCGCAACGGCTTTGCCGTCTCGTCGCGGCTCGCCGCCTGGCTCGATCTGATAAAGCCGTTTGGCGACGAGCCGGCCGCGCGCGCGACCTACTACAACGCCGATGGCTCGCCCAAGAAACAAGGCGACAAGGTCGTCAACGCAGCGCTCGCCGACACGATGCAGCGCGTGGCGGAGAAGGGCGGCGGCGTGCTGCGCGAAGGGCCGATCGCCGAGGAGATGGTGGCGCGGGTTCGCAGCCATGTCCGGCCGGGCACCCTGTCGCTCGGCGATCTGGCGGACTATCGCGTGATCAAGCGCGACGCCCTGTGCGGACCGTATCGCATCTGGACAGTGTGCGGCATGGGCCCGCCGTCGTCGGGCGGGCTGGCCATCCTGCAGGCACTGGCGATCCTCGAGCCGTTTGAGCTGGCGCACGACCAGCCGAACGACCTGCGGTCGCTGCACCTGATCGCCGAAGCCGGCCGCCTCGTGTTTGCCGACCGCGCGCACTATGTCGACGATCCCGCCTTCACGCCGGTGCCGGTCGAGAAGCTCCTGGCGCCGGCCTACATCGCGGCGCGCCGCAAGCTCATTTCGCTCGACCACAGCATGGGTCGGCAGGGCACCGTGCCGCCGGGCTATGTCGAGCACGGCACCAGCCACATGACCATCGTCGACCGGCAGGGCAATGCCGTCAGCTTCACCACGACCATCGAATCGCCGTTCGGGTCGCTGATGATGGTGGGCGGCTTCATCCTGAACAACGAGCTCACCGACTTCTCGGCGGTCGCCGAGCGCGACGGCCAGCCGGTCGCCAACCGGGTCGAGCCCGGCAAGCGGCCGCGTTCGTCGATGTCGCCCACTTTCGTGCTGAACAAGGACCGCGAACTGGTGCTGTCGGTGGGGTCGGCGGGCGGTCAGCGGATCATCGGCGACACGCTCCAGGCGCTGATCGGCATGCTGGACTGGAACCTGTCGGCCCAGGCGGCGCTCGACCTGCCGCGGGTCCTCAACATGAACGGACCCACGGAGCTTGAAGATAAGGGCGATTTGCCCGCTCAGGCAGAGCGCTTGCGCGCGCTGGGCCATGAAGTACAAGTCCGCCGGCATGAAGGCGGCCTGACGGCCATCCGCCGCGAGGGGGATGGCTGGGGAGGGGGCGCCGATCCGCGGCGCGATGGCGTCGCTAGAGGCGACTAAGGGCGCCGAAGGAGACTAGCTTGACCAATAAATTCCCCAGTGTGTTGCTGCGTGCCGGCGAGGATCGCCGGGTGCGCTCGGGCCACCCTTGGGCCTTTTCCAACGAGATCCTGATGGATGCCGAGACCAAGGCCCTGCCGGCCGGGTCGCTCGTCGTCATGCGTGCGCCGGGCGGCCAGGCGATTGGCGTGGCCACGTTCAATCCGCATTCGCTGATCGCGGCCCGCATGCTGACGTCCAATCCCGAAGCCAACATCGATGCCTTGTTCCTCGGTCGGCGCATCGCCCAGGCGGTCGCCTTGCGCGACAGGCTGGTCGGCGTGCCGTACTACCGGCTGATCCACGCCGAGGCCGATGGCTTGCCGAGCGTGATCGTCGACCGCTTCGGCGACGCGCTGGTGGTCCAGGTCAACAGCGCCGGCATGGAGGCGCTGACGCCGGTGCTGCTCGAGGCGCTCGAGGCCGAGCTGTCGCCCAAGACCATCGTGCTCAAGAACGATTCGCCGGTGCGCGAGCTCGAAGGGCTGAAGCGCGAGGTCACGACCGTCAAAGGCAGCGGCGAGGGCACGATCGAGTTGATCGAGAACGGCGCCAAGTTCGTGGCCGACCTGTCGGGCGGCCAGAAGACCGGCTGGTTCTACGACCAGCGCGACAACCGTCGCTTCATGGCGTGGCTTTCGAAGGGCGGCAACGTACTCGATACCTACTGCTACAGCGGCGGCTTCGGCGTGTTGGCGGCCAGGGAAGGCGCCAAGGCGGTGACCTGCATCGACCGCTCGGCTGCGGCTCTCGATCCCGCGCGCGAGGCCGCCAGGCTGAACGGCGTCGACAAGATCGTGTCGTTCGAGAAGAGCGAAGTGTTCGATGCGCTCGAGAAACT
The DNA here is from genome assembly GCA_041691635.1 of Hyphomicrobiales bacterium. Classification (GTDB taxonomy): domain Bacteria; phylum Pseudomonadota; class Alphaproteobacteria; order Reyranellales; family Reyranellaceae; genus Reyranella. Next base: position 31,606 of record JBEPUH010000020.1, read on the forward strand.
GGGCGGCACCCACGCCCGCAAGTTCGACGTCGTGATCTGCGATCCGCCCGCCTTCGTGAAAAACCGCAAGGATATCAAGGTCGGCGTGCAGGGCTATCGCAAGCTGGTGCGGCTGGCGTCCCCCCTGGTGGCGCGCGGCGGCTTCCTCTTCGTGGCGTCGTGCTCTCATCTCGTCGATCCGCCGGTCTTCGCCGACCAGGTGCGGCGCGGCCTGCGCGATTCCGAGCGCAACGGCCGCATCCTGCGCACCTCCGGCGCCGCGCTCGACCATCCGGTGCATCCCGGCCTGCCCGAAACGGCCTATCTCAAGGCGCTGACCCTGCAGCTCGACTGACCCATGATTCAGTCGGGTCCTCGCAACCTCATCACCGACGTCGATGGCATCCTGGTCGGCAACGCCGAGGACCAGCGGCTGCGTTCCGGCGTCAGCGTGATCCTCTGCGAGACGCCGTCCGTCGCCTCGGTCGACGTGCGCGGCGGCGCGCCCGGCACGCGCGAGACCGACCTGCTCGACCCGTCGTGCCGGGTCGATCGCATCGATGCGATCTGCCTCTCCGGCGGCTCGGCGTACGGCTTGTCGGCGACCGACGGCGTGATGCGCTGGCTGCGCGAACGCGGCAAAGGCATCGCCATCGCCGACGTCGTCGTGCCGATCGTGCCCTCGGCGATCCTGTTCGACCTACTGAATGGCGGCGACAAGGACTGGGACTGGCCGCCCTATCCGCAGCTCGCGTACCAGGCGACCGGGACCGCGGCACGGGACTTCGCGCTCGGCAATGCCGGCGCGGGCCTCGGCGCCAAGGCGGGCAACCTCAAGGGCGGGCTGGGCAGCGCTTCCGCCGTCGATCCCGCGACCGGCCTCCAGGTCGGCGCGATCGTGGCGGTCAACGCGCGCGGCTACACGACCATGGGCGACATGCCGCAGTTCTGGGCCTGGGCGCTCGAGCAAGGTGGCGAGTTCGGCGGCATGCCGCCGCCGCCGCACGGGCTTGGCCTCGGCGTGTCGCACGACCGCGCCGATCTCAGCCACGATCCGGCCGATGCCGCCCGCGACGACCCGCGCGCCAACACCACCATCGCCGTGGTGGCGACCAACGCCCGACTCGACAAGGCCTCGGCCCAGCGGCTGGCGATGATGGCGCAGGACGGGCTCGCGCGCTCGATCCGGCCGGTCCATACGCCGCAGGATGGCGACACGGTGTTCGCCGTCGCCACGGGCCGGCATGACCTCGGCACCGATCCCCTGGCGCTGGCCGAGCTCGGCACCCTGGCGGCCGATTGCCTGGCCCGGGCAGTGGCCCGGGGCGTCTACAACGCCGCCACACTCGGCGCGGCGCGCGGCTGGCGGGACGTGTTCGGCCGCTGATAGACTGCCGACGACCAGGACGGAGGACATTCAGTGGAAGCTCTTCATCGCCGTCATCTTTTCGGCGCCGCGGGCGCGCTGGCGACCGTGAGCCTGTTCGGCCCCGAGGTGTGGGCGCAGGCGAAGGATCGGCTGGTGATCGGTATATCGCTCGAGCCGCCGGTGCTCGATCCGACCAAGAACGCCGCCGCTGCGATCCGCGAGCTCACCTGCCCGAACGTGTTCGAGAGCCTGGGCCGCATCGACCGGACCGGCGCGATCGGCCCCGGCCTGGCCGAGAGCTGGACGATCTCGCCCGACGGCAAGGAATACGTCTTCAAGCTGCACACCGGCGTGAAGTTCCACGACGGCGAGTCGCTCGACGCCTCGGTGGTGAAGTTCTCGATCGACCGGCTGTTCGCGCCCGGTTCGACGGTGCCGGCCAAGTCGCTCTACACCGACATCGACAAGGTCGAGGCGCCCGACCCGGCGACGGTCAAGGTCACGCTGAAGTCGCCCAACTCCTACCTGCTCTACAATCTGTCGCTGGGCGATGCGGGCATCATGCATCCGAAGTCGGCGGCGACCAACGACAAGCAGCCGGTCGGCACTGGACCGTTCGTCTTCAAGGAACGCAAGGAAGGCGATTCGATCTCCTTCGCCAAGTTCCCGGGTTACCGCGATGCCGCGTCGATCAAGCTGGGCAGCGTGATCTTCAAGGTGGTGAAGGACCCGTCGGCCCAGGTGAGCGCCCTGCTGGCAGGCGACGTCGACGCCTTCCCGGGCTTCCAGGCGCCCGAGCTGGTGGCACGCCTCAAGAAGGACGCGCGCTTCGCCGTGGTCGTCGGCACGACCGAGGGCGAGGTCATCATGGCGACCAACAACGGCAAGAAGCCGTTCAACGACCTCAAGGTACGCCAGGCGATGGCGCATGCGCTCAACCGCGAGGAGCTGATCGCTGCGGAGTCGGGCTTCGGCACGCCGATCGGCAGCCATTTCCCGCCGCACAACAAGGCCTATGTCGACCTGACCCAGACCTATCCGTTCGATATCGCCAAGGGCAAGGCGCTGCTGGCCGAGGCGGGCTATCCCAGCGGCTTCGAGGCCAGCCTCAAGCTGCCGCCGGTCGGCTATGCCACGCGCGCCGGTGAGGTGCTGGCCAGTCAGCTCGGCAAGATCGGCATCAAGGTGGCGATCGCACAGCTACAGTGGCCGCAGTGGCTCTCCGAGGTGTTCAAGGAACGCAACTACGACCTCACCGTCGTGGCCCACACCGAGGCCAACGACCTCGATCGCTATGCCCGCGACGGCTATTACTGGAACTACGATTCGCCCGAGTTCAAGGCCAAGTGGCGCGAGGTCGTCGCAGTGACCGACTTCGCCAAGCGCGACGAGCTCCTGAAGGACTGCCAGCGCATCATTGCGCACGATGCGGTGAACGGCTTCCTCTACCAGCTCGCCAAGATCGGCGTTTGGAAGAAGGAGCTCGTGGGCATGTGGGAGAATTCGCCGACGCCCTCGGTCGATCTCAGCGGAGTCCACTGGAAGGCGTGATCGAGTTCCTCTCCCGCCGGCTGGCTGCCGCGTTGGTCACCCTCGTGCTGGCGACGTTCGTGGTCTTCGCGGTCGTCGAGGTGCTTCCGGGCGATCCGGCTCTGGTGATGCTGGGGACCGACGCCCGACCTGATACACTGGCGGCGTTGCGTGCCCAGTACGGCTTCGACCAGCCCCTGTCGGTGCAGTACCTCCACTGGATCGGCGGACTGCTGACCTTCGATCTCGGCGCCAGCCACGCCTATGGCACACCGGTGGCCAAGCTGATCGGCGACCGGCTGGCCGTCACCCTGCCGTTGGCCGGCCTGGCGCTCGGCTGGGCGCTGCTGGTCGCCGTACCGCTCGGCGTCTTCGCCGCCTGGAAGCACGGCCGCGTCGGCGACTGGGGCGTCATGGGTTTCACCCAGATCGGCATCTCGATCCCCAATTTCTGGTTCGGCATCGTGCTGGTGCTGCTGTTCGCCGTGACCTGGCAGATCTTTCCCGCCGGCGGTTTTCCCGGCTGGGCCCATGATGCCCCGCGCTCGCTGCTGGCGCTGGTGCTGCCGGCGATCGCTTTGTCGTTGAGCGAGATCGCGATCCTCACACGCGTGACGCGCGCGGCCATGCTCGACACGTTGCGCGAGGACTACATACGCACCGCGCGAGCCAAGGGCGCGTCGGAGAGGACCGTGCTGTTCCGGCATGCGCTGCGCAATGCGCTGATCCCGGTGACCACGGTCGCCGGCCTGATCGCGGGTTTCCTGGTCGCCGGCGCCGTCATCATCGAAAGCGTGTTCCGGCTGCCGGGTGTCGGCCAACTCGTCTACGACTCGATCAACAACCGCGACCTCGCGGTGATCAAGAATGTCGTCATCCTGTTTACGATCCTGGTGCTGGCCGTCAACCTGCTGGTCGATCTCGCCTACGCAGCCCTCGATCCGCGGCCGCGGGTGGCGGCGTGAGCACCTTCCTGACACGCATCCGCCACCACCTCGGCTTCCAGTTGGGCGCGCTGCTGCTGGTGCTGTTCGTCGGCACGGCGCTGTTGTCGTTCGTCTGGACGCCCTATGCCGTCGACGACCTGCAGATGCGGTCCAAGCTGCTGCCGTCTTCGCCCGGGCACTGGCTGGGCACCGATCATCTCGGCCGCGACGTGCTCTCGCGCATCATGGTCGGCGCCAAGACCTCGCTCGCGGTCGGCCTGATCGCGGTCGGCCTCGGCATGTCGGCGGGCGTGACGCTCGGCGCCTGGGCTGCGGCGCGCGGCGGCTGGGTCGACGAGCTGCTGTCGCGCACCTCGGATTTGATCTTTGCCTTCCCTGCTGTGCTGATCGCCATCCTGATCACTTCCGTGATGGGGGCCAGCGCCGTGAACGCGATCCTGGCGATCGCCATCTTCAACGTGCCGGTGTTCGCACGCGTGACGCGCGGTGCGGCACTCGCCATGTGGAGCCGCGACTTCGTGCGGGCCGCGATCGCGCTCGGCCGCGCGCCGTTCGGCATCACCCGGCGCCACGTGCTGCCGAACATCGCCAGCGTGCTGATCGTCCAGGCGACCATCCAGTTCGCGGTGGCGATCCTGGCCGAGGCCGGCCTGTCCTATCTCGGCCTCGGCGCCCAGCCGCCGACGCCATCGTGGGGCGGCATGCTGCGCGACGCCCAGACCTACATCTTCCAAGCGCCGGAACTCGCGATCTGGCCGGGTCTCGCCATCGCGCTTGCCGTGCTCGGTCTCAACATGTTGGGGGACGGGCTGCGCGACCTGCTCGATCCGCGCCTGCGTCTCCTGCGGGTCGGCTGACGCATCCAACGCGCGTCTCGAGCGTTGTCTTCATAGTGTTGCCATGTTCGCCGGCCTAACAACGCATATCGTGCAACGGCGAACCAAACCCTTGTGGCGCGGCCGCCTGTCGGCCGCCCTGACTGCCGTCGTGCTCATGGCGGCCAACGCGTATGCCCGCACGGCCGACATTTCCCTGACCGTCATCGGTGACAGCCGCATGACCGAGGAACTGAAGAAACTGGCCCAGGACCTCGACAAGGACGAGCCCCTGTCGGGCGACGGCCTGTCGCTGCTGCAGGCGGCCCAGGCCCGCCGCGCGCGCATGGTCTCGGCGCTGCGGTCGCGCGGCTTCTACGATTCGCGCGTCGTCGCCACCGTCGCCAGCCAGCCGATCGAGGAGGCGGCCGCCCTCGACGCGATCGACGCCAAGCCCGAGGCCGAGAAGATCGACTTCGCCTTCAACGTCGCGACCGGCCCGGTCTATCGCGTGGTCTCGATCGACATCGACGGACCGCCTGCGGTGGTAGGCTACCCCGCGCTCGATCGCGGCAAGCTGGCGTTGCTGACCGAACAGCCGGCGGATGCAGCCGTCATTCTGGCGACCGAGAACCAGATCCTCGACCAGGTGCGCGAGCACGGCTTTGCCCTGGCCAGGGTGCCGCGGCGCGAGGTGGTGATCGACCACGCCACGCGCGAGGCGCACGTCACCTATTATCTCGAGCCCGGTCCGACAGCGACCATGGGCCGGGTGAGCTTCTCCGGCACCGACAAGGTCGACACGACCTATCTGCAGAAGCGCGTGCCGTTCAAGGAAGGCGAGCCCTACACACCGGACAAGGTGACCGGGCTGCGCGACCGATTGACAGCGCTCGGCGTCTTCAACGCCGTCCGCATCAAGCCGGCGCCGGCGCTCAACGCCCAGGGCGAGTTGCCGTTCGACGTCGAGGTCAAGGATCGCCTGCCGCGCACGATCGGCTTCGGCGTCAGCTACGAGACCATCCTCGGCGCCGGCGTCAACGCCTCGTGGCGGCATCGCAACCTGTTCGGCGAGGCCGAGAGCCTGAAGCTGACGGCCGAGGTCAATCATATTGGCCAGGGGGCGATCCCGGCCGACCTCGGCTATTCGTTCAAGGCGGAATTCCTCAAGCCCGACTGGTGGCTCTCCGGCCAGGACGCCACGGCGTCGGCCCAGGGCCTGCGCGAGGTGCTGCCGGCCTATACGCGCGCCGCGGCCTTGCTGGGCGTCGGCCTCAACCGCACGCTCAGCCCACACCTGCGCGTGTCGGCGGGCCTCAGCGGCGAGGTCTCGCAGATCGAGAAGTACGGCATCACCAGTTACTACCGGCTGGTCGGCATTCCCCTGTCGGCGACACTCAACCGCGCCGACAGCGACATCGATCCGACCCGGGGCTACAAGCTCATCGCCAACATCACGCCCTATACCGACCTCAACCACGACGACGACCTGTTCGCGATCTTGAAATTCGTCGGCGCGGCCTACGTCAACGTGAGCGGCGACGGGCGCAGCGTGATCGCCGGCCGGGCCGCCTTCGGCACCATCCCCGGCGGCACCAGTGCCTTCATCCCGCCCGACAAGCTGTTCTATGCCGGGGGCGGCGGCTCGGTGCGCGGCTTCACCTACCAGAGTGCCGGCCCGCGAGACGCTTTCAACAACCCGCTGGGCGGCGCCAGCCTCGTCGAAGGCAGCCTCGAGTTCCGCCAGCGCATCGGCCAGTCGTTCGGCGTCGTGGCGTTCCTCGATGCCGGCAACGCCTATCTCACGACCGCGCCGAACTTCGCCGAGAACACGCCGCGCATCGGCGCCGGCGTCGGCGCCCGCTACTACACCGGCTTCGGCCCGGCGCGCCTCGATCTCGGCATCCCGCTCAACAAGCGCGACGGCGACGCCCCGTTCGGCATCTACGTCAGTCTCGGACAGGCGTTCTGATGCGCGCCCGGCGCATCGCCGCCTGGACGGCAGGCGGTCTCGTGGCCGTCGGCGCGCTGCTGTTTGCCGGCGTGCAGACCGATCCGGGCAAGCGCCTATTGGCGTGGGCGATCTCCTCACCATCGATGGATGTGTCGGGAATCGCCGGCTTCGTGCCGACCGATCTCGCCATCGCCAGAATCGAGATGCGCGACAAGCAGGGCGCGTGGCTCGACGTCGAGGACGCGCACGCGAGCTGGTCGTTCGCCTCGCTGTTCGCCGGACGGCTCCGCATCTATACCGTCACCGCGCGCAAGATCGACGTGCGGCGCGCGCCGCTGCCCGACCAGACGACAGCGTCATCCGGCGGTGGCAGACCGAGCCTGCCGTTCGGCATCGATCTCGGGCGGCTGGCGGTCGACGACCTGCATATCGGCGCGCCCCTGGGTGGCGTCGATTCGCACTGGAAGCTCGCTGGCTCGGCCCTGGTGGCCGCACATACGCCCGGCAATCTCAAGCTCGACATGGTCCGCATCGACGGTCCGGCGGCGAAGGTCGCGGCCGACATAGCCTTCAACCTCGATAACTTCACCGTCGACGGCACGATCGCTGCCGAGGAAACGGCAGCGGGCGGCGTGATCGCCGCGCTGATCGGTCGGCCCGATCTCCAGAAGGTCTCCTTCAAGCTGGCGGCAAAGGGCGGCCGCGACGACGGCAACGCGACCCTCACGGTGGCAGCGGGAGATGCCATGAACTCGACCGGCGGCGCGCGCTGGCACCGCGAGCAGAAAGTGACGGCGATCTCGCTCGACGTGTCGGCGGTGGCGCCGGGCCTGCCGGACAGCCCGGTCGCGCGCCTGATGCGCCAACCCGCGACCCTGAACGGCGAGGCGACGCTCGACGATGCGGGCCTGCTCGTCGTGAAATCGCTGGTGCTGGCCGCCGGTTCCGCGAAACTCGAGGCCTCGGGCCAATACGACGCCGTCCACGACAAGCTCGACGCCGTCACGATCCTCACCGCGCCGGAGTCGGCGGCGCTCGCCGATCTCGCGGGCGGCGTCACTTGGCGCAATCTTCGCGTCGAGGCCAGGACCGTGCTGTCGGGTCTGTCGCGCAAGCCGCAGGGCACGGTGACACTCAAGGGCGCCGCCGACGATGTCGCGGCGGCAAGCCTCGACGGCCGCGCGCCACCACCGGGCCATGTCGATCTGGCGGCCGAGATCGGCCTCGAGGCGAGCGGCCGGATCGTCGTGACGTCGTTCGATACCAGCTCGCCGCTGGTCGACCTCAAGGGCAGCGGCGACTTCATGCCGTCGTCGCAGGCCACGAACGCCAGGCTCGCGATCGACCTCGCCGATTTCTCGCCGTTCTCGGCGGCGGCCGGGCTCGCTCTGGGCGGGCGCGGCCATATCGATCTCACCGTCGCGGCCCGGCAGGGCGTGGCCAAGGTCGATTGGCAGGGCATCCTGGACGATCTCAATGTGCCCGATCTGCCGCCGGACCTGCAGAGCAAGACGGTCAAACTCGCCGGCAGCGCCGTGCTGCAGCGCGACCGGTCGTGGCGTCTCGACGGCATCAGGATCGCCGCCGATCCGCTCTCGCTTGTGCTGTCCGGCCGCGGCCGGGGCAGCGCCAGCAGCTTCGATCTCGACCTCGACATGCCGAAGCTCGGCCAGGTCAGGCTGGCGCTCGGTCTCGACACGGCGAACGACGGGTTGAAGGGCACGCTCAAGGCCGACGGCACGCTTGCACACCAGGCGCTGGTGCTCGCCGGCAGCTTCGCGCAACAGGGCGACGGCGGCGTGCAGGTGCCGTCGCTGCAAGGAACCTGGGCCAGCGCTACCGTCGACGTGAAGGACCTCGCGGTCACGCCCAAGGGGGCCACCGGCAGTGGCCATCTCAAGATGACGCACCTCGAAGACCTGAAGGCGATCCTGGGCGTCGACATCGCCGGTGCCCTCGACCTCGATCTCGCGACTTCAGACGATCCGGCGGGCAAGGTCACGCTCGCTCTGCGCGGCGACAAGTTGCGCAGCCGCGCCACCGGCGTGGGCGCGCTCCAGCTCGACGCGACCGTGACCGATCCGCTGGGAGTCGCGGCGACCGACGCCACGATGACGGCCGGGCGATTGAGCGGCGTTCCCCAGGTCGGCCAGGTGAGCGCCACGGTGAAAGGTGACAGGACGGCCTTCGACCTCGGCGTGAAGGTCGTGGGCGCGACCAGCGCTACGCTCGCGGCCAGGATCGAACCGGTGCCGGGCGAGATTCGCATCGCGCTCCAGAAGCTCGACGCGCGCTACCATGGCATTCCGATCGGGTTGAACGCGCCGGCCCGGCTCAAGGTCGTCGGATCGCGCGTGGCGATCGAGACGGCGTCGTTGCGCGTGGGTGGCGGCCGGCTCGACGTGCGCGGCACGGTCGATCCGACGCTGAGCGACCTTACCCTCGATGTGTCCGGTCTGCCGCTGGCGCTGGTCGACAATTTCGCGCCGGGCACCGACCTGCAAGGCATCCTGCAGGCCAAGGCCCATGTCGTGGGCGCGCTCGCCAATCCGAGGATCGACGCCAGCTATGCCGCGAGCGGCGTCAGGATCAAGCGGCCCGAGACGGTGCTGCTGCCGTCGCTGGCGCTCAAGGGCACCGTCGCCGTGGCCAATCGTCAGGCAACCTTCGCGTCGAGCTTGTCGGCGGGCAGCGGCACCCAGCTGGCGCTCAAGGGCAAGGCCACGATCCCGCAGGGCAACGCGCCATTGGTGGCGATCGTGGCGATCGACGGCTCGACCGGCATCGCGCCGTTCTCGCCGGCGCTCGGCACCAGCGTGCGCAACATCGCGGGCACGCTGACGCCCAACCTCACGGTCAACGTCAACGGCGACAAGATCACGGGCAGCGGCACCGTGGCGCTCGCCGGCGCCTCGGTCTACCTGCCGGCGAGCGGCCTGCGGCTGACTGGCGGCCAAGCGACCGTGACGCTTCAGGGCGACACGCTGCAGGTCCAGAAACTCAGCTTCCAGACCGCGCGCAACGGCGAGGTGTCGGCGACCGGCACGATCCGCCTCGACCCGGCCAAGGGCTTCCCGGTCGACCTCGCGCTCACCACGCGGCAGGCGCTGCTGGCCAACCGGCCGGACCTCGTCGCCACCGTCTCCAGCAACCTCAAGGTGACAGGCTCGGCGGCCGACGGTTTCGACGTCACCGGCCCGGTGACCGTCGATCGCGCCGAGATCGGCATCGGCGTCAGCCAAGCCGTGAACTATCCCACCCTAAAGGTGCATGAGATCAACGGCGGCAACGCGCCCGATCCCGCCACACCCAAGCCGCCGCCGCCGGGTGCCGCGGGCAAGAAGCCGCCCCGGCCGCCCGAGGGCGTGCGCCTGGCGCTGACGATCAGCGCGCCGCAGGCGGTGTTCGTGCGCGGCCGCGGCCTCAACGCCGAGGTCGGCGGCCAGTTTACCGTGAACGGCAATCCCGAGGCGCCGCAGGTGCTCGGCAACCTCACCCTGCGGCGCGGCACGTTCGACCTGCTGGGCCACCAGCTCGGCTTTACGCGCGGCAACGTCTCGCTGGCCAACGTCGACGCGCTCGACCCCGAACTCGACTTCGTTGCCACGACGACCGTGCAGTCGACCGTCATCGAGGTTGACATCACCGGCACGTCGCGGGCACCCAAGATTTCGCTCACCTCCTCGCCGCTGCTGCCGCAGGACGAGGCAATGGCGATCGTGCTGTTCGGCAAGTCGTCGTCCAGCCTGAGTCCGGTCGAGCTCCTGAGTGCCGCCCAGGCGCTGGCCGAGCTGACCGGCGGTACGCCGCCGGCCGGAGGTTTCTTAGGTCGCCTGCGGTCGGGGCTCGGCCTCGACCAGCTCTCGGTCAACTCGAGCTCGACGACCAATGCCAACGGCTCGACGTCGAGCACGACCGCGCTGCAGGGCGGTCGCTACGTGGCGCCGGGCGTCTATGTCGGCGCCCAGCAGGGCGCCTCGACCGACTCGAGCCGCGGCGTGGTCGAGATCGAGGTGTTCAAGCACACCAAGATCGAGGGCGCGATCGGTGCCAACTCCAACGACAAGGTCGGCGTCAAGATGGAATGGGACTACTGAGGCGCCTCAGCCGTCGAACTCGGCATCCTTCTTCGGGATCAGGTCGTACGGCAGCTTGAAGCCGGGCAGCGCCAGGATGCGCTCCCACCACGCCACCGCGTTGGGCCGCCTGTCGAGCGACATGCCGCCCTCGGCCATGAACACCATGCGGCCGAAGCAGCCGAGATCGGCGATGGTGCAGCTGTCGCCGACCAGCCACTTGCGGCCGGCCAGGCTCTTGTCGACGAAGTCGAGCGCGGCCTCCGCTTGCGGGCGGAAGAAGTTCACGATGTCCTGCGACACGTCGGGCCGGAAGCGCGCGAAGTGGCGGACGCGTGCGACGTTCTGGATGGCGTCGTTCTCCCACGACAGCCACTCGCGGGCGTGGATCCTGTCCTGCTCGGTGGCGCCCTCGAACCTGCCCGTGGTGCGGGCGAGGTAGTCGAGGATCACGTTGGACATCACCAGCACGAGGCTGCGATGGCGCAGTACCGGCACCTGGCCGTAGCGGTTGATCGCCAGGTGCTCGGGTTGCTTCTGCACGCCGTTCTTGAGGTTGACCGTGCGGAACGAGAAGGGCAGGCCGCCCAGCACGAGGAACAGCATCGGCTTGTAGGACGAGCTGGAGGTGAAGCTGCCGTGCAGCACCAGCCGGTTCGGGTCGTCGCCCATGTCGTTCTCCGCTCTCGTCCTGTCGTGTCGGGCGCAGTATGGCGACAATCGCCGCCGCGCGACAGGCGGGCGGCGGGGCGTCGAGCTACCGTGCGAGCAGGAGGACCGGCGTGCGGATCGCGCGCAGCAGGCTGGCGGTGCGCGGTCCCAGAAATTTCGTCTCGCCGTGGCGCAGGGACGTGCCGAGCACGATCAGGTCGAAGCGTCCGCCGCGTACGGCGCGCCTAATCTCGGCCTCCGGCCGGATGTTGGTGGCGGTGAGGCCCTTCACCGGCACGCCGCCGCGCTTGCCCGCGCGGTGCACGTCGACCAGCGCCGAGATGCCGGCGCGCCGCCCGCGCCCGCGCAGGATCGCGGTGTCGATCTGCGGATCGAACACGTGGAGCGCCGTCACGTTGCCCTTGGTTGCGGCGGCGAGCGAAATGGCCACTTCCGTCGCCAGGCTGGCGTCCTGCGTGCCGGCGGCGGGCAGCAGGATGTCGAGCGGGACATCGGCGGGTCCCGCGGCGCCGCCACCGTTGACGACGATCGCCACCGGCCCGTCGAAGGCGTTCACCAGTTTCTGCAGGCGGTCCTCGAAGCGAAGCTGCGATTCGGCGATCGGGCGGTCGATGCCGACAAAGACGATGTCGTAGCCGCGAGCGATCTCGCGCTCGATGGCGTTCTCGTGGTTGTCCGGCCGCTCGACCACGGCGATCGGCGCTTTCTTCTCGCCGTTCTCTTCGGCCGCGTGGACGGCCTCGGCGGCCTCCTTCAGATGCTCATGGCCGCGAGATTCGTCGCCATTGCCGGCATCGCCCGCGTTGGGCTGCAAGACCGTCGTCAGCACCTCCTGGCGGGCCGCGAACAGGCCCGCGATCCGTGACGCGAGGCGGCCGTTGGGGCTGTCGTCGGCATAGACCAGGGCACGCTCCATCTTCGGCAGGTGCTCCTGCGCCTCCGCCTCTTCCTTCTCAAGCCGCTTGGTCTCCTCTTCGCCCAGCGGTACGCGCGACATCACCCAGCGCAGCATCGGCGGCATCACCATCGTCGTGATCACCGCCATGGCGACGATCATCGTGTAGAGTTGCTCGCTGAGCGCCCCCATGGCCAGACCAATGCTGGCGATGATGACCTCGGTCGAGCCGCGGGCATTGAGACCGACGCCCAGCGCCAGCGATTCGCGCATCGTCAGCCCGCCCACCCGGCCGCCGACCAGCGCGCCGGAGAACTTGCCGATGCTGGCGACCGCGATGATGGCCACCGTGAACACCGCGAGCGTGGGATCGGCAAGCGTACGCAGGTCCATGCCGAGGCCGGCGACGGCGAAGAAGACCGGGCTGAAGAAGGCGAAGACGAAGCCGCGCACCTGGTTCTCGATCTGCTCGGTCAGGATCGGCGATCGCCCGACCAGGATGCCGGCAATGAATGCGCCGAGCGCCGTGTGCACGCCGATCAGCTCGGTCGTCAGCGACATCGCCAGCATGATGACGATGATGGCCGTGATCACCGGGACGTCGATCGTCATGTGATCGTTCACCCACACGATGGTGCGCGCCACCAGGCGCTGACCGACGGTCAGGCTGAAGACGAGAAAGAGTGCTGTTCCGGCCAGGCTGCCGCCGATGGTGGCGAGGTCGACGTGGCCGTGCGCGGCGATGCCGGCGATCACGGCGATGATGATCCAGGCGATCGTGTCGTCGAGGACCGCAGTGGCGAGGATGAGCTGCCCCAGGTCGCGCCGCATGGCGCCGATGTCGATCAGCACCATCGCCACGATTTTCACCGAGGAGATCGACAGGGCCGTGCCGAGGAACAGCGCCGTCACCAGCCTGTTCTCGTGCATCGGGATGGCGCCGCCCGGCAGCGCGTAGGCCAATGCGACGCCAAGCGCGAAGGGCAGCGCGATGCCGGAGACCGACGAGGCGATCACTGCTCGCTTGCGGCGCTGCACCAGGGCCAGGTTGGTTTCCATGCCGGTCAGCAGCAGCAGGAGCAGGATGCCGATCTGCGAGATGGCGTCGATCATCGTCTTCAGCGACTTGTTGTCGGGGAAGATGAAATGATGCACTTCTGGCAGCAGGGCGCCGAATACCGACGGGCCGAGCAGGACGCCGGCGATCAACTGGCCGAACAGCGCGGGCTGGCCGATGCGGTTCATGACCTCGCCCAGCAAGCGCCCGGTCAGCAGCAGCAGGATCAATTCGGCGGAGAAAATCGCGAGCGTATGGTCGCCTGACAAGTGCATTCCCCCGTGCGAATGGCGCCGATAGACGAACGGGCGCGATTCATGCTGACCTGCTTAACGGCGGGAGCCTGTAGGGGATGCATTGCATGGACAAGGAAATTATCGAGCTGCTGGCGCATCGGGCGGGCCTTCAGAAGGCGATGGCCGAGTTCCCCGACGACGTGATCGCCGCCGCCCGCCAGGCCGCCGACGTCGCCGCCGCCATCGCCGCACCCGAGGATCCGCGCGCCGAGCCGTGGCCGCCGATGCGGGCGGGAGAGGGCCTGTGAAGGATCTGCACTGGCTCTCCGTCACCGAGGCGGCGCAGGCGATCGCGGTCCGTGAACTGTCGCCGGTCGAGCTCATGCAGGCGCTGCTGGCGCGCATCGAGAAGCTCGATCCCCGCCTCAATGCCTTCATCACGCTCGACGGCGACCAGGCGCTGGCCGCTGCACAGGCCGCCGAGACCGAGATCATGGCCGGCCGCAGCCGCGGGCCGCTGCACGGCGTGCCGGTCGGCATCAAGGACATCATGGACGTCGCCGGCCTGCCCACCACCTGCCATTCCAAGATTCTCGCCGACAACGTGGCGACGGCGGACGCGGTCTGCGTCACGCGCCTGCGCGGCGCCGGCGCCATCGTCGTGGGCAAGCTCGCCACCCATGAGTTCGCCATCGGCGGCCCGAGCTTCGACCTGCCGTGGCCGCCGGCGCGCAATCCGTGGAATACCGACCATCATCCCGGCGGCTCGTCGTCGGGCTCGGGATCGGGCGTCGCCGCCGGCCTGTTCCCGATGGCGCTCGGCAGCGACACCGGCGGCAGCGTGCGCAATCCGGCGAGCTGCTGCGGTATCGTCGGGCTGAAGCCGACCTATGGATTGGTCTCCCGCCGCGGCGTCTTCCCGCTGTCGTTCACGCTCGACCATGTCGGTCCGATGACGCGCACCGTGGCCGACAACGCGCTGATGCTCGAGACCATCGCGGGGCACGATCCGCTCGATCCCGGTAGCGCGCCGTCGACCCCCGGCCACTACGCCTCGGCCCTCGGCCGCGGCGTGCGCGGTCTGCGGATCGGCTTCGTGCGCCATTTCCACGAGGTCGACACGCCGGCCGGACCCGAGGTGACGGCGGCGCTGCAGCACGTGGCGCGCAGCCTGCAGATGGCGGGCGCCGAGGTGCGCGACGTCACCCTGCCGACGCTCGGCGAGTTCGGTGCGGTCAATCGCGTCATCCTGCAGAGCGAGGCCTGGTCGATCCACGCCAAATGGCTGCGCGAGCGCCCGGGCGACTATGCCCGCTTCTCGCGCCGCCGCCTGATGGCGGGCGCCTTCATGGGTGCGGGCGACTATGTGACGGCCCAGCGCCGCCGCCGCGAGATGATGGCCGCCGTCGAGGAGGCCTTCCGCGACGTCGACGTGCTGTTGTGCGCCAGCTCCATGGACCCGGCCTGCCGCATCGACCATCTCGAGGAGGTCGAACGCACCTACCGCCGCCAGGCGCGCACGCCGTTCAACGTCACCGGACATCCGGCGCTGGCCATGATGTCGGGCCTGTCGCAGGGCGGCCTGCCACTCTCGGTCCAGTTCGTCGGCCGCTACTTCGACGAGGCGACTCTGTTCCAGGTCGCGGCGGCGTGGGAGCAGGCGTCGGGCATGGACAAGAAGCATCCGGCGATTGGCTGACGGGCAAGCCGCCGGAAGTAATCCGTTGAATTAGCTCTTCTCGTCCGGCGCACCTTGCCGGCCGCGCGAACAGGGGCAAGATAGGGCCATGGCCCAGAAACAACTCCGCCTCGGCGCATTCATGCGCCCGGTCAGCATCCATACCGCCGCCTGGCGCTATCCGGGCGGCACGCCGGATGCCAACTTCAACCTCAAGGCGTTGATCGAGTACGCCCAGACTTTGGAGCGCGGCCGGTTCGACGCCTTCTTCATGGCCGATCACCTGGCCGTGCTGAACATGCCGATGGAGGCGCTGAAGCGCTCGGCGACGGTGACGTCGTTCGATCCGTTGACCCTGTTGCCGGTACTGTCCCAGCATACCAGGCACCTTGGCCTGATCGCCACCGCGTCGACGACGTTCGAGCCGGCCTACACGATCGCGCGCCGCTTCGCCTCGCTCGACCATATCTCCGAGGGCCGCGCGGGCTGGAACCTGGTGACGACGTCCAACCCCGACGCCGCGCTCAACTTCGGCATGGACGAGCAGATGGACCATGCCGAGCGCTACGCCCGCGCGCGCGAGTTCTACGATGTCGTGACCGGCCTGTGGGATTCGTGGGCCGACGACGCATTTACGCGCGACGTCGACAGCGGCCTCTACTTCGATCCCGACAAGCTCCACGTGCTGGACCACAAGGGCAAGTATCTGAAGGTGCGTGGGCCGCTCAACATCGCGCGGCCGATCCAGGGCTGGCCGGTGATGGTGCAGGCGGGCGCCTCGGATGCCGGTCGCCAGCTCGCCGCCGAGACGGCGGAAGTGGTGTTCGCCGCCGGCGGTCCGATCGAGGCCGGCCGCGCCTTCTATGCCGACGTGAAGGGCCGCGCGGCCAAGATCGGCCGCAACCCCGACCACATCAAGATCCTGCCCGGTGCCTTCACCATCGTCGGCGAGTCGATGGACGAGGCGCGCGAGAAGCGCGCGCGGCTCGACAGCCTGGTGAGCTACGACAGCGGCATCGCCGCACTCTCGATCGCGACCGGCGTCGATGCGCGCAAGTTCGACCCCGATGGACCGCTGCCCGAGATCCCCGAGACCAATCAGAGCAAGAGCGGCCGCGAGCGCGTCGTGGCCCTGGCCAAGCGCGAGAACCTCACCGTGCGCCAGCTCGCCGGGCGCCTCGGGGGCTACGGCGGGCTCGCCATGATGGGCACGCCCAGGGCGATCGTCGACCAGATGGAGGAGTGGCTCACGACCGACGCCTCGGACGGCTTCAACGTCATGTTCCCCTACCTGCCGGGCGGGCTCGACGACTTCGTGAACAAGGTGGTGCCCGAGCTGCAGCGCCGCGGCCTGTTCCGCACCGAATACGAAGGCAAGACCTTGCGCGAGAACCTCGGCCTGCCGCGGCCGGAAAATAGATTCTTTGCCGGCGTCAAAAAGGCGGCAGAATAGGGGCCATGAGCTTCGAGATCTCGGTCGGCAGCGCCGACGACGTCGCCCGCATGGCCGAGTGGGCCAACGACGAGGGCTGGAACCCCGGCAACACCGACGTCCAGGCCTTCTTCGCCATGGACCCCGGCGCCTTTCACATCGGCCGGCTCGACGGCAAGCCGGTCGCCTGCATCTCGGTCGTAAAGTACGGCACGGGCTTTGGCTTCCTGGGTTTCTACATCGCCCGGCCCGAGGTGCGCGGCAAAGGCTACGGCATCCAGGTCTGGAACGCCGGCATGAAGCGGCTGGCCGGCCGCAACGTCGGCCTCGAAGGCGTCGTGGCCCAGCAGCACAACTATCGCAAGTCGGGCTTCAGCACGGCGTGGAACACTGTCCGCCACGAGGGCGCACCGGCACCGGCCGTGCCGCCGGCCGGCGTCACGTTGCTCGACGCGCGCAGCGTGCCCTTCGACCGGCTCGCCGCCTACGACCGTCGCTTCTTCCCCGAGGCGCGCGACTCCTTCCTCGGCCCGTGGATCGGCCTGCCCGAGCGCTCGGCGCTGGTGGCGGTGCGCGACGGCGCGTTGGCAGGCTTCGGCGTGGTCCGCGCCTGCCGTACGTCCTCGCGTGTGGGTCCGCTCTATGCCGCGTCACCCGACATCGCGCAGGCGCTCCTGTCGGCGCTGGCGGCGAAGGCGGGCGCGAAGGCCTTGGCCGTCGACATTCCCGACAACAACAAGGCCGCGCTCGAGATGGCCGAACGGGCGGGCCTCAAGCCCGCGTTCGAGACGGCGCGCATGTATACCGGCGCCGTGCCGCAGATCGACCGCGACGGCCTGTTCGGTATCACCAGCCTCGAGCTGGGTTAGAGAATTTCCGCCAACGCGGGTGTCCCCGAGGCTCGAATCGCGCGGTGAGCGAACGCATCGGTTCCAGGCCGGCCAGCATTTCATCGCTGATAACGACCAAGATGCGCGATTCCGGAAGATGCTCCTATGGTGAATGGGCAACGTCACTCGCGGGAGCGCGCAATGTCCGACACGACAAACTCTTCATCTTCCCCGGTTCGCCGGATCGACGGCCACTTCTTCGAAGGTCTGCGCGCCTTCGGCGGCCGGTGCGCGATCATGGCAACCGTGCGCGATCTGGAGCGCCAGCAAGCGAAACGCAGGCAGAACGGTTTCCGACGGTTTAGCGACGGTTTCCGACGGTTTTCATCCGGGCATTGCGCGCGGAAAAGCCTGCAAATACAGGCTTTTCCCGGATCGACGGGCTCTCAACCGGTTTAAAAACCGTGAAAACCGTGGAAACCGTCCGACGCCGGATTTCAGCCGGAACGACTCTAGTAGTTGGTCGCCAGATAGTCGGCGATCGGGTCGATGTCGGCTTCCTTGATGGGCGCGCCGTAGACCTTGATCATCTTGACGACCTCGGCCTTCCAGAAGTCCTTCTTGAACTTCGGCCCGCGCGGCTGTGTCTCGATGTAGTCGGCGGAATGGCAGGGGCCGCAGTTGCCCTTGACCACGTCGACGCCCGGACCGGGCTTGAAGTCGATGGTTTCGGGCGGCACCTGGTAGTTGACGGGCTTGGCGTCGACGGCGAGGCCGGCGAGCAGGGCGGCGGCGGCGAGGAAAGCGGGGAGCGCAAGGCGGTTCATGTCCGATCTCCTCTAGGCTGCCGTCACGTGGGTGATCTCGATGACGTTGCGCATGTAGCCCGCCGGGTTCCACGTCGCCTTCTCGGGCTGGGTCTTGCCGCCGTTGCTGGTGGCGCGGACCTTGAGCATGTGCGCGCCCGCGGCCAGGGTGACCGGGAGCGTCCACTCGCGGAACGAATACTTGCCGAGGTCGGCGCCGAGCTTGGCCGAGGCCCAGGTCTTGCCGTCGTCGGTCGAGACGGCGACGTCCTTGATGCCGGTGCCGCCGTCGAAGGCGATGCCCTTCAGGGTCGTCTGGCCCGCCTTCACCTTCGCGCCGTCGAGGACGCTGGTGATGAACGAGCGCACGTTGAAGCGGCCGATCGGCACCGTGGTCTTGGGCGGCGTGCCGGGCTCGACGCAGGCACAGTCGTTGTCGGGAATGCGGTAGGCCGTCTTCATCCAGAAGCCGTCGTAGACGGTGTCGATGACGATGAGCTCGAAGAGATGCTTCACCCAGTAGGTGCCGTAGTAGCCCGGCACGACGAGGCGCACCGGGAAGCCGTTCAGCACCGGCAGGTCCGCGCCGTTCATCTGGTAGGCCAGCATCACCTCGCCGTCGCGTGCATGGTCGATGTCGAGCGCCTTGATGAAGTCGGGCGTCGGATCGATCACCGGGCCGTCGAGCCCGTTCAGCGTCACCTGCTTGGCGCCGGGCTGGACGCCCGCCATGTCGAGCACTGTCTTCAGCGCCACGCCGCGCCAGCGCGCGTTGCCCATGGCGCCGTTGCCCGATTGGCCGCCGGGAACGCGGGGATCGGACAGGCCGCGGCTGTTGCCCGAGCACTGGTTGACCGCGACCACCTCGATCGACGGCATGCGCTTCAGATCCGCGACCTTGAGCTTCAGCGGCTTGTTGACCTTGCCCTTGATCTCGACGGTGAAGGTGTCGGCGTCGAGCGTCTCGA
The DNA here is from genome assembly GCA_041691635.1 of Hyphomicrobiales bacterium. GTDB lineage: Bacteria > Pseudomonadota > Alphaproteobacteria > Reyranellales > Reyranellaceae > Reyranella. The sequence goes on from JBEPUH010000020.1 coordinate 50,850, forward strand.
ACGGGATGTCGGCGATGTGGTAGCGCACGAAGAACGCGTCGTTCGGCGTGATCGCGCCCTCGTTGAAGACCGCGAACGGCGTCTCGAGCTGCGGCGGCCGCGCGGTCAGGCGGATCATCGGCCGCTTCTGCGGATACTTGGCCATCGGCCGCTCGCCGTTCTCGAACGGCAGGGTGACGGTGTCGGCGAGTGCACTCAACGGGCCGAGACCGGCGAGCATCGCGCCCGAGCCCTGGAGGACTGTTCTTCTGGTGATCACGCGTTTCTCCCTCGAAGACTCGATTGAGCGGGCGAGCGTTGTCCCGAATCTATCAAACGCGCGAGCGAGGGACCAGCGCCAGCCAGAGGGAAATCACGGTCGAGGCGATGGCCACGGCCTGCAAGACGGAAAGCGGTTCATTCAATATGAGAATGCCGCTCGCGATGGCCACGATCGGGATGGCGATAGACGACAGTGCCGCGACCTGGGTGGGCAGCAGCTTGACCAGCGCGAACCAGGTGGCGGTGCCCAGCGCCATCGGGATCGCGCCGGTGTAGATCGTGGCCGCCATCACCAAGGGCGACGGCCAATGCGTCGGCAGGCCGTCGATCAGCAGGGCGCCCAGCGCGATCGGCGGCAGGGTGATGACGACCTGCCAGAAGGTGAGCGACAGCCCCATGCCGGGCCAGCTCGTGCGCTTGACGATGAAGGTGCCGACGGCCCAGCAGAAGCCGGCGAGCAGGCCCCAGAACAGGCCCTGGGGCGCGCGGGCGTAGCTGGTGAAGTTGGGGATCATCAACGCCACCACCGCGGCCGCGCCGATCAGGATCGCCGCCAGCAAACGCCCGGTCAGTCTCTGGCGGAAGACCACGAAGCCCAGCAGCGCCACCCACAGCGGCATCGTATAGGCCAGCACCGAGGCGTGGCCCGAGGGGATGTAGAGTACGGCCATCGACGTGGCGATGTTCCAGACCGCGAGGTTCATCGCCGAGGCCGCGGCCAGCGCCGGCCACTTGCCCTTGGGGACCGCGAAGCTCTCGCGCCGCACCAGCAGGATCGCCCCCAACATCAGGGTCGCGGTGCTGAGCACGACGGTGCGGAAAGTGAGCACCGGCAGCTCGTCGAGCGCGATGCGGAACAACGGCCAGTTGGTGCCCCACACGAAGGTCAAGGCCAGCAGCAACCCCAGCACCCTGGGCGATACGCGATTCATGGGATAATCTGAGGTGGCAATCGGGACGGCGGCTAGACTTGGTGCTCGTCGGGCGCCTGGAAGTAGCAGCCGTCGATGCGCCAGCTTCCGTCGGGCAGCTGCATCATCGGATAGAACGCCGTGCTCCGGCGGCCGTCGGGCCCCACGACATGGACCTTCTGGGTCGGCGCGCCGTTCAGCATCACGATCTCGGCGAAGTCGAACGCCTTGGGTCGGTACACCATCGGATAGCCTTGGCGCACCATGCCCATGAACACGTCGGCGGTGCCGAACAGGCCGCGGATCATGGGCGAGGCGTCGCCGAACGCCGCTTCGCCATCGTCGCGACGGAAGGCATCGACCTGGTCCTGGATGATCGAGCGGATGGCGGCGCGATCCTTTTCGGAGATCGGCGACTGCTGGGCGGCAACGGGGGTCGCCAGAAGACCGGCGACCAGCGCGAGTGCTGCAAAAAAAGGAAGGGCCATGCGGCGACTTTACGCCCATGGCCCTCGCGACGCGACGAATGTGTGAGGACTAGCGGGCGGAGCCGAGCTGCGTGGGCGCCCCGCTGGCACCAGGGCCCATGACGACGCGGCGCGGCATGCCGCCACCGCCGGGGACGCCACGCAGGCTGGGCGCACCCAGACGGCCGACGTTGATGCCGTAGGACAGGGCTGCGAGGTTCGAGCGCTCGCGGCCCAGGAAGCCGTTCTCGCGACCGATCTCGGCATTGAGCTCGCCGATCAGCCGGTCGACGTCCTGGATCGATCGCCCGGATTCGCTTTCGATCGCGCGAAGCTGGCGGTGGTCGTCGTCGGTGGCGCCGCCGACGGCATAGGTGGCGCGCACGTTGTCGATCAGGTAGCCGGCGACCGATGCCTGGGTCGTCACCTGGCTGGCCAGCGAATTGAGCTGGCCGACGCCCAGGGTCACGGCATCGAGCTTGGCTTGCGCCTCGTTCCACTGGGCCACGAGGTCGGGATTGCCCGGCGTGGTGCCGGTCTGCAGGTGCTGGGTGATGGTGCGCACGATGCCTTGGTAGGCCTGGCTGTCGGCCTGCATCTGGCCGCGGGTCGAGGTGAGTTGGCCCTGCTGCGTGGCAATGCCGGCGGCCAAGGCGTTCTGGTCGGACCTCAATTGCTGGATTCGGCCGCGAACGGTCGCGGTGCCGGTCTGGCTGACGCCCGGACTGCCGGTGCTAACCGACGAGGGCCCAAAAGGGCTCCCGGGTTCGCATCCGCAAAGAACGATTGCCGCCAAGAGGAAGGCGGCCGATCGTTGGACTCTTAGCGCCATCATTGGCCTCGAAACTGCCCTGGCATCATCATTGGGCGCCGCCGATACGGCCGGCCCGCTGCAGACGGGAAAGCCTCATTCGGGACGCCGATCCCCAAATCGAATTGCCGCCATGCTACTTGAAAGAGCGCCAAACCGAAAGTGCCGATTTGCAAGGAAACTGAGACACTTGGACGGCGGTGTGTGCATCCTCCGGGGCGCGGCGGTGCGCCAAAAAAGCGACGCGGGCGCGGCTTGCAAGGCCCGGGCAGTTTCATTAGGGTGCGCGCCTCTTCGCCGGGCCCTTGTTTTTCGAGGTCCCCGGCCGTGCGCCCGTAGCTCAACTGGATAGAGCATCTGACTACGAATCAGAAGGCTGGGGATTCGAATTCCTCCGGGCGCGCCATTCTTCTTTGATAAATCTGCATTTTATCGCATTGCCCAATTCGGGCGCTCTGCGCTCGTCTGCAGCGGAAGCCACCTGGTAAGGCCACTCACGGCAGTCGCCGGTCGATCATACGACAAGTGAATCTCCGTCAGGGCGTGTCCCACGCCGCGCGGCGAACGACGCGTTCTTCCAGAGCCTCGTCGGCGAGGCCCCAGTTCCCAGGCTGCGTCGGCACCGGCGCGGCGCCGCGCGCCCAGCGGCTGGCCGGGGCCACGAAGTTGCGCTCGATCGACGGGCCGAGCACGGAGTCGACGCCGCGGACCTTGCGGCGCGGATAGTCGAAAGCCATGCGGGCGCGATGGGCGAGCGCGGGACCGCCGATGCGCTTCAGGACAGCTTCGAGCGCCGTTTGCCAGGGCTGCCAGACCGCCGTGATGCGCGCATTGTTGAGATTGGCGTGCGCCGGCTTGTAGATCTTGGCGGGAGTGGCCCAGCGGCATTCCTGGAGGCCATGGGCCGCGGCGGCGTGGAGCACGAGCGAATCGCCGTCCAGCATCAGGATCGACCTGTCGAGGGGATGGCCGCGCAGCCGATGCCAGGCGTCCGCGCCCATCAGCAGGAAGTCGCCGCAGGCATTGGTGTGCAGGTCGCGCAGCCGCCACCAGTCGACCTGCTGCAGATAGGCGTTGGGCTCGGCCGGCAACGACTCGAGCCCTGAAATCAGCGCGTCGTTGTCGGCGCTCCACAGTGCGGCGGGCATCGCGACGTCGTGGCGGTCGATGCGATATATCGTGTCGGCCCGCAGGTCGCGCCGCGCGATCCTGTCGATCGCCTGTGGCGAGAAGAACGTGTCGCTGGCCTTGGGCGTTATGAAGCGCCCGCGCGCCCGCCTGATGCCGACGTTCCAGCACTCACCGGCATGCATGCCGCGTTCGTGCGCGCCCTCGAATCGGGCGTGGAATCGCGAGTCGACGACGTAGCCTTTGACCGTCACGAACTCTCCGCGGCCGGGCAGGTCGAGCGTGTCGAGCAGCAGGGGCCGGTCGGGCGGGGGATTCCATTCGGTGATGACGATCTCGGAATCGAGGTGCGCGTGCTCGAGCTGCGCGGCAAGGCAGGCCACGACCTTGCCGAACCGCCAGGCGTAGTCGGGCGTGTAGTCGTCGTTCCGGCCGAACGTCACGAAGCTTACATATGGTTTCATAAGGCTCCGCTTCGATGGCATGGCCATAACGGATGACGCTCCTCGAAAGCTGCGCAATCCTCGTGTTGCGTCGTCAGTTGCCAAGGTAGCGCTTCAGGGCGACGCCGGGCGCGCGAAGGCATTGGCCTACGCCTGCGCCTTATAGATCGTGCTTCCAACGATGAAATGGTGGAGTTCCTGCTGGCCGCCACCGGCGGCGCGGTCAGCAGCGTGGCAGGGAAAGCGGCGAGCAAGGCAGGCAGAAATCGTCCGATCATCGAGCGCTCCTCCCGAATGGCGCGACCATAGCACTTCGTGGTGGGGCGTTTGCCGGCTAGGGTGCGGGCATGCGCGTCATCCTCATCACCGGTGCCTCGTCCGGCATCGGCGCCGCCACCGCCCGGGCCGTGGCCGCTCCGCAAACCGCCGTCGTCCTGCATGCCCGCAGGAATCGAGTGGGCGCGGAGAAAGTCGCCGCCGCCGTCGCCGCCGCGGGCGGCGAGACGCTGATCCTCGAGGGCGACCTGGCACACGTCGGCACGGCCACGCGCCTGGTCGACGAGGCGGCTCGCCGCTTCGGCCGGCTCGACGTGGTGGTGAGCAACGCGGGTTTCGCCGACCGCCGGCCGATCGGCGAGATCGATCGTGCCGCCTGGGACGCCAGCCTGGCATCGATGACCTCCGCCTTCTTCGAACTCGCGACGGCGGCCAAGCCGTGGCTGATCAAGGCCGGCGCCGGCGGGCGGATGATCGGCGTGTCGTCGTTCGTGGCCCATGCCTTCGCGCGCGGCCTGATGAGCTTTCCCGCCTCGGCCGCGGCCAAGGCGGGCATGGAGGCGCTGTCGCGCGCGTTGGCGGCTGACCTCGCGAGCTCGGGCGTCACAGTGAACTGCGTGGCGCCGGGCTTCATCGAGAAGGACGCCGACGGCCACGCCGCCGTGCCGCGCGAGCGCATGGCCAAGGTCGCCGAATCGATCCCGATGGGCCGCTACGGCAAGCCGGCCGAGGTGGCCAACGTGATCGCCTTCCTGGCCTCGCCGGCGGCCAGCTACGTCACTGGCCAGACCATCCACGTGAACGGCGGCGTTACGCTGTAGCGCCTTGGGGTCCATACTCAATATGGATTCCCCTGGATCGGCTGATGTGGATCAAGCTTCCAAACGGCTGGAAGCTTGGCTTGGCACGCATCGAGCGCCTGTGGTGTCGTCTCAAAGACCGGCGTCGCCTCGCCACCAGATACGACAAGCTCGAGTCCGGATCCCAACGCCTGATATCAATGATATCAATGATATCGGGGGTAGGGCGGAAAGTGGAGACGAATCCCCGAAAAGCCATGTGCCATCGGTATTGGAGCCGTCCCCTGGCCGGGGGACTCCGGAGACTGCATCCCCCCGGTGCCGCTCATGGTCTCGATCACCACGACGACAAAGCTCGCCCTCAACCACCTAAGCGGACCCTAGAGGCCGGTGAGCTCGAGGCTGAGCGCTTTCAGCCTGGCGCGGACCGCGGCGTCATAGGCCTGCGGGTCGGCTTTCGTTTCGCGCAGCACATTGAAATAGAGGCCGCTGCGTCCGTCGAGCGCCGGCGAGACGGCAAGCTGCACGATGGCTTCGGCGCCCTGCTCGACCGTGCTGATCGGCGTGGTGCCGGATTGGCGCACCATGGTCGTGTTCATATAGGTCGAGGGATGCAGCGTATTGGCGATCACGCCCGTGCCCTTGAGTTCGTGGGCGAGATCGACGGTGAACAGGACCTGCGCCAGCTTGCTCTGGCGATAGGCATCGGTGCCGCTGTAATGCCGGGTCATCATCACGTCGTCGAAGTCGATCGCGCGCTGTCCCGCCGAGGCCACGTTGACGATGCGTGAGGGGGCGCCGGCCTTCAAAAGCGGCAGCAGCAGGCGGGTCAGGAGGAAACCCGCGAGATAGTTCACGGCAAAGCGCAGCTCGTGGCCGTCGACGCTTACCTGGCGGCCGGGCATGGCACCGGCCGAGCCGATGCCGGCATTGTTGATCAGCAGCTCCAGCCGATCGGTCTCTGCACGCACAGCGTCGGCGAGCCTGCGCACCTCGGCCAGCGAGGCGAGATCGGCCGGGAGAAACGTGGCCTTGCCGCCGGCCTTTTCGATTTCACGCACCAGGCTCTCGCCGCGCTCGCGGCTGCGGCCGTGGACCAGCAGGCGAAAGCCCTTTGCCGCGAGTTCGCGAGCGACAAGACGGCCCACGCCGTCGGTGGCGCCGGTGACGAGGGCGGTGGGCATTGTCGTTCCTCGCGCTCAGACGATCGCGCGGGCGAGCGCCACGACGTCGACGCCCGCCGAGTCGATGCCGAACCAGTCGAGGTAGAGCGGCACCTGGTGGTCGAGCATGTGGCGGCCGTGGTGGACGCGCCGGCCGTGCGTGCGGGCGCGCTGCAGCAGCGCCGTCTCGACCGGGCTCATGATCACCTCGGCGATCACGACGCCGGGATCGAGCAGCATCGGATCGAAGGGGATGGGATCGCCGGGCTTGAGGCCGAGCGGTGTGGCGTTGACGGCGAAGTGCACGCCCTTGGGCGGGGCATCGACGGCGGCGGTCGGCACGCCGGGATAATGCTTGGACAGCCGCGCGAGGGCTGCTTCGGCGCGCGCGTCGTTGAGCTCGGTGACCAGCAGGCGGCCGACGCCGGCCTCGCAGAGCGCTGCGGCGATGGCGCCGCCCGCGCCGCCCAACCCCACCAGCCAGACGCTGGCGCCGCGCACCTTGTGGCCGTGCGCCTCGAGGCCAGCCACGAAGCCCGTGCCGTCGACGATGTCGCCGGACAGGGTACCGTCCTTGTCGCGCCTCACCAGGTTGACGCTGCCCGAGGCCTGGGCGCGCGTGGTCGTGCGGCCGAGCAGCGGCAGGATGCCGGTCTTGTGCGGGATGGTGACGGTGAAGCCGCCGAGGTTGCGCATCTTGGCCAGCGCGTCGAGCATCAGCGGCAGCAGGTCCGCGCTGCCCTCGAAGGGCAGCCATACGGCGTTGGCGCCGACGGCGGCGAAGACCTCGCCCATCACCGCGGTGGCACGGAGCTGGCGGATCGGATCGCCGATCGTGCCGTAGAGGCGCGTCGCCCCATTGACGGCGAAATGTCCGGTGAAGAGCTGTGGCGTTGCCGGTTCCATAGGACCCCAGACGAAGACGGCGGGACTTCAGTGTCCCGCCGTCGATCTTGGCCAGAAGCCTGCGCAGGCGCTAGAGGTGCTTCAGTACGTTCTCGGCCGCGGACACCTCGAAGGCGCCGGGCTTCTCGACGAAGAGCTGGTCGATCTTGCCGTCCTTGACGATCATGGCGTAGCGCTGGCTGCGTACGCCCATGCCGTTCTTGGTCAGGTCCATCGACAGGCCCATGGCGTTGGTGAATTCAGCGGCGCCGTCGCCCAGCATCATCACCTTGTCGCCCGACTTCTGATCCTTGCCCCAGGCGCCCATGACGAAGGCGTCGTTGACGGAGATGCAGGCGATGGTGTCGACACCCTTCGCCTTGAACTTGTCAGCTTCGGCCACGAAACCGGGCACGTGTTTTGCTGAACAAGTGGGGGTGAATGCCCCCGGCAGCGCGAACACGACGACCTTCTTGCCCGGGGCAAAAAGTTCGTCGGTGGTGACCGCCTTGGGGCCTTCCGGCCCCATCGTTCGCAGCGTGGCGCTAGGCACCTTGTCGCCGACTTTTACCATTCTTCCACCTCTGGCTGTTGGAACGGCGGACCCTAGGACGCAGCCCGCTTTTTGTCCATTGGGGCCGAGGTCGGAGGGCTGTGGCCTTGATCTTTGACCGGACAATCCCCATGGATTTAGGTGATCATGAATCAGATGCCCGGGCACAGCTCTTCCGCCGCTACTTTAGTCGGCCGCTTCCTGGTTGCAGCGCCGTCCATGCCGGACGAGCGCTTCCAGAAGAGCGTCGTATTCATCTGCAAGCACGACGACGAAGGCGCACTCGGCATCATCGTCAACAACAAGGTCGACGACCTGCCGCTGGGCCAGGTCTACAAGCAGCTCGGCATCGAGGTGCCGACGGTGGCGGCCGAGAAGTCGGTGCTGTTCGGCGGCCCGGTCGAGACCTCGCGCGGCCTCGTGCTGCACTCTGCCGACTACAAGCGCGACGAGACCTTGCTGATCGAGGGCGGCCTGGCACTCACCGCCTCGCTCGAGATACTGAAGGACATGGCGGGCGGCAGCGGGCCCAAGCAGGCGTGGCTGGCGCTGGGACATTCCGGCTGGTCGCCCGGCCAGCTCGACCGCGAGATGCAGGACAATGCCTGGCTGGTGGTCGACGCCGACCAGGCCCTGGTGTTCGATCCGGACTTCGACGCCAAGTGGCAGCGCGCGCTCGATCGGCTGGGCGGCAAGAACGGCCCGGACGGCCGTTTCGACCTCGCCTCCTATTCGCACCAGACCGGTCGCGCCTAAGCGCATCAGGACTGCGGAATACCACCTATGCGGGTGGTTGGGACTATCCTTTAACAGTCGAGCGGGACCATGGTGAGGAGCGTCATCGCGGACCTCCCTTCACGCTGGCGCGCGTACCCGGGACGCTGTCGCTTCCTCCCCAACCCCAATTCGGAAGCGGCGGCGTCCCGCACTTCGTTTCGGTGGATCTACTCCGCGGCCGCCTTGGCGGTCGCGGGCGAGCGGTAGGAGGCGAGCAGCGAGGCTTCGCGCTCCTTGGCCGCCTTCACGTTCTTTTCCTTGATGTGGCCGAAGCCGCGCATGGTCTCGGGTACGGCGGCGATCTGCACCGCCATGGCGTGGTTGGTCTGGTCGAGCGTGGCCAGCACGCCCTCGACCGTGGCCTCGTACTCGCCGATCAGGCGGCGCTCCATCCTGCGCTCCTCGGTGTAGCCGAAGAGGTCGAGCTTCGTGCCGCGCAGCTTCTTGAGCGAGGCGAGGAAGCGGAACATCGGCATCACCCAGGCGCCGTACTCGCGCTTCTTCAGTTGGCCAGTCTCCGGATCGCGGTCGGAGAATAGCGGCGGCGCGAGGTGGAACGAGAGCTTGTAGTCGCCCTCGAACTGCGCGGCGAGCTTCTTCAGGAACTCACCGTCGGTGTAGAGGCGGGCGACCTCGTACTCGTCCTTGTAGGACATCAACTTGTACATCGACTTGGCGACGGCCTCGGCGAGGCCCGCGCGGCCCGGCGCCTTTTCCTTTTCGACCCTGGCGACCTTGTCGACGAAGGCCGAGTAGCGCGCGGCATAGGCCTTGTCCTGGTAGGCTGTCAGCAGCTCGACTCGCTTGGCCGCGATGTCGGTCAGCGTCCGCGCGACCGGCTTCTCGACCCGCAAGGTCGGCCTGGCGGCGGCCTGCACGGAAGCGAGATTGTGCGCGGCCAGCCGCCCCCAGGCGAAGGTGTGCTTGGAGGTCTCGACGGCGACGCCGTTCAGCTCGATGGCGCGCTCGATCGCCTCGAACGACAGCGGCAACAGGCCCTTCTGCCAGGCGTAGCCCAGCATGAAGAGGTTGGTGGCGATCGAGTCGCCCAGGATCGCGGTGGCCAAGCCCGTACCGTCGATGAAGGTGGTGGCTTCATCGGTGGCGGCGTCGCGGATCGACTTCATCATCGACTCCGCGCCCAGGTCCATGTCGCCGTTGGTCACGAAAGCCGCGACCGGCTGCATGTAGCCGTTGATCACCGCCTTGGTGATGCCGGGCTCGATGCGCGACAAAGCGGAGGGCGAGGCCGCCACGACCATGTCGCAGCCCAGCACCAGGTTGGCGCCGCCGGCGGCGATGCGCACGGCGTGCAGGTCCTCGGGCTTGGGCGCGAGGCGGATGTGGCTCATCACCGCGCCGTTCTTTTGCGCAAGGCCCGTGAAGTCGAGCACCGTGCAGCCCTTGCCTTCGAGGTGGGCGGCCATGCCGATCAGCGCGCCGACGGTGATCACGCCGGTGCCGCCGATGCCGGTGACAAGAATACCGTAGGCCTCACTGAGTGGCCGCAAGGTCGGCAGCGGCAGGTCGGCGAACGGATCCTTCTCCACGACCTTGAGCTGCGGGCGACGGGCCTTGGCGGGCGTGCCGCCGTGGACCGACACGAAGGACGGGCAGAAGCCGTTCAGGCAGGAGAAGTCCTTGTTGCAATTGCTCTGGTCGATGGTGCGCTTGCGGCCGAGCTCGGTCTCCAGCGGCTTCACCGACACGCAGTTGCTCTTGTCCGAGCAATCGCCGCAGCCCTCGCAGACCGCGTCGTTGATGACCACGCGCTTGGCGGGATCGGGGAAGGTGCCGCGCTTGCGGCGGCGGCGCTTCTCGGCGGCGCAGGTCTGGTCGTAGACCAGCACGGTGAGGCCGGGGATCTCGCGCAACTCGCGCTGCACGGCGTCGAGCTCGTCGCGGTGGCGGATGGTGACGCCGTGGGCGAAGCCGGCGTTCATCGGATATTTGTCGGGCTCGTCGGTGACGACGATCACCTTCTTGGCGCCCTCCGCCTCGACCTGCCTGGTGATATCCGGCACGTTGAGCGGACCGTCGTGCGGCTGGCCGCCGGTCATGGCGACGGCGTCGTTGTAGAGGATCTTGTAGGTGATGTTGACGCCGGCGGCGGCCGACTGGCGGATCGCCATCAGGCCAGAGTGATAGTAGGTGCCGTCGCCCAGGTTCTGGAAGATGTGATTGTCGCCGGCGAACGGCGCTTGCCCCACCCAGGCCACGCCCTCCCCGCCCATGTGGCTGATCAACGAGGTGTTCCGCTCGGGCATCCAGGTCGCCATGCCGTGGCAGCCGATGCCGGCCATCGCGCGGCTACCCTCCGGTACGCGCGTGGAAGTGTTGTGCGGGCAGCCCGAACAGAAGAACGGCGTGCGCTGGACCTTGGACGGCGGCGCGTTCAGCAGTTTCTCCTTGGCTTCAAGGCGGGCGATGCGCTGCTTGAGCTCGGGCGAGTCGCCCATGTGCTTCATCAGGCGGGCAGCGATTACCATGGCGACGCCGGTCGGCGACAGCTCGCCTTCGCTCGGCAGGATGACGCGGCCGGTCTCGTCGGTCTTGCCGATCACCAGCGGGCGACGATCCGCCGGCGCGTTGTAGAGGATGCGGACGAGCTGGTCCTCGAGGTTGGACCGCTTCTCCTCGACCACGATCACTTCCTGCAGGCCCTCGGCGAAGCGCCGCGCGCCCTCGACCTCCAGCGGCCAGGTCATGCCGACCTTGTAGAGGCGGATGCCGAGCGCGCGCGCACGCTCGTCGGTGATGCCGAGATCTTCCAGCGCCTGGCGGGTGTCGAGATAGGCCTTGCCGGTGGTCATGATGCCGATGCGCGCGCGATGGCCTGACTGGGGCGGATCGATCACCGTCTTGTCGAAGCCGTTGGCGCGCACGAAGGCCTGGACGGCCGCCATCTTCGGACCGTGCAGGCGCTTCTCGGCCTCAAGCGGCGGATCGGGGTTGCGGATGCCGAGCCCGCCGGGCGGGAGTTGGAAGTCGGTCGGCATGATGATCTTGATGCGCTCGGGATCGACCCACACCGACGCGCCGCTCTCGACGGTCTCGGAGATCGCCTTGAAGCCGATCCAGCAGCCCGAGTAGCGCGACAGCGCGAAGCCCAGCATGCCGAAGTCGAGATATTCCTGGACGGTCGCGGGATTGACGACCGGGATCATCGCCGCGGCAAACACCTGCTCGCTCTGGTGTGGCAGGGTCGAGGACTGGCAGCCGTGGTCGTCGCCGGCGAGCGCGATCACGCCGCCGTACTGCGAGGTGCCGGCGGCGTTGGCATGCTTCAGCACGTCCATCGAGCGATCGACGCCTGGGCCCTTGCCGTACCAGATCGAGAAGACGCCATCGACCTTGGCGCCGGGAAACAGGTTGGTCTGCTGGCTTCCCCACACCGCGGTGGCGGCGAGATCCTCGTTGAGACCGGGCTGGAAGTGGACGTTGTTGTCCTTCAGATACCGCTTCGCGCTCCACAGCGCGTTGTCGTACATGCCAAGCGGCGAGCCGCGATAACCCGAGATGAAGCCGCCGGTGTTGAGGCCGGCCGCGGCGTCGCGCTGCTTCTGCATCATCGGCAGGCGCACCAGCGCCTGGATGCCGGTGAGGTACACACGGCCCTTGTTCAGGCGATAGCGGTCTTCGAGTGCGTAGTCGCCGAAAACAAGGGGGACGGAGGTGTCGGTGATGCTCATCGCGAAGCCCTCCCAGGCCGGCGTAAACGGGCGTTCATGGGGCAGAGAATAGCCGGAATCCGCATCCTCCGGAGGCCTTTTTACGTTATACGTCACACTGACTTCAGGAGGGCGGACCATGGGCTACACGACCATTCTGCTGCATTGCGATGCCAGCCGCACGCTGCGGGCGCGGACCGAGGTCGCGGCCGATTTTGCCGGCCGGTTCGCCGCCCACGTCATCGGCCTGCACGTCCGTCCGCGCTTCGAGACGCCGATGCTCACCGATGCGGGCATGGCGATGGACAGTCTTTACGAAGCCTATGATCGAGAGGTGAAGGCGGGCGAGGCCACGGCCGCCGCCGCCTTCAGGCAGGCAATGCAGGGTGACAAGATCTTCAGCGAATGGCGCCCGGTCGGCGGCTATGTCGACGAGGCGGTGTCCGAGGCGGCCCTTGGCGCCGACCTCGTGATCGTGGGTCAGGCCGATCCGGAGGATGCGGGCTCGGCCACGCCGTCGGACCTCGCCGAGCAAGTGGCGTTGCGCAGCGGCCGGCCGGTGCTGGTGCTGCCCTACATCGGCGCGCAGCGACCGCCCGGCCAGCGCGTGATGATCTGCTGGAACAACAGCCGCGAGGCCGCGCGAGCGGTGACCGGCGCACTGCCGCTGCTGGCCAAGGCCGCCAAGGTCGAGATGCTGATCGTCGATGGCGAGAAAGCGACCGATGCCGAGCGCGCGCGCCACTCGGGCAAGGAGATCACCGCCTGGCTCGGCCGCCACGGCATCAAGGCCGCCATCGTGCGCGACGCCGCACCCACGTCAGCGATCGCGACGGCGATCCTGTCGCGCGCGGCCGATCACGACATCGACTTGATCGTGATGGGCGTGTACGGCCACTCGCGCCTGCGCGAAATGGTGCTGGGAGGGACCAGTCGGACGCTGCTCGGCAGCATGACCGTGCCCGTCCTCATGGCGCACTAGCCGACGAACCAGCTCCGCTAGTTGGTCGGTTTCTTGCCGGTCTTGTAGGCGGCGACCGCGGCCTTGAGCTCACGATACTCGGTGCAGCCAAAGGTACAGAGCGAGTCGAGCCGGGCGAGATGCTGCTCGGCTTCGGGCAGGCGATCGAGCTGCAGATAAGCCTCGCCGATATATTCGTGCGCGCCGATGTGCTTGGGATCGAGGCCGAGCGCGGTATTGTAGTACTGCAGCGAGCCGTTGGGATCGCCCGACTTGCGCGTGGCATAGCCCATCAGGTTGTAGGCGTCGGCGTTCTTGGGATCCTTGGCGACGACCTGCTGCAACAGCGGCATCGCGCCGGCGTAGTTCTTGGCCTCGATCATCGCCTTGGCGCCGGTGTAGTTGGCATCGACGGGCTTGGCCGACGGCGTGTCGACGCTGGCGCCGCCTCCGCCGCCGCCCGCGGCCAGGACCGGGGCAGAAACGCCTAACGCAAGCACGGCGACGGTAGTGAGCACGATGGAGCGCATGGCCATTCTCCTGTTTGCAGCAATTGTTTCCGACATACCGGTCGACGCAACGAAATTAAGATGACAAAGCCGTGAGGCTGTCGGCCCGCGCGACGGCGCGCACCGCCATCTTGCCCTGGCGGCCGCGGATTTCGACCTCGTGGCGTGGCGCATCGGTCAGCACCATGCCGGCGCGATCAAGCAGTTCCTGTGAAACGACCAGCTGGACACCCAGCTCCTTGGTCATGCTCTCGAGCCGACTCGCCGAGTTCACGGTGTCGCCGATGGCGGTGAGCTGGGTGGCGCGCTCGTAGCCCATCTCGCCCACGATCGTGTTGCCCGAGTGCAGGCCGATGCCGATGCGCAGCGGCGCATCGAGGTCGCTCGACAGCGCCTCGTTGAGGTCGTCGAGCGCCAGCGCCATGCGCCGCGCGGCCTCAAGCGCCTGGCGGCAGGCGCGCTCGGCATCGACGTCGAGGCCGAAGATCGCCATCACGCCGTCGCCGATGAACTTGTCCAGCCGGCCGCCCGCCGCCTCGATCGCCTGGCCGGTCGCGCGGAAGTACCGGTTGAGCAGGAACACCACGTCGTAGGGCAGCTTGCCCTCCGAGATCGAGGTGAAGCCGCGGATGTCGCAGAACAGGATGGCGACGTAGCGGTCGCTGCCGTGGGCCTGCGGCTGGCGGCGGTAGGCCTCGACCGGCCCGGCCTGCGCCGGCAGAAGTGGCGTCACGCGATAGCGGCCGGGCGGCGGGCGGAGCTGGCAGGCCAGCCGCACGTTCTCGGGCGCGCCGACGCGGTCGAGCACCTTCTGCTCCTCGTCCGACGCCGGCGGCAGCAGCGCGCGGTCGGCGCCGCCCACGCGCACGCGGCAGGTCGAGCAGCGGCCGCGTCCGCCGCACACCGAGGCATGCGGCACGCCGCCGATGCGGCTCATCTCCAGGACGGTGAGCCCGGTCGGCAGCGACACCGTCTTGTGGTCGCTGTAGTCGATATGAACGACGCCGGCCCGCCGCTCCCACAGGTCGCGGATCGGCCGCGCGGCGAAGCTCGCTGCCAGCAGCAGGAGCGCCGCCACGGCCAGCGAATCGGCGATCATGTAGATGTCGGACACACCGGTGGCGGTGGGCGCGTGAAGCTGCTCGAAGACGCCGGCGAGGAAGCCCGGCTGCTCGGCGAGCCGGGCGAAGTCGCGCAACGCGATGGCGGCGCCGCCGATGCTCGCTGCGGGCACCAGCAGCGCCACGGCATAGAGCGTCGGCAGCCAGTCGCGGTACCACGGCTTCAGGCGCCACGCGAAGTGCAGGCCGATGCAGGCATGGATCCAGACGACGAGGACCAGGCCGAACTGGCGGAGCACGCCCATCCACGTGCCCGACGTCAGCGAGGCGAGCACCCAGGGATAGTTGACATCGACGGCGAAGTAATCGGCCGCGATCCGCGTGCCGACGACGTGGGTCGCCGCCAGCGGCACGATCGACGCGCCGAGGCCGAGCTGCGTCCACTCCCAGAACGACAGGCGCAGCGCCCGCCGCCGGAACACCGACCACATGGCCAGCGAGAAGTGGATCAGCAGCGCGCTGTAGAGCGCCGTCTGCCCGACTGGGTTCTGCCAGATGTAGAGGAACCACACGCGGCTCTGCTCGAGCACGCGCAACGACACCAGGCCGAGCGCGTGGTTGAGCAGATGCATGGTGACATAGAGCAGAAGGACGTAGGCTGACCCGAGGCGGATCCGTCCGATCATGGCTTACTTCAGCAGCGCCAGCACCGCTTCGGGCGGGCGACCGATCGCGGCCTTCTTGCCGGAAACGACGACCGGCCGCTGCAGCAGGATCGGATGCGCGGCGATCGCCTTGGCGACGTCGGCCCTGCCGAGATCGGCCTTCTTCACGTTGAGCTTCTTGAACTCGGGCTCGCCATCGCGAATGAGCTCCGTCGGATCGCCGCCCAGCTGTGCGATCAAGGTCTCGACCTCGGCCTTGCTGGGCGGTTGCTTGAGATACTCGCGAACGGCCGGCTCTATTCCCTTCGATTGCAGCAGCTCGAGGGTCTGTTGCGACTTGCTGCAGCGCGGGTTGTGCCAGATCGTGACGGTCATGCGCGGACCATGGCGAGGCCGTCAGCCCTCGTCCAGTGCGTCGGTATCGGCGGCGTCGATCACTTTTCTGGCAAGTTGATAGTCGAAGCCGCCGCGCACCATAGCGGCGAGGTCCTTGGCGCGACGGTCCTTGCGGTCCTTCTCGGGTCTGAACGGCCCGAGCTTACGCCGCCGCGCCAGCGCCACCGCCGCCGTCCATTCGCGCTGGCGCGGATCGACGTTCAGCTCCTCGTCGAGGCCGGCCATCGCCTGGGCCAGCGTCTCGGCATCGACGCCGGCATGCTGCAGCCGCTGGCGCATGAGCTTGGTCGAGCTGCCGCGCCGGTGCAGCGCGCGCGCCTTGGTCTGGGCGAAGGCCTTGTCGTCGATCATCCCGGCGTCGACGAACTTCTGGACGATGACCGAGATCGCCTGCTGGACGTTGTCCATGATCGGTGCCTGGAACATCTCGGCCTTGCGCACTCTTCTATTGAGGACCCGACGGAGGCCTTCGGCCGTGCTGGGATAGCGCTCGAGATAGAACGTGGCGGCGTTCTGCAGGTACTTCGCGGTGATCGGCCGCGCGATCCGCTGGTTGGCCGCCTTCTTCAAGGGCGATAACCGAAGGAGCGTGGGCCGGGCTTGCGCATTGGTGCTGCCAGGCTGGCGAACTCGCAGAGCAACTTGCGCGTGTCGCGCGGGTCGATGATCTCCTCGATGCCGAAGCGCTCGGCGGTGCGGAAGGGCGAGCGCACCTTGTTGAGGCGCACCTCGATGGCCGCCAGGTGCGCGGCGGGATCGGCGGCGGCGGCGATCTCGGCCTTGTAGGCGGCCTCGATGCCGCCCTCGAGCGGCAGCGAGCCCCAGTCGCCCGAGGGCCAGGCGTATCGGAAATTGTACTTCTGCCAGTTCTGGTGGGCAGCACCCGCCACGCCGAACGTCTTGCGCAAGATGATCGAGCACCACGGCGCCTTGCTCTGGTAGACGGCGGTCAGTGCGCGCGCGCCGTGGCGGATGGTGGCGGCCTTCTCAGCCGTGACGCCGATGATGAAGCCCGGGATGTCGACGAAGTGCACGACCGGCAGGTGGAAGGTCTCGGCGAAGTCGACGAAGCGCGTAATCTTGTGGCTGGCGTCGGCGGTCCAGCCGCCGCCGTAGAAATAGGGGTCGCTGGCCAGCACGGCGACCGGCCAGCCGTCGACGCGGGCGAGGCCGGTGACGACCGAGCGGCCCCACATCTTGCCGATCTCGAAGAAGCTGCCGCGGTCGACGCAGGCCTCGACGATCGGGCGCACGCGATAGACCTTGCGGCGGTCGCGCGGGATGGCGTCGATCAGCGAGGCCTCGCGCCGGTCGGGATCGTCGTTGGCGGGCTGGCGTTCGGCCAGCGTGTCGACCGAGGACGGCAGGTAGGACAGGAAGCGGCGGGCGCGGGCGAAGGCTTCTTCCTCGCTCGCGACCTCGTCGTCGACGGCGCCGTTGCGGGCGTGGATCTCGGTGCCGCCGAGCTCTTCCTTGGTGACCTTTTCGCCGAGCCGCGCCACGACCGGCGGGCCGGCGACAAACATCTGCGAGATGCCGGTCACCATCAGCGAGTAATGCGATGTGACGAGGCGCGCGGCACCCAGGCCCGCGACTGAGCCGAGGCCGAGCGATACCACCGGAATGCGCGACAGATTCTCGACGACGTGGCCCCATGCCGGATTGCGCGGCACGTAGGTGTAGCCCGTCATCTCATAGGTTTTCACCGAGCCGCCGCCGCCGGTGCCGTCGATCAGGCGCACCATGGGGATGCCGAGTTCGCCCGCCATCTGCTCGGAGACTTCCTGCTTCTCCCAGATCGAGGCGTCGGCGGCGCCGCCGCGCACCGTGAAGTCGTCGCCGCCCACGGCGACGGTGCGGCCGTCGAGCCTTCCGCGGCCCATCACGAAGTTGGAGGCCATGAAGTCCGTGAGCTTGCCGTCGGCGTCGTACTCGGCCTTGCCGGCGATGGCGCCGATCTCGTGAAAGGAGTCCTTGTCGAGCAGCCGCTCGATGCGCTCGCGCACCGTGAGCTTGCCGCCGTCGTGCTGGCGCTTGACCTTGTCGGGCCCGCCCATGGCGCGCGCCATCTCCTCGCGCCGGCGCAGCTCGTTGATTTCGTTCTGCCAGCTCATCGCTTCAGCCTTTCAGGGGAATGCCCACCATGGCCTCGAGTTCGGCAAGCGCGACGTCGGGATCGCCGACCTTGATCGTGCGCATGCCCATGGCGCGCGCCGGCTTCAGGTTGACGCCGAGATCGTCGAGATAGATGCAGTGCTCGGGCTCGACACCCAGGAGGTCGCAGGCGTGGCGGTAGATGCGCGGGTCGGGCTTGCGCCAGCCCAGCCGGCTCGATTCGACGACATGTTCGAACAGCGTCATCACCTCGGCGACGACCTTCGCCTTGTCGGGACTGCGCGCCATGCTCGGGCCCTCGCCCGACTTCATGTTGTTGGTGATGCAGGCGACCTTGAACGCCGCCTTGCAGCGACGCAGCGCTTCCACCATCTGCGGCCGAATGTCGCCGCTTATCGAGCGCAGCACGCGCCAGCCGTCGATTTCCCGGCCATGCTCGCGCGCCTCGATTTCGAACAGGGCAACGAACTGCTCAAGCGATACTTCGCTTCGTTCCATTTTTGCCCAGGCATTGGTGTCAGGATTGCGCGCATTGAGCCTGCGAATGAAATCTTCGGGCAGGCCGGCCTCCCGCTCGTAGAGTCGAAAGGCCTCGAAGGGGCTCGAGAGGATCACGCCGCCGAAGTCCCAGAGGACGGCGCGGGGGGTATTTGCATGGCTCGTATTCATGGTCCTGCGACGGTCTTTACCTTGTTCCTGCCTCACTCGGGTTCTATCTCACGCTCTCCATAGGCGACGGGCAAAGTCTTTACTACCGTTCGCCAGCACTCCGGTCGGGAAGCGGAAAATGAGTGAAGTTGCGGTCATGCCGCGCGGCAACGCCGTGGCAGAGGTGGATCAGATGGTTTCGAGCGACGGACGCAACCGGCGAGCGGCGGAAACGCGCCGTAAGGTCATCGAGGCCGCCAAGGCCATGATCGCGGAGACCAGCGTGGCCCCCACCGTGGTGGGCGTGGCCAAACGGGCGGACGTGTCGGTCCGGTCGGTCTTTCAGCATTTCGGCGACGTTGAGTCACTTTTCGTAACTGTCGTCGACAGTGTCAGCAAGGACTTGGTCGTCCCGCCGGAAACGTCCGATGCCCTGCCGTTGGCTGCCCGGGTCGATTCCTTCAGCCGCAACCTGGCGAAGCTTTATGAGCAGATCGTGCCGGTGCGGGTCGCCGCCGGCCAGTTCGTCGGCCACCCCGGCCTGATCGAACGCGGCCTGGTCATCCAGAATGGCCTGCGGGATACGGCTTTTCGAGCCTTCGAGCATGAATTCGCACCCTTGAGCGACCCGGACCGGGAAGCCTTGGCCGATGCTATTGGGGCCGCCCTCTCGCTCGACGCCTGGGTGGCCCTGCGCCGCCAGCAGAACCACAGCTTCGAGCGCGCCGCCGCCGCTTGGCGCCTGACTCTGGGGGCTTTGCTCGCCCACCCGGTGATGCAGGTCGCGGCCTGAGAGTGAAGTCCCCACCTCGCCAATTGACTTGGCGAGGGTGATCGGGGACTTAAGGGCCCCAAATTCAGGACCGCATCGCACCGACATGGCGACCAGCCAGCTTCATGAGGATTTTTCGCGCGAAGAGCACGTCAAGGCCGGCAGCGACCGCGGCTTTGGCCTGGTCTTCGCAGGCTTCTTCGCCATCATGGCGGGCCTTTCGTGGTGGCGCGGCCACGTAGTCTGGCACTATACGCTGCCGGCCTCGGCGATCTTCCTGGTTGTCGCGCTCATTTTTCCCAGGCTCCTGGCGCCGCTCAACAAGCTTTGGCTGAAAATCGGCCTGCTGCTCTACAAGGTCATGAACCCGCTCATCATGGGGTTGCTGTTCTTCGTGACCATCACGCCGATCGGCCTTGTGATGCGGATGGGGGGCAAGGATTTCCTGCGCCTGCGCATGGACAAGGATGCCAAGAGCTACTGGATCGATCGCGCCCCGCCGGGACCGCCGCCGCAATCGATGAAGAATCAGTTCTGATCGCGAAAGGGACTTAAAGTCATGGGCTCCATCATCGTCGAACTCTGGGCGTTCATGAAGGAACGCAAGAAGTTCTGGCTGCTGCCGATCTTCGTCATGATGGTTATCTTCGGCGGTCTGATCGTGCTGACCAAGGGCTCGGCCATTGCGCCGTTCATCTACACGCTGTTCTAGGGGCGAAAGGCTTCTTCATGCGCGTCCTCGGAATTTCGGCTTTCTATCACGACAGCGCCGCGGCGCTGATCGAGGACGGCCGTCTTGTGGGCGCGGCACAGGAGGAGCGCTTCACGCGCAAGAAGCACGATGCGGCTTTCCCCGAGAAGGCCACGCAGTACTGCCTTGACATCGCCGGCATCAAGCTGGCGGACGTCGACTACGTCGCCTTCTACGACAAGCCCTTCCTGAAGTTCGAGCGGCTGCTCGAGACCTATCTCGCCTACGCTCCGCGCGGCTTCAATTCCTTCCGCATGGCCATGCCGCTGTGGCTGAAGGAGAAGCTGTTCCAGAAGATGCTGCTGCGCGACGAGATGAAGAAGTGGCAGCCGGACTTCGACTGGCAGAAGCGCCTGCTGTTCGGCGAGCACCACCAGAGCCATGCCGCGTCGGCGTTCTTCCCTTCGCCCTACGAAGAGGCCGCGATCCTCTGCATGGACGGCGTCGGCGAATGGGCGACGACGTCGCTCGGCTTCGGCCGTGGCAACAAGCTCGAGATGCTGAAGGAGATCCACTTCCCGCACTCGCTCGGCCTGCTTTATTCGGCGTTCACCTACTATACCGGCTTCAAGGTCAACTCCGGCGAATACAAGGTCATGGGCCTGGCGCCCTACGGCGAGCCGCGCTTCAAGGACCTGATCCTCGACAAGATCGTCGACCTCAAGGAAGACGGCACGTTCCGGCTCGACCAGAGCTACTTCGACTATTGCACCGGCCTGCGCATGACCAACGACAAGTTCGCCGACCTGTTCGGTGGTCCGTCGCGCAAGCCCGAAGAACTTCTCGGCCAGAAGCACATGGATCTCGCGGCGTCGGTCCAGGCCGTCACCGAGGAGATCGTGGTGCGTCTCGCCAGGTCCGTGCGCAAGGAAACCGGCGCCAGGAACATCTGCCTGGCGGGCGGTGTGGCGCTCAACTGCGTGGCGAACGGCAAGCTGCTGCGCGAGAACATCTTCGACAACATCTGGGTGCAGCCGGCGGCCGGCGATGCCGGCGGTGCGGTCGGTGCTGCCTATGCCGCCTACCACGGCTTCATGGGCCAGCCGCGCAAGCTCAACGGCCACATGGACGGCATGGCGGGTTCCTACCTCGGACCCGAGTACAAGGACGATGAGATCGCCGAGCGGCTCACGGCAGTCGGCGCCAAGTTCACGCGCCTCACGCGCGAGCAGATGATCGACCAGACCGCGCAGGCGTTGGCCGACGAAAAGGCGATCGGCTGGATGCAGGGCCGCATGGAATTCGGTCCGCGGTCGCTGGGCGCCCGTTCCATCCTGGGCGATGCGCGTTCGCCCTCGATGCAGAAGACGCTCAATCTCAAGGTCAAATACCGCGAGTCGTTCCGTCCCTTCGCGCCGGCGGTGCTGCGCGAGGATGTGGCTAAGTACTTCGATATCGACACCGACAGCCCTTACATGCTGATGGTGGCGCCGGTCGTCGAGAGCCGCCGCCGCCGCATGACTGCCGAGGAAGACAAGCTGTTCGGCATCGAGAAGCTGAACGTGCCGCGCTCGGACATCCCGGCGGTGACGCACATCGACTACTCGGGCCGCATCCAGACCGTGCACGAGGAAACCAACAAGCCGTTCCACGATCTGCTCGAGGCTTTCAAGGGCAAGACTGGCAGCTCGGTGCTGGTGAACACCTCGTTCAACGTGCGCGGCGAGCCGATCGTGTGCACGCCGGAAGACGCCTGGCGCTGCTTCATGGGCAGCGAGATCGAGGTGCTGGTGATCGGCAACTGCTTCCTCAAGAAGGAAGACCAGGATCCGGCGCTGAAGCTCGACTACAAGAACGCCTTCGAGCTCGATTAGCGTGATGCGTGCCTTGGTCTGCAACGAGCTCGGCGACGCGTCGAAGCTGCGGATCGAGAGTCGTCCCATTCCGCGGCCGCGCGCCAGGGAAGTCGTCGTCCAGGTCGGCGCCGCGGGGGTGAATTTCCCCGATGTGCTGACGGTCGAAGGCAATTACCAGCACAAGCCCGAGCTGCCGTTCATTCCCGGCATGGAAGGCGCAGGCAGGATCCTCGGCGTCGGCAAGGACGTCGTCGACTGGCGCAAGGGCGACTGCGTGATCTTCGGCATCCGTCCCGGTGCCTTCGCCGAATACGTGCGGGTGCCCGACCACGACCGCCACCTGATGACGCTGCCGGAAGGTTGGTCGTGGGCCGAGGGCGCGGGCTTTCGCGTGGCTGCGCAGACTGCCTACCATTCGCTGGTCCATCGCGCGGCACTCAAGGCCGGCGATGTGCTGCTGGTCCACGGTGCCTCGGGCGGTGTCGGCCTCGCGGCAGTGCAACTCGGCAAGCATCTCGGCGCCACCGTGATCGCCACCGGCAGCGACGACAGCCGGCTCGCGATCGTGAAGCAGAGTGGCGCCGATCACCTGATCAATTACCGGGACGCGGATTTTGTCGCCGCGGTGAAGCAACTGACCGACGGCCGGGGCGCGGACGTGATCTACGATCCGGTGGGCGGCGAGGTGCTGGAGAAGTCGGTGCGGGCGGCGGCTTACGGCGCGCGGCTGCTGGTCGTGGGCTTCACTTCGGGCGGTCCGAGCAAGATCATGTCGAACCACGTGCTGATCAAGGGCCTGTCGGTGTTGGGTGTGCGCGCCGGCGAGACGCCGTTGCGCATCGCCCCCGAGCAGGGCCGCGACTATGTCGAGGAGCTGCCGAAACTCGCCGCGCTCGGCGTCATGCGGCCGCACATCTCGCACCGGTTCCCGATGGAGCGGGCGGCCGAGGCGTTCCGTGCCCTGACCGACCGCAAGGTGGTCGGCAAGGCCGTGATCGAGATGGAAGCCTAGCGGGAGATCCTCAGCAAGGACGTCTCAGTGAAGACGCCTCAGCGGAAGACGATCGTCACGCGGCGATCTTTCTCCGACGCGTTCTGCCCGCCGAAGTTCGCATCGCCGAAGGCCTCGGGGTTGGAGGCGATAATCACGTTCTTCGCCGGAAAGCCGTCGCGAACCAGCTCGTTGGCCACGGCCTGCGAGCGCGCCAGGGCGAGCTTGGCGTTGAGGTTCTTGTCGCCGAGCTTGTCGGTCTGGCCGACGACGCAGATCTTCACGGCCTGGCGCGCCTTGGCCGTCGCCACGGCCTGGGCGATGGTGGGCTTGGCCTCGGGCTTCAAGGCGGAGCTGCCGAGATCGAACAGCACCCAGGCGGGCTGGGAGTTGGCGGCGGCCCCCGCGGTGGGGCAGCTGCCGACGCTCTGCGCAAAGGCGGGGGCCGCGAACAGCGTGCCGGCGGCGAGGGCTGCGAGGGCGAGGGTCTTGATCATGGCAGGGCTCCTTTGAGTGCCAACTCGACGAACGGCAGGCGATCGTTGCCGAAGAACATCTTGCCGTCAACGAAGCTCGTCGGGGCGCCGAACACGCCGCGCGCGACGGCGTCGTCGGTCGTGGCTTTCAGGCGGTCCTTTACGTCCTGGTCCTGGATGCGCTTCCCGAACCTCTGCGCGTCCAGGCCGGCGGCGGCGAGCACGGCAGCAATTTCCTTCGAGTCGTTGAGGTTGCGGCCGTCGACCCACATGGCGCGGAACATCGCCGGGTGATAGCGGTCGAAGGCGCCGTCGACCTCGGCGGCCGCGGCGCCGCGCATGAGGGCCAGCGTGTTCACCGGAAAGAACGGGTTGCGCTGGAACGGCACGCCGTAGTGGCGTGCCCACAGCGGCATGTCGAAGCCGCTCCACGTCGACTTCTGCGGCAGCTCGGCCGGTGAGTGGTTGCCGGTCGCCTTGAACACGCCGCCCAGCAGCATCGGCTTGCGCACCAGCGTGGCGCCGGTGCGCCGGGCGATCGCCTCGACCTGGGTGTCGGCCAGGTAGCTGTAGGGGCTGCCGTAGTCGAAGTAGAATTCCAGCGTCCTGGCCATTTGGCGTTTCTCCTCTGCTTGTCACGAGCCTGCGCCGCTTCTAGCCTCGTCTCAAGAAAGTTAAGGGAAGGAAGTCATGAGCCGGGTTGCGGACAAGGTCGTGCTGGTGACCGGCGCGGGATCGGGCATCGGCCGCGCCACGGCGAAGCTGCTGGCGGCCGAGGGCGCCACGGTGATCGTCAGCGACATCAACAGGGCCGGCGGGCTCGAGACCGTGCAGCAGATCGGCGCGACGAATTCGGGCGGCGGCGCCCGCTTCGAGGAGCACGACACCGCGAAGGAAGCCGACTGGCAGCGCGTCATCGCCGCGCTCCTGGCGCGCGAGGGCAGGCTCGACGGGCTGGTCAACAACGCCGGCATCTCCGGGCCGTTTCCCGCCACCTTCGAGACCGAGACGGTCGAGCAGTGGCAGAAGATCCTGTCGATCAACGTCCAGGGCGTCTTTCTCGGCTGCAAGCACGCGGTGCCGGCGATCCGCCAGTCGGGCGGCGGCTCGATCGTGAACACCTCGTCGCTGGCGGCCTTCCTCGGCACGCCCGACCTGTCGGCCTACGGCGCCAGCAAGGGTGCGGTGCGGCAGTTCACCAAGACCGTAGCCATCGACTGCGCGCGCAAGGG
Organism: Hyphomicrobiales bacterium; assembly: GCA_041691635.1. Taxonomy (GTDB): domain Bacteria; phylum Pseudomonadota; class Alphaproteobacteria; order Reyranellales; family Reyranellaceae; genus Reyranella. Next base: position 75,369 of record JBEPUH010000020.1, read on the forward strand.
CTACAAGGTGCGCTGCAACTCGGTGCATCCCGGCATCATCATGACGCCGATGGGCGAGTCGATCGTTACCGACGAGCGCAAGCGCGAGCGGACGCGCAAGGCCATCCCGCTCGGCGAATTCGGCGCGCCCGAGGACATCGCCTACGGCATCCTGTACCTGATTTCCGACGAGTCGCGCTTCGTCACCGGCAGCGAGCTGGTGATCGACGGCGGCATGAACGCGATCTAGGGAGACATCCCATGCAGCGGACCGACGAGCTCGACTACATCGCGCGCATGCTCGAGATGGCGCGCGCCAATCGGCGCGACGATGCGCCGGGAATCACCCATACGCCCGTCGACTCGTACGTCTCGCAGGAGCGCTTCGACCGCGAGGTGGCGACGCTGTTTCGGCACCATCCGGTGGTCGTGGCCTTCTCCGCCCAGGTCCGCAAGCCCGGCGACTTCGTCACCAGCACCGATACCGGCCAGCCGATCCTGGTGGTGCGCGGCCGCGACGGAAAACTGCGCGCGTTCCTCAACGTCTGCCGCCATCGCAGCGCGACGGTGGAGAGCAAGCCGTGCGGCGCCAACAAGCGTGCGTTCGTCTGCCCTTATCACGGCTGGAGCTACGACCTGACCGGCAAGCTGGTGGGCATTACGGATGGCGCCTGGTTCGGCGATATCGACCGCGGCGCACACGGCCTCAGGCAACTCGCGGTGGCGGAGCGCTGCGGCATGGTCTGGGCCGTACCGACGGCCCTCGAGGAGGGCCAGAGCGCCGACATCGACATCGACGCGCATCTCGGCGCGGTCAAGCCCGACCTCGATTCGTGGGACATGGCCGACTGGGAGGTCCAGAGCATCACTCCGATTCGGCCGCGGATGAACTGGAAGCTGGTGATCGACACCTTTCTGGAGCTTTATCACTTCCGCTACCTGCACGGCGCCAGCGTGGCGCCGCTCTTCCTCGACAACATCACGACCTACGAGCGCCGCGACCGCCACTCGCGCTTCGCCGTTGCCAAGACCACGCTGCTCGAGATCGACAAGGAGCCGCGCGAGAAGTGGCGCCTGCTCGACCATGCGGTCATGCTCTACAATCTCTTCCCGAACACGGTGCTGGCCTACACCGCCGATCACTGCGGCGTGTTCACCAGCTATCCGGTCTCACCCGACGAGTCGCTGATCAACGTCTCGATCCTCGTCGATCCGGCGGTGCGCGCTACCCAGCCGGAAGGCTACTGGAAGAAGAACCAGGACCTCATCCTTGCCGCGCTGGCGGAGGATTTTGCGGTCGGAGCCGGCGTTCAGGCGAACTTCCGCAGCGGCGCCAACGCCGTCCAGACCTTCGGCAAGTTCGAGAAGGCGTTGGGCTGGTATCACGCGGAGATTGATGCTGCGCTCTTGCGCAGCGTCAATCTCCGCGTGGGCGGCGTGTAGCCGCTGCAGGGCGCTATGCGTTTTGCCGACGAAGTCGGCGAAATCGCGAAGCGGCCGAAGCGCGGGCGCCGCGCGGTGCAGAAAGAATCAAGATTTAGCAAAAGCCGTGCGCCATCCCTGCCGCGCGGGCTCTCGCGCCTCAGAAGGCGCTGCCGCCCGCCGTGACGATTAAATAGCGCTGACGGCGCTATTTAATCGTCACCTGGTGGGTCATCTTCTCACCGTCGGTGATGGTGACCGAGGCGAAGCCCAGCAGCTTCAGCAGGTCGAAGAAGGTGGCGTCCTCGGCCACCGTGCGCTCCTGGAAGAACGGCGACAGGCGGGCCATGGTCGTCATGTTGGCGAGCAGCGCGCGCTGGCGGTAGATCGTGGTCAGCTCGCCCTGCTGCAGGCCGACAACGATCAGCCGGTCGGCCTTCTCGCCCTTCACGAACACGGCGTAGGGAACGCGATAGGCCGATTGCAGCGTGCCTTGCGAGATCACGGTGACGAACTGCACGCGCTGGGGCCGGTCGACGCCGTCGATCGTCTTCAGGGTCGACGTGAACGTCTCGACGTTGCCGGGCTTGGGATAATAGTAGCCGATGTAGCGATCCTCGCCGTCGGACTTGCCGGTCGGTTGGCCGATTTGCGCCGAGGCCGCGCCGGCCGTGAACACGGCGAGCGCAAGGCAGGCGGCAATAGTCTTGGTCATGATCGTCGCTCCGCGGTTCGTCTGGATCAGAACAACGTATAACCGCCATCGATGACGAAGTCGCGTCCCGTGGTGTAACCGGTCGCACCCGAGGCGAGGTAGACTGCGATCGGGCCGAAGTCGGCGCCGCTGCCCCAGCGCCGCCCGGGGATGCGCGGCATGACGCTGCCGGCGAACTTTGGGTTGGCCACGGCGTTGGCCGTCATCTCGGTCTCGATCCAGCCCGGCAGGATCGAGTTCACCGTGATCTTGTAGCGCGCCAGCTCGACGGCCAATGCCCGCACCATGGCGGTGACGCCGCCCTTGCTGGCGCCGTAGTGGCTGGAGCGCGCCGCGCCCTCGATCGCCGCCGTCGAGGCCATCGCCACCAGCGAACCGCCCTTGCCGCGCTCGACCATGTGCTTGGCCGCTGCACGGAAGGTGAAGAACACGCCGTCGAGGTTGACCCTCAGCACGCGCCGCCATTCGTCATAGTCCATCTCGAGGATCGAGCCTTTGCCGCGGCCCGAGACGCCGGCATTGGCCACGCAATTGTCGACATGGCCCATCACCTTCAGCGTCTCTGCGAAGGCGGCCGCGACCTGGCCCTCGTCGCCGACGTCGACCGTCTGGGCGTGGACCTTGCGGCCATGGCGCTTGAGTTGGGCCACCGCGGCGTCGTTCTTTTCCTGGCGCGTGCCCCAGATGCAGACGTCGGCGCCGGCTTCGGCCATCGCATCGGCCATGCCGAGACCGATGCCGCCGTTGCCGCCGGTCACCAGCGCCACCTTGCCTGTCAGATCGAAGCCCTTGTAGGCCATGCCATGCTCCTCCCGTTTGGGAGGAGCATGAACAGGAAGGGCGTGGCCGTCGAGATCAGTTCATCCAAGCGTGATCCGCTCGACGGATCATGCTCTGTCGGTTTCGACCAGCACGATCTCGGAGTCTTCGACCGCGGTGAGGGTCACCTCGTCCTGGTCGATGATGGCCACGCCGTCGCGGGCGTTGGCCGCCACCAGCTTGCCGTCGGAGCCGCGCACCTCGATCTTGCCCGTGGCCGGCACGAGATAGGCGGGCTTGCCGTCGAGCTTCTGGCGGATGCTCTCGCCCGCCTTCAGCCTGCCGGCATAGAGCGCGCCGTCGGCATAGAGCGGGATCGCGCCGTCATGGCCGCGGCCCGAGGCCAGGGGCACGAGCTTGCCGTCGCGCCCTTCGGCCGGGAAGTCGACGGTCTCCCAGCGCGCCGGCACGCCTTCCTTGTTGGGCATGATCCAGATCTGGAACAGCTCGGTCTCGGCATCTTCCATGTTGTACTCGGCGTGCTGGATGCCCTTGCCGGCGCTCATCACCTGGATCTGGCCCGCCTCGGTGCGGCCCTCGTTGCCGAGGTGATCCTTGTGCGTGATCGCGCCCTTGATGACGTAGGTCACGATTTCCATGTCGCGGTGGGGATGCGGCGGGAAGCCCGACTGCGGTGCGATGCGGTCGTTGTTCCACACGCGCAGCGCACCCCAGTGCACGCGGTCGTTGTTGCGATAATCGGCGAAGCTGAAATGGAAGTTGGCCTTGAGCCAGCCGTGGTCCGACTTGCCGAGCTTGTCGAAGGGTCTGAGTTCGATCATCGGATTTACTCCTGTCTAGCCGCATAGATGGTTACCTGGAGATACCGATCAAGTTTCCGATTGGTAAGCGGCCATTTACCTCGATAATTTGGCCCCATGACCCAATCCACCGAACGCCAAGCGGCCTGCCATTGCGGCCAGCTTCGCCTGCGGCTCGCCGGCGACCCGCAGCTCGTCTCGTCCTGCCATTGCCGGGCGTGCCAGCGGCGCACCGGGGCGGTCTTCGGCTCGACGTCCTTTTTTGCCAAAAGCCAGATCGTCTCGACGACTGGCGAGCATCGCGCCTTCCGCCGCCAGGGCGACAGCGGCAACTGGCTGGTCTTTCATTTCTGCCCGGCCTGCGGATCGAACGTGTTCTGGGAGAGCGAGCGCCAGCCCGACACGATCAGCGTGGCCGTCGGCGCCTTCGCCGATAAGGACTTTCCGGCGCCGATCCGCACGGTGTGGACGGAGATGAAACACGATTGGCTCTCCTTCCCCGCGGCGATCGCGCGCCACCCGGGAAATCCCTAGGCGCCAAACGCCTGCCCCGGCTTGAGGCGCCGGGTCTCGACGACCATCGACAGGATGTCGGCCACGGCGTCACGAATGGCGAGTTCCGCCGGCGGGTGTCTGGGCGGTCGCGGCTTCTGACCAGGTGCTGCTTCGCTGGTCCACCCCTGGTCGATCCAGTGCTTCAAGGGTGTAAAGGTCCGCTTGCCGCGCGTGGCGGCGGCGCGGCGGGCGTTGCCGGCATTGAACGGCGTGACGAAGGCGCGCGTGCCGTGGCGCTCGGCCAGCGCATGCGCATCGATCACCAGGACGATCTGGCTGCGCGTGGCGCAGGCATGGCGATGGCGGCCCAGGCGCTCTTCGTCCAGCCAGAAGAACACCATCGAATTGACCAGCGCGTACCACGCAGCGGGTGTCATGCCGGGATCGAGGCAGCGTTCGAGCGCGATGGGCGGCATCGGGCGCTGATCGCGCACGCTCTCGCCGGTGGGAAGAGTGCGCTGGCCGTCGCGATAGCCCAGGAAGGGCGCGGCGGCTTTTCCGACGAGGCCGGCGCGGCGAACCAGTGCGGCGGTGCTCAGCAGCCCGTCGCGCTGGATCGACGGCCAGTTCGCCGTATCGGCCATATGGAAGACCCGGTCGGGCAGCGTGTTCATGACCGGGATGTCTAGCGCCCTTCGCGCCACCACGCCGCCGCGATCGCCATCAGGAAGGCGAGTGCCACCAGGATGCCGGGCAGCAGCGGCGTCTGGTGGATGCCGGCCACCGTGTAGCCCTCGTTGCGGCGTAGCCCCAGCCAGTCCGAGCCGCCGGCCGAGCGGCCGGGCCGTACCGCGCGGATGTCGGGATCGGGCTGGTCGGAGAGCCACATCAGCGTGCCAGCCGAGGCCTCGACCAGCGGCTTCAGTTTGGCGTCGGTCGCGCGCACGTCGGAGAATTCCAGTGGATCGGGATTGCCGACCGCCGCCACGGTGCGCAGCGTGCCGTCGTCGAAGCGATAGAGGCCGGGCTTGTCGACGTCGACCACGGCGCGGCCGAGGCCGGGCGCCGTCTGCTGCAGGTCGAGGGTGCGCGTGGCGCCGCCTTCCGGCGGCGTGCCGGGCGCGGTCATCGTGACCTTGGGGAAAGTCGTCGCCAGCGTACGCCGCGTCACCTCGATATGGCCGCCGACCGCGGTGGCGCGCAGTGCCTCCTCCTCGAGGTCGGGCTCCTTCATCAGCCAGTGCGCGATGCGGCGCACCAGCTCGGGCTGCGGGCCGCCGCCGTCGATGCCGCGGTTCCACAGCCACAGCTGGTCGGACATGAGCTGCGCCACGCGGCCCTTGCCGACGCGGTCGAGGATCACCAGCGGCCGGTCCTCGGCGCCCGACAGGATGGCGTTGCCGTGCTCGGTGCGCGCCGTCACCAGCCGGAACCAGCGGCCCCACGTCGGCTCCTCGCCGGGTGCGCCTTCCTGCGGCAGGTTCGCCGTCACCGGATGGCGCTGGCCGATCTCGGTGACCTTGGGCTTGAAGCCGGTCTCCAGCACGTCGCCGAGCGGCGCCGCCGGCAGGATGGGGCCGAGCGGCGTGCGGTAGAGCGAGCGCTGCGTGGCGAAGGCCGGCCCGACCGAGACCAAGAGCGCGCCGCCGCCTTTCACGTACTCGGCGATGTTGCGGAAGTAGTCGCGCGTGATCAGGCTGCCCGACTCGTAGCGGTCGAAGATGATGAGGTCGAATTCCTTGAGCTTCTGCTCGAACAGCTCGCGCTGGGGGAAGACGATCAGCGACAACTCGCGGACCGGGGTGAAGTCGTCCTTCTGCGGCGTGCGCAGGATGGTGAAGTGCACCAGGTCGACGGCGGGATCGCTCTTCAGCAGGTTTCGCCACGCCCGCTCGCCCTGGTAGGGTTCGCCCGAGATCAGCAGCACGCGCAGCCGGTCGCGCACGCCGGAGATGGTGAACAGCGCGCGGTTGTTGTCGAGCGTGAGCTCGCTCTGGCCGGGGGCTACCTCGAGCTCGACGACGTTGGGCCCGGGATTGGCGACGGTGATCGGCACCTCGACCGACTTGCCGACCGGCACGTCGATGCGCTTCACGATCTCGCCGCCAACCGTGATGGTGACCGGCGCGGTGCCGCCGGTGGGATCCTCGACCCGGAATTTGGCCGTCACCTCGCGGCCGACCACGCCGTAGCGTGGCGACTGCTCGACCACGATCAGCCGGTCGCGCTCGTTCTTCTTGCCGGCGATCAGCGCGTGCAGCGGCGCGCCGCCGAGCTCGGGCGGCAGGGTGGCCCCTGACTCCAGAGAGGGCACGTCATGGACCTGGCCGTCGCTCAGCAGCACCACGCCGGCCAGCCGCTCCTGCGGCACGTCGACCAGCGCCGAGCGCATCGCCTCGATCAGGCGCGTGCCGCCTGGCCGCTCGCTGCCGAGCGCGATGTGCGCCGGCGGCAGCACGGTCTCGCGGATCTCGAGCCCTTCCTGCTGGGCGAACTTGCGCTTCAGCATCTCGCGCGCCGCCTGGACCTGCTGGCGGCGTTCGCCGATTGCCATCGAATCGCTGTCGTCGACCACGATCAGGGCGACGTCGGCGATTGGCTTCCTCTGTTCCTCGATCAGCTCGGGCCGCGCCAGCGCCGCCAGCACGACGACGACGGCGCCCAGGCGCAGCATCGTGCCGCGCGCACCGGCGCGCAGGCCGAGCAGCACCAGCACCAGGCCGATCGCCGCCATCACGGCGAGCGCTTCCCACGGGATCAGCGGGTCGAAGGCGACGGAGGCGGCCGACGTCGTGTTCATCGCCGGAGCCTCTGCATGATGTCCTGGATATGGACCAGGTCGTCCTTGTAGTTGCCGGTGAGCGCATGCATCACCAGGTTGACCCCGACGCGGAACGCCATCTCGCGCTGCGTCTCGCCGCCCGGCGTCACCGGCAGCAGGCCGCGACCGCGCTGGTCGACAGCCCAGGCGCCAGCATAGTCGTTGGAGCCGATCACGATGGTGGTGACGCCGTCGTTGACGCGGCCGTTGCCGGCCTCGATCCACAGCTTGCCGCCCTGCCAGCGTCCCGGCATGTCCGACAGAAGATAGAACGACTTGGTCAGCACGTGGTCGGGCGGCATGGCGATCAGCGGCGGCGTCTCGATGCCGCCGAGCAGCCGCTTGAGATCGGGATTGCCGCTGGCCGGCCGGTCAAAGCTCATCTGCTGGTCGCGCGTGTCGACGAAGACGATGCCGCCGGTGCGCAGGTAGCGGTCGAGCGCCGCCGCCGCCTTGGGCGAGAGCGCGGGCTGGGTCGAGGTGATCGGCCAGTAGATCAGCGGATAGAGGCGCGGCTCGTCGCGGTCGAGGTCGAGACCGATCGGATCGGCCGGCTCGACCGAGGTGCGGCTGCGCAGCACTTCGCTCAGCCCCTCGAGGCCGGCCTTGCTGATGTCGTCGACGTCCTTGTCGCCGGTGACGATGTAGGCCAGCCGCACGTCGAGCGCGCCCTTGAGCGCATCCTGCTCGGAGAGCGGCGGCGTGGCGGGCGCGGGCGCCGACGGTGAGGACGCGTCGGGTTTACCAGGCGTTGTCGTGCCGGGACTCCGGGCCGGCGCCTGTGTCTGCGTCGGTGTCTGGGCCAATGTCTGGGCGTGGGCGTCGGGGCCGCCGCCGACCGTCGCGGCGATCAGCAACAGCAGCGCCGCCGGCGCCGCGCCGCCGCGCCGCCAGGCGCTGAAGCGCAGCGCGCGCGGCAGCAGACCGCGCAGCCACAACGACAGGAACAGGTCGATCAGCAGCAGCAACGCCGCTGCCAGCAGGCACCAGCGCGCCAGATCGGTCTCGCCGCCCTCCGACAGCCGGTCGGTCGCCACGCCCGACGGCAGGACGAGCGGCGCGGGGGCGGGGATGTGGTCGCCGATGTTGAAGGCGACCTGCGCGTTCTCGTCGCCGTAGAAGCCCGGCGGCGTTGCGGGCTTGGGCTTGAAGCTCTGCTGGGCGTCGGGCGGCAGCATCTGCACGCCGGCCGGCGGTGCGCCGAGGCGCCCGAAGCCGTCGAGCGTGCGCCACGGCTTCAGCGCCTTGTTCACGCCGTCGCCCGCCACGCCGCGCGACAGCAGCACCAGCCGCTGCAGCATGTCGACGAACAGGCCCGAGAGCGCGAGGTTGCTCCAGTTGGTGTTGGCCGTGGTGTGTATCAGCACGAGATAGCCCTTGCCGCGCTTCTCGGCGGTGACCAGCGGCGTGCCGTCGGCCAGCCGCGCCCAGGTCTTGTCGGCGAGATCGGGCGTCGGTTCGGCCAGCACCTGCTGGGAGATGCGCACGTCCTTGGGGACCTGGATGCCGATGAAGGGGCTGTTGGCCGGGAACTCCGCCAGCGCCGAAGGCTGGCCCCAGCTCATCACGCCGCCCAGCGAGCGGTCGCCCAGCCTGAGTGGCGTCGGCACCAGACTGTCGCCGGCGGCAGCGAGATTGGGGCCGGCGAAACGCACGGCGACGCCGCCGTTCTCGATCCACTTGGCGATCTCGTCGCGGTCGGTCGCCGATGGCGCGGCGCTGTCGGGGATCAGCAGCACGGCGGTGTTGCGCGTCAGCACCTGCTCGCGGTCGCCGATCGTCAGGCTGACGTAGGGATCGAGTGCACGCTCGAGGAAGTAGACCTCCTGCAGCAGTGGCTGGCCGCCCGCGGTCTCACGCTCGCCCAGGATCGAGACCGGCCGGCGGCGGTTGCGCTCGTCGAGCAGCACCGTGCTGCCGGCGCCGCCTTGCGTCTCGATGTCGAGGCGGGTCATGCGGTTGCGCAGTTCCGGCGGAGTCGGCAGCACGCCGACGCCCTGGCGTTCGTTGGCCGGGAAGTCGATCTCGATGCGCGCCACCACGCGGCCCTGGTCGTCGCCGGCCTGGACCGCCGCCTTGCGCGGTCCGTCGGCCACCGGGCGCAGCACGCGGACCTTGAGGTCGCGGCCCTCGGCCGTCGGCGGCAGCAGCAGCAACGGCGTGTTGGCCTGGTCGGGCAGCACGACCTCGAGGCCGCTAAAGCGGCGCAGCCGCTCGGTCAGCCTGTCGGTGCCGGCGTCCTGCAGCCCGTCGCTCAGCCACACCGCATAGGCGCCGGCGTCGATCCGCATCTGGTCGATCTCGCCCGCGGCGGCAGCGCGATCGGTCGGCCACGGCTTGGGTCGGAACGCCCGCAGGATGGTGCGCGCCTCTTCCGGCCTGAGCGCGCCGCGGCGCACCGCCGGCGCATCGAGCGGCTGGGGCGCGGTGCCGAGGAGCGCCACCAGGCGGCCGCCGCGTTCGGCGCGCTGGATCAGGCGCTCGGCATGGGCGATGCGCGTCGTCCAGCCCGGCGCCGACGACCAGCCGTCGTCGATCACCAGCAGCAGCGGCCCCTTGCCGGGCAGGTCGGCCTGCGGATTGAGGAGCGGGCGGGCGACCGCCAGGATCAGCGCCGCCGCCAGCAGCATGCGCAGCAGCAGCAGCCACCACGGCATCTTCATCGGCGTCTGCTCGCTGGGCTCGAGCCCGATCAGCAGGCGGATCGCGGGAAAGCGCACCAGCTTGGGCAGCGGCGGGATCAGGCGCAGCAGCCAGTAGATCGCCGGCAGGACCAGCAACAACGCCAGCATGCCCGGTGCCGCGAAAGCGAAAGCGCCGAGACTCAGCATGTCATTGGACCGCGGGCTTCCAGCCCGCTCGTGAGCGGGCTGGAAGCCCGCGGTCCGTAAGAGAATGAGCGGTTGGAAAGCCTATTTAGCCGCGGTGAGCCGC
>JBEPUH010000021.1:0-84924 GCA_041691635.1 Hyphomicrobiales bacterium
AGCCATCCGCAGTTCATGGCCAAGCTGTTCACCCAGGAAGTGCCGGAAATCTACGACGGCATCATCGAGATCAAGTCGGTCGCCCGCGACCCGGGCAGCCGCGCCAAGATCGCGGTGCTGAGCCACGACAGCGCGATCGACCCGATCGGCGCCTGCGTCGGCATGCGCGGCAGCCGCGTCCAGGCCGTCGTGCAGGAGCTGCAGGGCGAGAAGGTCGACATCATTCCGTGGTCGTCCGAGGTCGCCAACTTCATCGTCAACGCGCTGGCGCCGGCGGAAGTCAGCAAGGTGCTGATGGACGAGGACACCACGAAGGCCGAGGTCGTCGTCCCTGACGACCAACTCAGCCTCGCGATCGGCCGCCGCGGCCAGAACGTCAAGCTCGCCTCGCAGCTCACCGGCTGGGAAATCGACATCATGACCGAGGCCGAGGAGAGCGAGCGCCGCCAGAAGGATACGCTGGAGCGCACCGAGCTCTTCAAGGCGACGCTCGACGTGGACGACGTCATCGCCCACCTGCTGGTCGCCGAGGGCTATGCCTCGGTCGAGGACATCTCCGATTCGGCGGTCGAGGACCTGGCTGGCGTCGAGGGCTTCGACGAGGAGATCGCCACCGAGCTGCAGCGCCGTGGCCGCGAGTACATCGAGAAGCGCGACTCCGATCTGGCGACGCGTCTGGCCGAGCTCGGCATCGACGAAAGCCTGCGTTCAACCGAGGGCATTACGCTCGCGATGCTGGTCGCGCTCGGCGAAAAGGGCGTGAAGACCAGCGAAGACCTGGCCGACCTTGCCTCCGACGAACTGCGCGAGATCGTGGGCGAGAGCGCCATGGATAACGACACGGCCAACGCCATCATCATGAAGGCACGCGAGCACTGGTTCGCCGATGAAGCCCCCGCCGAAGGCGCGGGCGACGTGGCGAAGGCCTGACCGGAGGCGCCCTTGGACCTTGCCTGCACCATGACCGAACCCCATCTCCCGGCACCCTCCGAGGTCGCTCCGGTGCGTACGTGCATCGTGACCGGCAACGAGCGTGCGCCGGAACAGATGGTGCGTTTTGTCGTGGGGCCCGAGGGTGACGTCGTGCCCGATCTGGCACGGCAACTCCCGGGGCGTGGCATGTGGGTGACGGCCGAGCGATCGGTTGTCGAGCAGGCGGTGGCGAAGAAGTCGTTCTCCAAAGCCGCGCGCGCCCAGGTGAAGGCGGCCGACGACCTGCCCGAGCGGGTCGAACGTCTGCTGCTCGAACGGGCGCTCGGCGACCTCAGCCGCGCGCGGCGGGCCGGCCGGGCGGTCGCGGGCTTCGTACGGGTCGAGCAGATGCTGGGCCATGGGCGCGCCGGCCTGCTGATCGTGGCCGACGAAGCCGACGGTGACGGCCTGGGCAAACTGCAGAAGACGGGCCTGCCGCTCGAGCGGCTGGGCGACAAGGAAGTGCTGGGCGGCGTCTTCGGGCGCGACCAGGCGGTTTATGTGGCAGTGGCGCGCGACGACGCATCAGGCCATTTCATTCAACGGATTGCAGGTGGCGCGGCGCGGTGGCGCGGCTATCGCCTCAATAGCGCCGGTTGACGGGCCGGACGGGACCAAGGACAACACGCGATATGACCGAGCAAAAAGAACAAGGCAAAACGACCAAGCCGCTCAGCCTCTCGACGGCTGGACGCAGCGGTGCTGCGGCCAAGGCGGATGCCACGCAGGTAAAGCAGAAATTCTCGCACGGGCGCACGCGCCAGGTGACGGTCGAGGTCAAGAAGCAGGCCAAGCGTCCGCCCGGTGCACCCGCGACGCCCGCTGCGGCGCCCGCTCCTGCGGCGCCGGCCGCCGCCCGCACCTTGAAGATCGGCGGCGCGCCTGTCCCGGCCGCCCGTGCCGCAGCGCCCGCCGCACCCGCGGCCCCGGCGCCGCGTCCTGCCGCCCCGGCCAACAACCGCGGCATCGTGCTGAAGACGCTCACCGAGGAAGAGAAGGAAGCCCGCGCCCGCGCCCTGGTCGGCGCCGATCGCGATGCGGTGATCGCGCGCGAGAAGGCCGCCGTCGAAGGCGCCCGTCGCGCCGCCGAGGAGAAGGCGCGCAAGATCGCCGACGACGAGCACAAGAAACGGCTCGCCGAGGAAGACGCGCGCAAGAAGTCCGAGGACGAGATAAAGCGCAAGGCCGATGTCCTGGTGCAGAAGCGCCTCGACCAGGCCGCGACCGCCGCGCCGCAGACGCCGGCCGCGCGCCAGGCCCAGGAGATCGAATCGGGTGCCAGCGCTGCACAGCCCGGCGCCGTGCGCCGTCCGCTGGGCGCGCCGGGCGCTGGCGCACCGGGTGGCGCGCTGCGCCGTCCGCCACTGCGTCCTGTCATCAATAAGCGTTTGCCGCAGGCGCCCGGTGCGCGCCGTGACGCGCCGAAGCGCCGGTCCGACAAGATCGACGTGGGCCGTGCGGTTTCGGGCGAGAACGATTTCCGCAGCCGTTCGGTCGCCCAGCAGCGCCGCCGTCTCGATCGCGAGCGTCGCCAGCAGAATGACGATGAACCTCAGCAGAAGGTCTATCGCGAGGTCATCATTCCCGAGGTCATCACGGTGCAGGAGCTCGCCTCGCGTATGGCCGAGCGCGGCGCCGACGTGATCAAGACGATGATGCGCATGGGCGTGATGGCGACCATCAACCAGGCGATCGATCCCGACACGGCCGAGCTGATCGTCACGGAAATGGGTCATCGCTTCAAGCGCGTCACCGAAGGCGATGTCGAGACCGGCCTCACCGACACAGCCGACGCCGAGGGCGCGCAGATTTCGCGTCCGCCAGTGGTCACGATCATGGGCCATGTCGATCATGGCAAGACCTCGCTGCTCGACGCGCTGCGCGCCACCGACGTCGCGGCGCACGAAGCCGGCGGCATCACCCAGCACATCGGCGCCTATCAGGTGACCTTGCCGTCGAAGCAGAAGATCACCTTCCTCGACACGCCGGGCCACGAGGCGTTCACCGCCATGCGTGCGCGCGGCGCCAAGGTGACGGACATCGTGGTCCTGGTCGTGGCCGGCGACGACGGCGTCATGCCCCAGACCAAAGAAGCGATCGCCCACGCCAAGGCTGCAGGCGTGCCGATCATCGTGGCCATCAACAAGATGGACAAGGCGGGTGCCGACGCGAGCCGCGTGCAGAACGAACTGCTGCGCGAGGAAATCCAGGTCGAGCAGCTGGGCGGTGAAGTTCAGGCAATCGAGGTCTCGGCGACCAGGCGGACCAACCTCGACAAGCTCGAGGAAGCGATCCTGCTGCAGGCTGAATTGCTCGAGCTCAAGGCCAATCCCGACCGCCCCGCCGACGGCGTGGTGATCGAAGCCCGGCTCGACCAGGGCCGCGGCTCGGTGGCGACGGTGCTGGTCCAGCGCGGCACGCTCAAAGTGGGCGACGTGCTGGTGGCCGGCGCCGTGTGGGGCCGCGTGCGTCGTCTCGTCGACGATCGCGCCCAGGCTGTCGAGAGCGCGGGACCGGCTTTCCCGGTCGAGGTGCTGGGTCTTGCCGGCACGCCGCAGGCGGGCGACGAGTTCCATGTCGTGGAAAGCGAAGCCCGTGCGCGCGAGATCTCCGACTTCCGCGCCCGTCGCGACCGTCAGGTCGAGCTGGCGCGCGCGGCTGGTGGCCGCGGCACCCTCGAGGAGATGATCAAGGGCATCCGCGAGGGCACGGCCAAGGAACTGCCCGTGCTGATCAAGGCCGACGTGCAGGGCTCGGCCGAAGCGCTCGCCGGCGCACTGTCGAAGCTCGGCACCGAGAAGGTCATCACCCGTGTGGTCTACAGCGGCGTCGGCGGCATCAGCGAAGCCGACATGACGCTGGCCAAGGCGTCGGGTGCGCTGATCATCGGCTTCAACGTGCGTGCGAACCCGCAAGCCCGCGAGATCGCCAAGCGCGACAAGGTCGACATCCGCTACTACTCGATCATCTACAAGGTCACCGAGGACATGCAGGCCCTGATGGTCGGTCTCCTCGATCCGACCTTCAAGGAAACCCTCGTCGGCAACGCGCAGATCCGCGAAGTCTTCAAGGTCACCAAGGCCGGCAACGTCGCGGGCTGCATGGTCACCGACGGCAAGGTCACGCGCGGCAACAAGGTTCGCCTGTTGCGCGACAACGTGGTGATTCACGAAGGCACGCTGAAGACGCTCCGCCGCTTCAAGGACGAAGTGAAGGAAGTGCAGCATGGCTTCGAGTGCGGCATGGCGTTCGAAAACTACGACGACATCAAGGTTGGCGACGTGATCGAATGCTTCGACGTCGAGGCGGTCCAGCCGACCCTGTAATAACTTTACCCTCCCCCGTCATCGGGGAGGTGTCGCCGTCATACGGCGACGGAGGGGTCATGACCCCTCCGCCCCTTCGGGGCACCTACCCATAAGAATGGGGAGGGGGAAGAAGAAGGAAACGCCATGACACGGCGTCGCTCGTCCGACCGTGACAAGAACCGAGTTCCCGGCCAGCGTCAGCTGCGCGTCGGCGAGGAGATCCGCCATCTGCTGGCCGAACTCCTCGAGCGCGGCAACATGCGCGATCCCGACCTGCGCGACGCCACGATCACAGTGACCTCGGTCGATGTCAGCCCCGACCTGCGCAACGCCATCGCCTTCGTCATGCCGCTCGGCGGCCAGGACAAGGAGCGTATGCTGGCGGCGCTGCGCCGTGCGGCGCCGTGGTTCCGCGGCCGCGTCAGCGAGAAGGCCGGCCTGCGCAGCGCGCCGGAGATCCGCTTCGAGCTCGATCGCACCTTCGACGAGGCCGACAAGATCGGCGCCCTGCTGCGCCGCCCCGACGTCGCACGCGATCTCAAGGACGAGTGAAGCGGGTCAAGAACAAGATCGACGGCTGGGTCGTGCTCGACAAGCCGCTCGGCATGGGCTCGACCAGCGCGGTCGGCCGCGTGCGCTGGTTGTTTGGCGCCGCCAAGGCGGGCCACGGCGGCACTCTCGATCCGCTGGCGACGGGAGTCCTGCCGATCGCCCTGGGCGAGGCCACCAAGACCGTTCCCTTCGTCATGGACGGGCGCAAGGAATACAAATTCACGCTCCGCTTCGGCGAGGCACGCTCGACCGAGGACGGCGAGGGCGAGGTGACGGCCGCCAGCGCCCAGCGGCCCACCGACGAGGCCATTCGCGCCGCCTTGCCCGCCTTCGTGGGTGAGATCGACCAGACGCCGCCTGCCTTTTCGGCCCTCAAGATCGACGGCCAGCGCGCCTACGACCTCGCCCGGGCGGGCGAAACCGTCGAGCTCAAGCCCCGTAAGGTCACCATCGAGCGGCTGGAGTTGCTGGGCCGTCCCGGCGCGGACCATGCAGATTTCGTGGTCGGGTGCGGAAAAGGCACCTATATCCGGTCCCTGGGCCGCGACCTGGCCCTCGCGCTGGGCACGGTCGGGCACCTGTCGGCCCTGCGCCGGACGGTCGCCGGACCCTTCCGCGAGGAGGGGGCCATTTCGCTTCCCAAACTGGAGGCCCTCGGGCATATTCCGCCGCTTCTTGGGGCCTTGGCTCCCGTTGCGACCGCGCTGGACGACATCCCGGCGCTGGCCCTGACGGAGGCCCAAGCCGATCGGTTGCGCCAGGGCCAACCGGTCATCTTGACCCAGGACGCACCCCCATCCGGCGCGCTCGTTCGCGCCGAATGCGGTCAGAAGCTGGTGGCGCTGGTCCGTTCGGACGGCGTTGCTCTCCAGCCGGTGCGGGTCTTCAACCTTTAGTTTTCAGGAGATGACGATGTCGATCACGACGGACCGCAAGGCGGAGCTGATCAAGACGTATGCGCAGGGCGAAGGCGACACCGGTTCGCCGGAAGTGCAGGTCGCGATCCTGAGCGAACGCATCACCAACCTCACAGAGCATTTCAAGGGCCACGCGAAGGATCACCATTCGCGTCGTGGCCTGCTGAAGATGGTCGGCCAGCGCCGCCGTCTGCTCGACTATCTCAAGGACCGCGACTCCAAGCGCTACGACAAGCTGATCGAGCGTCTGGGCCTGCGTCGTTGAGTACCAGGCCCCGCCATTCGGCGGGGCCTTTTCGTGTCGCGTTGTCCGGC
Source organism: Hyphomicrobiales bacterium (assembly GCA_041691635.1). Lineage (GTDB taxonomy): Bacteria > Pseudomonadota > Alphaproteobacteria > Reyranellales > Reyranellaceae > Reyranella. The sequence goes on from JBEPUH010000021.1 coordinate 6,065, forward strand.
TCCCGTTTGTCTTGGCCGGACGTCGCGACTTCGCAGTAACCGGGAAGGCAGGGGCTTGTTGCAAAGGCCTGGCCCGGTCCTGTCGACGCAAGGGCGCCGACGGGCGGTCGCACCCGACGGGGGCGTGGCGACCGTGCAGGAAAGGAAGATGGAAAATGTCTGATATGTTCAAGGTATTCCGCAAGGAAGTGGAATGGGCCGGCCGCAAGCTCGTGCTCGAGACCGGCAGGATCGCGCGCCAGGCCGACGGCGCGGTGTTTGCAAGCTACGGCGGCACCACGGTGCTGGCCGCCGTCGTGTTCGAGAAGAAGCCGAAGCCCGGCCTCGATTTCTTCCCGCTGACCGTCAACTACCAGGAGAAGGCTTTCGCCGCCGGCAAGATCCCGGGCGGCTTCTTCAAGCGTGAAGGCCGGCCGAGCGAGAAGGAAGTCCTGACCTCGCGCCTGATCGACCGTCCGATCCGTCCGCTGTTCCACGAGAGCTACCGCAACGAGACGCTGGTCGTCGTGACCACGCTCGCGCACGACCTCGAGAACGATCCCGACATTCTGGCGATGATCGCCACGTCGGCCGCGCTCACGATCAGCGGCGTGCCCTTCATGGGTCCGATCGCCGGCGCCCGCGTCGGGTACCTCGACGGCAAGTACGTCATCAACCCGACGCTCGCCCAGCTCGAGACCAGCACGCTCGACCTCGTCGTCGCCGGCACCAAGGAAGGCGTGCTGATGGTTGAGTCGGAAGCCCAGGAGCTTTCCGAGGAAATCATGCTGGGCGCCGTCATGGAAGCCCATCGTTCGTTCCAGCCGGTGATCGACGCGATCATCTCGCTGGCCGAGCATGCCGCCAAGGACCCGCTGCCGCTCACCGATCCGTCGGAAGCGTCGAAGACCGTGGCCGCCAAGCTCAAGACCGACATGCGCGCCAAGCTGGTCGATGCCTTTGCCGAGACGCAGAAGCAGGCCCGCCAGGCCAAGATCGGCGCGGTGAAGACCGAGGCCAAGAAGCTGTTCGAAGGTGACGACGCCGCCCTCGCCGCGTTCGGCGAAGGCTTCGGCAACCTCGAGGCCGATGTCGTGCGCACCGCCATCCTCGACACCGGCAAGCGCATCGACGGCCGCGACACCAAGACCGTCCGTCCGATCGTGGCCGAGGTCGGCGTGCTGCCGCGCGCCCACGGCTCGTCGCTGTTCACCCGCGGCGAGACCCAGGCCCTGGTGGTTGCCACGCTCGGCACCGGCCAGGACGAGCAGATCATCGACGCGCTCGAGGGCGAGTACCGCGAAAACTTCATGCTGCATTACAACTTCCCTCCCTACTCGGTGGGTGAAGTGCGCCGCATGGGGTCGCCCGGCCGCCGCGAGATCGGCCACGGCAAGCTCGCCTTCCGCGCGCTGCGCCCGATGCTGCCGTCGAAGGAGAAGTTCCCGTACACCATCCGCATCGTCTCGGAGATCACCGAGAGTAACGGCTCGTCGTCGATGGCGACGGTCTGCGGCGGCTCGCTGTCGCTGATGGACGCGGGCGTTCCGATGGAGCGTCCCGTCGCCGGCATCGCCATGGGCCTGATCAAGGAAGGCGACCGCTTCGCCGTCCTGTCGGACATCCTGGGCGACGAGGATCATCTCGGCGACATGGACTTCAAGGTCGCGGGCACCGAGCGGGGCATCACCTCGCTGCAGATGGACATCAAGATCACTTCCATCACGGAAGAGATCATGAAGGTCGCTCTGGGCCAGGCGAAGGACGGTCGCATCCATATCCTCGGCGAAATGGCCAAGGGTCTGGGCGGCGCCCGCGAGGGCGTGAGCTCGAACGCGCCGCGCATCACGCAGTTCCAGATCCCCAAGGACAAGATCCGTGAAGTGATCGGCACCGGCGGCAAGGTGATCCGCGAGATCACCGAGCAGACCGGCACCAAGATCGACATCGAGGACGATGGCACGATCAAGGTCGCCGCGGTCGACGCCGCGGCCGGCCAGAAGGCCATCGACTGGATCAAGGGCATCGTGGCCGAGCCGGAGATCGGAATGATCTACAACGGCAAGGTCGTGAAGACCGTCGAGTTCGGCGCCTTCGTGAACTTCCTGGGCGCGCGCGACGGCCTCGTGCACATCTCGGAGCTGGCGCCGCGTCGCGTCGCCAAGGTGGGCGATGTTGTCAAGGAAGGCGACCCGGTGAAGGTCAAGGTCCTGGGCGTCGACGATCGCGGCAAGGTGCGCCTCAGCATCAAGGCCGTCGACCAGGCGACCGGCGAGGACATCTCCAGCAAGCTGCAGCCGGCCGAAGCGACCGCTGGCGAGTAGGTTTCGAACGGATAATGAAAACGGCGGCCTTCGGGCCGCCGTTTTTATTTGTCGCCGCTGTCGCTCGGCACGGCGGTACCGTCGGGCGGCAGGCCAATGGCGTGGTAGCCGGCATCGACGAAATGCACCGTGCCGGTGACGCCGGCGCTTAGGTCCGACAGATAGTAGAGCGCGGCGCCGCCGACATCCGTCAGCTCGACGTTGCGGCGCAGCGGCGAAGCCTCGCGCGACACGCGATAGACGTAGCGTGCGCCGCCGATCACCGCGCCCGCAAGGGTGCGCATCGGGCCGGCGGAGATGGCGTTGACCCGCACGCCCTGCGGCCCGAGGTCGGCCGCGAGGTAGCGGACGCTCGCCTCCAACGCGGCCTTGGCTACGCCCATCACGTTGTAGGACGGCATCACGCGCGTGGCGCCTTCGTAAGTAAGTGTGATCAGGCTGCCCCCCTCGCTCATCAACGGCATCGCGCGGCGCGCGATGTCGGTGAAGGAGAAACAGGAGATGGTCAGGCTGCGCTGGAAGTTGGCCTTGCTGGTGTCGACATAGCGGCCCTTCAGCTCCTCCTTGTCGGAGAAAGCAATGGCGTGGACCACGAAGTCGATCGTGCCCCATTCCTTCTTCAGGCGCGCAAACAGCCGGTCCAGACTCTCGTCGTTCTCGACATCGGCCTCCTCGACGATCTTCGAGCCGAGCTTCTCGACCATCGGCAGCACGCGCTTGCCGAACGCGCCGCCCTGATAGGTGAATGCGAGTTCGGCGCCGGCGCCGTGCAACGCTTGCGCAATGCCCCAGGCGATCGAGTGGTTGTTGGCGACTCCCATGATGAGGCCGCGCTTGCCGGCCATCAGCTTCGGCACGTCAGGTATGGCGCGCGCCTTGGTGCCGGCAGGTGTACCGGAGAGAGAGTCGTTGGCCATTGGGCTCTTATTGGTTGTTAGTTGTCGTAGCGCGAGAAGAGCAGGCAGGCGTTGGTGCCGCCAAAGCCGAAGCTGTTCGACATCACCGTGTGCAGGCCGGCATTGTCGATGCGCTGGCGCGCGATCGGATAGCCTTCGGCGCCGGGATCGAGATTCTCGATGTTGATCGACGGCGCCACGAAGTCGTTCTTGAGCATCAGCAGCGAATAGACCGCCTCGTGCGCGCCGGTGGCGCCCTGGCTGTGGCCGGCCATCGACTTTGTCGAGCTCACTGTCGGCAGTTTTCCGGCCGGTAGCTTGTCGCCGAACACCTTGCGGATCGCGTCGAGCTCGGTGATGTCGCCGACCGGCGTCGCCGTGCCGTGGGTGTTGATGTAGTCGACCGGCGCATTGCGCCGCGCGCCGCCGGGGAAGCCGTCGATCGCCAGCTTCATGCAACGCAGCGCGCCCTCGCCCGAGGGGGCCACCATGTCGGCGCCGTCGGAGGTGGCGCCATAGCCCACCACCTCGGCGTAGATCTTGGCGCCGCGCGCCTTGGCGACCTCGAGGTCCTCCAGCACCAGCATCCCGCCGCCGCCCGAAATCACGAAGCCGTCGCGATCGCGGTCGTAGGCGCGGCTCGCGCGCTCCGGCGTGTCGTTGAACTTCGACGACATGGCGCCCATCGCGTCGAACAGCACCGACAGCGTCCAGTCGAGCTCCTCGCCGCCGCCGGCGAACATGCGGTCGGCCTTGCCGAGCTGGATGTTCTCGACGGCGTTGCCGATGCAGTGCGCGGAGGTCGAGCAGGCCGAACTGATCGAGTAACTCGGGCCCTTGATCTTGTAGGCGGTCGCGAGGTTGGCCGAAACCGTGCTCGACATGGCGCGCGGCACCTGGAAGGGGCCGACCCGCTTGGGGCCCTTTTCCTTGGTGGTGAGGGCTGCCTGCACGATTGCGCCGGTCGTCGGACCGCCCGAGCCCGCGACCAGGCCGGTGCGGTCGTTCGAGATCTCCGCATCGCCCAGTCCGGCGTCGGCGATCGCTTCCTTCATCGCGAGATAGGCGTAGGCCGCACCGTTGCCCATGAAGCGCATGAGGCGGCGGTCGACCAGCTCCTCGACGTTGAGCTTGAGGGTGCCGGCGACCTGGCTGCGGAAGCCGAGATCGCGATACTGCGGCACGAATTCGATGCCGGACTTGCCGGCTTTGAGCGACTCGGTGACCTCGGCGGCATTGTTGCCGATCGAGGAGACGATGCCGAGGCCGGTGACGACGACGCGTTTCATGGGATCAGGCCGCCACGCCGGCCGGAACGACGTCCTTGATCAGGCCGACTTTCATGTCGAGCGCTTCGTAGACGGGCACGCCGTCGGCATGCACGAAGCCGTCACCGATGCCCATGACGAGGCGGCGCAGGATCACCCGCTTGGGGTGGACGTGATAAGTGAGCTTCTTGACCGTCGGCACGATCATGCCGGTGAGCTTGACCTCGCCCACGCCGATCGCGCGGCCGCGGCCCGGCGCCTGCATCCAGCCCAGGAAGAAGCCCAGCATCTGCCACATCGCGTCGAGGCCCAGGCACCCCGGCATCACCGGATCGCCCTTGAAATGGCAGGCGAAGAACCACAGGTCGGGCTTTACGTCGAGCTCGGCCACGATCTCGCCCTTGCCGTATTTGCCGCCGGTCTCGTCGATCTTGACGATCCGGTCGAACATCAGCATCGGCGGCAGCGGCAGCTGCGCATTGCCCGGGCCGAAAAGCTGGCCCTTGGCGCACTCGATCAGGTCTTCGAAAGTATAGCTGTTCTTCTTTTCGCTCACGCTCGGGCGTCTCCGCTACGGATCGGCGGCAGAATAAGGAGGCCGGCCGCGATGCGCAAACCGGCGAATCGGCAGGATTCGACCCTTTCCAGAAGCTGCGGCAATGCCTACATATGGGCCACATCATGTCCGGCACAACCAGCCCCGACCTTGCCGCCCGCCTCCGCAGCGCGGGCCTGCGCCCGACCCGCCAGCGGGTTGCCTTGGCGCGGACGCTGTTCGAGCGCGAGCATCGGCACGTGACGGCCGAAAGCCTGCATGCCGAGGCGAAAGCCGCGCGCAACCAGGTTTCGCTGGCGACCGTTTACAATACGCTGAACCAGTTCCGCGATGCCGGCCTCCTGCGCGAGGTCGTGGTGGCGCCGGGCCGGTCCTATTTCGACACCAACACCGGTCACCACCATCACTTCTATGTAGAGACCGACGGCGAGTTGCACGATTTCCCGTCCGACAAGGTCACGATCGCGGGCCTGCCGGCGCCGCCCAAGGGCACCAAGCTGGCGCGGGTCGACGTCATCGTGCGCGTCCGCCGCTGAGGCCGCAAAAGCCTCTTCCAGTTGAGAATCGTTTGCAGTTTTAGAATTATTCTAATCTACTTGACTGCTCGTCATGCCTCCCCAATATTCCGACTGTAAACATTTCAGCGTTTGCGGAAGGTAAGGGAGAAGGACCATGGCGAATCTCAAGGGATCCAAGACCGAAGACAACCTGAAGGCAGCGTTCGCCGGCGAGAGCCAGGCCAACCGCCGTTATCTCTATTTCGCACAAAAGGCCGACGTCGAAGGCTACAACGATGTCGCCGTCGTGTTCCGTTCGACCGCTGAAGGCGAGACCGGCCACGCGCACGGCCATCTCGAGTTCCTCGAGGTGAGCGGCGATCCGGCGACCGGCCTGCCGATCGGCCCGACCGACAACAACCTCAAGGCCGCGATCGCGGGCGAGACGCACGAGTACACCGACATGTACCCGGGCATGGCCCGCACCGCGCGCCAGGAAGGCTTCGGTGAGATCGCCGACTGGTTCGAGACCCTGGCGAAGGCCGAGAAGAGCCACGCCGGCCGCTTCCAGAAGGCCCTCGACACGATGGCCTGAGGCCTCGCGGTTTTCGAAAGGGGACCCGAGAGGGTCCCCTTTTTCGTCTCCACCCCAACCTATCGAAGCTGAAGCATCATGCGCGAAGGCAGTCTCGACACTCCGGTCCGGTTTCCCCTCGGCTGGCAGGAACCCTGGTTCTGGGACGAAGCGGCGCTCGAAAAGGAAATGGAGCGCGTCTTCGACATCTGCCACGGCTGTCGCCGCTGCTTCAACCTGTGCGACTCTTTTCCGCGGCTGTTCGACCTGATCGACAACGGCCCGACCGGCGAACTCGACGGCGTGCCGAAGGAGAAATTCGCCGAGGTCGAGGAAGCCTGCACCCTCTGCGACATGTGCTTCATGACCAAGTGCCCCTACGTTCCGCCGCACCCTTGGGCGCTCGACTTCCCCCATCTGATGCTGCGCCACCGCGCGGTGAAGGCACGCAAGAACGGCATCGGCTTCGTCGAAGGCCAGCTCGCCGACACCGACAGGTCGGGCCGTCTCGGCGCCTTCGTGGCGCCGCTGATGAACTGGGCGACCGACGAGCGCAACAAGCCGGTGCGCAAGACGATGGAAAAGCTCACCGGCATCCATCACGGCGCGCGCCTGCCCAAGCAGGCGGGCGAGACGTTCGAGTTGCGCGCGCTGCGCGAGGGCGCCGTGCCGAACGAGGCGGCCCCGGCCTTCGGCAAGCGCAAGGCCGTGCTCTACGCCACCTGCTTCGTGAATTTCCACGCCACCGAGATCGGCGCTGCCACACGCGCCGTGCTGGCCCACAACGGCGTCGAGACCGAGGTCCTGCATCCGGCGTGCTGCGGCATGCCCCGGCTCGAACTCGGCGACATCGACGCGGTCGCGGCCGCGGCGAAGAAAGTGTCCGACGAGCTGCTGCCGTGGGTCGACAAGGGCTACGACATCGTGGCGCTGACGCCGTCCTGCGCGCTGATGCTGAAGTTCGAATGGCCGCTGATTCTCCCGAAGGATCCGGCGATCGAGAGGCTGGCGCAGGCGACGTTCGACCTGTCGGAATACGTCGTCGACATCGCCAAGAAGCACGGCCTGGCCGAGGGGCTGGAGCCGGTCGAGGGCGGCATTTCCATGCACCTGGCCTGCCATGCGCGCGCCCAGAACATGGGCCCGAAGGCAGCCGAGATGCTGCGCCTGATCCCCAAGACCCGCGTCGCCGTGATCGAGCGCTGCAGCGGCCATGGCGGCATCTGGGGCGCGCGCACCGAGAATTTCGATATCGCAGTCAAGGTCGGCAAGCCGGCCGCGCAGGCCGCGCTGAAGAACGACACCGCGCACGTGGCGTCCGAGTGTCCGCTGGCGGCCGATCACCTCATGCAGGTGATGGAGATGGAAGCGGGCGAGACCCGGCCCAAGCCGTTCCGCGCCGAGCATCCGATCGAGATTTTTGCCCACGCCTACGGGCTGATGAAGGAGTGATCCCATGACGCCGCGCAAGATCGAGCCGTCGGCGATCGTGCCGCTCGCCGAATATTCCGGCCAGCGCGCCGAGTGCCGCACGCGCATGAGCGAGATCAAGAAGAACCGCCGGCTCGAGGTCGGGCCGTTCGCGACCTTCTACTTCGAGTGCTACGATACCATGCTGCACCAGGTGCAGGAGATGCTGTTCATCGAGAAGGGCGGCGCCGCGCAGCTGCCCGACGAGCTGGCCGCCTACAATCCGCTGATCCCGCAGGGCGCCGAGCTGGTGGCGACGGTGATGTTCGAGATCGACGATCCGGTGCGCCGCGCCCGGGCGCTGGGCATGCTGGGTGGCATCGAGCACAAGGCCTTCATCCGGGTGGGCGACGACAGCATCCGGAGCGTCGCCGAGGACGACCAGGAGCGCAGCCGCGAGGACGGCAAGGCCTCGTCGGTGCAGTTCGTGCGCTTCCCCTTCATTGCCGCCCAGATCGCAGCCTTCAAGAGCGGCAAGGGCGACGTGGTGGTGGGCTTCGATCACCCGAACTACGGCCACATGGCGGTGATGCCCGACGTGGTGCGCCAGGCCTTGTCGGCTGACTTCGACTGAGCCGCCGCCCTATCGGTCGACGCCCTATCGGCGGAAGCGGGGGCCGAAAGTCAGCGTAAAGGTGACGGACTCGCCAGGGACGTCGGCCGGCAGCGGCGGGAAGGGCGCGACCGTCCGGAAGGCCGTGATCAGCCCTTGGTCGAGCGACTGCTTGCCGCTCGACTTCACGATCGAGACGCCCAGGAGACTGCCGTTGCGCGCGATGGTGAAGCGGGCCACCACGTAGTCATTGGGCGTGGTGCCGACCAGTTCGGCCTGGTAGCGGCTCACTTGGACCGCAACCCGCTGAAGGTATGAATCGGCCGCGGTGTTCTGTGCGTATGTGTCCGCCGGATTGACGAAGGTCGAGCGCGGTGGCTCGCTCGGACGCTGTGACGGCGCGTTGCGCGGCAGGTGCGACAGCGGCGACGGAGCAATCTGCTGGGGGGCGGGGCGCGCCGGTTGCGCGTGCGGCTGAGGCGGCCGCGGCGGCTCGGGCTTCTTCTCCGGCGGCGGTGGCGCGGGCTTCGGTATGTCGCGCGATGTCAGCGGCGCCGGCGCGGCCTCGATCGGCGGCAATTCCTTCTCGAGCGTGGGCGCCGGGGGTGGCGGTGTCGGCGGCGGCGGTTCGGCCGGCCGCGCCAGCGCCTGCTGCGGGGCCTCGGCCGGCGGTGGGGCGGCTTCCTCCTTGGGCGTCGGCTGCTCGGACTTCTGCGTCGGCAGTTCGCGCGTCGTCTCCCCGCGCTCCATCGGCGGCGCCGTGCTCTTGGGACCGATGATACCGGGCGCCACCAGGCCAGGCAGGGGCATCGGCTGTTGCGCCTTGGGCGGCGGCGATTCGGGCTTCGGTGGCGGGGGCTTGGGCGGTTCCAGCGTGGGCTTCTTTTCGGGCGGAGGCGGCGGCGCCTCCATCGTCACCTCGATCGGATCGGGTGCCCGGTCGGGGGGATGATGGACCGGCGCCCACAGCAGGAACGCTGCCATGAGGACATGCAGCACCAAGGCCATGCCCGCGGCCGGCGGGGACATGTGCTCGAATTGTCTGAAGGTGGCGCTGACGGCGTGGACCACGATGGCGCCTTTTTACGTCCCGGCGGACCGAGGGGCTAGTTTATCGGCTCGGACTTGTAGACGCCCCAGATCTCGGTGCGTTCGACCCAGCCGCTGATGCCCGCTGCGGTCACCCTGCACCAATTGCCCTGGCAGGAGCGGATTTCGCCCATCACCTCGGGCTCGAACTTGGCAACGACCTCGGCCGAGGGGGCGGGGGTGCGGTAGACGTCGGCTTCCTTGGCGGCGACGACGAAGCCGCGCTTGCCTGTCAGCAGGCTCTGGTGGACCCAGCCGCTGGCGCCCTGCCAGTCGCGGATTTTCCGCCAATTCTCGTATTCCGCCACGATCTCGACCGGCATGGCCTTGCGCTTGAACACCCAGTCGACCGGATAGCGCGTGCCGGGGCCGGTGCGGACATTGACCAGGTCGGAGCGCAGCGAGGCAAAACGGGGAATCGGCAGCCCCGAGCCCCTGTGGATCGGGGGTGGCGGGATGTCGGAAGCAAGGGCGGCACCGCCTGCCAACAAAAGAGCCAGCAAGCCAACCAGGAACGCTCGAATGCGCATGCGCCGGCGATATTACCCTAAAACTGCGCCGGAGACGACAAGTACATGAAATAACCGGCTTTTTCGTCACAAACGCTTCTCGATGCCCAATCGCTGGACAAGTCGGCGAGGGAATTGCTAATCGGGCTGTACATGCCGCCAAACGCCAAGAAAAAACCGTTGGTGATCGTCACCCGGAAACTGCCCGACGCGATCGAAACGCGGCTCATGGAACTGTTCGACGCCCGACTCAACGCCGACGACAAGGCGCTGACCTCGGCCCAGCTGGTCGAGGCGGTGAAGGTGGCCGACGTGCTGGTGCCCACGGTCACCGACCGGATCGACAGCCGGGTGCTGGCGCAGGCCGGGCCGCGGCTCAAGCTCATCGCGTCGTTCGGCACCGGCGTCGATCACATCGACCTCGACACGGCGCGCCAGCGCGGCATCACCGTCACCAACACGCCGGGCGTGCTCACCGAGGACACCGCCGACATGTCGATGGCGCTGGTGCTGGCCACAGCCCGCCGCATGGGCGCGGGCGAGCGACTGGTGCGCGCCGGCAAGTGGACCGGCTGGAGCCCGACATCGATGCTGGGTGCGCGCCTGCAGGGCAAGCGCATGGGCATCGTCGGCATGGGCCGCATCGGCAAGGCGCTGGCCCAGCGCGCCACGGGCTTTGGCCTGGCCATCCACTATCACAACCGCAAGCGGGTCCATGCCGAGATCGAGCGCGAGCTCGACGCGACCTACTGGGAGAGCCTCGACCAGATGCTGGCGCGCATGGACATCGTGTCGGTCAACTGCCCGCACACGCCGGCGACCTACCATCTGCTGTCGGCGCGGCGGCTCAAGCTGATGAAGCCCTCGGCCATCATCGTCAACACCGCGCGCGGCGAGGTGATCGACGAGAACGCCATGGTGCGGATGCTCAAGGCCGGCGATCTCGCCGGCGCCGGTCTCGACGTGTTCGAGCACGAGCCGCAGATCAACCCGAAGTTCCTCGAGTTCGACAACGTCGTGCTGCTGCCGCACATGGGCTCGGCCACGCTCGAGGGCCGCATCGAGATGGGCGAGAAGGTGCTGGTCAACATCAAGACCTTCGCCGACGGCCACAAGCCGCCCGACCGCGTGCTCGCGACGATGTTCTAAGCGGCTTCACAGCCGCTGGCGAGTGGCAGCGCATTCATATGCGCGAGTTGGCGTTTTCGCGCCTCAGCGCGAAAAGCGCCTACCCGCGCAGCGCCGAAAAGACACCTGCACCACTTCTCAGCCTTCGCGCGTCGGCAACGTGCGGGTCTCGGCGAAAGTCTCGGTGAACACGTCGCGCGTGCAGCGCCCGACCTGTGCACCGATCAGGATCGTGAGCGAGGTCCAGTACATCCACACCATGATGGCGGCGAAGCCCGCGGTGGCGCCAAACGCCGAGGTGAGCTTGGTCACCTGGAAGTAGTAGACCAGCGTGCGATTGCCGGCGGCGAACAGCAGCGCGTTCACCGCGCCGCTGATCAGCGCGAACTTCCACGGCACGTAGGTCGCGGGCAGCCACTTGTAGATGACGGTGAAGAACAGGGTGAGGATGCCGTAGTGGACGAAGCCCGAGATCGCCGGGCCGATCCATTGGCCGAGGATGGGGAAGGCCTCGAGTGCTCCCGAATAGGCCGACAGCGCCACGCTCGAGACGATGACGGCGATCAGCAGGAGACCCAGCCCCACCATCAGCAACAGCGCCAGTGCGCGCGACTTCAGACTGGCCAGCACCGGGTGGATCTTGCGCGTGATCGCGCCGCGCCAGATCACGTTGATGCTGTCGTCGAGCTCCACGAACACGCGACTGCCTGTGTAGAGCAGCACGCCCGCGCCGACGATGGCGGCGAGGCCGCCGCCGCTGAACAGGTCTTCCGAGGCGAAGCGCTGGATGCTTTTCAGGTGCTGGGGTTCGACGATGGCGCCGAGCGCGTCGAAGACCGCCTGCTGGGCGAGCATCCTGCCGACGAACGGCTCGGCGATCGTGATCGAGAAGATCATGATCGGGCCGAGCGCGAACATGGTGTAGAACGCCATCGCCGCCGCCGACGTCGACAGGCGGTTGTCGAAGAAGCCGTAGAACGACTCCAGCGCGATCTTCCAGAGGCTCGCGAACAACGGCGGCAAACGATGTCTCCGTTCAGAGCGCGCGCAGGCCCGCCAGCGCGAGCATGATCGACGCAACTGCCGTGACGAGCGTGGTCACGACCGCACCGGCGATGCGGCCCGACGGGATGAAGCCCAGCATGCCGCCGGCATGGGCCAGGCGGCCGAGCGTGAACACGATCGCCAGGATGGCGACGGTTCGGTCACCCGAGGGGCCGTGCAGCAGGTAGATGAGGAACAGGACGAGCGGCGCCCATTCGACCAGGTTGCCGTGGGCGCGGATCGCTGCCGTCAGATCCTTCTCGCCGCCGTCGCCGAGGGAAACCCGCCTTCCCCGGCGCAGCCGGGAGATGTTGAGCGCCAGGACGGCCGCAAGCAGGCCCACGATGCCGGCACAGATCAAAAAGACTGTCATTCTCGGGTCTCCTCCCCCTCGATTCGCGGCCAGTGTATGGCCATATTGGTCCCGAGGCTAAAATTTTGCGGCCGAAAACGAAGGAGAGGAACCATGTGGCAGATGCTTCGCAAGAAGGCCGAGATGCCGACCTCCGACAAAGCGCTGCCCGGCCGCGCCGCCCCCACCTTCGCGGTGCCCGCCGAGCATTTCGTCAATCATAACCGCATCACGGCGCCGTTTCCCGCCGGCCTCGAGCAGGCGATGTTCGGGCTGGGCTGCTTCTGGGGCGCCGAGCGCCTGTTCTGGAAGGCGCCCGGCATCTACTCGACTGCCGTCGGCTACGCCGCGGGCATGACGCCCAACCCGACCTACGAGGAAGTCTGCTCGGGCTATACCGGCCACAACGAGGTGGTGATGGTGTGGTTCGACCCCAGGAAGACCTCCTACGAGGCGCTGCTGAAGGTGTTCTGGGAAGGTCACGATCCGACCCAGGGCATGCGCCAGGGCAACGACGTCGGCACGCAGTACCGGTCCGGCATCTACACTTTCTCGCCCGAGCAGAAGGCCAGGGCCGAGGCCTCGCGCGCGACCTTCCAGAAGGAGCTGGCGCAGAGTGGCATGGGCACGATCTCGACCGAGATCGTCGACGCGCCGACGTTCTTCTACGCCGAGGACTATCACCAGCAGTACCTGGCCAAGAACCCCAACGGCTATTGCGGCCTGGGCGGCACCGGCGTGAGCTGCCCGATCGGGCTCGGCGTCGCGGCCGAATGACGCCACTCGGGCGTCATCCCGAGCCTTTGCGAGCGATCTCCTAGCCGGCGTGCTTCAGCGCGTCGGCCATCTTCTCCGCGATCATGACCGTCGTGAAGTGCGTGTTGGCGCGCACGACGGTCGGCATGACCGATGCATCGATGACGCGCAGCCCGGTCGTCCCGATCACGCGGCACTCGGGGTCGACGACCGACTGCGGATCGTCGGCCGCGCCCATACGGCAGGTGCCGCTGGCATGCTGGGCGTCCGAGCATTCGGCGAACATCCAACCGTCCAGTTCCTGCGGCGTGAATTCGTCTTCGATCGAGCGACCGGTCGAGCCGTATTCGACGCGCGTGGCGATCGCCAGAATGTCGGCGTGCCGACAGATCTCGCGGATGCGCCGCACCCCGTCGCGCAGGCGCACGAGGTCGCTCTCATGGCTCAGCATGCGCTCGTCCACTCGCGGATCTGTTGCGGCGTCGCGGGTCGTGATGCGGACGGCGCCTTCGCTCAGCGCCTGGAAGGCCGAAACGGCCATGCGCGCCCGCGCCGTGCCGCCGTCTTCGGCGGGCCTGAGGTTGCCTGCGATCATGATCATGTCGTTGAACCCTGAGCCCGCGAGCCCGGAGGAATAGCGCACGCAGCAATTGGTGTGGCGATGCGCCAAGGTGCTCACCGCCGCTTCGGGGCGGAGATCGAGCAGCAGGCTCAGGATCGGATGGTCGAGCAGATGCTCGCCCACCGGCCGGTCGGCGACCACCGCGATGCCCAGGCCCTTCAGCAAGGCGGCGGGGCCGATACCGGAGCGCTGCAGGACGGCGGGCGAATGGATGGCGCCGGCACACAGCAGCACCTCGCGGCGGGCGCGCACCGTGCGCAGCTCGCCACCGACTTGCACCCTCGCGACGTTGGCATGGGCGCGATTGCCCTCGAACTGCAGCGTGTCGACGACGGCATTGCCGACGATGGTGAGATTGGTCCTGCCGCGCGCCGGCTCGAGATAGCCGTCGTTGGTCGAGATGCGCAGACCATTGCGGCTGTTGATCGCGTAGGGCGAGGCGCCGGTGCCTTCGGGGGCGTTGTGGTCCTCGCACCAGCCATAGCCCAGGCCGATCGCGGCCTTCATCATCGCGCGGTCGGCGTGACCCCAGGCCTCGATCGGCGCGCGGTAGACGGGGATCGGGCCATTGTCGCCGTGATAGGGCTTGTCGCCGAAATCGACGTCGGTCTCGAGCTTGCGGAAGTACGGCAGGACCTCGTCCCAGCCCCAGCCGCGTGCACCCTGCGCAGTCCAGTCGGCGAAATCGTCGGGAATGCCGCGGATAGCGATCTGGCCATTGATGGTCGAGCTGCCGCCGATCGCCCGGCCGCGCCACAGCAGCTTCGGCTCCTGCCGCTCGGTGCGCCGCGCCAGCAGCTTCGGATAGCGATAGTTATCGTCGCCGATTGCGCGCAGTGGATTGGGGATGCGGATGTGCTCGGGCGTCTCGGCGGTGCGGAAATCCCGGCCGGCCTCCAGCAGCAGGACGCGAATCGCGGGATCTTCGCTGAGGCGCGCCGCCAGCACCGCGCCGGCGGAACCGCCGCCCACGATGACGTAATCGTAGTCCCGGTCCATCGCTCAGATCGCCTTCTGCAGTGCCTCGACGAAACGGTCGAGCTCGGCCTCGGTGTTGTAGACGTGCACCGAGGCGCGCATCACGTTCAGCAGGCCGCGGCTCTTGAGGTCGAGGCGCGAAGAGAACTGGGTCGACACCGACACGTTGATCTTTTCCGCGCGCAACGCGGTCTTGAGTTCAACGTGGTCCTTGCCGGCGACAGCGAACGTGACGATGGCGCCCTGTATCTCGCCGAGATCGGTCAGGTTCACGCCCTTCACGGCGCGCAGCCGGGTGCGCAGGCCGTCGGCCAGCACCCTCAGCCGCGCCCAGATCGATTCCATGCCCAGTTCGTTGATTTGATCCACCGCCGATTTGAGTCCCAGGACGCCGGCGAAATAGCGCTCCCAGTTCTCGAAGCGCAGCGCGTTGGTGAACGTCGTGTATTCGTTGTCGCCGGTCCACTTGGCGGCGTGATTGTCGAGGAAGACCGGCTCGATGCCGGCCGTCGTCTTCTGGCGAGCATAGAGGAAGCCGGTGCCGCGCGGGCCGCGCAGGTACTTGCGGCCCGTGGCCGACAGGAAGTCGCAGCCGAGCGCGTTCACATCGACGGGAAACTGGCCCACCGACTGGCAGGCGTCGAGCAGGTAAAGCACGCCCGCTTTATTGGCGATCCGGCCGACGGCTTCGGCCGGCTGCACGAGCCCGCCCTGGGTCGGGATGTGCGAGATCGAGATCAGCTTGGTGCGCCTGTCGACGGCACGCTCCAGCGCGGCGACGTCGATCTGGCCGTGATTGTCGTCGGGCACGACGACGATCTCCGCACCGGTCTTCTTCGCCACCTGCAGGTAGGAGATGTAGTTCGACGAATATTCGCTGACGCAGGTCAGGATGCGGTCGCCCGGCTTGAAATCGAGCGAATAGAAGGCGAGATCCCAGGCGCGGGTGGCGTTCTCGACGAAGGCGATTTCGCCGGCCTCGGCGCCGATCAGCCGGGCGACCGAGGGATAGAAGCCGTCGAGCGCGCCGCGCTTCAGGTCGGCCGCCTCGTAGCCGCCGATCTCGGCCTCCAGCTCGAGATGGTCGATCGTGGCATCGAGCGTGCGCCGGCTGGGCAGGGACGATCCGGCGGCATTGAGGTGGAGAACGTGCGAACAGCCGGGGGTTTCGGCGCGCAGGCGAGCGGTGTCGAGGGTCATGCCGGCATCTTAGCCGCGAAACACACGAAGCAAATCCCGGAGATGGCGAAATCGTCGTGAAGCTCGCGAAGCGTAGTCACGCTGCTCCAGACCGCTTTCCGAGGACCGCCCATGACCCCGCATCAGATCACGCTCGTGCAAACGAGCTTCGCCCAGGTCACTCCGATCGCCGCCACGGCCGCCGATCTCTTCTACGGTCGCCTGTTCGAGATCGCGCCGGATGTGCGCCGGATGTTCCCCGACGATCTGTCGGAGCAGAAGAAGAAGCTGATGGCGATGCTGGGCACCGTCGTCGGCGGCCTCAATCGGCTTGAAACGCTGTTGCCTGCAGTGCGGGCGCTCGGCCGGCGCCACGCGGGCTACGGCGTCACAGCCGGTCAGTTCGCGCCGATCGGTGCGGCGCTGCTGTGGACGCTCGAACAGGGTCTGGGCGAGGCCTTCACCGCCGAGGTCGAGGAAGCCTGGGCGACGGCCTATGGAATCCTGTCGCAGGTCATGATCGACGCCGCAAACGAGGTGCCGATGGCGGCGTAACGCGATACAAGATGGAGCATGTCGTTGATCGACGGCCTGCTCCGTCTCCGCCGCACGCCGCCCCAGGCCTCGTCCGAGCCCGAACAACTCCTGGTCGTCCATGCCGGCGCCGAGCTGCCGGTCACCTTCGTGCGGAGCGCCCGCGCGCGCCGCGCCTCGCTGCGCGTCGATCCCGCGCGGCGACGGGTCGTGCTGACGGCGCCGTTGCGCATGGCGCGCGCCGCCGCGGTCGGTTTCGCGCAACAACAAGCCGGCTGGATCGCCGCCCGCCTGAAGCGCCTGCCGGCCCGGCAGCCGTTCGCCGACGGCGCTCTCGTGCCGTTGTTCGGCACGCCCCATCGCCTGCGCCACCGACCCGACGTGCGCGGCACCGTCTGGATCGAAGCGGGCGAGATCCATGTCGCCGGTCGCCCCGAGCACCTGCCGCGCCGGCTGCGCGACTGGCTGACGGCGGAGATGCGCCGCCGCCTGCCGCCGCTGGTCCACGCCAAAGCCGCGCGCCTCGAGCGCGGCGTCAAGCGCATCACCGTGCGCGACAGCCGCTCGCGCTGGGGAAGCTGCGCGCCCGACGGCAGCCTGTCGTTCTCGTGGCGCCTGGTGTTCGCGCCGCCCGAGGTGCTCGACTATCTGGTGGCCCACGAGGTGGCGCACCTGATGCACATGAACCATGGGCGGCACTTCTGGGCGCTGGCCGAACGCCTATGCGAGGGGCCGATGGCGCCGCCGCAGGCGTGGCTCAAGGCCAACGGCGAAACCTTGTTGCAATACGGCGCCTGACGAGAAGGGGAGCAAACAATGACCGCACGGCTGACGATCCTGAACGGCCCGAACCTCAACCTGCTGGGCGTGCGCGAGCCGCACATCTACGGCGCCACGACGCTCGAGGCGATCAAGGCGAGCTGCGATGAATTCGCCCGCTTCGCCGGCTGCGAGCTTGCCTTCCACCAGTCCAACCACAAGGGCGTGCTGGTCGATCTCATCCAGGCCGCGCGCAAGGAAGCCGACGCGCTGATCTTCAATCCCGCCGCCTACTCCTTCACCTCGGTGGCACTCTTCGACGTGCTGAAGACCTTCGAAGGGCCGATCTTCGAGGTCCATATCTCGAACATCCATGCGCGCGACGAGATGCACCGCCATTCCAAGCTGTCGTCGGCGGTGAAGGCGGTGATCTGCGGCCTCGGCCCCTACGGCTACATCGTCGCCATGCAGGCCGCCTTGCAGACGCTGGGCAAGCTGCCGTCCAGCCTGCCCGCCCCGATGATGGTCGGCCCGAAGTAATCAATCAGCCGAAGCGCCCCGGATCGCAGCCTTCGAGGCCGGCGGGCAGGGGCTCGCCTTCCATCTGGCGCGCGATCAGGCGGCCGGTCACGGTCGCCAGGGTCAGGCCGAGGTGCTGGTGGCCGTAGCCGCAGTAGACATTGGCGAGGCGCGGCGCGCGGCCGATGGCGGGGCGATAGTCGGGCAGGGTCGGGCGCTCGCCGATCCAGCGGCTGATCTCGGCGCCGCCGACGCCGGGGAAGATGGCCTTGAGGTGCTTCACCAGCAGGTCGGCGCGGTGCCACGACGGCGGCTGGTGCGGCGCCGCCAGCTCGACGGTGCCGGCGATGCGCAGCCCCTCGTTCATCGGCGTGAAGAACAGGCCGCGCTCGGGCGGGCTCACCGGCAAGTCGAAGCGCATGTTGTCCGGCGCCAGCATCACGTGATAGCCGCGCTCGGCGACCAGCGGTGCGTTGAAGCCGAGCAGGCGTGTGAGCTCGCCCGAGGCGCGGCCGGCGGCGATCACGACCGCCTTCGCCGGCAGCTCGGAGTCGGTGATCTTGACGCTCGTCACGCGATCGCCCTCGCGGCCGAAACCGCGCACGCGGCCGCGTGCCACCGTGCCGCCTTCGGCTGCGAAGCGGTCGGCCAGCGTCGCCACGACGCGGTACGGATCGACGGTGTGCGTGTTGTGGGGATAGTAGATGCCGCGCACGATTGTCTGGCTCAGCCCCGGCGCCAGCTCGCGCGCGCGGTTGCCGTCGACGACCTCGAACTCGGTGCCCTTGCCCTGCTGCAGGCCGCGCATCTCGTCGGTGTCCCGGAAGGCCTGTTCGCTCTCGTAGACATAGAGGCAGCCTTTTGTCCGGAAGAGTTCACCGAGGCCCGACGATTGGATCTCGGCCTTCCAGGCCAGCTCGGCCTCGATCATCAGCGGCTTGAAGCAGGCCTTGCCCTTCTCGACCTCGGCCGGGTTCATCGACGCCAGCGCAAAGCGCGCCATCCACGGCAGCAGCGCGGGGATGCTGGGCCGATGCAGGGTCAGCGGACCGTCGCGGTCCATCAGCATCTTCGGCACCTTCTTCAGCGTCGCCGGCCGCGCCATCGGGATCAGGCTGTCGACCGACAGATAGCCGGCGTTGCCGTAGGAGGTGGCTTTTCCGGGCTCGGCGCTGTCGACCAGGGTGACCGCGTGGCCGGCTCTCTGCAGGGCGCGTGCGGTGGCGGCGCCGACAATTCCGGCGCCAACGACGACGATGGGGGCGTGGTCGTTCATGGTGCGAGGTTAGCCTGCCTTGCGTATCCGCGCCTGTCGTTTGATGTAATCCCGGAGCGCGAGATTCATCTTGGTCTGGTAGCCTTGACCTTTCGGCACGCGACCCTTGAACCAGGCGATGACGTCGGCGTCGATGCGCAAGGTGAGCTGCTTCTTCACCGGTCGATAGAAAAGGCCGCGCTTGGCATCGGACCACTCGCGCACTTCGGGGATGTCGATCGTATCGATCCGGTCGTTTGGCAGAGCCGCCAGCGTTTCCAGCTCAGCGCGCTGCTTGGCCGTGAGACGGTTAGGATTTGCCTTCTTCATAGGCCCTCCTTTCGTGGGCGGTCGCCTTTCGGGCGCTAATGAGTCGTCCAGTTTCAACGTCGGAGTCGGGCCAAGTGTGCACGACGAAGACCGTTACGCGATCTATAACGCCCACTGTTTGCCATCGATCCTCGTCGGGAAATGGATCGGGGCGAGAAAGAGCGTGCGGATCGCGGAAGACCAGCTGCGCCGTCTCAAAGCTGAGGCCGTGCTTGCGCCTATTGTCTCGATTCTTGGAAAGGTTCCATGTCCAGCGCATGAACAGCCTTGTCAGTAGTTACAAAAATGTAGTGTCAGAGACGGCGAAGGTCAAGCCGTGCGGCACGCGGCAATGCATGCATTGATTTGTCGCCCTGAATGACTATTTACCGTGCCATGTCCTCTTCCGAAAATTCACCCTCTCCCGGCTGGCATGCCACCACCATCCTGTCGGTCCGCAAGGGCGGCCAGGTGGTGATGGCCGGCGACGGCCAGGTCTCGATGGGCCAGACCATCGTCAAGTCGAACGCCAGGAAGGTCCGCCGCCTGGGTGGCGGCCAGATCGTGGCCGGTTTCGCCGGCGCCACGGCCGACGCCTTCACGCTGTTCGAGCGCCTCGAAGCCAAGCTCGAGCGCAGCCCGGGCCAGCTCCTGCGCGCCTGCATCGAGCTCGCCAAGGACTGGCGCACCGACCGTTACCTGCGCCGCCTCGAGGCGATGATGGCGGTGGCCGACAAGGATGTCTCGCTGCTGCTCAGCGGCTCGGGCGACGTGCTCGAACCCGAGGGCGGCATCATCGCCATCGGGTCGGGTGGCAACTATGCGCTGTCGGCGGCGCGCGCGCTGATCGACATCGACGGCATGGATGCCGAGGCGATCGCCCGCAAGGCGATGAAGATCGCCTCGGAGATCTGCGTCTACACCAACGGCAACCTCGTGATCGAGAAGCTATGAGCAACGATTTTTCTCCGCGCGAGATCGTCTCCGAACTCGACAAGCACATCGTCGGTCAGCAGGACGCCAAGCGCGCCGTGGCCATTGCGCTGCGCAACCGCTGGCGCCGCCTGCAATTGCCGGAAGCGTTGCGCGAAGAGGTGCTGCCCAAGAACATCCTGATGATCGGGCCCACGGGCTGCGGCAAGACCGAGATCGCGCGCCGCCTGGCCAAGCTCGCCAACGCGCCGTTCCTCAAGGTCGAGGCGACCAAGTTCACCGAGGTCGGCTACGTCGGCCGCGACGTCGAGCAGATCGCGCGCGACCTGATGGAAGTGGCGATCGAGATGGCGCGCGAGCGGCTGCGCAAGGACGTCAAGGCCAAGGCCGAGATGGCGGCCGAGGATCGCGTCATCGACGCCCTGTGCGGCGCCACCGCCAGCGAGGAGACGCGCCTGCGTTTCCGCCACAAACTGCGCGACGGCGAGCTCAACGACCGCGAGATCGAGGTCGAGGTCGCCGATACCGGAGCGCCCATGCAGTTCGAGGTGCCCGGCCAGCCCGGCGCGTCGGTCGGCATGATCAACATCGGCGACATGCTGGGCAAGGCGTTCGGCGGGCGCACCAAGAAGCGCAAGATGACGGTGGCGCAGAGCCACGAGACCCTGCTGCGCGAGGAGAGCGACAAGCTCCTCGACCAGGAGCGCGTCGTGCGCGAGGCGCGCGAGATGGTCGAGCAGAACGGCATCGTCTTCATCGACGAGATCGACAAGATCACCGCGCGCTCGGAGTTCCGCGGCGGCGGCGACGTCAGCCGCGAGGGCGTCCAGCGCGACCTGCTGCCGCTGATCGAGGGCACGACGGTCAACACCAAGCATGGTCCGGTCAAGACCGACCACGTGCTGTTCATCTGCTCCGGCGCCTTCCATCTCGCCAAGCCCTCGGACATGCTGCCGGAGTTGCAGGGCCGCCTGCCGATCCGGGTCAGCCTGTCTTCGCTGGGCAAGGACGATTTCCGCCGCATCCTCACGGAGCCGGAAGCCAGCCTGGTGACGCAGTACAAGGCGCTGTTGGCCACCGAGAAGGTCGATCTCACTTTCAAGGACGACGCGATCGACGAGCTGGCGCGACTGTCGGCCGAGATCAACGAGACGGTCGAGAACATCGGCGCGCGCCGGCTGCACACGGTGATGGAAAAGCTGCTCGAGGAGATCAGCTTCACGGCGTCCGACAGACCGGGTTTCAAGATCGACATCGATGCTGCTTACGTGCGCGAGCACGTGAGCGAGCTCGCCAAGAACGCCGACCTCTCGAAGTTCGTGCTTTAGGCCGGCTTTGGCGGACCTCCGTTTGGGTTCGTGCTACTGCCTCAAGTTGGACATCGTGCGAAGTCTGCAAAGTGCCAGCAGGAGCCATCGGCCCAAACAGCCATCATGATCGACCACCGGGCAGCGCAAGAGCTGCGTCTCTTCAATCGACCCTGACGTAATCGTATTTGCCAAGCGCCTGGACGAGCAGATAACGACTGGTGCCGTCGCCTGCATTGCTCACACGATGAACGATCCTGGATGGGGTTTCGCAGCTTTCGCCCGGTCGTAACACGAGCCTTTTGGATGGCATCTGAGTGTCCACGCCGACCAGCCCTTCAAGACAGTAGACCCTGTCTGACACCTGGGAATGGTAGTGCCACGGATGACTGTCACCAGGTTGCAACGTGTATTCTACAACGCGCACGTCCGCTGTCTGCACGATCACCTTCGGTATCCGTTTCACTTCCGGGGCTGCATCTGCGGCCTGTCGCTGCTCTGGCATATTCCCTCCTTTGCTTCCTCTTCTATCGACCCAACGAGTGTCGACTTTAACTCGACACGCATTGGTCCGCCTTGTGCCAAAAAGGCGGATGCTTGTTGCTGGTAGGAAGCTTGAGAAAGCGTTTTTCGCATTGACATTAGATGCGAAATATGCAATATTGAAACCTCGCGACCGCTCTATGCATCGTCTGTTTGGATCAGGAATTGGGGAGATTCGCGAATTCGCGAAGGTTCGCGAAACGATTCTCCGCGAACATCCAAAAGCCAACGGTGACTGATACTTGGCGGGCGAACTTGGTCGATTCGCGAAACGATTGAAAAAACTAAAGTGTGCCCGCCGAACGCTCGCCGCGACCGGCGCCTCCGGGAGAGAGTGACTGTTATAAAAAGTACTCGTTAAATTTTCGTTTGTTTAACGGGAGAGGGCGAGCGTGGCGGCAAGCGACACTCCAGGTAGGAGCGGCTAAATCGTGCGAACGATCCCGGCTCTACAGGCAGTAGGTCTGGATCAGGTCGACCAGATAGGCCGAGCCGTTCAGCCCCCAGAGGACGAACGACACCGCCACCAGCACGACGATAGACGCGGCGGCGCCCCACAGCAGCAGGGAGCGCCAGCCGGTCAGCATGAGTTGCCCGTCACGCCGGCTGCGGCGCCAGCGCCGGCCGCGCGACCGGCTTCTCGACGATCGGCCAGTGCAGCGCCGCCGAGGCGAGGCCCAGCACGATGGCGATCCACCACATGGCGTCGTAGTTGCCGGTGAGGTCGAACAGCTTGCCGCCGCCCCAGCTACCGAAGAACGAGCCGACTTGGTGGCCGAGGAAGACGAAGCCGTTCAGCATCGTGAGGTGCACGCGGCCGAACATGAAGCCGACCAGCGAGGTGGTGAGCGGCACGGTGCCGAGCCACAGGAAGCCCAGCGCGCCGGCGAAGGCCAGCACCGAGGCCGCCGACAGCGGCGCCAGCACGAAGGCCAGGAAGACCAGAGAGCGCAGAAGATAGAGCAGCGACAGGAGGTTCTTGCGCTGGTACCTGCCGCCCAGCATGCTCCACAGGATCGAGCCCACGATGTTGAACAGGCCGACCATGCCGATGCTCCAGCCGCCGAGCTCGGCCGGCGACAGCTCGATGCCGAACAGCGCCAGCCCGATGCCCTTGTCGGAGATGTAGGCGGGCAGGTGGCCTCCGACGAACGCGACATGGAAGCCGCACACGAAGTAGCCGATCGTCAGCAGTACGAAGCTGCGGTTGCCGAACGCCTCGCCGAGCGCCTGGCGCGTGGTCTGCGATCCGCCGCTCCCGAGCTTGGCGGCGGCGATCTGCTTGCGGTCGTTGAGGCCGAGCGGCAGCAGCATCACCAGCACCGCGAGCGCCGTCAGCGCCCACATGGTGAGGCGCCAGTCGCCGAAATGGCCCTGCAGCACCGAGGCCAGCGGTACGATGAAGAACTGCCCGAACGAGCCGCCGGCCGAGCAGATGCCGACCGCCAGCGCCTGCTTCTCGGGCGGTGCGACGCGCAGGATCACGCCCAGCACCGGGCCGAACGACGCGGCCGACAGGCCGATGCCGACCAGGACGTTGCCCAGGATCAGCATGGTGCCGTTGTGCATCGTTGCGGTCACGATCATGCCGACCACATAGAGCGCGCCGCCGCAGGCGATGGTCGGGGCCGAGCCGAAGCGGTCGGCCATGCGGCCGACGAAAGGCGCGAAAAAGCCCATCAGCAGCATCGAGACCGCGGTGCCGAACGAGAACAGCTCGCGGCCTACGTGGAGTTCGGCCGACACCGGCTTCAGGAAGATCCCGAAGCTCTGGCGGACGCCGAGGCCGATGGTCAGGACGAGGAAGCCGCACAGGACAGCGACCCAGTAGGAACGGGTGGACGGGATTGAGGTCATGGCCGGCACCATAGGGCGTCGGCAGGCCACGGCCGCATAGAAAAACTTCATGCCGTCACAAGCTGCGATGTGGCACAAAAGACCATGATCAGGAGTTGGTTAGGCGGCGGTCTGGCGCTGGTCCTGCTGGCGCTGGCGGGAACGGCTTACGCCGGTCCGCCGCGGCTCGAGCGCGAGCGCTGCGTCTTCCGCGCCCCGCGCGGCGAGCGGCTCGAATGCTATTCCCTGGTCGTGCCGGAGAACCGCGACAAGCCGCAGGGCAGCGAGGTCCGCCTCAAGGTGGCGATCCTCAAGGCCAAGCGGGTGGGCGCGCCCGATCCGCTGATCTACCTTGCCGGCGGCCCGGGCGATTCGCCCTTGGTCGCCTCGGCGGCCGGCGCCGATCCCCTGTCGGAGGGCGACTGGTGGAACGACACCGCCACCATCCGCAAGAAGCGCGACGTCGTCATCATCAGCCAGCGCGGCGCTGCCGGCTCCACGCCGAGCCTCGACTGCTTCGAATCGCGCGCTTCCGAGCTCGCCCGCGCCCGCCGCCGCGCCGTCACCGAGGCGCAGGAGCGCGACATCCTGATCCGCTGCCGCGCCGAGTTCGACCGCAAGAAGATCGACGTGGCGATGTACTCGACGCCGGCCCTGGCCGACGACGTGGCCGACCTCGCGAAACTCCTGAAGCAACCGAAGGTCAACCTCTACGGCATCTCCTACGGTACGCGCTGGGGCCTCGAGGTGATGCGCCGCCATCCCGACCTCGTGCGCTCGGCGGTGCTGGACGGCGTCTACCCGCCGCAGATCAACGGCGACCAGAACGAGCCGGAGGTGGTGCGCGCCGCCTTCGAGCATCTCGCCGCCGACTGCGCCACCGCCACCGTCTGCAAGCAGCGCAATCCCGGTTTCAGCACCGCCGTGCGCACCATCGTCGAGGCCGCGGAGAAGAAGCCACTGGAACTCACCCTGCAGCTCGACGACGGGCCGCAGACTGCGCGGCTCGACGGCACGCGGGTGATGATGGTGCTGATGCACATGATGCGGATCGGCGACGCCGCCATGATCCCCGAGGCGATCTCCGGCATCGAGCGCAAGGACCTGCGCGTGTTCCAGCAGTTCGCCGAGGAATTCGAGGACGATGAGGGCGGCCTGCTCGAGCCCAACGCCCAGCAGTTCGGCGGCCTGTTCAACACCATCGAATGCCGCGAGACCTGGGCGGCGATCGACCTCGCCGCGCGCACCAAGGCGATCGCCATCGGCGGCATCTACGGCCTCGACGCCAAGGCCAGCAAGCTGCCCACCATCTGCCCGGCCTGGAACGTGCCGCCGGCGCCGCCGGGCGAGCGCCAGCCGGTCACGTCCGACACGCCGACCCTGCTGCTGAGCGGTGCCTTCGACTGGCTGACGCCGCCGACGTGGGGCAAGGAGGCAGCGCGCGGCCTCTCGGTGTCGCGCCACGTCGTGTTTCGCGCCCAAGGCCACGGCGTGTCGAGCCAGGATCCGTGCGCGGCCCGCCTGCGCGATGAGTTCATCGAGAATCCCGACCCGCGCGCCGTGCCGGCCTGCCGCACCAATACGGTTCCTGACTTCGCTGCCGCCGCCGACCGCGCCAAGGCGTTGCCGTAAGCAGCTTTGAATCGAGACAAGGCGCCTTGGCTGTGCTGAAATAAGTTAATAATACACAAATATCTGGTGGAATATGAGCAGCTTGCAACCATCTCCCCCGATCATGGAGGAGCCGCGCTTCTCGGCGCTGTTCACGCCAAAGCTCGTGACGATCCTGCGCGAGGGTTACGACTTTGCCGCCCTGCGGGCCGATGTCGTGGCAGGGCTCACGGTGGCAATCGTGGCATTGCCATTGTCGATGGCGATCGCCATCGCCTCGGGCACGACGCCCGAGCGTGGGCTCTACACGGCGATCGTCGGAGGCTTTCTCGTGTCTGCGCTGGGCGGCAGCCGCTTCCAGATCGGCGGCCCGGCCGGCGCGTTCATCGTGCTGGTCGCCTCTGCCGTCGCCCGGCTCGGTCTCGACGGCGTGGCGCTCGCGACCATGCTCGCCGGCGGCATGCTTATGGCGGCGGGGTTTTTCCGCCTCGGGACCTACATCAAGTTCATTCCCTATCCGGTGACCGTGGGCTTCACCGCAGGAATCGCGGTCATCATCTTCGCGAGCCAGCTGAAAGATCTATTGGGACTGACTCTCGCTGGCAAGGAACCGGGTGCCTTCGTTCCGAAGATAGTCGCATTGGCGCCCGCGCTGGGCACGGCCAACGCCGGCGCCATCGGCATGGCGCTGCTCGCGATCGTCCTGATTGTGGGAATGAGACGATTGCGGCCGCATTGGCCGGGCATGCTGGTCGCCGTCGTCGCCACCGCGCTCGCCACCTGGACTTTCAGTTTGCCCGTCGAGACGATCGGCAGTCGCTTCGGCGGAATTTCCGCGTCGCTGCCGGCGCCGCACCTGCCGGTCTTCTCATTGGCCAAGGTGTGGGAGGTATTGCCCGACGCCCTTGCCTTTGCCTTGCTGGGTGCGATCGAGTCGCTGCTGTCGGCGGTGGTTGCCGACGGTATGACGGGACGCCGCCATCGTTCGAACTGCGAACTGGTGGCGCAAGGCATCGCCAACATGGGTTCCGCGTTGTTCGGCGGCATTTGCGTGACCGGCAACATCGCGCGCACCGCCACCAACGTGCGCGCGGGCGGGCGCAGCCCGGTGGCGGGCATGCTTCATTCCCTCTTCCTGTTGGCGTTCATCCTGTTGCTTGCCCCGCTGGCCGCGTACATTCCGCTCGCCGCTCTGGCCGGCGTGCTGGCGACGGTGGCGTGGAACATGGCTGAAAAGCAAGCATTCGTGACGTTGCTGCGCAGTTCGCGCGGCGATGCGGTGGTGTTGCTGGCGACGTTCCTCCTCACGGTGTTCCGCGACCTCACCGAGGGCATCGTGGTGGGGTTTGCCATCGGCGCGGCGTTGTTCATCCACCGCATGGCCGGCGCCGTCGGCATCGAGGTGCATGCGCCTGCCCTCCAAACGGATCGGGCCGACAATGCCGAAACACGAACGTCCTACGATGCGCGACTGGCGGCCGACAGCGATGTCGCGGTCTACCGCCTGAGCGGGGCCTTCTTCTTCGGAACGGCCTCGACCATGGGTGCCGCGCTCGACGGCATTTCCGACCGACGAAAATCCTTCGTGATCGACTTTGCCGCGGTACCGCTCGTCGACTCCACGGCCGCCAACGTCATCGCAGCGCTTGCTCGCAAAGCCGGGCGCGAGAAGGTGCGTCTGTTCATTTCCGGGGCAAATCCCGCGGTCCGGCGTACCCTTATGGCCGCGGGCATCCACGAGCCGGACGTGTCCTATCCTCCGACCCTGGAAGCAGCCGTCGAGGAAGCACGTGCCGGTCGCCCGTGACCTCGGGGATGCTATTGTCGCCAGCCTCTCATGACTGCGTCCTCGCCCCTTACACTGCTGCTCTCCGCCCACGCGCTGAAGATCTGGGGCGCGCGGATCGCCGCCGCGACGCCGGCCGGGGGCCTGTCGTTCGTCACCGCCGAGGAGGCGCTGGCGGTCGACGGGCCCTGTGCCGCCGAGGTCGCCTTCATGACGCGCGAGGTCACGGGCAAGTCGAGCAGCAACAATCCGACCGCAGAGCTGCGCGGCTTCGATGCCGCCGTGCGCAAATCGCCTGGGCTCAAGTGGTTGCAGATCCATCCCGCCGGCGCGGAGCGGGCGATCTACCGCGAACTGCGCGGCCGCGGCGTCAAGGTGACGACGGCGTCGGGCGCCACGGCGGTGACGGTGGCGCATAGCGTGCTGGGTGCGCTGATCGCGATCAACCGGCGCTTCCCGCTGCTGGCCGACGCCCAGCGCCGGCGCGCCTGGGAGCAGCGGCTGGGCGAGAACTCGCCGCGACCTCAAGGGCCAGCGCGCCGTGATCGTCGGCATGGGCCCGATAGGCCGCAATATCGCGGGCCTCCTGCAGATGCTGGGTATGGCCTCGATCGGCGTGCGCCGCACGGCGGAGCCGTTGGCGCCGTTCGAGGCTGTCATTCCTTACGAGCGCCTGCCTGAGGTGCTGCCGAGGACCGACTGGCTGATCCTGTGCTGCCCGGCCTCGCCGCTGACGCGCGGCCTGGCCAATGCCGCGGTGTTCGCGGAAATGCCCAGGGGATCGCATTTCATCAACGTCTCGCGCGGCGAGATCGCGGTGCAGGCCGATGTCGTGGCGGCGCTACAGTCGGGCCATCTCTCCGGCGCCTATCTCGATGTCTTCGAGAAGGAGCCGCTCGATCCGGCATCGCCGCTGTGGGATATGCCGAACGTGCTGGTCTCGCCGCACACCGCCAGCCATTCGCAGGGCCAGAACGAGGCGATCTTCGACATCTTCCTCGACAATCTCGCGCGCTTCGCCGACGGCCAGCCGTTGCGCAACGATGTCGACGATCTGGGCTGATGAGGCTGGGCTGATCAGCCGGCGCGGCCTTTCTGGCTTTCGAAGTAAGCGGCCTTGCGCGCGCGCATGACCTCCCCCAGCGGCCGGTGCGCGGCCAATCCACCCCACGGATCGAACTTCGCGACTTCCGCCTCGGCCGCCACATCGTCGCCCCTGTCGCGTCCCTGGCGCGGCAGGGTGAGGCGCGCCACGGTGACGATCGGCGTCTCGGCGTCAGGCCCGGCCCGGGAGGCGTCCTCGATCGGCGTGGTCGTCTCGTCGACGAAGAATTGCAGGTCGAGGTCCCAGCTGAGCGGACCGTTTGCCAGCCGCTCGCGCATGTCCTCGGCGATGTCTCGGGAGCGGGGACCCGGCGGCGCGCCGGCCGGCGTCAGCCGCACTTTCACGGCGTAGGGACCGCATTGCAGCGGCACGGCCGTGTTGAAGCGCCCGGACGCAAAGCCGTCGAATTTCTTGCCCAGCATCGAGAACAGCTCGCGCAGGCGGGCGAGGCCTCCGAACGGGCCGTGCGCCTTGAACAGGTGCAGGATGCCGGTGAGCGGACCGGGCGTCGCCGCCTCGATGAAGTCGATGAACTCGTGGCTGTCGGGCGAGGCGAAGCGATCGTGATTGATCATCAGGAAATCCTGGTGATCGGCCGTGCCGCCGAGCGCGCCGTCGCCCGAGACGTCGAGGACCTTGAGCGCGAAGCCCCTGACATCGGGTAGCCTGTTGGCCTGCACGTCGGGTCCGCCGTTGGACAGGCGCACCAGGGCGCGATGGGGGCCTGGCTGGGCGAACACGCCGTGCCGCGCGTGGTCGGGCAGGCCGTCGAGCACCTCGAGCGTGCCGGCAGCCGCGACGAGCTGCTTGCGATGGAGCGCACGGCCGCGGCCGAACTTCGCCGATTTGGCAGCCTGGAGGCGCGCGATCACGCCCGCCACCCTCGCGAAATGCGCCTCTTCGTCGGGCGCGATGCGCTCGCGCCACGCCGTGCTCGGTGATTTCATGTGCCGCCCCCTTGCAGGCGCCAATCTAGCTCTTTGCCGCCAGGCTGCGGAACAGCGCGTCGCTGCGCTCGTCGGCCGGGAAGAAGCACTCGATGCGGACTTCCTGCAGGGTGACGTCCTGCGGCGTGCCCAAGGTCGCGATGGTGGTGAACACCGACAGCGACTTGCCGCCGACCACGTAGTCGAGCGTGAGCACCGGCGCCGGGCGCTCCTCGAAACGCAGCTTGCGGAACGACGACGGCACGTCGGGATAAGACATGACCTCCTCGATGAAGGCGAGCGCCCTGGGCTCGCCGCCGTCGGCCAGGATCTCGGCATAGGTCGTCGACACGAGATGGCGCGCGACCTCCTCCCAGTTGGCGAGCTTGGGCCGGAGCGCCTGCGGGTCGAGTAGCCAGCGCAACAGGTTGGCGGGCTTGCCGACCGGCGGCGGCGGGGGCGGCCCCTCGAACAGGAACACGGTGAAGGCGTTGGCCGCCTCGTTGGCCTGCAACAGGTTCCACAGCCGGTCGACGACGACGGCGGGATAAGGCTCCTGCTGCTTCAGCATGCGGTCGATGGCCTGGCGCACTGGCGCGAGCTCGGGCGCGCCCAGGCCGCTCTCGCGGTAGACCGGCGCGAAGCCCGCGGCCAGCAGCATGGTGTTGCGTTGGCGCAGCGGCACGTCGAGGGCCGAGGAGAGCTGCACCACCATCTCCCGGCTCGGCCGCGCGCGGCCCGATTCCAGGAAGCTGACATGGCGCTGGGAGACGCCGGACTGCAGCGCGAGGGCCAACTGGCTGGCGCCGCGGCGCCTGCGCCAGGCGCGTAGCATCGGGCCGAACAGGTCGGGCTGGGCGGAGGAAGCGGTGGTAGGAATGCTCATGTCCCGACCCTAGCACCGGCCCGCCAGTCCGCCGATTACCTGGTGCGTAATTGCCGGACGGGCATCGCGCGGGATAGGAACAGGCAACTAAGGAGGATCCCATGGACAAGCTCGCCTTCCTGAACGATCGACAGTTGCCCTTCGCCAAGGTCCTGGGCCTGAAATTCGTCGCAGCCAGTGAGACGTCGGTGAAGGCCGAGATGGTCGTGCGGCCCGAGCTCTGCACCCGGCCGGACATCCTGCACGGCGGCGCCGTGATGGCTTTCGCCGATACGCTCGGCGCGGCGGCCACGATACTCAACCTGCCCGAAGGCAAGGGCACGACCACGATCGAGAGCAAGACCAACTTCGTTGGTCCTGCGCCGGTCGGCACCACGGTGACCGGCGAGACCACGCCCATTCACCGCGGCCGCCGCACGCAGGTCTGGCAGACCCGCATCACCACCGCCGAGGGCAAGCTCGTGGCCGTGGTCACCCAGACGCAGATGGTACTGTGACGCGCCGCTAGAGCACATTCGGTCGGCTGTAATCAGCCGGACCGAATGTGCCCTGTGAAACCATGATCTCCTGCACGCGCGTTCCCGATCGGATGGAACCGCTTGCGGTTCCATCCGATCGGGAACCGATCTAGTGCATCAACGCGGGAATGAAGCTGTTCAGCGCCTGGTCGGCGTCGTGCAGCGTCTGGCCGGTGGCGATCGACCAGATGATAGTAATCTTGACGAAGTTGTCGTGATAGCCGGTCAATAGCAGCTTGCTGTAGAGCCGCGTGCCGGCGGTCGAGGCGCTGTAGACGGTGCAGCGGAACGTCACCGCGCCGTAGTTGCAGGTCGACGCCACCGTCGGCCGCTCGAAGCGCGTGTAACCCGCCGCCTTGATCTGCTGTTCGGCCGCGATCGCCTCGGTGTCCAACTGGCCGGCGATCGTCGGGTTGGTGCTGCCGAACGGCACCCGCCGCCCGCCGTCGAAAACGTCGACGGTGATCTGCATCTTGCCGGTCGAATAGACGTAGGTGTAGCCGGCGCCACGGCCCGGCGCGCCCGGCGTGAAGGTCGAGTTCTCGAGCTTGGCGCTGCCCAGCATCGGCGCGAAGGTGAGCCTGGTGCCGGGATGCACCGACGGCGCCGTGCCTTGCGCCAGCGCGGGAGAAGCCACGGCCGCCACGGCCCACAGCACTGCCGCCGCCACGATCGCCGCCGCCCTAGACATCGAGATTCGCCACCTTCAAGGCATTCTCCTGGATGAATTCGCGGCGCGGCTCGACGACGTCGCCCATCAGGGTCGAGAAGATCTCGTCGGCCTCGTCGGCATGGTTGATCCTGACCTGCAGCAGCGTCCGTGCCTCCGGGTCGAGTGTGGTCTCCCAGAGCTGGTCCGGGTTCATTTCGCCCAGCCCCTTGTAACGCTGGATCGTGACGCCTTTGCGGCCGGCCTCGAGGACGGCGGCGAACAGTTCGGTCGGCGAGGAGATCTGCGTCTCCTTGTCCTTCACGACGAAGGCGCCGGTTTTCATGTAGACGGTCTGCAGCTCGATCGCCAAGGCATCGAGCTTGCGCGCCTCGGCGCTCTTGATGAGAGGCCCGTCGATGACGTGGCGTTCCTGCACGCCACGCAGGCGGCGGCTGAAGGCCAGACCGCCGTCTGCGGTGGGCTCGCCGGTCCAGCCGCGCTCGAGGGGCGGACTGACGGCGTCGAGGCGCCGGGCGATATAATCGGCGGCCTCACGTCCCTTGTCGGCATCGGCCAGGATGTCGGGATTGAGCGCGCCCGCGATGGCGGCCTGCTCGATCACGGCCTGGCTGGTGACGCGGCGCGACAACGACAGCGGCTTCACCAGGTTGGAGACGGAGCGGGCGATGTCGACGGTGCGGCGCAGATCGTCGCTCGCCTGCACGCTGCCGTTGCCCAGCCGGAAGGTCGCCCCCTCGAGGCCGGTCTGGATCAGGTGGTCGTCGAGCGCGCGCTCGTCCTTGAGGTAGATCGCCGACTTGCCCTTGGCGGCTTTGAACAGCGGCGGCTGGGCGATGTAGAGATAGCCGCGATCGATCAGGTCGCGCATCTGGCGATAGAAGAACGTCATCAGCAGCGTGCGGATGTGGCTGCCATCGACGTCGGCGTCGGTCATGATGATGATCTTGTGGTAGCGCAGCTTGTCGACCGTGAAGTCGTCATGGCCGATGCCAGTGCCGAGCGCGGTGATCAGCGTGCCGATCTCGGCCGAGCCGAGCATCTTGTCGAAGCGCGCGCGCTCGACGTTCAGGATCTTGCCCCGCAGCGGCAGGATGGCCTGGTTGGCGCGGTTGCGGCCCTGCTTGGCCGAGCCGCCGGCCGAATCGCCCTCGACGATGAACAGCTCGGAGAGCGCTGGATCGCGCTCCTGGCAGTCGGCGAGCTTGCCGGGCAGCGAGGAGACGTCGAGCGCACCCTTGCGGCGGGTGAGTTCGCGCGCCTTGCGGGCGGCCTCGCGGGCGGCCGCGGCCTCGACCACCTTGGTCAGGATCTTGCGGGTCTCGCCCGGGTGCTCCTCGAACCACTGGCCGAGCTTGTCGCTGACCACCGATTCGACCACCGGACGGACCTCGGAGGAGACCAGCTTGTCCTTGGTCTGCGACGAGAACTTGGGGTCGGGTACCTTGACCGACAGCACGCAGGTCAGGCCTTCGCGCATGTCGTCGCCGGTCAGGCTCACCTTCTCGCGCTTCGACATGCCGCCTTCGTCGGCGTACTTGTTGAGCGTGCGCGTGAGCGCGCCGCGGAAGCCCGCGAGATGCGTGCCGCCGTCGCGCTGCGGGATGTTGTTGGTGAAGCACAGCATCGTCTCGTGATAGCTGTCGTTCCACTGCATGGCGACCTCGACCGAGATGCCCTCCTTCTCGCCGCGGATCGAGACCGGCGGGTTGTGCAGCACGGTCTTGTTGCGGTCGAGATACTTGGCGAAGGCCTCGGTGCCGCCCTCGTAGAACAGCTCGCTCACCTTGGGCTCGGCACCGCGTTCGTCGGTGATGACGATGCGCGCGCCCGAGTTGAGGAAGGCGAGCTCGCGCAGGCGGTGCTCGAGGGTCGAGAAGTCGAAGTCGGTCTTGGTGAAGGTCCCGGTCGACGGCAGGAACGTCACCTCGGTGCCGCGCTTGCCGTCGGGC
The DNA here is from genome assembly GCA_041691635.1 of Hyphomicrobiales bacterium. Lineage (GTDB taxonomy): Bacteria > Pseudomonadota > Alphaproteobacteria > Reyranellales > Reyranellaceae > Reyranella. Next base: position 39,288 of record JBEPUH010000021.1, read on the forward strand.
GCGTCGCCCACCAGCTCGAGGTCCTTCTCGGGCTCGCCGTGGTGGAAGCGCATGAAATACTCTTTGCCGTTGCGCCAGATGCGTAGGTCGAGCTGCGAGCTGAGCGCATTGACCACGGCCGCGCCCACGCCGTGCAGGCCGCCCGACACCTTGTAGGAGTTCTGGTCGAACTTCCCGCCGGCGTGGAGCTGGGTGAAGATCACGTTGGCGGCCGAGATGCCCTCTTCCTTGTGGATGTCGACCGGCACGCCGCGGCCGTTGTCGCGCACCGTGGCCGAGCCGTCGCCGTGCAGGATCACGTCGACCCGGTCGCAATAGCCCGCCAGCGTCTCGTCGATCGCGTTGTCGACGATCTCGTAGACCATGTGGTGCAGGCCGGTGCCGTCGTCGGTGTCGCCGATGTACATGCCCGGGCGCTTGCGGACGGCGTCGAGGCCGCGCAGCACCTTGATGGAATCGGCGTCGTACTCCTCGCCATTGCCGGCGGTTGCGCGATTGAGTTCGGTGTCTGTCATGGTCTTTGTCCTGAAGAAGTCAGTGTGCCGCGATCGTTCCGCCCGACACGCGCAGGATCTGCGCGCGACCGGCGAGCGGCTTGAAAAGTCCGGCGTCGGTGCCGGTCATCCAGCTCTGCACGCCGAGCGCCACCACCTCGTCGAACAGCGCCTCGCGGCGCTCCGCATCGAGGTGGGCTGCGATCTCGTCGAGCAGCAGAAGCGGCGGCCGGCCGCGCGACAGCGCCACCAGGCGGGCATGGGCCAGCGCAATCGAGACGAGGACGGCCTTTTGCTGCCCCGTCGAGCCCTCGGCCGCCGGCATGTCGAGGTCGAGATGGCGCACGGAAAGATCGCTGCGGTGTGGCCCCACGCATGTGATGCCGGCCTCGGCGTCGCGCAAGCGCGAGGCGGCCAGTTCCGCGCGTAGCCGGTCTTCGGCATCGATCGCGGCCATCGTGGCGACCCAGGTATCGACTTCGCCCCTCATTGCCAGTTCGGCGCGCGGGAAGGGACCGACGCCCAGCCGCGCCGCGGCATCGAGGCGATGCACGGTGTCGGCACGGTTGGTGGCAAGCGCCACGCCATGGCGGGCCATCGTGTCTTCCAGCACGGTGAACCAGTGCGGATCGCGGTTGCCTTCACCCAGAAGGCGGGCGCGCTGGCGCTGGGCGTTCTCGTAGGCCGCGACGTCGCCGGCATGTTCGGGATGCAGTGCCGTCACCAGCCGGTCGAGGAAGCGGCGGCGTTCGCTGGCGCCGTCGAGGAACAAACGATCGAGCTGCGGCGTCAGCCAGACCGCGGCGACGTGATGGCCGAGCGCAGTCTGGCTCGAGGCCGGGCGGCCGTCGATCCGGACCACGCGGCGTGGCAGACCGCCTTCACCCTTGCCGAATTCCAATCCCGTCCCGATGGCGAGGTGACCTTCCGGCGTATCGAGTGTGGCGGCCACAGCCCACACCAGGCCAGGTGCCGAGGTCGAGATCGCGCGATGTCCGACCTCGTCGAGCCGGGCGCGACGCAGGCCGCGGCCGGGCGCCAGGAAGGACAGCGCCTCCAGGAGGTTGGTCTTGCCCGCGCCGTTGTCGCCGACCAGCACCACGGGGCTCGTGTCGCAATCGAGCCGGAGCTGGCGGTAGTTGCGGAAATCGGTCAGCCGGAGCTGGCGCACGGCGAGGACCGCCGGCGCTCGGCCGCTTACGGCGTCGGGAGGACAGGCAAGGGCGCTCGTTGCCGGCGCGATCATACCCGCATCGGCATGAGGACGTACAACGCGCTCTCGTCGGCACCGTCGCGCACCAGGGTGGGCGAGCCCGCATCGGCCATCAGGAAGCGCGCCTCCGCGCCCACGATCTGCTCGGTGATGTCGAGCAGGTAGCGCGAGTTGAAGCCGATCTCGATGGCGGCGGCCTGGTACTCGACCTCGATCTCCTCGGTGGCGCTGCCGGCATCGGGGCTGGTGGCCGACAGCGTGACCACGCCCTTGGCGACCGCGAGCTTGATGGCCCGCGACTTCTCGGTGGAGATGGTCGAGACGCGGTCGACGGCGTGCGCGAATTCCTTGCACGGCACGTTCAGCACCTTGTCGTTGCCGGTCGGGATCACCCGCTCGTAGTCGGGGAAGGTGCCGTCGATCAGCTTGCTGACCAGGGTGACGTTGCCCGAGGCGAAGCGGATGCGGGTGTCGGAAAGCTCGATGTCGACCGAACCGTCGCTCTCGTCGAGCAGCTTGCGGACCTCGCCCACGGCCTTGCGCGGCACGATCACGCCCGGGATGTCGCCGGCGCCCTTGGGCAGCGGCACTTCCACCCGGGCCAAGCGATGGCCGTCGGTGGCGACGCCGCGCAGCACCTGGGTGCCGCCGGAAGTGGCGGCGTGGAAATAGATGCCGTTCAGGTAGTAGCGGGTCTCCTCGTTGGAGATCGCAAAGCGCGTGCGGTCGATGATGCCCTTGAGGTCGGTCGCCGCAAGCTGGAAGCGGTGCGGCAGGTCGCCCTCGGTCATCGCCGGGAAGTCGGCGGGCGGCAGGCACTGCAGCGTGAAGCGCGAGCGACCGGCGCGGATGGTGAGGCTGTTGCCGTCGGCGGCGCTCTCGAGCTCGACCTGCGCGCCGTCGGGCAGCTTGCGGACGATCTCGTAGAGCGTGTGGGCCGGCGCCGTGGTCGAGCCGGTTTTGGAGGCATTAGCCTCGACGCTCTCGGTGATGGCGAGGTCCATGTCGGTCGCCGCGAGACTGAGGCGTCCCTTCTGGGCGGTGATCAGCACATTGGACAGGATGGGGATCGTGTTGCGGCGTTCGACGACACTTTGGACATGGGCCAGAGCCTTCAGAAGTGCTGCCCGTTCGATCGTCAATTTCATGGTTTGGTCGCTATAACAGGGGCCAAAAAAAGCGGTTCAGACGCCCCGTCGCGCAGGCCGTGGAGGACCATTTCGGGACGGTTGAAGAGTATACCACAAGGACCGGCCGCCGGAAGCGATTTCGCCCGTAATTTGAGGCTCTTAAGCCCTGATTCGACAACGAAAAACGGGGCCCTTGCGGCCCCGTCCTTTTTCGTTTCGTTCCGGGCCCTCAGCCCTGCAACTGTCGCTTGAGCAACTCGACGTCCTCTGCAATCGAGAGGTCCGAGACCTTCAGTTCCTCGATCTTGCGGACGGCGTGCATGACCGTGGTGTGGTCGCGGTTGCCGAAGCGCTTGCCGATCTGCGGCAGGCTCAAGGTCGTGAGCTGCTTGGCGAGGTACATCGCCACCTGGCGTGGCCGGGCGACCGAGCGCGCGCGGCGCGGCGAGCTCATCTCCGCCAGCTTGATGTTGTAGTGCGCGGCGACGCGCTGCTGGATCTCGTCGACGGTGACCTTGCGGTCGGCCTGGCGCAGCAGGTCGTGCAGCACGTCCTGCGCCATCTCGACGGTGATCTCGCGGCCCAGCATCTGGCCGTGCGCCACCACCCGGTTGAGCGCGCCCTCGAGCTCGCGGATGTTGGTGCTGATCTTGTGCGCCAGGAACTCGAGCACCTGGGTCGGGACGGGCACGCGCGCGTTCTCGGCCTTGGTCTGCAGGATCGAGAGCCTGAGCTCGTACGTCGAGGAATGGATGTCGGCGACCAGCCCGCTGCCGAGCCGCGACCGCATGCGCTCCTCGATGTCCTGCAGCTCGCTCGGCGGCTTCTCCGACGACAGCACGATCTGCTTGTTCTGCTCGACCAGCGAATTGAAGGTGAAGAAGAACTCTTCCTGGCTGGCTTCCTTGCCGCAGATGAACTGCACATCGTCGACCATCAGCACGTCGACGGTGCGGAACAGCTCCTTGAACTGGCTGGTGTTCTTGGTGCGCAGCGCCTGGATGAAGCGGTTCACGAAGTTCTCGGCCGTGAGGTAGAGCACCCGGGTCTTGGGGTCGCGCTCGCGGATGGCGTGCCAGATGGCGTGCATCAGGTGGGTCTTGCCGAGGCCGACGCCGCCGAAGATATAGAGCGGGTTGCGCTCCGGCAGCGGCTTGTCCTGCTCGGCGATGTTGCGCGCGGCGGCGTAGGCGAACTCGTTGGGCTTGCCGACCACGAAGTTGGCGAAGGTGTAGCGCGCCTCGGGCGCCTGGAAGAGGTCGTCGGTGCCGCGGCCGATCGACGGGCCCATGCGCGGCATCGGCGGCTGGTAGCTCTGCGAGGACGGAACGGGCGGCACGGCGATGATCTCGTTCGGCCGGCGCGGCGCCGGCGGCGGCACGAGGTTGACCTCGACGTTCTTCACCTCCGGCATCACGGCCTGCCAATAGGCCAGCACGCGGTCGCCATAGTGACGGCCGACCCAGTCGCGCACGAAGCGGGTGGGCGCGTAGAGACGGAGCTTGCCAATCTTCAGCTCACCCAGCTCGACCTCGCCGAACCAGGTCTTGAAGGCCTTGTCGCCGATCTCCTTGCGAAGGCGGTCGCAGACGCGGGTCCAGTGCGCTTCCAGCTCTTTCCGGCCCTCTTCGCCCATTACGGCCCCCGCGATATTGTCTTGGTTGAAGCTTGCTTCTTTGTTGCCTGTGCCCGGCGCTTGGATGCGTGTCACGTCTGCCTCCACGGAAGTCCCGCTGCCTTCCAGCCCCCCGACGTGCCGCGCTTGGCCTGCCCGTCGAGTGGACCCTCGAAACCGTCAGTCACGTTTAGACATGTACTGTAGCCGGCGGCGGTCAGGGCTTTCGCCGCCGCAGCCGATCGGGCTCCACTCCGACAGAGGAAGAGCAGCGGCGCATTCTTGTCCGCGACAGCACCGCTCAGGGCCGACACGAAATCCGGATTGGGCTGCATGCCGGGGAACACCTGCCACTCGAGCAGCGCCGGCTTCTTGGTGACCGACGCCAGGTCGGGCACGCCGACGTAGTTCCATTCGGGCCGGGTGCGGACGTCGATCAGGACCGCGTCCGTCCGTTCGCCCAGGATCTTCCACGCTGTCTTCGGCGTCACGTCACCGGTGTAGCCGGCAGCGGGAGACACTTCGTACGTGCTGGCGATCTTGTTGTCTTTCGACATGGCCCCCGCTTTTCATTCGTCGTAGCAGGGCACGGACGGCGAGCCAACGATCGTCGGGAGATACACAGCGCGACACGAGCGACGGAAAATTTTCGGGTAGCGCGCCCTTCTTGATGGGACACTGCTGTCGGTACGCCGTCGCTTGTCGGTTGCTGTGGCTTTCTCCCTCGTTCGTTTTTTCCGGCGGAGAAGAAGCCCCTCATCTCCGCCTTGGCTCGCGTTCCAGTGGCCCCACGCCCCGTCGCGATGTCCCGACTCTTAGCCAGACTCATTCGGCAGCGCAAATGATTCACAGAGGTAACGAGACACGTGATTCAGATTGTTCGCGGCGAGAGTCGATTGACATCCGTTTTGATTCAATTCTCCGCACTGTTTGCGTCGCTTGTGGTTCATGACGCCTCGCTACATGTAGCGCCCGCGCGCTGTCGCACTTCGATAAACGCGAATCGTATGTCGTTCGCCCAATTGCCGACCAAACGATCTTCGCTGAATCGGCCCAACTTTCTTTTCGGCCCTTTCGTGTCGCACGCCACAAAAAAGAAAAACGCCGCTCGAGCCGAGCGGCGTTCATAGACTTCCCGGAGAGCGAGGCCTGCCTTAGCTCATCGCCTTGATGCGCGCGTTGAGGCGCGATACGCGCCGTGCGGCGGCGTTCGGCGCCACGACGCGGGCCTTGGCGCCGCGCTGGATGTCGGGCTGCGCGGCGCGCAGGGCGGCGGCGGCGGCCTTCTTGTCGCCCGAGGCGATCGCCTCCTCGACCTTCTTGACCGAGCCGCGCAGGCGGCTGCGGCGCTGGGTGTTCACGGCGGTGCGGCGCTCGGTCTGGCGCGCGCGCTTCTCTGCCGACTTGTGACTGGCCATCTAATCCTCGTACCTCGGAAGGGCGCGCTTATACGAACCGTATGGCGGCCGGTCAACCCCGCCGGAAAGCGCCGATCTAGCGGTGTTTCCAGTCGGGCTTGCGCTTGTTGGCGAAGGCCGCCATGCCCTCGGCCCGGTCGTCGAAGGCGAAGGTGGCGTGGAAGGTGCGGCGCTCGAAGCGGATGCCCTCGGACAGGGTGGTCTCGAAGGCGCGATTGACCGCCTCCTTGGCCACCAGGATGGCGGGCAGCGACATGCCGGCGATCTTCCCGGCCACTGCGACCGCCTCGTCCATCAGCTGGGCAAGCGGCACGACCCGGCTCACCAGGCCGCAGCGCTCGGCTTCGGCAGCGTCCATCATGCGGCCGGTCAGGACGAGGTCCATCGCCTTGGCCTTGCCGACGAAGCGCGGCAGGCGCTGGGTGCCGCCGGCGCCCGGTATCGTACCGAGCGTGATCTCGGGCTGGCCGAACTTGGCGTTGTCGGCGGCGATGATGAAGTCGCACATCATGGCCATCTCGCAGCCGCCGCCCAGCGCGAAGCCCGCGACCGCGGCCACGATCGGCTTGCGCACCTGGCTCACCTTCTCCCAGCCGACGGTGATGAAGTCCTGGAGGAATACGTCCTGGTAGGACTTGTCCTTCATCTCCTTGATATCCGCACCGGCAGCGAAGGCCTTCTCGCTGCCCGTGAGCACCATGCAGCCGATGCCGGGATCCTGCTCGAACGCGTCGAGCGCCTGGCCAAGCTCGTGCACGAGGTCTGCACAGAGCGCGTTCAGGGCCTTCGGCCGGTTGAGCCGGACGATGCCGACACGGCCCCTGGTCTCGGTCTGGATGTTCTCGTATGTCGCGGCCACGGGGTTCCTCCGGAGGATCTGCCGCTCCTAGCTAGCTAGCGCTGGCAGCGCGCGCAATAGAAGGTCGAGCGGCCGGACTGCACCAGCCGCTTGACGAGCTGGCCGCACTTGGGCGTCGGGCACACCGCGCCCGTCCGGTCGTAGACGTTGAAGCGGGTCTGGAAGTAGCCGAGCTCGCCGCCGGGCTGGACGTGGTCGCGCAAGGTCGAGCCGCCGTCGTCGATCGAGCGCAGCAGCACCTGCTTGATGGCGGCCACCAGCCGGTCCGCGCGCTCGCCCTTGACGGTGTGCGCCGAGCGGCGCGGCGAGATGCCGGAGAGAAACAGCGCCTCGCAGGCGTAGATATTGCCGACGCCGACGAGGGTCTTCTGGTCGAGCAGGGCGGCCTTGATCGGCGTGCGGCGTCCCGCGAGGCGGCCCCCCAGGGCCGCCCCGTCGAAGCTGTCGTCGAGCGGCTCGGGGCCCAGCCCCTTGAAGAGCCTGTGCCGGGCCACGGCTCCGTCGGCGACCAGCACCATCAGGCCGAAGCGGCGGGCGTCGTTGAAGCGGACCTGCCAGCCCCGGTCGGTTTCCATAATGACGTGATCGTGGCGCTCGAACGGATGCTCGGCCGCGCTCTTGGCGTCGTGCAAGGTCATGCGGCCCGACATGCCGAGGTGGGCCACCAGGGTCTGGCCGTCGTCGAGCCGGATCAGCAGATACTTGGCGCGGCGGTCGATCGCCAGGACGGTGCGGCCCTCGACCTTCTGGGCGAACTTCGCGGGCAGCGGCACCCTGAGGTCGCGCCGGCGCTGGTGCAGGCGCACGATTTTTCGACCGACCAGCTTGGGGATCAGGCCACGTCGGACGGTCTCGACCTCGGGAAGCTCAGGCATGACTCTCGGGCAGGGGCGGGCGGGCGCCGAACAGGGCGCTGCCGACGCGGACGTGGGTGGCGCCCAGCCGCACGGCGGTTTCGTAGTCGGCGCTCATGCCCATGCTGACCTGCTTCAGGCCGTTGCGCGCCGCCATCTTGGTCAGCAGCGCAAAATGCAGCGCCGGCTCCTCGTCGACGGGGGGGATGCACATCAGGCCGACCACGGGAAGCTTGTAGGTGTCGCGGCAGGTGGCCACGAAGGCATCGACGTCGGCCGGCAGCACGCCCGCCTTCTGGGCTTCCTCGCCGGTGTTGACCTGGATGAAGCAGGCCGGGCGGCGGCCGAGCCGGTCCATTTCCTTGGCCAGGCTGGCGGCCAGCCGGTCGCGGTCGACCGACTGGATGACTTCGAACAGGGCCACCGCATCGCGCGCCTTGTTGGTCTGCAGCGGCCCGATCAGGTGCAGTTCGAGGTCGGGGTGCTGCGCCTTGAGCGCGGGGAACTTCTCCTGCGCCTCCTGGACCCGGTTCTCGCCGAACGCGCGCTGGCCCGCGTCGAGCAACTCGCGCACCCGGTCGGCGCCATGGGTTTTCGATACGGCGACCAAGGTGACGTCGGCGGGCGCGCGGCCGGCGGCGCGCGCGGCCGCCGCGATGCGGCCCGTCACCTCGGCGAGGCGGTCGCCGCCGTCGCTCATGCGTCGACGCTGGTGCGGGCGGCCAGCGCTTCCTTGTTGTCGGGATCGGCGGCCAGGGCGGCGTCGAGCGTTTCGCGCGCCTTGTCCTTCTCGCCCAAGGTCAGGAGGCAGACACCGTAGTGGGTCAGCAGGGCCGAGTCGCCCGGCAGGGCGCGCAGCGCATGCTCGTGCAGCGAGCGGGCTTCGGCGGGGCGGCCGAGGTCGACCAGCACGCGGCCGAGGTTGGTCAGCACCAGCGGATCGTCGGTCGCCAGGCGCGAGGCGCGCTTCAGGCTGCGCTGGGCCTCGTCGAAGCGCTTGAGGCCGCGCAGCGCCAGGCCGCGGTTGTTGAGAGCCCGCACGTCGTCGGGTGCGGCTTTGAGATAGGGCTCCAGACTCTCGAGGGCGGCCTCGAACTGTTCCTTCTCGATGTGCAGGAAGGACAACTGAAGGACGGCGTCGCGGTCGCGCGGGTTCTGACGCAGCGCGCGCTGCAGCGTGGCGATCGCCTCGTCGGTCCTGCCGCCCGCGGTCTGGGCGAGCGCCAGGGTGCGCAGCGCCGGGCCGAAGCCCAGGTCGACCGCCTTCTGCAGCGGCTCGATCGCCTCCGACACCTTGCCGGCAAAATAAAGCACGAAGCCCAGCGAGTGGTTGAGGCTGGGGTTCTCCGGCGTTAGCGCCAGCGCCTTCTGTGCCTCCGCGACCGCCTCGTCGTGATGGCCGAGGCCGCCCAGCGCCAGCGCGCGGTCGCCCAGGACCTGGGCGCGCCGGCCGGCGTCCTCGCCCGCATCGTTGATCGCCATGTCGAGCACCTCGATCGCCGGGCCGTAGTGGCCCAGCCGATAGAGGACGTGGCCCAGCATGTTGCGCGCGCGCGCCTGGACGGGGCGCAGATGGGCGCCGTCGGGATGTTCGATGGCGCGGTCGAGGTTGGTGACCACTTCGACCAGCTCACGTTCGGCGGCGCTGAACTTGCCCTGGTCGATATGGACCGAGGCGAGCGACAGCCGCGCCTCGACATGGGTCGGCGCGCGACGGATCGTGTCGCGGAAGTGGCGCGCCGCCTCGTCGAGTTGACCCAGGCGCCGCACCACGATGCCGAGGTTGTAGGTCAGCATCGGCTCGCTGGGATCCTTGGCGATCGCCTTGCGCCACAGGTCGGCGGCGTCGCCCAGCGCGCCGCGCTGCGACAGGCAGACTGCCAGGTAATGGAGAATGTCGGGCCGGTCGCCGTAGCGGCCATGGGCCGAGCGGAACAGCGGCTCGGCGCGATCGAACCAGCCGGCGCGCAGGTATTGCAGGCCGGTCTGCAGGTCGGGATCGGGTGGCTGATTGGGGATTCGGTTAGGGCTCTGGGGGGCGGTCGCCATGGCCGGCTGTGTAGACCCGCGTCAGGGCCAAGGCTACACGAATTGGCATGGCCAAGGATGTCGATCTGTTCGAGGCGGCGATGGCGGCGGTGACGCCGCTGAAGGGCCGCCGGCCGGCGAAGGCCGCCCTGCCAGTGGTCAAGCCCGAGCCGCTGGCGAAGGCGCGCGCAACGCCCCTTCTTGCTGCCGCTGTCGTGCCGCGCCCGGCGTCGACGCTGCCGCAGACCTTCGACGCCGAGGTCGCCCGCGCGCTGGCGCGCGGCAAGCGCGCGCCCGAGGCCGCGCTCGACCTGCACGGCATGACCCTGGTTGCCGCCGAGCGGGCGGTGTCGCGCTTCCTCGCCACGGCCGCCGCCGAAGGGCGACGCGTGGTGCTGATCGTCACCGGCAAGGGGTTGCGCCTCGAAGGCGGCCGCATGTTCGGCGGCCGCATCCGGGCGGAGTTTCCGGGCTGGCTCGAGCGCGCCGACAACCGCGCGCTGATCGCGGGCGTGCGGACCGCCCACCCGCGTCATGGCGGCAGCGGCGCTTTTTACGTGCTGCTGCGCCGGCGTTCGTCGGCCAGCAGCCGCTCCTTGCGCGCCACGCCCCAGCGATAGCCGGTCAGCGCGCCGTTGGAGCCGACGGCACGGTGGCAGGGAATGACGCCGGACGCCTGATTGGTGGCGCAGGCGCGACCGACCGCGCGCGCCGACTTGGGCGCCCCGATGCGCTGGGCGATCTCGCCGTAGGTGCGGGTCTGGCCAACCGGGATCTCGGTCAGCGCCTTCCACACCTTCCACTGGAAGGCGGTGCCGACGATATCGAGCGGCACGTCGGGCGCATCGAGCGCCGTCGGCTTGCGGCCATAGAGCCGGGCCAGCACACCCTTCACGCGGGTGTAGAGGGCGCCGTCGTTGCGGGTGATGTCGGCCGCCGGGAAGTCGCTCTTCAGTTCCTTCTCGAGCGCGCGATCGCTGTCGCCCAGGAACACCGCGGCGATGCCCTTGTGCGTCGCCGCCACCAGCACGCGGCCGTAGTCGGAGTCGACCGTGGTGTAGTCGATGTGCGCGCCGGCGCCACCCTTGGCGTAGGTCGCGGGCGTCATGCCGAGCGCCTTGTCGCTGTGCTCGTAGACGCGGCTGGGCGAGCCGTAGCCCGCGCCGTAGAGCGCGCCGGCCACGGATTCACCCGCGCGCAGAGCCTTGCGGAAGCGCTCGCGCTTCCTGGCCACCAGCCAGTCGCGTGGGTTGACGCCCAGCTCGACCACGAAGCGCTTACTCAAGGTATTGGCGGTGAGGCCTACTTTTCGCGCCACCTCGGTCAGCGACGGCGGCGTGTCGTTCAAACCTGCGTCGAACAGGGCGGTCGCCCGGGCGATCGGCTTGCTGAGGCCCGCCTCGACCTGCCAGTCGCGCGGCTTGCAGCGCTTGCACGCGCGGAAGCCCGCTGCCTCCGCTGCCTCGGGCGAGGCGTGGAAGGCCACGTTCTTGCGTAGCGGCGGACGCGCCGCGCACGACGGCAGGCAGTAGACGCCGGTCGATTTGACGGAGAACCAGAACCGTCCGTTGAACGCGCGATCGCGCTTCTGGGCGGCCTGCCAGCAGGTTTCCGGGTCGGGAAGGCCCGTGGGAGACAGGCCGCGGAGGGAGAGGCTGGCGAGCGCCACTTGGGGGAATGAAAGAGAATGTTGGGTCATGGTGCCTATGTAGGCGCCACGACCAACCTGCTCTATCCGGCGCCCGCCGGCAATTCCCGACCCGGAAGTGCTGAAGCCGGGCCTACTGGGCCCAGTAACCCTTGTCGGCTTCGAAGCGGGCGCGGGCCCGGTCGATGCCGATGTCGCGCAGCATCCGGTCGTCGAGATCGGCGAGCTGGCGGCGCGAACGGCGCAATTCAGTTCGGGTCAGGAGAGCCTCGACACCGACCACGACCGCCCCGGCCAGCAGCGCCACGGCGCGGCCGAAGGAGAAGGAGGGGAGTTCCGCGCGGGCGAGGGCCCGGGCGCTGGACTGGGTCGACATGACTTAGCTCCGTTTGAGGCGACCCGAGCCGAATTGCTCCGTTACACCTCGTTTGCTGCCCCTATTTGCTATATGGTTGCCCGATCTGCAAAGGATGAAAGCTCGGGGGAGGCATAGAAAAACTATGCACAGTTGCCTTAAATGAGCCGTTCTCAACTGCCTCTCAATGCGCTGCGCGCCTTCGAGGCCGCGGCCCGTCACTCAAGCTTCACGCATGCCGCGGAGGAGTTGCACGTGACCCAAGCTGCAGTAAGCCATCAGGTCAAGGCGCTCGAGGAGCGACTGGGCGTGGCGCTGTTCGTGCGCCGGCCGCGCGGGCTCGAAATCACCGGCGAGGGCCAGGCGCTGCTGCCCGACCTGCGCGACGCCTTCGACCGCATGACCAACGCGTTGGAGCGGGTCGGCCGCAAGGCCAACTCGGGCACCCTGAACGTCAGCCTGGTGACGACCTTCGCGCTGGGCTGGCTGGCGCCCAGGCTGCATCGCTTCCAGGCCAAGCACCCCGAGATCGAGGTGCGCATGACCACGGCGCTGCGCCGGGTCGATTTCGCGCGCGAGGATTTCGACTGCGCCATCCGCTTTGCCGTGCAGCCCGAACCCGACCTCCATGCCACGCGCCTGTTTTCCGACGTGCTGACGCCGCTCTGCGGCAAGCGCTACAAGGACAAGCTCAAGACGCTCGACGATCTGAAGCGCGTGCCGTTCATCGACATGACCTACGATCCGGAGTGGGCGATCTGGCTGCGCGCCGTCGGCATGGGCGACTTCAAGCCCAAGCGCGTGCTCACCTTCGACTCGACGATGATCGCGGTGGAAGCGGCGATGGAAGGCGCCGGCGTGGCGCTCGGCCCGCCGCAGCTCTTCCGCGAGGAGCTGGCCGAGGGACGCCTGTTCCAGCCGTTCCCGCAGATCGTCGATTCCGGCAAGGCCTGGTGGTTCGTCTGTCCGCCGTCGTCGGTCGGCCGGCCCAAGACGCGCGCCTTCGAGGAATGGCTGGTCGAGGAGCTGAGCGCGCCCCAGGCCCGCTCGAGCAGCCGCACGGTCCTGACCTCGGCCACGCGGCGCTAACCTGCACGCGGAACATCGCCACCTTGTCTCCGTTACTCCCGGTCCGCTAGGTAGAGGCCGGACCTGCGAGAAAAACTAATATGGAGACCCGGCGATGACGCTCGAGATCGGCCGCCCGTGGGCGCGCGCGGCGACATCGAAGCAAGGCGTCGGTGGTGGGTTCTTTGCCGTGACCAACACCGGCTCTGAGCCCGACCGGCTGGTCGCGGCCTCGACGCCGGCGGCCGACACCGTCGAGATTCACGCCATCAAGGTGGTCGGCCCGGACATCAAGATGCGGCTGCTCGAGCGCGGCATCGCGGTCGCCCCGGGCGCCACGGTCACGCTGAAGCCGCGCGGCTATCACCTGCTGATGACCGGCCTCAAGAGCCCGCTGGCGGTGGGCGCCAAAGTGCCGGTGGCGCTGGTCTTCGAGCGCGCGGGCACGGTACAGGCCGAGCTGGTGGTCGAGGCGCCGGGTGCCGTCGGCGAGGAGACGCTGGTCGCGGGCGCTCAGCCCGGATAGGCGTGCCGGCCGCCGAACGCGTCTTCGACCGTGAGCGCATCGGGCCCCAGCGCATCAGGATCGTCGCCGAGATAACCGGGCCCCACCGGGACCTTGCCGTGGCCGCCCGGCACGTCGAGCACATAGGTCGGCTGCGCCAGGCCCGACAGCCGGCCGCGCAACGCCTTCATCAGTGCTTGCCCGCGCTCGATCGACACCCGGAAGTGGCCGGTGCCGCGCACCAGGTCGGGATGGTGCAGGTAGTAGGGTTTTACGCGTGCGGCCACGAGCGCCCGCATGAGCCGGTCCAACGTCTCGACATTGTCGTTGATGCCGGCCAGCAGCACGGTCTGGCCGAGCAGCGGGATACCCGCGTCGGCCAGGCGCCGCAGCGCTGCGAGAGTAGGCGCCGCCAGCTCGCGCGCGTGATTGCAATGAACGCCGAACCACAGGGTCGCGCGCGCGGGTTTTAGCGCGGCGACCAACTCTTCGGTCATCCTCGATGGCTCGACAATTGGCACGCGGCTGTGAATGCGGATGACGGCGATGTGCGGGATGGCGTCGAGGGCCGCGATCAGGGCGTCCAGCCGCCGTGGCGCCAGCATCAGCGGATCGCCGCCGGTCAGGATCACTTCCCAGATTTCCGGATGCGCGCGAACATAGGCCAGCGCCGCGTCGAGCTCGGCGTCGCTCAGCGCCTCGCCGCCGGGCCCCACTTTCTCGCGACGGAAGCAGAAGCGGCAGTAGACGGGACAGGCATGCAGCGGCTTCAGCAGCACGCGGTCGGGATAGCGGTGCACGATGCCCTTCACCGGCGAGCGCGCCTCGTCGCCGATCGGATCGGCAAGTTCCTCGGGCGCGATCACGGTCTCCGCCGCCGAGGGCACGAACTGGCGCGCGATCGGATCGCTGGCCACGTCGCGGCGGTCGATCAGGGCCAGCATCTCGGGCGTCAGCGCGATCGCCATGCTCTCCGCCGCCGCCGCAAGGCGTGCATCGGGCGCGACCAGGCCTTCGCGTTCGAGGGCCTCGAGGGTGCGCAGGGTGGGCATTTCGGCCGTCACATAGGCGGCCGGACGACCTATGTCCAACGCGCCGTAGGGCGCGCTATGTCCAACGCGCCGTAGGGCGCGCTATGTCCAACGCGCCTATGTCCAACGGGCCGTGTCGGCCTGGTCGGTCGCGGTCAGCAGGGTCGACGTCGAGACCACGGTCCAGTCGCAGAGGTCGTAGCGACGGCTGAGCTTGTCGCGCACCTCGGCCTCCGCCGCGCCCGCCGGCAGCTTCGAACGCTCCCACATCGCGAGGTTGGGCCGCCGGGTCAGCAGCAGGCTGCGCACGCCGCCATGGATGCCGGCGCCGGAGGCATCGTCAGGATCGCCGCCGGTGCGATCGCCCGTCGCCTGCCACAGGCCGATCACCTGGCTGTCGTAGGCCGTCTCGAAGCCCGGCCACGCCGCGGTGCAGAGGTCGAGGAACTCCGGCCAGTTGGGCTGCGGCGTGGCGAACCAGCGGAAGGCGTAGTTGCCCTGCCGCGTCGGCGCCGCGCTGTCGGTCGGACGCAAGGTGGGCACCAGCGCCTGGCTGCGGACAAGGCGCACGTCGGCGGCGCTGCCCAGCAACGCAGTCTCCGCCGCGGCCGCCGGGGTGTCGCGCGACCACAGGGTCATCGCCTGAAGTTCGTCGCGCGGCCGGCCGATCTGGCTGCGCCACACGCCGTAGAGCGTGCCGCCCGTCAGCGACGTTTTCGCCAGCCGTTCCGCCAGCGCCGCCCAGGTGCGTGGCGCGGCCTCGACGCGGTGATGGACGAAGAACACCTAGGCCGTGACGGCTTCGTGGCGTGACAGGGTGAAGCCCTCGTAGCCCTGCGCGGCGATCGCGTCGCAGTGCTTCTTGTAGCGGTCGAAGCCGCCGACGTAGGGCATGAACACGCGCGGCTTACCGGGAATGTTGGCGCCCATGTACCAGGAGTTGGCCAGCGGATAGAGCGTGCTGTCGGCCACCTGGTTGACGTGGTGCACCCAGTCCATCTCGGCCTGGGCCGTCGGCTCGATGCGGTCGAGCTGGTGCTTGCCCAGGTGATCGATGGCGTCGGCGATCCAGTCGACGTGCTGCTCGATCGACGCGATCATCTGCGTCTTCACGCCGGGGCTGCCGGGGCCGGTGACCACGAACATGTTGGGAAAGCCCGAGACCATCAGGCCCAAATAGGTGAGCGGCCCGCCCTCCCAATGGTCGCGCAGCACCGCCCCGTCGCTGGTGCTGAGGTCGATTTCCTTCAGCGCACCGGTCATGGCGTCGAAGCCCGTGGCGAAGACGATGGCGTCGAGGTCGTGGGTCGCGCCCGAGGCGAGCCTGAGGCCCGTGGGCGTGAGTTCCTGGATCGGGTCGGAGCGCACGTCGACCAGCGCCACGTTCGGCCTGTTGTAGGTCTCGTAGTAGTTGGTATCGAGGCACAGCCGCTTGGTGCCGATCGGGTGGTCCTTGGGCGCCAGCAGCTCGGCGGTCTTCGGATCCTTCACCGTGGCCCGGATCTTGTTGCGGGCGAATTCCGAGGCGGTGTCGTTGGCGTCCTTGCTCACCAGCAGGTCGGTGTAGGAATAGAGGTAGCTGATCGAGCCGCCCTCCTGCCACTTGGCCTCGTAGATCTTCGCGCGCTCCTCGGGCGTGGCTTCCAACGTCTTCTGCGTCGGCTTGGGATAGCCGCCGATGGCGAACGGCGTGTCCATCGCCGCCGCGCGCCGCGCCGGATACTCGGCCTTGTGGCTGCGTTCCTTCTCTTCGCCCATCGGCCCGTTGCGTGCCGGCAGGCTGAAGTTGGCAGTGCGCTGGAAGACGGTGAGGCGCCTGGCTTGCTGGGCGATGATCGGGATCATCTGCACGCCCGACGAGCCCGTGCCGATCACGCCGACCCTGAGACCGGTGAAGTCGACGCCCTCGTGCGGCCACAGGCCCGAGTGGTACCACTTGCCTTTAAAGTCGTGGATGCCCTTGAAGTCGGGCACCCGCGGCGTCGAGAGGTTGCCGGCCGCCATGACGACGTAGCGCGCGCGGATTTCCTCGCCGGCCTCGGTCTTCAGGGTCCACTCGTTGGCCTTGGCGTCGAACAGCGCGGTCTTGATGCGCGTGTTCAGTTGCACGTCGCGGCGCAGGTCGAAGCGGTCGGCGACATGGTTGATGTATTGCAGGATCTGCGGCTGGCCACCGTAGCGCTCCGGCCACTTCCACTCCTGCTGCAGCTCGTTGGAGAAGCTGTAGGAATATTCCAGGCTCTCGACATCGCAGCGCGCGCCGGGATAGCGGTTCCAGAACCAGGTGCCGCCGACGCCCGATCCGGCTTCGTAGGCGCGGACTTTGAGGCCGAGCCCGCGCAGGCGGTGGATGGCGTAGAGGCCGGCGAGGCCTCCGCCAACGATTGCCACGTCAAGGCGGGGGACATCGAGCTGGCGGGGTGCGGAACTGTGTGAGACGTCTGGCATGGCCGCCAGCGTCCGACGGGACGGCCGGCTTGGCAAGATGGCCGGGGCCGGACGGCCCGGACGGCGAAACTTCGCGGGGATCGCGCAGGGATTGCGGGGGCGATCGGTTCCGCGCGAGGATTGCCGGGAAGAACCGCCGCAAGAATCGCCGGAGAGGAAACGCCATGACAACTACCGACATCGTCGGCGTCTGGAAGCTGGTCGCAGCCCGCCTGACCGATCCGGCCGGCCAGGAGCTCGCCATGCCCTACGGGCCGCGCGGCATGGGGATCGTGTCGTTGACATCGGATGGCCGCCTGATGGCGGTGCTGGTCGACGGTCGCGCCCGGCTGCCCGACGGCGGGGTGCGCGAATACTCTTCCTACTGCGGCAACTACACGTTCGACGGCAGCACGCTCACGACCGTCGTCGACGCCAATTGCGATCCCGCGCGGTTCACCGCGCCGCAGGTCCGCAAGGTGCGCTTCCAGGACGGTCGCATGATCCTGACGCCGCCGCCGCGCGAGAAGGACGGCGTGATGCTGGACCGCGAGCTCACCTGGGAGAAGATCAGCGCGGTGTCGCTCTGAGATGACCGACGAGCCGTCCGTCGAGATCATCGCCCGGCTGGTGCCGGCGCTGCTGCGCGGCCTGCATGCGCTCGAATTCGCGTCGCGACACGTCTCACCCACGACTTTGCAGGAACTGACCAAGGCCGTCGCCGGCCGCAACGACGATCTGGAAACAGCCCTCGCCGCCTCGCGCGCTGCGGCCTGGCCCGAGCGGCTGGAGCCGGTGCGGCTCTGCCTCGAGCGCGCGGGCGACGCGGCGCTGGCGGGCCTGAAGGGCTTCGCCGCGGCCCCGGCCGAGCCGCAGCCGATCGTCGCCGCCTATCGGTCGCTGCGACACTACGCCCGCGCAGCCGAAGCGATCTATCCCCTGGCTGCGCACCTGAAGCCGGTCAGCCAGTTCTTTCTCGAAGCCTCTGCCCGCGACGACACAGCGCTCGCGGCACGCCTGGCGGCGGTCGATCCGGCGCGCGAGGGTGTCGGCTTCATGCACCTCGACGGCCCGGCCGGCACGCGCGGCGGCGCTTCGCTCTATGTGCCGGAATACTACGACGCGGCGCGCGCCTGGCCGCTGGTCGTGGCGCTGCACGGCGGCAGCGGCAACGGCGGGGCGTTCCTGTGGAGCTGGGTCCGCGAGGCGCGCACGCGCGGCTTCATCGTGCTCGCGCCGACCGCCAAGGGCGCCACCTGGTCGCTGATGGAGCCCGAGGTCGACGGGCCCAACATCGACCGCCTGGTCGACGAGGTCTCGGCCGACTGGAACGTCGATCCCGCGTATCTGCTGCTGGGCGGCATGAGCGACGGCGGCACCTTCACCTATGTGCTGGGCCTGCGTGGCGGCTGCCGGTTCACGCACCTGGCCCCTGTGTCGGCCGCCTTCCATCCGATGATGATGGTTTCGGCCGACGCCGACCGGGTGCGCGGCCTGCCGATCACGATCGTGCATGGCGCACAGGACTGGATGTTCCCGCCCGAGATGGCGCAGGGCGCGGAGCGGACGCTGCGGCAGGCGGGCGCGGCCGTGACCTACCGCGAAGTCGCCGACCTCTCGCACACCTACCCTCGCGACGAGAATGCCGCCATTCTCGACAAGTTCCTGCCGACATGAACGAGGACCGCCCGATGATCTCGGCCAACCTGCCCAACAAGCGCGTCTCCTTCGCGGGCGTGAGCTACGAGGAGATGGTGCAGCGGGCGCGGGCGCTTGCACCGGCCTTCGCCCAGCGTGCCGCCGAGTGCGAGAAACTGCGCCGCCTGCCCGACGAGAACGAGCGCGACCTGCACCGCACCGGTCTGTTTCGCGTCGTCCAGCCGGCGCGGGTCGGCGGCGCCGATCTCGACCTCGGCATCCTGGTCGACGTCTGCGCCGAGATCGCCAAGGTCTGTCCGTCGACAGCGTGGAACCTCGGCAATCTTTCCAGCCATCACTGGATGCTGGGCTATTACGAGCCCGAGACGCAGGACGAGATCTGGGACGTCTCGCCCGACACCCTGATCGCCACATCGCTGGCCTTTCCCGCCGGCCGCGGTCGCCGCGTCGACGGCGGCTACGAGGTGACGGGCCGCTGGCCGCTGTCGTCGGGCATCGACAATTCCGACTGGAACATGCTGGGCTTCCTGTTGCGCGATACCGACGACGGCCCGCCGGTCGACCAGCGCTTTGCGCTCGTGCACCGCTCCGAATACGAGATCATCGACACTTGGCACGCCGTGGGCCTGGCCGGCACCGGCTCCAAGGATGTGGCCGTCAGCAAGCTCTTCGTGCCCGAGCGCCGATCGCTGTCGGCGTGGGCGATGAACGGCAAGCCGCACGCCGGCTCGAAGGTCAATCCCTCGCCGTTGTTCCGCCTGCCGCTGCTGGCGCTCGGGCCCTACGTGCTGACCGGCGTGATGCTGGGTTGCGCCAAGGGCGCCTACGAAAGCACGGTCGGCGGCGCACGCAAGCGCAACGCCACCAACACCGGCCTGCCGGTGGGCGGTGCCCAGGCGGTCCAGATCAAGGTCGCGGAGGCCAGCGCCCGCATCGACACCGCCGAGATGCTGATGCTGCGCGTCTGCGCCCACGCCATGGCCACGGCACGCGCCGGCGCCGAATTCACCCAGGACATGAAGGTGCGCTATCGCCGCGACGCCTTCTTCTCCACGCGCATGTGCCTGGAGGCCGTCGACATATTGATGGGCGTGGCCGGATCGAGCGGCGTCTATCTCTCCAGCACCATGCAGCGCCTGTTCCGCGACGCCCACGTCGCCAACGCCCACGTGATGTTCTCGCCCGACCTGCAGGGTACGCTGTTCGGCCAGCATGAGCTCGGCATCAAGGCGCCACCGCCGCTGATGTGATCTTCAGATTTCTTGACGAGAGGCAAAGATGACCAGTCGCCCCGCGTACGATCCCGCCGCCCGGTTCGATCTTGTCGTCAGCGACGTCGAGCTTCGGCGCAACAGCGCCGGCCGCATGCTGATGGCCCGGATCTACGAACCCAAAGGGCCGGGGCCTTTCCCGACCGTTCTCGATCTGCATGGCGGTGGGTGGAACAGGAAGGACCGCCTGGCCGAAGAGCCGATGGATCGCGCGTTGGCCGCGAGCGGCCTGCTGGTCGTCGCCGTCGACCTGACCCTGGCGCCCGAGGCGCCGTATCCCGCCTGCGTGCAGGATGCCAACTACGCCGTGCGCTGGTTGAAGGCCAATGCCGCGAGCTGGAACGGCGACGGCTCGAAGATCGGCGTCTACGGCTCCTCGAGCGGCGGTCACGTCGCGGAGCTGTTGGCGATGCGGCCGCGCGATCCACGCTACAGTTCAATTCCTCTTGCCGCGGCGCCGAATGTCGATGCGGCCGCCGCCTGGGTGGCGATGCGCTCGCCGGTCAGCGATACCTCGGAGCGCCATGAGAACGCGGTGCGGCGCAAGAACGAGGCCATGATCAAGAACAGCCAGACGTTCTTCAAGCCATGGGAGGCGATCCACGAAGGCAACCCGCAGGAAATTCTCGACCGCAAGGAGAAAGTCGCCGTGGTGCCGTTCCTCATCATGCAGGGCGCGCTCGACGACAACGTGCTGCCGGAAATGCAGGAGAAATTCGCCCGGAGCTACCGCTCCGCCGGCGGCGCCTGCGACTATCGCCTGTTCGACGACTCGGTTCACGAATGGGTCGCGGAGCCGGGTCCCCAGACCGACAAAGCGCGCGACACCGCGAAGGAATTCATCGCGCGCCAGTTGAAAGCCTGAGCGAATCCGTCGGATATGGCGCCACGTCCGGCGCCCTCGGTACAGGCGGCCACACTTGCGGCGGTGTCCTGCAAGGAGGCGAAAACCATACGCCAACGATGGCAGAGCTACATTGACCGTCGATTGCACCTCTATGGGGTGATACGATAATAATGCTGCTGGCCGACGCGGGGATTTCGCCGACGGCGGTGGTCACGAGGGCGCTATGGATGTCGCAAAAGACGACTTGGCCGTTGCAGCGGCGGCCTCAAGAGTTCAGGCCCGTCATGGATGACATCGCACTCGCCCGAAGCCTGCACGTGCTGGCGGTGGTCGTCTGGATCGGCGGCGTCTCTATGGTGACGACGGTGGCATTGCCGGCGTTGCGGCGCGGCGAACTGGGTGACGACAGGGTCAAGGCATTCGAGGCTATCGAGCGACGGTTCGTTTGGCAGGCGCGAACCGCCGTCGCCGTGGTCGGGGCATCGGGCTTGTACATGACGTGGCGGCTCGATCTCTGGGATCGTTTTCAGCTGGCGGCCTTCTGGTGGATGCATGCCATGGTCTTCGTATGGCTGCTTTTCGCCCTCGGCCTTTTCGTCGTCGAACCGTTCCTGCTGCACCGTCTCTTTCGCCGCTGGACGACCGACCGTCCGGACGCGACGTTCGCCCGGCTTGCACGCGCACACTGGTTGCTGCTGGTGTTGAGTGTCGTGACGATCGTCGGCGCGGTGGCAGGCAGCCACGGGTGGATGATCTTTTGACCGTCCGATTACAGCACACCGTCGCTCTGCTTGCCGTCATGCTTGCATTCGTCGTCGCGCAGGCTGCTGCCGCCCGCGCGCAGGAACCCGGCCAGGCGCCCGACACGATGGCGGCCCGCGTTCTGGCCTGTGCGCCCTGTCACGGAGCGGCTGGCGAAGGGACCAGTAGCGATTACTTTCCGCGGCTTTCGGGCAAGCCCGCCGGGTATCTTTACAATCAGCTGCTGGCTTTTCGCGACGGACGTCGCAAATACGCGCCGATGAATTATCTCCTCGAGTTCCTGCCCGATCCGTTCCTCAAGGCGATGGCCGACTACTACGCGGCGGAGCGGCCGCCCTTCCCGAAGCCGGCGATCCCGGTGGTGAGCAAGGCCCTGCTGGCCCGCGGCGAAGCCCTTGCCTTGCACGGCGACCCGGAGCGCGCGCTGCCGGCCTGCGCGGCCTGCCACGGACCGACCTTCACGGGGATGGAACCGGCCATTCCCGGCTTGCTGGGTCTTCGCCCCAACTACATCAGCGCCCAGTTGGGCGCCTGGCGTTACGGTACGCGGACGGCAGCCGCGCCGGACTGCATGCAGATCGTGGCGGGGCACCTGACCGAAGACGACGTCAAGGGACTGGCGGCCTGGCTGTCGTCGCGGCCGGCGCCGTCGAATCCGGCACCGGCGGCGCACGGTACGCACGCCCCGCCGCTTCCCTGCGGCAGCCAACCGAACTGAGGACAGGTCGATGGCGCAGAGTTTTTCCGATGTCGCGCGAATCTTCTCGGGCGCGATGTTCGCGGTCCTGTCGACCGCAATGATGGCCACGGGTGCCGCAGCGCAGCCCGTCGCCTCCCTCGTCAAGCAGGGTGAATATCTGGCGCAGGCCGGCGACTGCGTGGCCTGTCACACGTCCCCGACCGGGAAGCTGTTCGCCGGCGGCCGGGCGATGCCCACTCCCTTCGGCACGCTGTTCACCTCGAACATCACGCCCGACGCCGACACCGGCATCGGCAAATGGACCGCCGACCAGTTCTACTCGATGATGCATACCGGACGCTCGCCCGACGGCGGCCTTCTCTATCCGGCGATGCCCTTCGCCTCCTACACCAAGGTAACGCGGGCCGACAGCGACGCGATCTTCGCGTTCCTGCGTTCCGTTCCGGCGGTCAAGCAGCCGAACCGCCCGCACGACCTGAATTTTCCCTACAACAACCGCTCCCTGATTCTCGGGTGGCGGACGCTCTATTTTACCGAAGGCGAATACAAGCCCGACGCTTCCAAATCGGCCGAGTGGAACCGCGGCGCCTACCTCGTGCAGGGTCTCGGTCACTGCTCGATGTGCCACACCGCCATCAACGCGCTCGGCGGCAGTTCCGAGGCCAAGGCATTCGAGGGCGGGTTGATCCCGATGCAGAACTGGTATGCACCCTCGCTGACTTCGAACAAGGAGGGCGGCCTGGGGGACTGGAGCATCGAGGAGATTTCCGATCTTCTGCGCATCGGCGTCTCCGCGCGCGGCGCCGTCTACGGCCCGATGGCGGAGGTCACTTACAACAGCCTTCAGTACCTGACGCCGGAAGACACGCGCGCCATGGCCGTGTACCTCAAGAGCCTTGCCGATCGTGGCACGCCCGACCGCCCCGTGCCGACGACCACCGAGGCGGAGAGCAGTTTGTTGATGCGACTTGGCAAATCGATCTACGACGACAAGTGCGCGAGCTGCCATGGCATGAAGGGCGAGGGCAAGCCTCCGCACTATCCGCCGCTCGCCGGAAACCAGTCGATCCAGATGTCGTCGGCGGTGAACCCGATCCGCATGGTCCTGAACGGCGGCTATCCGCCCGGCACGGCCGGCAATCCGATGCCGCACGGCATGCCGCCCTTCGCACAGGCCTTGTCCGACGACGAGGTCGCGGCGATCGTGACCTATATTCGCGTTGCCTGGGGAAACCGCGGTGCCGCGGTGTCAGCCAAGGAAGCCAACGAACTTCGCTCCGCTCCCCTGCATTAGAGACACCATGATCAGCCCGCCATCCCCTCTTGCGCCGGAAGCCGAAAAGGCCGCCGTCGACACGATCGTGCGCTCGGGACCGCGCGGCGCCATCGCGGTCGCGGGCGTTGCCACGGCGATCGTTCTCGCCCTGTGGGCCGCCTTCTACCTCTTCGTCTTCCTGCCGCGGGGGCCGCTGCAATGAAAAGGCGCGTCGCCCGATGACGGTCCCGTCCGACCACGACGAAGGCGCGCTCGTCGCCGCCCAGGTGGAGCGGCGCTGGGCCATCCTGTCGGCCTGCCTGGTCGGCGGGCTGATCGTGCTGGCGATCCTCGCCGGCATTCATCGCGGGACCATGCCGCAGACATGGGTCGAGACCGTCGACCCGCGTACCCTGCATATTTCGGGCGAGTTCGTCGAAGGCAACCTAGGAAGCGCCATCGAAGCGGACGGATCGGTGACCACGCGCGTCGTGGCGCAGCAGTTCTCGTTCACGCCCCAGTGCATGCTGGTGCCGGCCGACACGCCGATCATGTTCCGGGCAACCAGCGCCGACGTCCTGCACGGTTTCATGGTCACCGGCACGAACATCAACGGCATGCTGGTGCCGGGCTACGTCACGGCATTGCCGGCGAAATTCGACCGGCCGGGCGAACACACGATGCCTTGCCACGAATTCTGCGGCCTGGGTCACGAAGCCATGTGGGCCCGCGTGAAGGTGATCGACAAAGCCACGTTCTCCAGGATGGCTGCCGAACGGGGGAGGCTGAGCTGTGCTGACTGACAAGCGACTCGTTCTTGCCCACTTCTGGCTCGCCTTCGCCGTCTTCGGCCTCGCCCTGCTGCTCGGCGAGTGGCAGATGTTCGTCCGCAGTCCGCTCAATCCCTGGCCGCCGAATTCCGAACTCTACTACCGCTCGGTGACCGCCCATGGCTCGGCGATGGCCTACGTGTTCCCGACCTTGATCGCCATGGGGTTCGGCTACGCCATCACCGAGATCGCCCTGCAAAGACCCTTGATCGGAAGACGGTGGGCGTGGGCCGGCTTCGCGCTGGTCGCGGTCGGCGCGGTGACGGCGATGCTCCCGGTGTCGCTGGGCCGCGCGACGGTTCTCTACACCTTCTATCCGCCGATGGTCGGCAGTCCCTTCTTCTACATCGGTGTCGTACTCGTCGTCGTGGGCTCGTGGATCTGGGTCGCGCTGATGGCGATCAACATGGCCTCGTGGAAGCGCGCCAATCCAGGCAAGCCGGTGCCGTTGGCGATGTTCGCCAACGTGGCGGGCGCCTGTCTGTGGGGCTGGACGGCGGTCGGGGCGGCCGTCGAGGTGATCGTCCTGATCCTTCCGGTGGCACTCGGCCTCAGGTCGACGATCGATGCCGGGCTGTCGCGCATCCTGTTCTCGTGGACGCTGCACGCGATCGTCTATTTCTGGCTGATGCCGACCTACATCGCCTACTACACGATCTTTCCCCGCGCGATCGGCGGGCGCCTCTACAGCGACGCGATGGGGCGCATCGCCTTCATCCTGTTCGTCGTCGTGTCGATGCCGATCGGCGTGCATCATCTCTTTGCCGATCCGCAGGTCGGCGCCGGTTTCAAGTTCCTCCAGTCGGTCTTCACGGCCATGGTCGCGCTGCCGACGCTGCTCACCGTCTTCACGATCTGCGCTTCGGCGGAAATCGCCGGGCGGCTGCGCGGCGGCAAGGGGCCCTTTGGCTGGATCGCGGCCCTGCCGTGGCACAACCCGATGATGCTCGCGGTCGCCTTCTCGTTCGTGATGCTGGGCTTCGGCGGAGCCGGCGGCCTGATCAACATGAGCTACCAGCTCGATGCCAGCATCCACAACACGCAATGGATCACCGGTCATTTTCACCTGATCTTCGCCGGCGCCATCGTCATCATGTATTTCGCCATTGCCTACGACCTGTGGCCTCACCTGACCGGACGGCGCCTCGACGACGGCCGGCTGATGAAGGTCCAGCTTTGGCTGTGGTTCGTCGGCATGATCGTCACGACGTTTCCCTGGCATTATGTCGGCATCCTGGGCATGCCGCGGCGCATGGCGTCCTACGACTACGCCAACGCGGCCATCGCTCCGCAGGCCCTTTCGGTTTCCCTCTCCGCGTTCGGCGGGCTGATGCTGGTCGTCTCGGGCTGCCTGTTCGTCGCCGTGCTGATCCGCGGCCACTGCGCCGCGCGGATCGACCCCGGCGCATATCGGTTCAGCGAAGCGGCCCACCCCCCCGCGCGGGTGCCGGCGGCGCTGAACGGGTTCGGTCTGTGGGTCGCGCTCATGGTCGGGTTGAGCGTGGTCAACTATGGCTATCCGATCGCCCAGGCGATCGCGCTCG
Source organism: Hyphomicrobiales bacterium (assembly GCA_041691635.1). Lineage (GTDB taxonomy): Bacteria > Pseudomonadota > Alphaproteobacteria > Reyranellales > Reyranellaceae > Reyranella. The sequence continues at coordinate 64,801 of JBEPUH010000021.1, forward strand.
AGGGCACGGCCGTTCCCGCCGTGCATGTGGGCTCGGGCCGATGAGCAGCGAACGGCTCTTCTCGTGGAGAAACCCCTGGTTCGTCGCCGGCGTGGGCGCGCCGGCCGTCCTTGTCGTGGCGTCGTTGATCGTGGGCTTCGCGGTGCTGCCCTACAGCGAGCCGAATGCGCGATTTTCCGGGATCTGGGACGCGATCTGCAGCGCGGCCGGAGTCCCGCGCACGCCGCAGCAGACGCAGGGTGCGCCGGTCGCCCCGGGGGTCGCGACATCCAAGGTGGTGCTGCCGGCCGAATCCCTGGCGTCGGCCGACAGCCGCGCCGTCGGCCGGGGCGCGACGCTCGCCATGCAGTGCGCGATCTGTCACGGATCCAATCGTCAGGGCCAGGTCGACACGCCCAATCTCGAAGGCCAGCCCGCCGTCTCCGTCTACAAGGAACTGCGCGATTTCAAGAGCGGCGCCCGGACGAACGCCGTGATGAGCCCGTTCGCCGTCAAGCTCGACGAGCAGGACATGGTCGACCTCGCCTCGTACTACTCCTACATGCCGCGCCAACCCGGTACGCAGGCCGATGCCGCGGTCGCAGCGCCAGCCATCGTCACGCGCGGCGCGGCCATGAGGAACATTCCCGCGTGTTCGTCCTGTCACGGCCCTGTCGAGTTCAAGGCGGGAAGCCCGTGGCTCGAAGGCCAGTCCGCCCTCTACCTCAAGGCGCAGCTCGAGGCGTTCGCGTCGGGCGCGCGCCACAACGACATCGGCGAGCAGATGCGCAATATCGCGCGACGCATGACGACCGCGGAAATGGCAGAGGCGGGAGCCTATTACGCAAGCAGGCCGTGAACTCCAGATCCGTCCGACGACCCTGCCATCGCCCACTATCGCCCGCCATCGAACGCCTATTGCGACCGGGATCAGGTGCTTCGGCGCGACATCGAGCGCGCGTCCCGATAGGCCCATTGCTGAATTGGCGATTTTTCGCCCTCGCTGTGTCTAGCCCACATCGACGAATGCGATTGTTATGCTTTCGCGTCGACCGGGTAACTCTGCTCCAGCATGTGGCCGGTGAACGTTCGGGTCTTCGGAGGCGGCAGACCGCTCGTCTTGACCTGCTTGAGCAGTTCTTCCTTGCGGGCGGACAATCGGTCGCCAAGACCATCCATGTCGATGCCGGCATCGCGCGCCTTGGCGAATAGGCCTTCAGCGGGACGTTCCTCTTCCTTGACGTGATGCTTGATTTCCTCGGACAGCACTTTCATTTTAGCGTCGTAGAAATCCTTGTCGGGTGCGCTGCCCAGCAGTTCGGCGATCATGACCTTGGCGCCATCGTGCTCGACATATGCTTCGTCCATCTTGTCTTCTTCCACCGCCTCTTTGCAGGCGGGGTAGAAAATCTCTTCCTCGATCGTCGCGTGGATCGACAGTTCGGTGCAGATTTCCTGCGCCAAAGCCTTCTTCCTGTCGGCGCCCTTGGCCCCTTCGAACTTCTTGAAGAGATTCTCGACCTTCCGGTGATCGGCCTTCAGCAGGGCAATGGCGTCCAGCTTGGTCATGGTTGTCCCTCCGATTGGTTGACTTCGGATTCGACTTCGAACGCAAAGCGCTCAAGCGGTAGGCGCTTGTGGGCGAGTCTGGCCAGTAGTCCAGGCCCGTGCGTCGCAGACACAGACGAATAGATTACTTCTCCGCCTTCGATTGCCTCGACTTGGCGCATTTCCTCTTCCGGCGCGCGGTAACATTTGCCGGCCATGATGCTTCTTCGGTCCATGCGTCTTGGCTCTTCAATCGTTCCGGTTTGCAAACAGCAGCCATTATCGAACGTAACGCCGGGGCGTACGTTGCCGAGCGCGCGCCAAATGATTGAAGAGTACGCCAGGGTGCGAAACCTCCGCAGCGGAGCCCAAGTTGTGCGCGATGCGACTCCGATGTCGCACAGGCAGACACACATCCGATGCAGCTACCATCGGCATCGGGCGCTAATAACGACCAGGATAGGTGGTTCGGCGCGATGCGCTTATGGTGATCGGCATGTTGCCTCTCGATCAACCGTGGATGACCCCTCCGCCCCGCACGCGGGGCACCTCCCCCTATGAAGGGGGAGGGAAGGAAGATCACGCTCCTCCCCATTCATGGGGAGTCGGCGTTTTGGCCGCGACGGCCAAAAGTGCCCTGTCGACGTCATACGCCGACGGAGGGGTCATGGCTCATGAGGCTCATGAGGCTCATGAGGAATGGCCTTCGAGGCCGCAGGAGCAGCGTTTCAGGCCAATCCTCATGAAGACGCACTTTTTTCGAACGCTCCTGAGCCTCACGAGCCTCGCGATGGTCGACGGTTTCCGGACGGTTTCCGACGGTTTATTTTGGAGGGCCAAAATGAAAAGACGAGAAGGATCAATCACTTGGTCGATCGGCGGCTGAAACAACGGTTTATAAACCGCTAAAACCGATCAAACCGTCCACGCCAATTCGCACGGAGTAGTCGATGCTCGATGCTGCTTTGAAAACCCGGATCATGAACGCGGTCGATCGTGCGTTCGACGACCAGACCAAGGTGCTGGCCGATCTCGTGCGCATTCCCTCGACGCGTTTCCAGGAGGCGCCGGCGCAGGACATGATGGCGCGGCTCTTCAAGGAAGACGGGCTCGGCGTCGATCGCTGGCAGATCAGGATCGACGACCTCAAGCATCTGCCGGGCTACTCGCCGCATAGCCAGGATTACGACGATGCCTGGAATGTGGTCGGTGCGTGGCGGCCGTCGTCGCCAGCCTCAAAGAGCAAGAATGGGGGCCGCTCGCTGATCCTGAACGGCCACATCGATGTCGTGCCCGAGGGGCCGCACGAGATGTGGGCGCGCAATCCCTTCGACGCCGTCGTGAAGGACGGCTGGATGTACGGCCGCGGCTCGGGCGACATGAAGGCCGGGCTGATCCTGAACGTCTACGCCCTGCGCGCGCTCCGTGCGCTGGGCTGCGTGCCGGCGGCCGACGTCTATCAGCAGTCGGTGGTCGAGGAGGAGTGCACGGGCAACGGCGCGCTCGCCTGCCTGCAGCGCGGCTATCGCGCCGATGCGGCGTTGATCCCGGAGCCGTCGTCGGGCGTGCTGACGGTGGCGCAGGTCGGCGTCATGTGGTTCCAGGTCAAGGTCACCGGCCATCCCGTGCACGTCTACAAGGCCGACGCCGGCTCCAACGCCATCGAGTCGGCGTATCGCCTGATCCAGCAGCTGCGCGAGCTCGAGAAGAAGTGGAACGCGAAGAAGGCGCACGACCGTCATTTCCACGACCACCATCATCCGGTGAACTTCAACGTCGGCAAGATCGCCGGTGGCGACTGGGCAAGCTCTGTGCCGTCCTGGTGCACCTTCGATATGCGGGTGGGCGTGCTGCCGTCGCAGACGCTCAAGGAATGCCGGCAGGAGGTCGAGGATGTGATCCGCACCGCCGCCAAGAACGATCCGTTCCTCGGCAACAATCCGCCGTCGGTGACGTGGGAAGGCTTCCAGGCCGAGCCGTTCGTGCTGAAGAACCACGAGCAGGTCCGCGTCGTGCTGGCCGAGGCCCACCGGACCGTGTTTGGCGCGGCCCTCGAGGACAAGACCTCGACCGGCACGGCCGACAACCGCTTCTTCGGCCTCTACGCCGGCATTCCCGCGCTGGTCTACGGGCCGGAGTCCGACGACATCCACGGCTTCGACGAGCGCGTGAGTCTCGAGTCCGTGCGCAAGATCACGCAGGCCACGGCGTTGTTCATCGCCGAATGGTGCGGCCTTCAGAAGGCCTGAGCGCGGGCTCTCACTGGATCGCCTCGGCGATTGATCATTCAATCACCTCGTCGGCGCGCTGCAACAGGAGCGGCGGGATGGTGAGCCCGAGATCGGCGGCGGTCTTGCGGTTGATCACGAACGCAAAGGCCGTCGGCAGCTCTATCGGCAGGTCGGCCGGACTGGTGCCGCGCACGATGCGGTCGACGAAGTAGGCGGCGCGCCGCATCTGGGCGCGATCGTCGATGCCGTAGGTCAGCAGCGCGCCCGCCTCGGCGAAGATCGGGAAGTCGGTGATGACCGGCAAGCGGGCCGCGCGGGCCGCCGCCAGGATCGGGTCCTGGTAGCCCATGAAGATCGGCTGGAGGACGACGGCATCGACGCCGTCGCGCTTCAGCCCCGCCATCAGGGCGCCGTCGACCTCCGCCGCGCCGTCGACCAGCTTCACGGTGAGCTTGAGGCCGAGCTTGTTCGCCGGTGCCTGGAGGCCGGCGACGAAGGTCTTGGTGTTGGGATCGCGCGTCGTGCCCACGAAGGCGATCGACTTCAGGGCGGGCATGATCTCGCGCAGGAACTCGAGCCGCTTGCCCGAGAGATCGGGCCCCATCATGGACATGCCCGTCAGGTAGCCGCCCGGACGGGCGATGCTGGCGACAAGTCCGGTGGCCACCGGATCGGCGACCGGGGCCATGACGATGGGGATGGGCCGCTCCTTCGTCGCTTCCTTGGCGATGGTGACCGCGGGCGTCGCCGTCACGACCAGGACGTCGACCTGGCGTTCGACCAGGCGGCGGGCCGCGTCGCGCGTGCGTTCGGCATTGCCCCCGGTGAAGGCGGCGATCAATTCGAGATTGCGGCCCTCGACGTAGCCGAAGCTTTTCAGCCCGTCGCGCAGGGCGCCGACGTGATCGGGCTCGATTGACGGCGGCCACCAGCTCAGCACCCCGACGGTGATCTTCTTGCGCTCCTGGGCGGCAGCCGCGCGCGGCACCGCCGCTGCCAGGCCGGCAAGGAGCGCGCGGCGTCGAGGGAGTGTCGGGAGGGACATGGCTTATTCTAGCATCGCGGCCGATTGGTTTCATGTGTGTCGAACGGGCGCCGGCGCGTTGACCCGTCACGCACCCGCGCCTAGCGTTCTCTCGTCATTCAGTTCTTGGGGGGACGCACGGGGAGCGGGAGCCACTGGTTTCCGCTCTTCGTCTTTCGGCGAACCGCGTTCAGCGAATGCGCCGCGCCGACGCGAAGATGCCGATCGCCACGCCGCCCAGCACGATGGCCACCGCGACCAGGCGCAGGCCGCCGATCGTCTCGCCCGTCAGCAGCGACGAGAAGACCAGCGCGCAGCACGGGACCAGGAGCGACACCGGTCCCACCTTGGCCGCGGGATAGGTGCGCAGCAGGGTTCCCCAGATCCAGTAGCCGAGCCACATCACCGGCACGACCGTGTAGAAGAGCACCAGCGAGCCGCGCCAGGTGGGTGCCAGGATCGGCGCCAGGGTGGCGGCGACGCCGTCGGTCGCGACGCCCGCGATCAGCAGCGGGATCGGCGGGATAAGGCTCGCCCACACGGTGACGGCGAACACCGACGCGCCGCGGGTCTCGCGCAGGAAGAGATTGCCGACGGCCCAGCTCAGCGCCGACAACAGTGCGACCGCGACGGCGAAGAGCGGCGCGCTGCCCTCGACCGACTGCGCGATCAGCACCACGCCGACCATGGCGACGGCCAGGCCGCCCCATTGCGCGGGCGTGGCGCGTTCCTTCAGGAACAGCGCCGCCAGCACCAGGGTGAGCGGTCCCTGGAGCTGGACCAGCACCGAGGAGAGGCCCGGCGGGAGGCCCGCCAGCATGGCAAAGAACAGGAAGACGAACTGGCCGGCGAACAGGAAGAAGCCCATGCCGGCCAGCGCCTTCCACGACGCCGCCGGCTTCGGGATGAACAGCACCGGCAGCGCGCCCAGGATGAAGCGAAAGGCGGCAAAGGAGAACGGCGTGAACTCGTCGAGGCCGAAGCGGATGACGGTAAAGTTCAATCCCCACGTCGCCGCGATCAGCAGCGACAGGGCGATGTGAACGGGCTTCAAGTCCGGGCCGGACCTGTCACAGCCAGACCCGTCACAGCCAAACCCACGGCCGCGCGCTCTTGTCGGCGGTCTGCCAAGCCTCGATCTTGTCCTGGTTGGACATGGTCTGGGCGATGTCGTCGAGGCCGTTCAGCATGGCGTGCTGGCGCCGCGCATCGACCTTGAACGGGATGGTGCGCCCCGTCGGCGAGATCACCACGCAGTTCTCGAGGTCGACGGTGATCCGCGCGTTGCCCGGCGAAGCCTTCATCTCGTCGGCGAGCTGCTCGACGTCCTCGATCGGCAGCGCCACCGGCAGGATGCCGTTCTGGAAGCAGTTGTTGTTGAAGATGTCGCCGAAGTAGGGCGCGATCACCGCCTGGATGCCCATGCCCTTGAGCGCCCACACCGCACCCTCGCGGCTCGAGCCGCAGCCGAAGTTCTCGGCCGCCAGGATGATCGGCGAGCCGCGATAGGGCTCCTGGTTGAAGACGCAGTCGGGGTTCTCCGAGCCGTCCGGCTTGAAGCGGATCTGCTCGAAGCAATAGGGGCCCAGCCCCTCGCGCCCGACGTTGTCGACCAGCCGCTCGATGCGGATGATCAGGTCGGTGTCGACGTTCTGGCGCATCAGCGGGGCGGCGATGCCGGTCACCTTGGTGAACTTGTCCATGGTGGCGTGCTCCTAAAACTTACGGACGTCGGCGATGGCGCCCTTGATCGCGGCGGCCGCGGCCATGGCGGGGCTGGCGAGATGGGTGCGCGCGCCGGGGCCCTGGCGGCCGACGAAGTTGCGGTTGGAGGTCGAGACGCTGCGCTTGCCGGGCGGCACCCGCTCACCGTTCGCGGCGATGCAGATCGAGCAGCCCGGCTCGCGCCATTCGAAGCCCGCGTCGGTGAACACCTTGTCGAGCCCCTCGGACTCGGCCTGCTTCTTGATGCGCTCCGAGCCCGGCACGATCCACGCCGTCACATGATCGGCCTTGTGGCGGCCCTTCACGATCTCGGCGGCGGCGCGCAGGTCGGAGATGCGGCTGTTGGTGCACGAGCCGATGAACACCCAGTCGACCTTGGTACCCTCGATCGGCTTGCCGGGCTCGAGCCCCTGGTACTGCAGCGCCGCGGCCCACGCCGCGCGCTTGTCCTCGGGACCCGTGCTGGGATCGGGGATCGCCTGGTCGACGGCGATGACGTGCTCGGGGCTGGTGCCCCAGGTGATCTGCGGTGCCACCTTGGCCATGTCGATCGTGTGCTCGCGGTCGAACTCGGCGTCGGGATCGGTGGGCAGCGTGCGCCAATAGGCGACGGCGCGGTCCCACAGCGCATCCTTCGGGGCGTAGTCGCGGCCGTGCAGGAACTCGTAGGTCGTATCGTCGGGCGCCACCATGCCGGTGCGCGCGCCCATCTCGATGGTGAGGTTGCACAGCGTCAGCCGCGCCTCGACCGGCAACGCACGCACGGCCGAGCCTGCGTACTCGACGGCGAAGCCGGTGCCGGCGGCGGTGCCGACGTCGCCGATCAGGTGCAGGATCATGTCCTTGGCGGTGACGCCAGGCTGCAGCTTGCCCTCGAAGCTCACCCGGAAGCGCTTGGGCTTCCTCTGCACCATGGTCTGCGTGGCGATCACGTGCACCAGCTCGGACGCGCCGATGCCGAAGGCGAGCGCGCCCATGCCGCCGTGGGTCGAGGTGTGGCTGTCGCCGCAGACCAGCGTCGTGCCGGGGAGGGTGAGGCCCTGCTCGGGGCCCATGACGTGGACGATGCCGTTGCCGTCCTGGCCCAGGTCGAACAGCTTGATGCCGAACTTCGTCGTCGTCTCGCGCATCGAGCGCAGCAGCGGCTCGCCCGGCGGATGGGTCTTCTCGGTGCGCCCGGGCCGGGTCGACATGGTGTGGTCGGGCGTGCCGTAGATCAGGCGCGGCTGGGCGGGCACGTAGCCCTTCTCCATCGCTTCCTTCATCGCCTTGCCGCCCGACATGTCGTGCAGCAGCAGGCGGTCGATGTGCATCAGGATGAAGCCATTGCCGAGATCGGTAATGACGTGGCTGTCCCAGATCTTGTCGAAAAGCGCTTTACCCATGGAATTCCTCCGCAGCGGCGCGATATCAGCACCTTGCCGCGCGCGCCGCCAGCGCCGCGGCGGCATCGCCCGCCAGCGTCTCCATCGTACGATACCAGGGCGACGGACCGCGCTGCGGTCCCAACAGCCAATCGGCGGAATGCGCCAGGCGCAGCACCGTCGGAATGCCCATCATTGCCGCCAGATGCGTGGGCGCATGGTCGTCGCCGACGACCAGCCGGCACTCTGCCATGTGCTCGGGATTGCGCTCGACCGCGACATTCGGCGGCGGGTCGGACGTCGAGAACCAGCCGATGCGCTGGGCGTCCGGCGCGGTCTTGGGATGCACCGGCGGCGGCGGCGGTAGCGCCTGCAAGGTCCAGCCCAGCACCCGCGGCAGGCTGCGCAGCGGGATCGCGGCGGCGAAGCCCTGCAGGGGATCGCCGCGGCGCACGGTCGGCAGGTCGAGCCAGCCCGCGACCCTGGCCGAGCACTGGATCGCGGCGTCGAGGCCGGGCAGGCGCGCCAGCATCAGCGTGTCGCGCATCGCCGCATCGCTCTCGATGTTCTCCTGTTCCGGATAGACCAGCAGTCGGCCGTCCAGCGGTTCGCCGCTCCAGCGCGGCACGTCGTCGGGCGACCAGCGGGGATGATGTCGATCGGGCAGGTCGAGGCGCGCTTCGTAGTCGTCGAGGCCGCGCATCCAGTCGCCCTGCGCCAGCAGCAGCTCGGCGCGACGCAGGCGCAGCGGCGCGTCGTCGGGATGAGAGGTGAGCGCCATGTCGAGGTCGCCCAGCGCGCCCATCCAGTCGCCGCGCGCCGCCATCAAGCCGGCGCGAGCACTGAGCGAGGGCAGCAGACGGTGATCGATCGACAGCGCCTCGTCGTAAGCGCGTTCGGCCTCCTTGCCGCGGCCGAGCGCTTCGAGCGAGCGGCCCTTGTTGTGGGCGATGGCGGCATTGCCGGGCGCCAGCCGGGCCGCGCGTTCCAGTGCCGCCAGCGCTTCGGCGTGTGCGCCCAGCACGCGGAGGCAGCCCGCGAGGTTGACGTGGGCCGCCGGGTCCTTGGGCAGGAATTTGGCGGCGCGCTCGAGCGGCTCGCGCGCCTCGGCGAAGCGGCCGAGCTTCAGCCGCGCCTGTCCCAGGAGGTGCAGCGCCTGGCCCGAGTTGGGCCGCGCGTCGGCGACCTGCGCGAACAGGGGCTCGGCCGCGGCAAAGTCGCCGGCAGCCGCGTGCTGCAGGGCATCGCGGGCGAGGGTCTGAATCTGGACGTCGGAGAGGGCCACGCGCGGCGTCTAGCAGAGGCGGGCGCGGCGGCAAAGAAAAAGCCGGCGATCGACAGGGAGGCTTGAGGAGTCGATCGCCGGCCAGTGTCCGGAGGGGATGGGGCTCTGCAGGGTAAAAACAGGCCCCACTCCGGATTCAGGGAGGAGGAAAGAAGATCAGCCGCGCCAGAACGGCTTGTTGATCTCGAACTGGACGTTACCGGCGTTGAGGCCGAGGTCGTGCAGCGAGCGGGCATCGAGCTGGGAAAGCTCGCGGCGCTCGCGGTTGCGCTGCCGCCAGGTGCCGATGACCTCGGCGAAGGCGGTGAAGGTGCCGGCGAGCGGCGCGCGGGAACTGAAGTGGAGAGAGATGTCGGCCATGGGAGGCTCCCCGGGAAAGAGTGACGTGCTTTGTGAAGCTGAGATGCGCCCCCGGGGCCCCCTTTACAAACAACCGTTTGTCCTGTTTTGATAAGAATAACTCATGTGAAGGAACCGCCATGAAACGTAGCCTGCCGCCACTCAACGGCCTGCGCGCCTTCGAAGCCGCCGCCCGCCACATGAGCTTTACCGATGCCGCCGAGGAACTGAGCGTCACCCAAGCCGCGATCAGCCATCAGGTGCGCGGCCTCGAACAGCGGCTCGGATTAAAATTGTTCGTGCGGCGAAACCGCTCCCTGCTGCTCTCGGAAGCCGGCCAGGCCTACCTGCCGTCGGTACGCGGGGCGTTCGACCAGTTGAACGAGGCGACCGAGAAGCTGCTGCAGAAGGACCGTGGCGGCCACCTCACCGTGACCACGACGGCGTCGTTCGCCACCAAGTGGCTGGTGCCGCGGCTGGGCGGCTTCCAGCGCGCCCATCCCGAGATCGACGTGCGCATCAGCACCAACACCGGCCTGGTCGACTTCTCGCGCGAGGACGTCGACATCGGCATCCGCTACGGCCGCGGCCAGTGGCCGAGCCTGGTCGCCGAGCGCATCGTCGGCGAGGATGTCATGCCGGTCTGCGCGCCGTCGCTGCTCAAGGGCCCGAACGCGCTGAAGAAGCCGGCCGATCTCAAGCGCTTCACCTTGCTGCACATCGGCACCTTCCCCGACGACTGGCAGGTCTGGCTGACGGCGGCAGGCGTCAAGGGTATCGACACCACGCGCGGCGTCACCTTCGACTTCCCGATCGCGGCCTACCAGGCGGCGATGGACGGGCTGGGGGTGGCGCTCGGCCGCAACCCGCTGATCGCGCCCGACCTCAAGGCCGGCCGGCTCGTGGTTCCGTTCGACTTCAAGATGTCGACGGAGTTCGCTTACTACTTCGTCTATCCGGCCGACGCGATCCGGCGGCGCAAGATCAAGGCGTTCCGCGACTGGCTGATGCCGCTGGCCGAAGCGAACCCCGGCGCCAAGGCTGCCTAGGATGCCGCTCAAGACCGGAACGCAATACCGCGAGTCCCTGCGCGACGGCAGAAAGCTCTACATCGACGGCAAGCGGGTCGAAGACGTCACGGCCTACGTGCCGCTGCAGGGCGTGATCGACACGCTCGCCGCGCTCTACGACGACCAGCACGATCCGGCCTATCGCGACATCCTGACCTACACGTCGCCGAGCAGCGGCGAGTCGGTGAGCAAGACCTATCTCGAGGCGCGGACCCTCGACGAGCTGCACGCGCTCGCCGGCTGCTTTCATCTCAGGGCCTTGCGCACGTTCGGCCTCATGGGGCGCCTGACCGACTTCATGTCGGGCTTCTTGGTCGACACGGTCGTGGGATTGCGCGCCATGGGCCGGACCGAGGCCGCCGCCCGGGCGCAATACATCGTCGAGCATTGCCGCGAGAACGACCTGCAGGTCACGCATGCGCTGATCGATCCGCAAACCGACCGGTCGAAGTTGGACGCGCCGTCGCAGGCCGTTCAGCTGGTCGAGCGGAGAGCCGACGGCATCGTCGTGAGCGGCTGCCGGATGCTCTCGACCCTCGCTCCGGTGGCCAACGAGTGCTACGTCGGCCCGTACTATCCGCGCAAGCCGGGCGAGGAGAAGTTCGCGCTCACTTTCGTCATTCCGATGAACGCTCCGGGCCTGTCGATCCTCGGGCGCGAGAGCTTTCATCGCGGCGAGAGCGCCTTCGACCGTCCGCTGAGCGCCCGCTTCGACGAGGGCGACGCCATCCTGATGTTCGACAAGGTGTTCGTGCCCAGCGAGCGGGTGATCGTCGACGGAGACGTCGAGGCCTACAACGGCATCATGGGCACCCGGCCGGGCTATACGTCGCTCCAGGCCTGCACGCGCTCGACGATGAAGCTGCGCTTCCTGGTCGGCATCGCCACCGCCGTGGCGCGGGCCAACGGCCGTGACAAGACTCCGCGCTTTCAGGCGGCGATCGGCGAACTGACCGCGCTCGTGAGTATCGCCGAAGGCATCCGGTCGGGCGCCATCGCCGATACCCATCGCCGGGTTCAGGCCTTCGCAGAGGGAAAGCTCGCGATCGAAGGCGACGGGCTGGCCGAAGCCAAGGCGATCGCCAGCCCCGGCAACGCCGCGGTCAATTTCTTCTTTCCCTACGCCAACACCAAGGCAGTGGACGTGCTGCGCCTGGCGGCGGGCTCGGGCGTGCTGGCCATGAGCGAGGCCGACTACGCCCATCCCGATATCGGGCCGCTGATGGACGAGTGGTTGATCGGACCGGGAGTCGCGGCGAAGGAACGTCTGTCGTTGATGAAGCTCGCGTGGGACATGACCGGCACCGAGTTCGGCTCGCGCGCCGGTCTCTACGAGCGCCTGTATTCGGGAGATCCCGAGATCAATGCCCAGCGCTGGTTCGCCAGTCCCGTCACCCGGGAATGCGAGGCGCTGGTCCGGCGCCTGCTCGCGCCGTAAGGCAGCCGTGGGTCCGCTCGAAACCTACCTGCCGTATCTTTTGAACCGGGCCGGCGCGCGTATCGCCGAGGCTTTCAGCAAGGACGTGCGCCCGCTCGGCGCCACGCTGCAGATGTGGCGCCTGCTCGCCGCCCTGCGCGACCGCGACGGCCGCCGCATGGGCGATCTGTCGGCCACGACCTCGATCGAGGTCTCGACGCTGACCCGCCTCGTCGACAGCATGGAGAAGAAGGGACTGGTCGCCCGCCGCAGCGACCCGGCCGACGCCCGCGCCATCGTGCTGCACGCGACGGCGGCCGGCCGTAAATTGACCCGGCGCATCCTGCCGATCGCCGAGCGCTACGAGAAACTGGCGCTGCGCGGGTTCGATGCGGCGGCGACGGAGCAGCTGAAGACGGCATTGCGCCGGGTGTACGCCAACATCCGCGACCGGCGGGGGGAAATAGGCCGGAGGTAGTTGCATTTGCAAATATCTCCTGCCAGTGCAACGGTGAGCGTCGATCTGGAGGTCCCGCCATGGAATTCGGTTACTTCACGCTCTCCGACAATCGCTATCCCGGCAACACCCGCACGCCCGAGGATTTCCTCAAGGACATCTTCGCCGAGGCGCTGCATGCCGAGAAGGTCGGCCTGAACTCGGCGTGGATCGGCGAGCATCATTTCAACTTGTTAGGCGTCAACGCTTCGCCGCTGGCGATGCTGGCCCAACTGGCCGGCGCCACGACCAAGCTGCGGCTGGCCCCCGCCGTCACCCTGCTGCCGGTGCACCATCCGCTGCACGTCGCCGAGGAATGGGCGACGCTCGACCTGCTGTCGGGCGGCCGCGTCGATTTCGCCGCGGGCCGCGGCTATGACCGCAAGGAATACGAGCCCTTCCAGGCCCCGTTCGACGAGTCGGCCGAGCTGTTCGCCGAGGGGCTCGAGATCGTATGGCGGGCCTGGACCGAGCCGGGCAAGTGGTCGCACAACGGCAAGTTCTACCAGTTCAAGGACGTCGAGATTCGGCCCCGGCCGGCGCAGAAGCCCCTCAGGCCCTATGTCGCCTGCTTCTCGCGGCCGTCGATGGAGCTGGCGGCAAGGAACGACTGGAACGTGATCTATGCACCGTTCGCGGCGGCCATGGTCTACGGCTCGCTGGGCGACGCCGTGCGCACCTATCGCGAGACCTGCGAGGCCTCCTACAAGCGGCCGATGCGGCGGGCCATGTGCTCCTACTTCGTGCACATCGCCTCGACGCCGGAGGAGGAGCAGTATGGCAAGGAAGCGCTGGTGCGCTATTTCCAGGACGCGCTGATCGCGGCGTTTCCGTCTGCATCGGGGGAGAAGGTGCCACCGACCTATAAATACTTCGTCGACATCGTGAACATCCTGCGCGACATGCGGCCCGAGAAGCTCACCGATAAGTCGATCCTGTGCGGCAGCCCGCAGCACATCGTCGATTCGCTGAAGCAGGTCGAGAAGGACGGGGTCGCCGAGGTGATCCTGTACTTCAACTACGGCCGCAAGCCGCATGCGATGGTGAAGGACCAGATGGAGCGGTTCATGCGCGACGTGGCGCCGCACTTCCGAACATGAAGCGCAAGGTCGGCCTCTTCCTGCTGGCGGTGATGCTCTCGGTCACACTCGTGGCCACGCTGGTCGTGTCGTGGGAGATGTACCGGCTGGTCTCCGAAAAGCAGGAGACCGAGCTCCAGACCATGGAGAAGATCCTCGCCGACCGCTTCGACACCTTCGTCGTCATGCTGCGCACCGAGCACAACCGCATCACCACGCACATGGACGACGTTCTGCCGAAGATCGCCGCCGACCTCGACGCCATGGGCCGCACGCCGGCCGCGCTCACGACCGTCGAGCTGAACGCACTCGCCGCGCGCTACGGCGTCCAGCACATCTACTTCATCGACCGGTCCTACAAGGTCTTCCAGACCAACCTCGCCACCGATATGAACCTGCAGTTCCCGCTCGACGGGCCGTTCAGGAAATTCCTCGACACGGCCTTCGGCCAGGGCCGGGTGATGAGCGACGGCATCGACCTGTCGGCGGTGACCGGCACCCTGCGCACCTACAGCTACTTCGGGCCGAAGGAGCGGGACTACATCATCGAGACCTCGACCGAGGTGCGCCACGACCTCGAGCGGGGCGACTTCGGCTGGGTGTCGAAGTTCTTCTTCGAGGATTTCTTCGCCGACGCCGTGCGGTCGAATGCCTATGTCAAGCAGGTCGACATGTTCCTGATCAACGACTCGGGCTACTGGTCGCTGATGCGCGTCGGCAGCCGGCTCGATCCCGAGATTGCCAGCAAGGTCGACGCCAAGGGCCGCCACAAGACGATGGCGGCCGATGGCCGCCTGCTCACCGTCTATCGCAAGTACCGCCCGGCCGGGCCGACGCTGAAGGACGATCCGGTGGCGCCCAAGCTGGTGATCAGCCAGATCACCTACGACACTGGCCTCGCGCGTGAGGCGGTGATCCACGTCGTCACCGGCGCGCTGCTGGTGCTGGCGCTTGCCTTGCCGCTCGTCTTCTGGGTGGCGTCGCGCCTGCTGCAGCGACAGCTGCTCGATCCGCTGCTCACGCTGCGCGGCGAGGCGGGCGCCATCGCCGGCGGCGACCTCGACGGCGCCATCGCCAACACCGGCCGGCGCGACGAGATCGGCAGCCTGGCCACCAGCTTCGACATGATGCGCAGCGCCGTGCGCCGCACCATCGTCGACCTCAAGCAGACCAACATCTCGATCGAGCGCTTCGTGCCCCATGCCTTCCTCGAGATGATCGGCAAGCCGTCGATCCTCCAGGTCGAGCTCGGCGACAACCGGCGCACCGACATGACCGTGCTGTTCTCCGACATCCGCAACTTCACGACCCTGTCGGAGGCCATGACGCCCGACGAGAACTTCGACTTCATCAACCACTATCTCGAGAACATGGGGCCAGTCATACGCGACCATAACGGCTTCATCGACAAGTACATCGGCGACGCGATCATGGCGCTGTTCGAGGATGCCGACGATGCCGTGCGCGCCAGTCTCGCCATGATGGACACGCTGGCGCGCTACAACGCCGAGCGCGCCGCCGCCGGGCTGCCGCCGATCGCCATCGGCATCGGGCTCAACACCGGCTCGCTGATGCTGGGCACGATCGGCGAGAGCCATCGCATGGACGGCACCGTCATCTCCGACGCCGTGAACCTGGCGTCGCGGGTCGAGAGCCTGACCAAGGTCTACAAGGTCGGCATGCTGATCTCGCAGTTCACCCACGAGCGGCTGGCCGAGCCGGAGGCCTATCGCATCCGGCCGGTCGACGAGGTGGTGGTCAAGGGCAAGACCCGGCCTGTGAAGATCTTCGAGGTCTCCGGCCGGGCGTCCGCCGCCTAGACCGCTTCCTTCACCAGCTTGACGATCTCGGGCGAGAGCTTGGCATCCTTGATGAGCTGATCCACGGCATCGATCATCGCCGTTCGCGTGGTCGCCAGTTCGCCGGCGCTGGCGTCGTGGAACTTCACGCCGTTCTTCTCGAGGATGCCGCGGGCGCGCGCCTGACTGTCGGCCGAGCCCTTGTCGTAGCCGGCGATGCTGTCGGCCCACAGGTCGACCATCAGCTTCTGCTGTGGCTTGGAGAGCTTGTTCCAGCAGGCGTTGCTCACCATCGGGATGTACTGCGCCAGGAACTGGTTATCGACGTAGGAGTATTTGACGCCGGCTTCCCAGAGCTTGGCCGAATTGACGCTCTCATCGGAGCTGATGAAGGCGTCGAAGGTGCCCTGGCTGAGCGACAGCGGCACGTTGGGCCACGCGGTGGTATTGGCGATGCCGCCGGCGAACTTGATGCGCCAGGAATTCGCCGCGCCGCCGGAGCTGCGGATCTTCAGACCTTTCAACGAGTCGAAGGTGTCGAGCGGCGTCTTGGTCGAGTACCAGTTGTTGTAGCCGAGATCGAGCCAGGGCCCGAGCACCTGCGCCTTGAGCTTGCCTGCGAGCTGCTGGTTCACGTAGGCGCCGGGCTTGCCGGCGGTCGCCTTGTGCGTCACCTCGATCGGCACGCCGTAGAAATACGGCAGTCCTACCAGATCGGCGTCCGGCACCAGGCCGGTCACCACCCAGGTGCCGGGCACGGCCATCTCGACCTGGCCCTGCAGCAGCGCCTTGGAGACGTTGAGGTCGGCGAAGAGCTGGCCGGAATGGAAGACCTCGCCCTTGATCTCGCCGTTCGACGCCTTCTCCAGCTTGGCCATGTAGTCGACGATAGCCTGGTTGCGCGGATGGCTGGGCGCGGTATCGAGCGAGCAGCGGATCTTGATCGGCTCGGCGGCGCGCGGCACGGCGGGCGCGGCGAGAAGCGCGGGGACGGCCCCGACAAAAGCACGACGATTGAGCTTCATGGACGGATCCTCCGGTTGTTCTCGTGGGCGCGATAAGTCGCGCGGCGCCAGTGCCGTGGAACGGCCGCCAACTATCGCAGCAATCGGGGGTCGGCCGAAAGGCTAGAGGGCCGTCCTGGCCTCGCGAAACGATACGAGGCGGCGCTGGCTGTCGTCCCACAGCGCCAGCCGCACGCAGCGCAGGCTTTGCAGGAAGGTCAGCCGTCCGACGTCGCGCAGCTCGGGATGGTCGCGCAACACGCGCGGCAGGCGATAGAAGGGGATGCGGCTCGACAGGTGATGTACGTGGTGCATGCCGATGTTGGCGGTGAACCAGCGCAGGAACGCCGGCAGGTCGTAGTGCGAGCTGCCGTGCAGGGCGGCATCATGGGCGTTCCACGTGCCGTCCTTGGCCCACATCGTGTCCTCGAACTGGTGCTGGACGTAGAACAACCAGACGCCGATCGAGGCGGCGACCAGCAGGACCGGCAGGTGCACCAGCAGGAAGGCCTTGATGCCGATCAGCCAGATCAGCCCGCCGGCGGCGACCACGATCGCGAGGTTGGTCGCCATCGTGCTGATCCACGGCCGCCAGCCGTTGCCGCGCATCAGGCCGACCGGCAGCCGGTGCTGCAGGATGAACAGATAGGCCGGGCCGAGCCCGAACATCACCAGCGGATGGCGGTACAGGCGATAGCGCAGCCGTCCCCACAACGAGCGCGCGCGATATTCCTCGACCGTCAGCGTGTCGACGTCGCCCATACCGCGCCGGTCGAGGTTGCCGCTGCTGGCGTGATGGATCGCATGGGTGCGGCGCCAGACGCCGTAGGGCGTCATCGTGACGACGCTGGCCAGGCGGCCGATCCAGTCGTTGGCCAGGCGGTGGCGGAAGAACGAGCCGTGGCTGCAGTCGTGCTGGATCATGAACAGGCGCAGGACGAAGCCGCCGGCGGCGATCGCCAGCGGCAGCGCCAGCCAGTAGCCGACGTCGAGCGTCAGCCAGGCCAGCAGCCACAGCGCCGCCAACGGCACGACCGTGATGGCGACCTCGACCAGGCCGCGGCCGTTGCTGGGCTGGCGATAGCGCGCCAGCACCTGCGCCCAACTGCGCGCGTCGGCGGCGGTCGCGGTGGAAGCGGCGGGGTCGGAGCTGATGCCCATCCCGTGCCGATTAAGCGGCGGCGGGGGCGAAAGCAACGCGCGAAATGGCGCCTTGGGCACGCCGACGACAAATTCTGGGCTTGCCGAGGCTGCCGTTTTAGGAAGCGCGACGGCGTCGCCGTGGGCGGTTTCCGGCCGGTGCCGCGGACTTGGCGGGCTTGGACCGCAGGCGCATGGCGCGGCCGTCCGGCTCGTCGATCTCGAAGGCGCCGCTTTGTCGCACCAGGTCGCTCAGCTTGCGAAAGCCGTAGGTACGGGGATCGAAGTCGGAGGCGACGTTGGCGAGGCGCTGGCCGACGGCGCGCAGTCCCACCCAGCCGTCCTCGGTCTCCATCTGCGAGATCGCCTTGTTCAGGATGGCCACGGCATCGCCCGGAGGATGGGCGGCGTGGGCGGCGGCAGGCGCGGGGCCTTCCTGGGCCGCGGCGACCGGCGCCTCGGGCACCAGGTTCTCGGTATAGATGAAGCGCCGGCAGGCCTGGCGGAAGCTCTCGGGCGTCTTGCGCGCGCCGAAGCCGTAGACGTCGGCCCCCTCTTCACGCAGGCGCGATGCGAGCCGCGTGAAGTCGCTGTCGGAGGAGACCAGGCAGAAGCCGTCGAAGCGCTCGCTGTGCAACAGGTCCATGGCATCGATCACCAGGGCGATGTCGGACGCGTTCTTGCCCGAGGTGTAGGCGAACTGCTGGTAGGGATCGATGGCGTACTTCTGCAGCACGTCGGCCCATGACTTGAGCCGTGGGCTGGAGAAATCGCCGTAGATGCGGCGCACGCTGGCCTCGCCGAACTTGGCGATTTCCTCGAACAGGCCGGCGACGATGCGCGGGGAGGTATTGTCGGCGTCTATCAGGACGGCGAAGCGACGCAGTCGGCTTTCTTCTGCCATGAGGGGACCTCGCTGGAAAAACTAGGCGGACGATTTCTCGAAGAGTGCGTCGACATGGATGTCGGCGCAATCGACCAGCGGGAAGGGCGGCCCTTTTCCGGTGAATGCCAGGAACAGGTCGGTGCCGCCCAGCATGATCGCCTGGACGCCGCGCTTCATCAGCGCCTCGCCTGCCCGGAAGAACACGTCGCGCTGCTGGTCGGTGACCCGGCCGACCTGCGCCATCGCCATGTAGGATGCGCCGACCTGGTCGAACATCTCGCCCTCCGGTGCGATCAGGTCGGCCGCGGACACGCCGCCATAGAGCCTGGTGTTCATGACCAGCGGCGTGCCGAGCACGCCGATCTTCCTGAGGCCCGAGCGCGTGATCGCGGCATCGACGGCGTGGATGCCATGGACCAGCGGCAGCGGCGAGATCGGCAGCAGCTCGTCGATGCAGAAGTGCCCGCCCATCGAGGTGACTGCCGCGGCCTGTGCCCCTGCCGCCTTCAGGCGGCCGATCAGGCCGGCGAAGATCTCGGCCTGCCGCTTGGGCTGTCTGTCATTGAGGTTGCGCGACATCTCGCGCACATCGGCATGCGCGATGGTGCATTCGAGCGGAATGCCGGCGGCCGCGTGGCGGTCGATCAGGCCGCGGTAATAGAAGTCGGTGGCGGCGGGGCCAATGCCGCCGATCAGTCCGATATGCATGCTAGCGCGCGCTCCGCCGCTGGATGACGAGGTTGGCGATCAGGGTCAGGCTGAGCGTGACCGACATCAGGATGAAGGCGATGGCGCCGCCGAACGGCCAGTTCGTCTTCTGGGTGAACTCGTTGTAGATCACCGGCGCCATCATCTTGAACAGCGGGCCGCCCAGCAGGAAGGGCGTGGCGTAGGCGTTCATCGCCAGGATGAAGGTGAGGATCGTACCGGCGAGAACACCCGGCAGGGCCAGGGGCCACAGCACGCGGCGGAACATGGTGGCGGGTGGCGCGCCCAGGCTGAAGGCGGCCTCCTCGACGGCGCGGTCGATGCCCTCGATCACGCTCTGCAGCGACAGCACCATGAACGGCAGGTTGACGGCGATGATGCCGATGATGACCGCCTTTTCGGTGAACATGATCTCGAACGGCTTGGCGATCAGGCCGAGGCCCATCAGGCTCGCGTTGAAGAAGCCCTTGTTGCCGAACACCACCATCCAGCCCGCCGCGCGCACCGAGTTGCCGACGAACAGCGGCAGCACGATCGCGATGATCAGCAGGTGCTTCCGGCGGCTCTGCGTGCGCGCCACGACGTAGGCC
This sequence comes from Hyphomicrobiales bacterium, assembly GCA_041691635.1. GTDB lineage: Bacteria > Pseudomonadota > Alphaproteobacteria > Reyranellales > Reyranellaceae > Reyranella. The sequence goes on from JBEPUH010000021.1 coordinate 84,485, forward strand.
AGCGGAAAGCCCAAGACCAGGCAGACCGCCGTCACCAGCAGCGCCACCTTCACCGTCGTGCCCAGCGCCGACATGTAATAGCTGTCGGTGAAGAACTTCGCGTAGTTCGCCGCCGTCAGCGCCTCGACCATGGTCTTGGTCTCGGGCAGGAAGTCGTTCAGGCTGAAGCGGAACAGGATCCCCAGAGGGGCAAACAAACTGATGGCAATGAAGATCGTCGCCGGCGCAAGCAGCGCCGACGCGGTCAGTCCCTGGCCTCTCGGCTTGTCGACGACGAGGCTCATGCCTTGCCAATTAACCCTTGAACGACTTGTTCCACCAGTCCTGGAACGCCGAGTCGTTCTTGGCGATGTAGGCGTAGTCGAGGTCGACCAGGCGCTTCTGTTCCTCGGGCGTGAAGCCGATGCGCTTCTGCACGTCGGCCGGCACCTTGGCGTCGG
>JBEPUH010000022.1:0-83782 GCA_041691635.1 Hyphomicrobiales bacterium
GTCTGCCTCGTCGCTGCTATCGTATGGTGGATTTTATGAGTCTGGACCCTAGTTCGGGGTTCCGCGGGAACCGAGATCGCGGGACTCGTCCGCGCGTTGGTGCACAAGTTGGGCCTCGATAAGCCCGAGACGCGCCACAAGCTCCGTATCCTTGCTTCTAGCGCGTCGCTGCCGACCGAAGGAAGGGATGGGGATCGAAGCCTCAAGTATCTTCACGACTTCTTCGGACCTCTGGGAACTTACGGGCAAATAGGTTCGTCGGGCGCACGTTCTAAGGACGACTGGTTACCGGCGATCGTCACTGGGGAACCCGTCATCGACAGAGTCGATGTAGCTCCCCCTCTTGGCAGCCAGAGCTTCGTAGCTCTGGTGAAACTCCTTTCGCCGACGGGCCGGTTTGTGGGCAAGGTCGAGAGGAGCGTCGCCTTGGACGAAGCGGTCGCCCAATGCGCACGCGCCTTGTCGTCTTCCGATTTGCCGGAGGATGTTCCCTCGATGGTGAAGTGGGCGGTCGAGGCCGCCGCCGCGCAGTTGACCGCGGCTTGCAGAACAGTTGACGGAATGCGTTTGCGTGCCACTGCGGCTAATGAACTGGCGCGGCGCCTCTTCGGAACTGTGACGGAGGAGACATTGTGGGCTCTCCGTGGGCTGACGCTTCTCCGTGGACTCGGCGACAAAGTGGAGGAACTTTACGGTGTTCGGCTCGACGATGGCACGACGAGTTTCCGCGAGCACATATTCATTCGCAGCGTCGAAGGCTTGTTCTCGACGCCAATCCACCTGCCGGATGGATCGGTGGGTTTCGAAGGCATGACCGTCGAGAGAGGTACGACCTATACTCGTGAGGGGGATAGCCTACGTCGCGTTTTCGAAATGGTCTACTGCGAGTCGTGCGGCGAGGAATTCGTCGGTGGCCGAAGAGGCGAGAGCGCCGGAAACCTTGGTATTAGCGTCGAACTGCTCCCTGCATCGCCTGATCTGGAGTCACTTCCGGAAGCCACCGCGGGCGACAACTACGAAGATCTGAGCTACGAGGATTTCGCAATATTCTGGCCATCCCGCAAGCTGGCGAAACGAGGGGACAACGCTGACGAGTCGTGGCCAGAAGTTGTGTTGGACACTCGGAACGGCCTTGTATCCGCCACCGCTGGCGGCGCAAGCGAACGGGTCGAGGGAAGAATATTCGTTTTGCCTAGAGCAGGCAATCTAAGACGCCCAGGTTCGGCGGGACCCAACTGTTGCCCGGCGTGTGGTGCCGATTACGCAGGAAGGAGTTCGCGGTTCCGCCAATCCCCTATTCGGAATTTTCGTACAGGCTTTGCTAAGAGTTCCCAGCTCGTCGCCACGGAGGTCTTCGAGCTGTTGCACGCTGGAGGCGATATCGCCAAAGCAATCGTGTTCTCCGATAGTCGTCAGGACGCTTCGAGAACAGCCCTCGACATAGAAAGACGTCATCATCAGGACAGTCGACGGCAGCTCTTGTTGGAAGCATTACGCGAACGACAAGCAATGCCGCATCTTTCGGAAGCTGATTTGAAGGCAGCTCGACTGGAAGCGACATTGCGCGACGATGAACCTGAAATGGCTCGATTGAACCAACTTCTCATAGAGGCTCGGCGACAAGGCGATACGGACCGCATTCCTCTAGCATCCGTGGTTGAGTCGCTACCGTCGGAGGGCGCTCCCAGGCGAGAAGCGAGCGCCTTTCTCGGCAAGATGGTGGCGATCGGCATGCATCCGACCGACGAGGTCGGTATAGATCCGATCCCGCGCGGGGGACCCGAAGCGTCTCGGTTCGAATGGCAAACCCTGTTCACCGAACGCGAAGGCCGAGTGGAATGGATTTCTGAAGGTGACAGCTTGGCGATTGCTGACGCCCGTCTCTCTGTAGTCCGCGATCAGCGCCCCCTGATCGACGATGTATTGTTTGCGAAGACATACTTCGCCCTCGAGGAAACCGGCCTGGGCTATCCAACCCTTTTTGCAAAAGCGCAGGATGGCGCTGACCGGCTCGACGCCTACCTCCGAGTGTTTGCGGATGCATATAGGGTCCGTGGCAACAAATGGGTGGAAGCGAACGAGCAGCGAAAGGATTGGACGGGCGGATTATCCGTCCGCAGTGCCCGTGTTAGGGAATTTGCTGAGGCGAACGCTCCCGGCGAAGCGAACCGGGAGCTGGACGACGTTCTGACCAATCTTGCAACGTCGGGCCACGCTCTCGGCTTTATCGACCCTGACAAATTGTCGATCAGGCTCGTAGACGATACCCATCTTTTCTACGAGTGCAGTAACTGCGCGCGGGCCCACCTGCACCGAGGAACGGGAAATTGCACTCGCTGCCAAGGGCCCTTGCCAAAGGAGGCTACAGGACCGGTTTCCGTTTTGCGCGCACGCAACGTGTTGGCACGTCGAGTGGAGCGCAGCACCGCCGAAGGGATCGGCGCCTTCCGTTTGCGCTGTGAAGAACTGACCGGTCAAACGAGATCACCAGCCGAACGACTTCGGCGGTTCCGCGGGATCTTCGTAGACAGTGCCGGAAACTACGACCCACGGCTCGATCGCAAAGCTAAAGAGATCGACATGCTGTCGGTGACGACCACGATGGAGGTGGGAATTGACATTGGCGCGCTGCAGGCAGTTTACCAGGCCAACATGCCGCCACAGCGCTTTAATTATCAGCAGCGCGTCGGGCGAGCAGGTAGACGTGCGCAAGCTTTCTCCCTCGTCGCAACTTTGTGCCGAAGCCGCAGCCACGATCTCCATTATTTCAAGTATCCGGAGGCCATTACAGGGGAAGCACCGCCGCCGCCATTTCTGACATCCGACCATCTAGCAATTCCTTCGCGATTACTAAGAAAAGTGTGGCTTTCGTCGGCATTCAGCCAGATACGGAAACAAGCGGGCAAGGACTGGCCGGGTGACGATGCAGCTCCGGACATCCATGGAGAGTTCGTGCCTTGCGTTCATTACTACGGTGATCTCCCTGTGTGGTCGAAGCGTGTCGCCCATGCTCTAGGCGAGGCTGAGGCAGTCAGGAGGGCATTCGCTCGGCTTCTTGGTCTTGGTTTGCCAGGGCGTGAGGAAGCTCTTTTGGAGGCCGTAACAGTGGAGACCGTGATGGCCGAAATAGATCGCCGAGCCGAAGCAGGGGCTTTCTTCGATGGCACTCTTGCGAGCTTCCTGGCGGATCAGGGTTTGCTACCCATGTATGGGATGCCGACGCGTGTGCGAAATCTCTATATCGGGATAGAGGAGAACGACCTCGAAGAAGCCGAGTGGGATACCGTCGATCGGGAGTTAGACCTTGCTATCTATGAGTTTGCGCCTGGCCGCTCTCTAATACGCGACAAACGGAAACACACTTCGATCGGTTTTACGGCTCCCCTTGGACGTGTTCAGCTGGATGTTCCAAAGAATCGTGCGTGGCTGGTCGCCGGTCAAGGATCGCAGTGGTGGGTCGACACCTGTCATCTCGCGATATGTCCAAGATGTGGCGCAACCAATACCCTCCCTACGCAACCCTACGAAGCCGTCCCTTGCGGAGACTGTAACGAGCCGATGCCAGAAGAGGCGTTCATCCTCTATCATATGCCCGCAGGATTTAGGACCTCGTTCCAGCCAACGCCGGTTGATCAGGAGGAAGAGCCATCGCGGGGTATCCGGCGCGAGACTTCAAGCGAAATGGAAGCAGTCGCCACCCTGCCTGTTCGGACGACCAACATGTCGGTGGCAACTGGGTCGGACGCCGCGATTATCCGCCGCAATCGAGGTCCTGTGGGCGACACAGGCGAGCCGGAAGGATACATAGTGGTTGACGCGGTTCAGAGATCGTTGAGGGTCAAGGATCGCCCTCCGATTTGGCTCAGCCGCATTCCCAATCAGTTCGTCGTGCCGGAAGTCCTAGCCGAACCTAGGCGCTGGGAAAAAGCCGTGGATGCAAGCGGAGCGCCGATCGAACCTGAAACGGTCAGACTCATGTCCCGCAAGAGAACAGATTCCTTATATATCAAGATGGAGAATGTTCCTCCGGGGCTCGCCTTTGATCGAATGGGAAGCCGCGAACCCCGTGCTACGAGCATCAGAGCCGCAGCGATCTCGGCCACCCAATTGGTCGTTCAACGAGCGGCGCTTGCTCTCGACATCGGTCCCGAAGAGTTTGAGATATTGGAGCCAAGGCTCCGTGATAGAAAGCCTTTGCTGCAGATCGCCGACTTCCTGGTCAACGGTGCGGGCTTTTCGCGTCGACTAGCTTCAGATGACTTTGGAGAACCTATGGTCGCCCGTTTGATACGGTCGATGGTTGAGCAGCAAGATGACGTTTTGGTCACCTCATACTTTCAGGACCATCATCCCCAGCAATGCTCTCAGGCCTGCTATCGCTGCCTACAACGCTACAACAACCGCGGCTATCACGGTTTGTTGGATTGGCGGCTCGGCCTTGGTTATCTACGCGCTCTTAGGGATAGTGAATACAAAGCTGGCCTGGATGGCCGATGGGACCATCGGGAACTTTCGGACTGGCCACGGCTCGCGGCGGAAGCCGCGGAAGAAATACGTCGCCTCGACCCGGAGAAGCGCCGGGTCGAACTTCGGGGTCCGTTAGGCCTGCCGGTTCTCTATCGACCAAATGGCGGGCGTAATGAAGCCTTCGTGCTAGTCCATCCGTTTTGGCGACTGGACACATCGTCAATGTCTAGCGGACCACTAGCCGAAACAGCGAACGCCGCCTCCGCCGATTCGGTATTCTTCATCGATACCTTTGATGCCGTCCGACGGCCCGTTAAGGCATTGCAGTTCGCACGCGAACGAATGTTCGACTCGTAAAGAGAGATATTTCCCGGGCTTTGCTGGTCGTGGAATTGCTATCCACAGAAGCTATAATTGCGAATTCACGAGTATTTGGAAAAAGAGAAATGAGCAAGGCGGCCATCTCGGCATCGCATCGAAATGCGTCGGTCGTTGACCTGTTTTGCGGCGCGGGCGGGCTTGCGCACGGATTTAAGCTTGAAAGGTTCAATATCGCCGCCGGCGTCGACGTAGAGGCGGCATGCAGATTTCCCTTCGAGCATAACAACGAAAGCGTGTTCCACGAACAAGATGTCCGAAAGCTTTCGGCGCGCAAGCTAACGGCCATGTATCCGAAGAGCGGCCCGCGAGTCCTGGTAGGATGCGCACCCTGCCAACCGTTCTCAACGTACAATCAAAAGAACACAGATGGTCAATGGAGCTTGGTCGATAAGTTCGCCAGTCTCATAACGGAGACGAAGCCTGACGTCGTATCAATGGAGAATGTTCCAAGATTGACGGAGTTCGGCGGAGGTAGCCTTTACCGTAGGTTCGTCAAAAAATTGGAGGGAGCGGGCTACTTCGTCACTAAACAAATCGTGTTTCTGCCGGACTATGGTCTGGCTCAGAGGCGCACGCGATTAGTGGTGCTCGCATCGCTTCATGGCGAGTGGAACCTCGAAAAGGCGCGGTTCAGCGAGAGCAACTATAAGACCGTTAGAGAAGTTATCGAAGTTATGCCTGCCTTGTCTGCCGGCGACAGGCACCCAACCGATCGACTGCATTGCACCAGCAGCCTTTCTGCTCTCAATTTTCGTAGGCTTCAGGCTTCGAAGCCCGGCGGAACATGGCGGGACTGGGAAGATGATCTGCGGGCCGAATGCCATCATCGGACAAGCGGCAAAGGCTATGGCGCTGTCTATGGTCGTATGGAATGGGACAGTCCATCGCCAACCATCACTACACAATTTTATGGATTTGGAAGCGGCCGATTTGGCCACCCCTCACAGGATCGGGCGCTTTCACTTAGAGAAGGCGCCATGTTGCAATCGTTCCCGCGCTCTTATGGTTTCGTTAGCGAAGATGACCGTATTAATATGCGTACGATAGGCCGCCTGATAGGTAATGCAGTCCCGGTCAAATTGGGCCGCGTGATTGCGCGAGCAGCCCGAAAGCATTTGCGGAAACACTTCCCCGATGCCGATGCCGAAACGTGACGACATTGAGCCCGCTCGATCGGCCTTAATGGCGAGGATCGGAGGTAAAAATACAAAGCCGGAAATTGCCGTCCGTAAACTGCTGCATTCACTAGGAGGGCGATTTCGGCTTCATCGCAAAGATCTTCCCGGACGGCCGGATGTTGTGCTACCTGGGCGAAGACTGGTTATTTTCGTCCATGGGTGCTTCTGGCATCGTCATGACGGTTGTAAAATGTGCTCCACGCCGAAAACCCGGCGCGAGTTTTGGACTGAGAAGTTCTCGGCAAACATTGCTCGGGACCGCCGCAATGTTAAGACGCTAGAGGCTGCAGGTTGGCGCGTCGCGATTATTTGGGAATGCGAGACGCGAAAAGCCAAGTCATTGCAAGGCAGACTTGTCAAATTGCTAAGAAGTGCTGGGCGAGAAATCAGCGAAAGTCCAAAATAAGTTGGCGCGTTTGAAGTTTTAACGCAGTCGATGAAGCGGCCATCCGCTAAAATATTGGACCACTTCTCCTCAGTCTTTCTTACATCCTGAAATGGTCGTGTCATGTTTGCGTGTGCTAGCTCGTAAAGGGGAAGCGCTGATTGTTGCTAGGGAGAGAAACTAGAATGGCCTCCGCGAGTTCGGAATGCCGATGCCAGACAAGGAAATGCCGCCGAAACAAGCCGGCGTCCAATCAATCAATGAAGTAACATCGTCGGCTAACCCGCAATATTCTTTGGCAATATGTCTCTCGCTGAATTGCTTGCCGTCTTCTTCAATAAGAACAACGCGATAATCTTGCACCTCTGCCCGAGAATTTCCGACGCAGACACCGACTACGCTAAATTGATGGCCCTTTGCGATGACCAGGGGCGACCCGCTCATTCCAAGTGGGATAGTAAAGTCTAACTCGTAACCGTCGGGATGTTCCTTATCTGCCAGAACCTGCCTGGACTCGGAAAGACTGCGAAGGACATGGCCGCGATAGCCTCTTGGTTCGGAATAGAGAGATCGGGGGTCCGTATGAACGAGTTTTCTCGGGTCGACCTGGGCCGTTAGAGGATAGCCAATCGCTTGGACGGCGTCCCACCGCCTCGGTTTATTGCCTATACCACCTACGCTTCCAATCTTTACAGAATTGGAACCAACACATCCGACAGCTACGTCGTACGGCTCTCGAGCATACGACACCTCGAGAATTGGGCGGAACTCCGGACCGGAATTGTCGGGAAGGGAGCATGCCAATGCCATTGTTCCCCCCTTCTGCTCCATGGCAGCTTGACCATCTTTGAGCACATGAGCGGCGGTCATGAATGAGCCAGCGGTATTCAGAAAGAAGGCCGTTCCCAGCAACTGTCTTAATTCTGGACCACGCCGCTGCAGTTCAATATGCATCACCGGTACGACCCATTCCTGTTCATGCGACATGGGATCGACACCGTTTCAAATTGCAGACAGCGATTGGCATCATATGTCCTTAGGGATCGCTCATCGTGTTTCGTAGTTCCCGCAATCCGGAATGTTGTTCCAGAATAAGGGAGCTCGGCAATAGCTGTGCCGCGCAAAGTTTTCGTCGCAGTCGCGCGACGCTCGCCGCATGCCAGCGCCCTCCACGCGGCGCCTCAATTTCTCGCCGATTGAGCTCCGCGGCCACCAAGCGTAGCGACAACCTCTGCAGAGCGTCTATGTCTCTAAGTGTTTCGCGGTAATTCTCCGTACGCTCCTCCGCATTACGCTTTGAGCTACTCCCCGATCGTTGGACAGCTTTGGCAGTAACTTAAGCTACAGTCTGGGCCTGCCGGTCGGGGTTGAACGCACGCTGGTTACGCCGCCAAGGCTGTCGGGTGGAGGGCCGGGCGTAAGCCCGGACCGTAAGCCGACAGCCTTTCTCGATATACTTTGACCGGCGTCTCGCCGCCATGCGCGGCATGAGGGCGCCGATGATTGTAGAAGATCATCCAGTCGCCGATCCCCTGACGAGCCTCGCGCCCACCCGAGAAGGCATGCAGGTAGATGCACTCGTACTTCAGCGAGCGCCACAGCCGTTCGATGAAGATGTTGTCGAGGAACCGGCCACGCCCATCCATCGAGATGCGCACCCCGGCCTCTTTCAGCCGCTGCGTCCACGCCCACGACGTGAACTGGCTACCCTGGTCGGTGTTGAAGATCTCCGGCCGGCCATGCCGGCCCAGCGCCTCATCCAGCGCATCGACGCAGAACTGCACGTCCATGGTGCTCGACAGACGCCACGCCAGGACCTTGCGACTCCACCAGTCCATGATCGCCACCAGGTACAGGAAGCCCTTGGCCAGCGGGATGTAGGTGATGTCGGCACACCACACCTGATTGGGCCGGTCGATGCTGACCCCGCGCAGCAGGTACGGATAAAGCTTGTGTCCTTTGATTGGAATGCTGGTCCGCGGCTGCCGATAGATCGGCATCAGTCCCATCAGACGCATCAGGCGGCGCACCCGCTTGACGTTCACTGCATGCCCTTCGGCCTTCAGGTGCCACGTCATCTGCCGCGCACCGTAAAACGGCGTCTCCAGGAACTGACGGTCGATCTCGGTCATCAGCCCGAGGTTCGCAGCACTCTCGCCCCGAGGCGCATGATAAAACGTCGAACGACCGATCGACGCCAGCCGGTACTGCTGCACGATCGACAGGCTGGGATGATCCGGCTGGATCATCGCTTTGCGCTCCTGCCGGGGAGTAGACGCAACCCGTGTTCCAAAAAATCCCGTTCCACAGTCAGCTCGCCGATCTTTGCATGCAGCTCCTTGATGCGACCGGCATCCGCCGGCTCCGCAGAGGTGCGGCCACGCTGAAAGACCTCCGTCGCGCCCTCGACAAGCGCCTTCTTCCACTGATGGATCATCGTCGGGTGAACGCCGAACCGGCTCGCCAGTTCGCCAACCGTCTGCTCGCCCTTCATCGCCTCGAGCGCAACCCGCGCCTTGAACTCGGGCTTGTGCTGCTTCCGCTTCGTCATCGCCGATCTCCTCTCAAGAAGACCAGCAGAACCAGTTCCAGAGCTTACGTCACTGTCCGATTCTCGGGGAGTAGCTCAGTGTCTGGATGGGGGATCAAGCCCATGCGGGCAACCCAGACGCACTTCCAACCTTCGATGCGCTCCCGAGACGAGAGCCTTGGTCGACTATCGCCTCACCGCCGCTCGCTGTCTGTCGTGCGCCGCCCGGTTGGCGGAGTGGGGCATGGCTCCTGCCTGCTTCGACCCATGACGCCACAGGCCTGCGCGCGGACCGGCGGCCTTCGGCCGCCTGCAAGAAACAAACCTGTCGCACCATCCGGTGCAACAGTTTGTCTCTTGCTCCGTGCTCGTCCTGTGGCTGGGTCTACGCAACGGCAGGAGCCATGGAATACCCCACTCCGTGCCGACAACGGGGCCCAGAACCACGCGCACAGGACGGCTGGGTGACGGCTCATCTCGCCGGCAAATAGCGATACTCTCTAGAGCTCGACCGCCGGTTTGAGACATTTGGGCCAGCGCTCCCGACGCTGAATATTCTTGAAAGCTCCTCTTCGTCTGCGCCGTTCTTCCCGGTGGTGAACTGTGAACATTCCCCCTCCTTTTGTGCCATTGATGACCAAATGCCCGTTGGCGCCGGGCGATAGTGCGGGAGTACATAGGGCGACCACAACGGCGGTCGCTACCAATTGGCCCGCGTGCCGTCTGCCTTCCTCGAACTCGCTGAGCTGCGTGCTGGGGTTCTTGCCAACTTCCGACAGGGATGCGAACGAACCGCGGAGATCTGCGAGACCGTCATGGAGGTTTGCGGGTCCCTCGGTTTCCATAAAGTCGGTGTTGCTCTTGCATACGTTCCCCTCAAGGGGGAGAGGTTTGCTTCCATAGAAGAGCGTGGTCCATTCATCCTATTTCTCGCCGATCGTGCGCGCTGCCACGCCTTACCTGAACACCAGCTTGACCATTCGTCGCCAGGGAGGGAACAGGGCTCAGGAAATCCCCGAAGGGCGCGGTACCGCGTTGCCAAGTGGCAACGCCCGCGTAAGAGTGATGGCACCCTCCGAACTGCTGTCCATTGCGGACCTGAGCCGCCGCTGGATCTACACCCGCGAGGGCATTCGCCGCCTGGTCTCACGCGATACCCTCTTTCCCGCGTCGACCGCGACGATCAGCCGAGGTGTGCAAGGCCGCACTCGGCTGTGGGAACACCCGCACATCGAAGCTTACGAACGCACCCGCCCATACCTCACCGATGCCGACGAAAAGCGTCGGCGCCAGAAGCGCCATCTCGGCACTATCGCCCGCCAGGGCGGCCAAGGCCGTCGCTGACCATGGCCGTCTGTCATTTTGCCCTGCAGGCGATCAGCCGCGGCAAAGGCAGATCGGCGATCGCGGCGGCCGCCTACCGCAGCGGCACGGCGCTCAACAATGAGGCGACCGGCAAGCGCCATGACTATTCGCGCCGTGTCCGCGCGGGCGAGATCGATCCGGCGGAGACCGGCATTCTCGTGCCACAGGGCGTCGCCGCGCCGTGGGCTCTCGACCGCAACCGGCTCTGGAACACCGCCGAGGCGGCCGAGCGTCGCAAGGACTCCCGGGTCGCAACCGAGATCCTTTTGGCACTCCCAGCCGAACTGGACCGCGCCCAGCGCCGGGCGCTCACGATCGAATACGCGCAAATGCTGGCCGACCGCTATGGCGTTGCGGTGGATTACGCGATCCACCCTCCCAGCAAAGCGGGAGACCAGCGCAACCACCATGCCCATTTGCTGATGACGACGCGTCGAATTAGCGCCCAAGGGCTGGGCGAGCGCAGCGCCCTTGAGCACAACGAGGACAAGCGCAAGGCACTGGGGCTGCTGCGGAGGGCTGCAGAAATCCGCAATCTCCGCGAGGAGTGGGCACAACTGGCCAACCGAGCGCTCGAGCGGGCCGGCCAGGATGCGCGCCTCGACCCGCGCAGTTACCGCGACCGTGGCATCGACCTCGTGCCGTTCCCAAAGAAAGGGCCGGCCGGGAACGGGCTGCAACGGCGCTTCATCGTGCCCGACATGCTGTCGATCAGTCCCCAAACCCAAGCGGTCAATGCCGAGTTGATCTGCGCCAACCCCGAGCAATTACTGCGCCTGCTGGGCGACAGCCAGTCGGTGTTCACCCGCCAGGAGATCGCCCAGGCGCTCGATCGCTACGTGACCGACCACGCGCAATTCCAGATCTGTCTGGCCGCCGTCATGGCGTGCCCCGAGCTTCTGGCATTGCCGTCCCGCCGGGAACGCCAAACGCTGACGCTGCCGGAGGGCCGCTCCGTCGACCTGCCGGCGAAGTACACGCTGAAGTCCACCGCCGATCTCGAATGGAAGCTGCTGGCCGATGCGCTTGCGTTGGCAAGTACACGCACCCTCGGCCCGCAGACGACCCGCGGCCTCACGGCCGAGACGTTGGCGATCGCGGTGGCAACCCTGGCCGAGCGGGACGGCATAGAGCTCAGCCCGTCGCAGCGCAGTGCCCTGGAGCACGTGACGGGGGCGGAGTCGTTGTCGGCGACCGTCGGAGTCGCCGGCGCCGGCAAGAGCACCCTTCTCAAAGCGGCAAGGCTTGGCTGGGAACGGGAGGGTTTTAGGGTCTTCGGGGCCGCCACCGCTGGCAAAGCGGCGCAGGGCCTGGGCCAATCCTCGGGCATTCGCAGCACCACGATCGCCTCGCTGATCCTGTCCTGGAACAAAGCGACCGCCCGCCTCTCGTCCCGGGACGTGCTGGTCATCGACGAAGCCGGCATGATCGACAGCAAGACGATGGCTCGGCTGGTGCACGAGGTCCGCCTGGCTGGAGCCAAGATCGTGCTGGTCGGAGACCCCGAGCAGCTGCCGGCGATCGGTGCGGGCGCGCCGTTCCGGGCGCTGATCGAACGGATCCCGCCGGCCAGGCTGTTGGAAGTCCGCCGGCAATCGCTGGAATGGCAGCGAGCGGCCACCGTGGCTTTCGCTCAAGCGCGCACAGCCGACGCCCTGCAGGCCTATGCGGCCGAGGGCCGGATCCGGTTGGTGACCGACCCCCTCGCGCACGCCATCGCGCTGTTCCTCGAGAGCTACACCCGGCCCGGCACGCAGGCCGCGCTGGCGCATTCCAACGTCGATGTGTCCGCGCTCAATGCCGGCATCCGCGAAGGCCTCAAGCGCGTCGGGGCGCTCGCCCAAGGACACGACGGCATCTATCAGACCCGGGCCGGCCCGCGCGAGTTCCTCGCGGGCGACCGGATCACTCTATTACGCAATGCGCGCCTGCGCTCGGCCGACGGCCGCGGGCTTCTGGAGGTTCGCAATGGCCAGCTCGGCAGCGTCGTGCGCACAGAACGCGAGGCACTGTACGTCCAGATCGATGACGCTGCCCTGGTGCGGGTGCCGCTCAAGGAATATCCCGACGTCGACCATGGCTACGCGCTCACCATCCACAAGACTCAGGGCGCCACGCTCGACCGGGTCTATGCCCTCGAAAGCGCCGGCATGGACAGAAACCTGCTGTACGTTGCGATGTCGCGTCATCGCCAGGACTGCCTGCTGATCGCCGACAAGGCGTCTCACAAGGACGTGGGCGGGCTCATCCGCTCCCTGGCGCACCGCCACAACGTCAAGGAGATGACCCTCGACTATGAAGGCCCTGGCTTGGCGCCGGCGGAGCAGGCCTGGGTCGCGGCCGAAGCCGAACGCCGACGTAGCCCCGAACTCGAGCAGTTGCGGTCTCTGCATGCGACCGCCGACTATGAAGCCCGCCGGGAAGCCTTTGGCCTCAGCTCAACCGAGATTGCAGCCTTGGCGGCCCGCTATCGACCGCCAAGGCTGGCCGGCGTCTTGGCAGCCGACGCGACCCTGTCAGATCTCGATCGCCAGCTCGGGGAGGCGCGCGGCGGCTCGGCTACTCCAGAGATACTGACCCGTTTGGGGGCTGCCCGGGAGCGCCGCGAGCGCCAAGTCACGGCAGAGCACGACCAGCGGTGGCGGGCGGACACGTTGCGCGTGGCCGCCTTGATGCGCCACGAGGCGGCAGCGATCGCTCATGAGCGCGAGGCGGCGGCCGCCATGCCGGCGCTCCTACGCTACGAAGGGCGGCCGTCACCAACGTTCAATCGAGCGGAATGGGCGCTGGCCAGTGACACGCTTATTCGAACACGAGACCGACATCGGGCCTACCGGACCTTGTGCGATGTGCTCGCACGCCGGCGACCGGCTAGACCGGATTTTGCCCGCGACATGCGGACCGAGAGGGCAGCCCAGCAGGAGGAAAAACTTCCCGTGCTCGACAAGCGGCCAACCTCTGGCGCGCACCGAGAGCGTCGGCTCTTTGTGGCGCCACCGTTCGTCCGATCGACCGCAATCGGCCGGGCGAATCAGCGCCGCTTGCCGCAGCAGGACGACGCGGCGGCAGAGCGCTTCGTCAACAGCGACGCGTTCCGGGCGACCCCCGCCGGTGCCCAGTATCACCGCGAGAGGGCTGCGCGCGCTGAGCTGCGCGCGCAGGACAGCCGACAACGCGCGCGCGATCGCCAAGCCTCCGTCCTGCCCGACACGCCGCAGCACAGGGCCTTCGCCGCGCGCGGCTATGCGAGTTTCGGCAATGCCGATCAGATGGCGATCGGCACCCGGATGGTGGCCGTCATCGAGGCCCTGCAGGCGGTGGCGCCGCATCTGTTGGCCACGAGCGCTGCCGGTCGCGCCGCCGGGGCGGTATTCGCCATGATCGGCCACTATAATAAAGGCCGCGCGACCAACGGCGAACTCGACAAGGTATTGAAGGACATGATGTTCGCAACACCGCCGGCGACGCATCATCATCGGACCGGCGCTCACTTAACCGTCGGTCAGCAAGCGGCCGACCGATGGGTTAAGGCGACGGCCTCCGCGCGCGCATTGCTGACCACCGTGCACGACGTGGACCTTCAGCTCGAACTCGACCAGCGCTCCCGCCAGGCGCCTCGACCGGACCGCGGTGCCGATCGTTGACGACCTCAACTCTGAAGTTCAGCGGGTTCTATTCGCGGCTCGAAATTTTACTGTCTGTTTGGGTCCTTGTTTACTTCGTTCGCACTTTACCCTTCGCAGCGTTGATGACTGGGCCTCCGGCAGAAGACTTAATGCGGATGCTCGATGATGACTAACCAGCGAATTAGTTGAGGCACGGCATCCACGAAGCCAATGCTAGTCGCGCGAAATGGGGCCGAAGACAGATGGCAAGCACGCACCACAAGGGTTTGGCCGGGCAACTGGCAGTGATGGCTCACTTGGCGTGGAATATCCGCGGTGTCGCAATCCCGATGGTCGACGAGGGAACCGACGTGCTTGTGATCCGTAAGGGCAATCGGCGACCGTGGCGGGTTCAGGTTAAGACTTCCACAGCAACGAAGACAAAGGGCGCGAAGGATTCGCGGCATAGCGATCGGACGCTCCATAGGTGTCAATTTAATATCCCGCGAGCGCAACTAGCCGACGACGATGGGCCGCTTTTCTACATCTTGGTTGGCTATGTGCTACAGCGCTTTCGCTTCGTTATCGCCGAGCGTAAAGAGATTATCGAGTTGGCGGGCGGCTCAGAAGAAGCCACGGGTTCATATCAGCCCACGCTCTATTTTTACCAACGCTTTAATGAGTGGTGGGTAACGCAAAGCAAATACCTCGAACCTTCGGGTTACGATAAGCTGCTCGACGATTGGCATCCGCTCGTGCGCCGGATCGAAGACAGTGAATCATAAGTTGATCGTTAGCAGGTAGATTTGTGGAAGCTCACGCACCTCCAGCTAGCGAGACGAGGAAATGGCCAAAAAGCGCAATAAGACGCAGGAGCTTCAGAAGCTCATGCGGCAGGTGCCGGAGGGCGAGCATATCTTTCGTACTCTTCTCGACATCGGCAGCGAGTTTTGGACTGAAGATTCGCATCGAGATCGAGCGGCCGCGATCATGGGTGCGGCCTTCATCGAGGACGCTCTACGGAAAGCAATCACTACCCATCTTCAGCCCGATCCAGATGATCCGACGTTCAAATACTTGTTCGAACTCGATGACGCCCCATACAGCGAATTAGCTGGCCGCATTCGGCTGGCCCGTGCCATGGGCATCATAGGCAAAGGTGACTTTGTTCAACTCGAAGCGATCAGGCGTGTCCGTAATGCCTTCGCCCACACGATGGGCCAGATCACATTTCAAACATCCGAGGTGGCCTCGCTATTGGATGAGCTTGACGTCCTCGACGACAGCGATTCCTACACGGTCGCCATCGAGACTTTCCGCCTCGTGCACACTCTTCTCAGTGCTTCATCGCTCGACAAGGGGAACCGCCTCTCGTTCGCGCAAGCCGTGTTTATATTTTACTATCGCCTTACCAATTACATACCAGCCAGAGCATCTGCTTTGGGTCTTGAATCCGCCCATCTGTCGGCCTAGGTTCTCGGCGTCAGGCGGCGGTCAATGGACCGTTCGACCATGACGGGTGTAGGAGGCCCGATCATATGAAACCCTCGGAACTTTTTGCGCGCAGCGGCCAGATGCTCTTCGGCACCGGCGCCGAATGGAAGGCGCAGTTCGGTCGCGCGCTGAAGGGCATCAAGCCCGATAGCATCGACGCCATGACGAAGGGCAAGTCGCGGATCAACCCGCGCATTTGGCGTGAGGTCGCGACGCTGCTTCAAGACCGCGAAGCGATCGGCAATCTCTCGATGCTCAAGCTCGATGCGCTGGAGCGCGCGGACGCCGAACAGGTTGACGGGCGCATGATCGAGTTTCGTGAGCTTCGTTCGCGCGGTGGCGCCGAGATCATCAACGACATCGCATTCGATCTTTGCAAGGGACGGTTCGAACAGTTCGCCGAGATGGCCGGTCGGCCAGGAACGCGATTGCTTCAGCGGTCAGGCGGCTATCTGGTCGCATCAGCGCCAGACGCTGATATTCCTGATGCATCCATGTTCGAGGCCTTTAGAATGTGGCTCGCGAACGAGTCCGCCAATCTCAATCGTGACTTTCCGCACAAGGTGGGCTCGATACAGGAGTGATCGATCTCAAAAAAATTGTATGGGCAGTCGACCGGCCCGACGTAGAGGTCGGCGTTGTCGTCTGGGTCTCTGTGTCCAAAGTAGACGCTTACCCCTCTCAACGGCGGGCCGATCGTTTAGCAGCCGTCTGCTGGCCAATGTTATGGATGGCAAATAGCTACTAACGTTCAGATTTCTTGCATCAACAAGACCGACAGGAAAGACCGGTGGGAGGGCATCTCTCATGTCGGCGGCATCACTGCAGACGGTACGGGCTGGGAGACGACCGAGGCGAGCGCGATCGCCGCGATCGAGGCCGGCAAGTTCAGTTTCTATACGCATGTCGACGGCAAGAGTGCCTGGGTCGTGATCGCGACGCACAACGGCGGCAAGTACCTCAAGACCGAGGCCGACACGAGCACGAAGGACAATCTGCTCAGCTTGCCGTAGTGCCCGTAATGGCGACCTTTCTGACCCGAGTGGAGCTAAGGAATGCCCAACCCGATACGAATTAGCGCGAGGTCCGAAGCCGAGATACGGCCATTGTTGCTGGTGGCCTTCCAGATGTCAGGGATTAGTTTGGAATCCACAGTGCCGATTGGCCCCTTTGTTTTGATGAGCGATTCGCCGATGGTGTAGTCGTCAAGTTCAAGCGGGCCACTGCATTCAAGATGGCTGTCCCACTTCAGGAATGTGTTGGCCGACTGCATCAGCTTTACGGCAACAGGAAAGGGGTCGGTATTTATGCGAAAAAAGAGACTCGGTTCAGGAGCTACGCACACGACCATCTTCGGACCGGGGTTCTTAATGAAGTCATCGTGAATCCAAATGACTTCAAGGCATTTTAGCAGCGGCACATTCAAAGGCGCATGAAGGGCGCGGCTTCTCGCAGATAGGCAACCTTGTCTGCCTTCTTATCGGTCTCCGCGATCATGTCTTCGTATTTCATGATCCCGAGCTTTGCTGCTTGCCAGTCGAAACCGTGAGTCGCCGCTGTGCGCTCGTTAAAGGTCATGCTCTTGGAGCGCTTATATCCGTACTCCAACGCTTCCATATCTGTCTTGGAGAGCGCCGCCATATCGGGCGCGTGGTTGTCTCTCAGCTTCAACGTGTAACCCTGGAGAGTCCACGGATAGCGGGTTGCACCGAGTTCAGCGAGATAGAGCGCCGATCCCTGAGTCATATCGTAAATCTCAAGAGGCACCGGCCCGAACTTCATGGCGCGATACGTCGCGCCGAAGATGGGACGATCATGCTCGTTTAAGTGCTTCTTGTCGGCGAAGTAGCAGCCCTTCAACGCCGCATGCAGGTCGCAAGTTGGGTGCTGACGGAGCATCCAATGCACCGCCGCCCGCGCCTTGACCGGCGCAAACTTAAATCGAATCGGCTGTTGCATAGAGGAACATATAGTGAAAAACCGTGAAGAATCAAGGGTTTAATTAGATTCGGAGAATCAAGGGGTTAGGGGTAGTACTCAGCACTACGAAGCTAGTACCTCAAACGTTCCCGGCGTTGGTGCAATTGGCAAGCGCTTGCTAATCGGGCCGCCTCTCAAGTGGAGGCGCCGAATTGCAAAAACTGAGTAAGCCGGAATGATCTTTGCTTCCGCAAGGTGGTTGAACCGGCACGAGGATCGCCCCGCCCGACTCACATGGGCTTTCTGATCGGTAATTTCATATCCGGATTAATTGTTCGAGAAAGGATACAGTGCCGCATGAGTGCAGGCCCACTCGTATCTCATACCCGGCGGCGTCATAGTCGTGCCAGAAATCTGCCAATAGCGTCTGCCGAACATCTCCGCGCCCTTTGATCGCCCATTTCAAATGCTCGACGTCGACGGGCGCTTTGTTAGCCATCGAATGCTCCGGGAAAGCGCCAAGTGGCTACGATCGGGTCAATTGAATAAAGGCCGCGTTGCGCGTCCTTGCGTCCTTTAGCAGATCACGCCATTCAATGATTTCGATGGAGCCACGGAATTTTCCGCTAAGTGGAGACCAACGGCCCCTGCCGTCAGCAGTCGTGGACCAAGTCGATGTCATAATCTCTAGTTGCCCGACCAAGTCGGCAATCACGTAACAGGAAAAGACGCAGTCGTTAGCAATGCGAACGCGCTCGTTGTTGTAACTCTCTATCTCTCCGCTTGCGAGTGCATTGAGATACCGGGCTATCTGATTAGCCGGTGCATAATTAGCGTCGTACTCTCGTCTGCCGGGTTTTTTGAATTCCACGATCATTACCCGATTAAGCGGTTCATCGCCGTCGAACCCCAGCCCGTGCAAGTGATCCCAAACGAGAATATCTGGCCGCTCCCCGCCTCCACCATCGCCGATGATCCGCGAAGTGGGTACGTCCGACGCGAAGTATTTGGCGAATGCCAAGCGCTCATCAATGATCCAGAGATCATGATCGGAGCTTTCGAGACGAGTCGGATCGTCGCCGCGCAACTTCATCGGACATATGAAGCGGTGAAGGGTTTCTTCTAGATGAAAATCCTGCTCACCTGATGGCATTTCGCGAAGGCGGCGCACCAACACGTCAAGTACATCAAGAACAATCTTTCGGCGCAGTATGTATTCCGTGAGTTGCCGCTGTTCCTCGGCGTGCACTTCGTCAGCGGCCTTCCTGATAAGTGATGCAAAGTCGCCGGATACCGCGCTGCCCTGCCCGAGCGAATCAACGATCTCCTGAACAATCTTTTTGCGCTCAACGTCGCGGCGGATGCGAGTTGGTATCAGCGCCTGGGCGAACTGCTCTCCCTTTGTGGCGTTCTTCGGTGTTCGCTTAAGGAGGTCATCCGGTGCTAAAAAGCCGAACGACGGATATTCGTTTAGGAACCCCTTCATTGTTACTAACCGGTCTGCATCATAAGAGGCGATCTCGGTAGCGAGTGCATCCCGCATCGCGACGTTCGCGCAAACCTTGGCGATTTCAACAGCCACATCTTCGTCGAAATTGAAATGCGTACGTTCTTGGTTAACGCGCTCATCCAGAAAGTCGCCGACGACACATCCGTGGTAAACGCCCTTTTTATCTGGCCCGAATTTACCCAAGCCGAGCAGACCATCGATCTTCCTAGTGGTCACGGTCCGACCGTTCGCGATCATGTGCAACTGATGCCTTCCATCAAATCCCGCGCTCGCGGCCGCCCGAAATATGAAGTGGTGAATCTTCAACTTGCCAAAGTCGTCGGTCTCATCTTCAGATATCCCGCGGTCTTCGATGAGCATCTGCCGGATATCGTCGGGGAAGGTCGCTGACTTTGACCCGACGGTGAGCGTCACAGTTGGTGCATTGCCGAGGATGAAATCGGCAAGGAAATGTGAGCCAAAGTGGCGAATCATTTTGGCTGGTTGGACAGGAAAATGCTTCTGATACGATGCCTCGCGAAGACCTCTAAATGTCGTAATCGTACCCGTGGGCGCGGAACCCGGTGGCAATGAAACGACCTTCTCATTTTTGATTTGGTCAGCGGCGGCGAGCACAAAATCGAACTCTCGTCGCTTTAATTGTGCGCCTTCATTAAAAATGCTGACGACCTTCACCCGGTCGAAAGCGTCGAGCCACAAGAGACGACCGACACCTTTGCCGCCGCGTACATACTTGAAATTGGTGTCTGTCGTCACGAATGCCTGGAAGCGCGCCGGGTCTAATCCGATGCCATTGTCGGCCACCGTGATCTCGATCTCGCCGAACGATTTCGCTGGAACGATGTTTACGTCGATACGACCAGCCGCAGTCATCCCGCCTGATTTGGCATCTTCGATAGCATGCATGCTGTTGCTGACGGCCTCTAACAGCGGTTGCAGGGCCTCCGCAGATTTCGATGGCTTAGGCAACCGTCGAACCCGATTAACAATGTCACCAGTCAGAGATGTCATGCGGCTCCCCCGCGCGTAGGTTGCATGAGGTGCACTACAACGTCAAAGCGAGGCGATACTTGCAGGCGCTCAGAGTAGCGTTACAATCCGATAAATCCGCTGAGGGCCGTGTCTGGTTTTTGGACTGCCACGCTGCCATCAAGAATTGTAGCAATCGCCATCGAAACGCGATCGGCCGCTACTACCAAGGCGGTATCCAAGTGTACATACCTTTGGGTGATACCGCGTGCCGAATGTCCAAGCAGACCGGCGATCGTAAGTTCTGAAAAGCCAAGGTCACCGGCAACGCTCGCGAAGGTGTGGCGAAGTACATGAGGCGTAACCTTCTCGAGTCCCACCTTCCGACAGATGCGGTCGAGTACCCGGACCACTCCGATAAAGTGCCCGTCTCCCCAATCTGCCGGAAAGACGAAGGCCGATTCCGCGCGATTCCGCTGGGCATCGATGCAGTCCATTGCAGCTTCTCCCAGCACTCGGATCTGTGCGCCACTCTTGGTGTCGGGAAAGCGCACGCAGTGGTCACTGCGAGTGTACCATTCTCGCTTCAGAGCCAATACCTCCATCCGCCTGAAGCCCGTCATGAGCATGAGACGGATGGCAGAGACGCCGGTCGGATGTTCACCTTGTGCTACCGCCGTGCGAATGACGCGCCCAAGCCGGCGAAGCTCGTCCTCGCTCAACCGACGTTTATGTGACGCGACGGCAAGCTGCCGGACTCCCTGCGCCGGATTCTTTCCGATGATGCCTAGGCGAGCGGCGTGTCCCAATATCGACCGAAGCGTACTGATCGTTCGGCTCGCAACGCCGGGGCCGCCCGTCGACCGGCCACCTCGACCTCTCTTCCGACCGCGCGCCGACTTTCCCGCCGCGATATCCGCCTGCATTCCTTCCACGTCGTTAAGCGCCATACGGCTTATAAGGCGGCCCCCGAGCAACGGCTTGATGTGAATGTCGATCCGGCCGCGGTCACTCTTGAGCGTCGACGCCTTGATCGGTCGGCGGTTTCGACCGAGAAGCCGGCCCGCTTCAGCCTGCTCAAGATACCAATCGCACACTTCGGTGACCGTCATGCCGACCCGGACCCCGTGACGGTCCGCGGACGGGTCGGCACCGTCAGCAACAGCGGTGAGCTTCTTACGGGCGAGGTGACGAGCGATCTCGGCGGTAAGCACGCCGTACTGACCGAGTACCAGACGCCGCGTGCGGCCTTCGATGTTTCTATACTGGATGAAGAAAGTCTTTACGCCCGACGGCTTCGCGCGGATACCGAATCCTCTCAGTTCGGAGTCCCAAAGAAAGACATCTCGATCCGCCCCCCGTTGAAGTGCGTCTATCGCACGCTTCGTAATCTTGGCCATGGCCACTCCTCCGTATGGATGATTCCCGCAAATCTGCTTCCCCGGCTTTTCGGGGGAGCCCGGGGAAGCAGGGGGGAAGCACGGGAGCGCAGGTCGTAGGGTATGGAGAGGATACGGCAGGGTGGGTCAGACGGTGGGAGAAGCCTTACAAACTGGCTTTTTAGAGAGCTATAGAGTAGGAAAAGATGCTGTAGCGTAAATGCCTTGGGCGCCTTGCCAAGGTCGGGGTCGAGGGTTCGAATCCCTTCGCCCGCTCCAATTTAAGCTAGATGCGGTAACGCTTTTAGCAGCCCCAGATCAAATCGAAAATCCTGAGAAGCCGAGCTGGCACATCTGTGTCCCAGCGAGGCCTTCGATGCCGACGGTTTGAAAACGTGGGAAGCGATCTCAGTACGGAGTCGGTGAAAGGGTCAGCCTCCCATCAGCAAGCCGTTCCTGCCTCACGGGGACGCTCCAGCCTGGGCGCACAATCTCCTCCCGCAAGACGCGTTACTCCCTCCCAGGCGTCCATGCAGCAGTGCAATTAGCGTCCACATGCAAGGACGCCTCGAACCCGACTCCTGTTGAGAAATGTCAAACCACGGTCCGTGAAAGAAGGTTAGTTGTCGTTGTCTTGGTCATGAGAGCGAGGGGAATATGCTGAAGAAAATTGGTCTGCCATTGGCCGCGCTGTGTCTCCTGGCCGGCTGCGATACGGTCAACGGCTGGATGGGCTGGTCGCAGACACCGGTTGCGGCACCCGCCCCGGCGCCGGCACCGCCGCCGACCCTCTCGTTCATGATGTTCTTCGACTGGGACAGCGCAAAGCTCACGGCCCAGTCCGCGAGCGCCGCACACAATGCGGCCGAAGCCTTCAGAGCGCGTAGTGCGACGCACGCTACTATCACCGGCCACACCGATACGACCGGTTCAAAGGACTACAACACGAAGCTTTCGGCGATGCGAGCGGACGCTGTAAAGCAGGCTCTCATCAAGGAGGGCATCCCGGTTGGTGCCATCACGACGAACGCGAGCGGCGAGGCTGGCGCGCTTGTTCCAACCGCCGAAGACGTGAAGGAACAGCGCAATCGCCGAGTCGAAGTCGTCATCACCAAGTAGCCGTTCTGAGGGGGAAGTTTCCATGAATTCGAGCAATCGTCGTTCCTTCGTCCGGGCTGCAGCACTGGCCCCGTTCGCGATCGTCCTTGCTGACCTGACCTCTTCTGCAAGGGCTCAGGCAGAGGACTTTGTCGTGGGACGCCGTTATGAGATCAACAAGCGGGGCACCATCGAGAAGCTGGACCCCCCGACACGTGGGGTCGTGATGGTCTGGGAAGATCTGGGCCGGATCAAGATGAAGGCCGCGGATCTGGTCACCAACTACAAGAACCTCAAGGTGGGCCAGGTTTGCGACGTGCGTTGGTACAACTACGTTGATTTCCTGGTCGCGAAGACGACGCCGCAAGTCTCGGCGCGCGCAAAAGCCATGGTCGCTCAGGGGGCGAGGTTCGAAGGCATTCCCGGAACGGAGCATCAAATCCCCCTCTTCGAACAGTCGGGAATGGTGGTGCGGACGGATTTGACGGCGCACACGATCGAGATGGTAAATCCCTCCAGCGGCGAGATCCTGCGCGCGCCACCGATCCTAACCGAGGCCGGGCTCGCGGCACTGAAGCAGCTTATGCCCGGCGATCCGGTGACGACGGTATTCAGCGTAGAGACCGCCACGACGGTCACCGTCATCCGCTGACCTGTTCCAACAGGGCGATTGCCGGGCAAAGGGGCCCGGCAATTGGCGGCAGCCGGTCGAGGTCCAGCGACGGGCTCGATTTCCACCGAAGTGACCGGCGCCCTGGCAACGATGGCCGAGGCAGGACGGGTCAAGGATCCTGACAACACGAACGCGCTCGCTTTCGCGCTGCCTGTAATTGTGTGCTCCGCCGCCCTTGCCCAAGCTGCGTCTCACCCGCTCGCGCCAGACGTGCCCTGCGCTCTGGTGCCCCTGCCGACAGAGGGCCGGCGGACGCAACGAAGGGTCCGAAGAGAACATGAAGCCGACAAGTCGTCCGGACGGCGCGGCCGCGTCAGCGAGCATCACCAAGCGGATCGAGGAGCTGGACGATTGGCGAGGCGAGACCCTCGCCCATGTCCGTCAGCTCATCCACGACGCCGACCCCGACATCCTGGAGGAGTGGAAATGGAGGGGCACGCCCGTCTGGTCGCATGACGGCATCGTCTGCACGGGCGAATCCTACAAGCAGGTCGTGAAGCTCACCTTCGCGCGCGGCGCTGCCGTCAAGGACCCGAAGAAGCTCTTCAACTCCAGCCTGGAAGGCAACGTGCGGCGCGCGATCGACATCCGCGAAGGCGAGAAGATCAACGCGGCGGCGTTCAAGCAACTCATCCGGGCCGCACTGGCAGCCAACGCTGCGGCGCTCGCCGCGCGGGCCGCCAAGAAGGAAAAGTAGGCTCGCGCTCGACCCCTGACGCAGGGTCCAAATCGAAAAGGGCGCCTCTTGCGGCGCAGGAAAAATCGATACTCGTCACGCAGCCTCCAGCAGCAGGACGGTGCCCAGCCCGCCGTCGGCGCAAATGCTGACGATGGCACGCGAGCCGCCGGGCAGGGCCGCGAGTTCCTTCACCGCCTGGCTGACGATGCGCGCGCCCGTCGCCCCAAACGGATGGCCAAGCGCGGTGCTGCCGCCGTTGGGATTGAGCCGCTCGCGCGGGAAGGCGCCGAAGTCGCGCGCCACCTTCGCCCGATCGCGCAGAAAGTTGGTGTCCTGCAGCGCCTTGAGGTGAAAGGCGACTTGCGCGGCAAAGGCCTCGTGGATCTCCCAGAGGGCAATGTCGCCGTAGCCAAGCTCGTGGCGCGCCAGCAGGCGCGGGATGGCGAAGGCCGGCGCCATCAGCAGGCCTTCGACCCGGAAGTCGACCGAGGCGATCTCCCAGTCGATCAATTTTACCCGCGGCGTCTTTGCCGGCAGCCGCGCCAGTCCCTTCGACGAGGCGACCCAGATCGCGGCGGCACCATCGGTGAGCGGCGAGGAGTTGCCCGCCGTCAGCGTGCCCTTGCCGCTGGTCCGGTCGAAGGTCGGTGCGAGCCTGGCCAGTTTCTCGAGCGAGGTGTCGTGGCGCGGAATGGTGTCGCGCTTGACATCGCCGATGGGGATCACGAGGTCGTCGAAGAAACCGCGCTGCCAGGCGGCCACCGAACTGCGGTGGCTGGTCAGCGCGATTTCGTCCTGCTCGACCCGGCCGATCTGCCATTCCTTGGCAGTGACCTCGGTGTGCTCACCCATGCTGAGGCCGGTCGTGCGGTTGGCGATGGCGGGGATGAACAGGCGCAGGTCGCGAAATTGCACATGCGTCACCTGGTCGATCCTCTGGCCGAGCGACCGCGCCTGCTGGAACTTGCGCAGCCAGTCCGACAGGCGTTGGCCGAGGCCGATCTGCACGCGGCTCAAGCTGTCGACGCCGCCGACGAGGGCAAGGTTGTAGGTCTCGCCGTCGATCATGCCGGCGGCCTCGATGGCGCCGATCATGCTGGTCGAGCAGGCCATGACGGTGGAGAAGGCGGGCACCGTCGCATCGATCCCGGCGTCCATCAGCACTTCGCGCGCGATGTTGCTCCACTGCAGGCTGGGTACCACGGCGCCCCATACTGCGAAGTCGGGCCTGCCGCCGTTCAGGAGGCCCGCCATGTGGCGCGCGACGGGCACCGACAGTTCGATCGCGTCGAATGCCTGCAGCGCGCCATCGACCTTGGCGAAGGGCGTGCGCACGCCCGCGGCCAGCCAGATATCGACGGGCCGTGGCATCGTCGTTCTCCTGCTCTAGGCGGCTTGCTCGAGGGTCGAGGCTGTATCGCGCGTGGTGACGCGGCGCAGGTCGCGCACCTTGGTGGTGTCGAAGGGTCGCGCGCGGTGCATGGTGCAGCGGTTGTCCCAGATCACCAGGTCGCCCTCGTGCCAGCGGTGGGCGTGGACGAACCGCGGCTTCACCGCGTGCTCCATCAGCTCCATCAGCAGCAGGCGCCCGTCGGGGATCGGCATGCCGTCGATGTGCGAGGCGTGGGCGGCGAGGTAGAGCGTCTTGCGGTGCGAGCCGGGGTGCGTGCGCACCACCCGCTGCGGCACCGGCGGCAGGCTGGCCAGCTCCTCGGGCGTGTACTTGGTGACGTCGAGCTGGCCGCGCGAGTGAAAGATCGAATGCATCGCCACGAGGCCTTCGAGGCTCTTCTTCGTCGCTCCATCGAGCGCGTCGTAGGCCGCGCGCAGGTCGGCGAATTCGGTGTCGCCGCCCTCGTCGGGCACGACGTGGGCATAGAGCATCGACAGCGCGCCGGGCACGGCGCGGAACGAGGCGTCGGTGTGCCACAGCCGGTTGGCCAGCCAGTCGAGGCGGCGGCGCGCATTCGCGTCAAGCACCTTGCCATCGCCGTCGAGGTTGGAGATGTCGGCGATCTCGGTGCGCTCCAGCCGGTGCTTGATGCTCTGGTGCCGCGCGCGCTGGGCGGAGGAATGGATCGGGCCGAAGTGGCCGGCGAAGTCGATCTGCTGGGCGTCGGTCAGTTTCTGATCGTGGAAGACGACGACCGCATAGCGGTTGATCGCATCCTCGATGGCGTCGCGGTCGCCGGGCTTCAGCGGCTGGGCGAGGTCGATACCTGAAATCTCGGCGAAGAAGTCGGGCGTGGTTCCGAAGTCGGAACTTGTTGGTGTGACAGTGATGCTCATGACCGCCTCCACCGGCTATACTGGCCGGGCACCCCATTTTCCTCCAGGAACCGCCATGCCGCAAACATACAAGTTAGCCCTGCTCGACGATTATCAGAAGGTAGCCATGCGCATGGCGGACTGGGACCGGCTGAAGAAGCGCGGGGTGGAGATCACCGTCTTCCACGAGGCCTTCAAATCGGTCGAGGACGCCGCCCAGAAGCTGGCGCCGTTCGACATGCTGGGCCTGCTGCGCGAGCGCACGGCGTTTCCGCGGGCGCTGATCGACAAGCTGCCCAACCTCAAGTTCATGGTCCTGACCGGCGCGCGCGCCGCCAGCCTCGATGACAAGGCCGCGAGCGATCGCGGCATCCCGATCTCGACCACGCCCGGCGGCGGCTCGAACGCGCCGACGGCGGAACTCGGATGGGCATTGCTGATGATGTGCGCCCGCGATCTTGGCAAGGCCGAGCGGCTGGCGCGCCAGGGCAAGTGGCACGACGGCATCGAGCAGATGGTCGTGCTCGAAGGCAAGCGGCTGGGCATTCTTGGCCTCGGCAAGCTCGGCAGCCGCGCGGCCCGCTACGGCAAGGCCTTCGGCATGGACGTCGTGGCGTGGAGCCAGAACCTCACACCCGAGAAGGCCGAGGCGGGTGGCGCCAAGTACGTCAGCAAGGACGAGCTGCTGGCGACGTCGGACTTCGTGTCGATCCATCTCGCTCTGTCGGATCGTACGCGTGGGCTTATCGGCGCAGCAGACCTCGCCAAGATGAAGAAGACCGCGATCCTGGTGAACACCTCGCGCGGCCCGATCGTCGACGAGGCCGCCCTGATCGCGGCGCTCAAGAATCATACGATCCTGCACGCCGGCCTCGACGTCTACGACAAGGAGCCGATGTCGGCCGACCATCCCTTCACCAAGCTCGACAACATCACCCTCATTCCCCACCTGGGCTACGTCGTCGAGGAGAGCTACCGTCATTTTTACGAGGGCACGATCGCGGACATCGAGGCGTGGCTCGACGGCAAGCCGATCAATGTGCTCAATCCCGACTCGCTGAAGAAATAGTATCCGGAGATGTCGATTTGGCGGCCGGTCGAACGTCGATGAGGTGACGGAGCGTTTTGGCCACGACGCGGCCAAAACGCTTTGTCACCACCCCAGAGGAGATCGACATGACTCAATATCTGCTGCTGCTGTATCAGACCCCCAACTACAACGTGGATCTGCCGCGCGAGAAGATGACGGAAATGACCAAGCGCTATATCGCCTGGGCCGACGGCTTGCGCGCCAACGGCAAGCTGGTCGGCGGCGAGAAGCTGACCGCAAGCGGCGGCCGGCATCTGCGGACCAGGGACGGCAAGCCCGTCGCCAGCGACGGCCCCTACGCCGAAGCCAAGGACGTGATCGGCGGTTACTTCGTCCTCGAGGCGAAGGACCTGGCCGAAGCCGAGGCGCTGGTGAAGGGTTGTCCGCATCTCGAGCTCGCGCCGACCAACTGGGCGGAGATCCGGCCCATCGAGGACATGAGCAAGATGCGGTCGCAAGCCGCCGGCTGAGGCGTTGCCGTGACCGATACGGTTCATGACCTCATCGCCTCGCTGGCCCGCGACTCAGGCAACCGCCTGGTCGCGGCGCTGGCGCGGCGGCTGGGCGCCGGCCGCATCGCCGTCGCCGAGGATGCCGTGCAGTATGCGTTGATGCAGGCTTTGTCGTCGTGGCCGTTCAAGGGCACGCCCGACCGGCCGGAAGCGTGGCTGGCGACGGTCGCCAGAAATCGCGCACTCGACCTGCTGCGGAGCGAAGCCCGCGCCGTCGGGCTGGCCGACGAGTTGGTGCCGTTCGCATCTGCGACCGCCGAGAGCGAAGGCCGCTTCGACCGCGAGCTGAACGACGACGAACTCGCCCTGCTGTTCGCGGTCTGCCATCCGGCGCTGTCACCCGAGATGCGCGTCACTTTTGCGCTCAAGACCGTGTGCGGCCTCACCGTGCCGCAGATCGCGGCCGGCCTGTTGAGCGAGCCCGCGACCATCGCCCAGCGGCTGGTGCGGGCGCGCCGGCAGCTCGAGGCGTCCGGCGTCGCCATCGAGACGCCGCCGCCGGACGTGCTGGCCGACCGCGCGGAGGCGGTCCGCACGGCGCTGTTCCTGATGTTCAACGAAGGCTATTCGGCCTCGTCGGGCGAGGCGCTGGTCCAGCCCGAGTTCTGCGTCGAGGCCGTGCGGCTGGCCCGCGCGCTCGCCGTCCATCCAGTGACGCGCTCGCCGGCCAGCGACGCGCTGGCAGCCTTGCTGGCGCTGACGGCGGCGCGGCTGCCGACGCGGGTGGGGCCCGACGGCGTGGCGCAGCTCCTCGAAGACCAGCCGCGCGAGCGCTGGGACCGCGGCCTGATCGCGCTCGGCCTCGAGCATCTCGAACGCTCGGCGCAGGGCAAGGAACTGACGGTGTGGCACCTGCGTGCCGAGATCGCCTCGGTCCATGCGCTGGCGCCGAGCGCCGCCGACACCGACTGGTCGCGCATCGTGGCGATCTACGACCAGCTGCGCGCCGTCGATCCCTCGCCGGTAGTCGAGCTGGCGCGCGCCGTGGCACTCGGCCGCGCCCGCGGTCCGGCCGAAGGGCTGGCGGCGCTGCCGGCGCCCAACGGCAATCCCTACGGTCATGCCGCGACGGCGATCTTCCTGACCGAGCTCGGCCGCACCGACGAGGCGCGCGGGCATTTCGAGAAGGCGAGAGGCCTGGCGCGCACCGAGCCGGAGCGGCGCTTGCTGGAAAGGCGCCTCAGGTCTTGATTCGGTTCTATGGGACCGCGGGCCTCCAGGCCCGCTCATAAATCCGAGCGGGCCTGGAGGCCCGCGGTCCCAGCGAAGACTTACGTGCGAAAGCGCAGCAGCAGGTGATTGACGCCGTTCAGCTTGACGTAGAGGTCCTCGAACTGGGCGTAGAACTCTTCCCACTGCGGCAGGCCGCCTTGCGCGCCCAGCGACGTGTAGATCTCGGCCACCGTCCGCCGGCCGTCGAACTGGGCGATGATGCGCGGCGCCAGCGCCGGCAGTTGCGCGCGCCACGGGAAGCCGTCGAGGTTGGCGACCAGCGGTGCGCCGGGCTGCAGGCCTGACGCGAGCTGATGGGCATCCATGTCGCGCAGCACCGGGATGGCCGACGTGTCCTCGGGCCGCGCCACCGTGTCGAAGCCGGCGCGCGTGGCATAGAAGACGTGGGTGCGCAGGTTGCCGGCCAGCCGTTCGGCGAAGGCCGCGCGCTCGACCAGCGGCAGCGAGCTCGCCTGGCGCGCGATCACCGGGTCGCTCATGTAGGTGGCGGGCTCGTAGCGCACCGGCTCGAGGAAGGCCACGACCCGCAGGCCGGCGTCGGAGGCCAGCGTCGCCACTTCCGGCACCGTATAGGCGCGGTCGCAGCTGTGCAGCAACAGGTCGTAGAGGCCCGCGTCGCCGCCGGTGACATGGTCGTTGAGGTAGGGGTTGCGGCGGAACAGGTTGGTCGTCGGCAGGAAGCGGATCAGCCGCTTGGCCATGGCGATGCGGTCTTCGAGCGCCATCGACGGCGGCGCGATGGTGCGCAGCAACTCCTGCAACGGGTAGACGCCGCTGCGGCCGTACTGGCCGTAGAGCATGACGCCGAGGCCGCCGTCGGGCTGCAGCACGGAGGCCAGCGCCTTTATGCCGGCCGCTGGATCGGGCAGGTGATGCAGCACGCCGGTGCAGTCGATGTAGTCGAACTGCCCGAGATTCATCGTCGGCAGGTCGAGCAGCGAGCCGGTGAGGAACTGGATGTTGCGCAGGCCGCGGATCCTGGCGCGGGCCTCGCAGATCTCGCGCGAGGAGGTCGACAGATCGAGGTAGACGACCTCGCCGGGGCAGCGCCGGTCGGCGAGCTGCTGGGCCAGCATGATGCAGGCGTCGCCGGTGCCGCCGCCGGCCACCAGGGCGCGAAACGGGCGGGTGAAGTTCAGCCGGCCGGCGAACAGGTAGTGGTTGACCTCGAGGATATGGCTCGGCGTGCCGGTGATCAGCCGGATCGCCTCTTCCCGGGGATCGCGGGGCGGGTAGGGTAGCGCCTCATACTGGGCGCGGACGTCATCGACGGTCGACGAAACGGTCATTCTAGCCAAGGTTCATGCTACAAATCGCCCGACCATGAAAGGCTATTTCGGCATCGGTGTGGAAGGGATCAGCAAGGCGACGAATGTCGGGACCCTGCTGCGGACCGCCCATGCCTTCGGCGCCTCCTTCGTCTTCACCGTCCGGGCCCAGTACGACCGCCGGGAAGGGGTGCGCAGCGACACGTCCGACACCCCGCTGTCGGTGCCGACCTACCATTTCGCCGGCCTCGAGGATTTCCGCCTGCCGCTGGGCTGCCGGCTGGTCGGGGTCGAGATCGCCGAGGATGCGATCGAGCTGCCGAGCTTCCGCCACCCGCGCCAGGCCGCCTATATCCTGGGCGGCGAGCGCGAGGGTCTGTCGGCCGAGCTCCAGGCGCGCTGCGACTATGTGGTCAAGATCCCGATGCGCTTCTCGGTCAACCTGGGCGTCGCCGGCGCGCTCATCCTGTACGACCGGCTGATCAGCCTCGGCCGCCATGCGCCCCGCCCCGTGGCCGAGGGCGCGCCGACCGAGCCGGTGCCGCTGCCGGTATTCGGCGACCCGATCTACAAGCGCAAGCACCGGGCGCGCGCCGCAAAAGCCAGGCTCAAAGCCGGCTCGTGACAACTCCTTCATCGAACGCCGCGAAGATCGCCGTGGCCGTCATCGCCAGCCTCGTGCTGCTGCAGGCGACGGTGTTGCACCTCATGGGCCGGGTGTGGATCTGCAGTTGCGGCACGATCAAGCTGTGGGTCGGCGACATCTGGTCGGACGAACTCTCGCAGCAGCTCTTCGACTGGTACACCGCCTCGCACATCGTCCACGGAATCCTGTTCTACGGCCTGCTGCGGCTCGTCCTGCCGCGCGCCCCGGTACCGATGCGGCTGGCGATCGCGGCCGGCATCGAGGTTTCGTGGGAGATCGCGGAGAACTCGCCGTGGGTGATCGAGGCTTATCGTAAACAGGCGCTGGCGGCCGGCTACACCGGCGATAGCATCCTGAATTCGCTGTCCGACACGGTGTCGATGATGACCGGCTTTGCGCTCGCCCGGCTGCTGCCCTGGAAGGCGACGGTGGCTCTGGTGCTGGCGCTGGAGATCGGCGTGGGCGCGCTGGCGCACGACAATCTGACCTTGAATATCCTCAATTTCATCCATCGTTTCCCGGCCATCGAGGCCTGGCAGCAGCGGGCGCAGCGATAGCCGGTTGCGCGCTTCGGCCGGCGCGCCTATCTCCCTGCCTGACATGACGACCCTGCCCCCCAACCTTGCTGGCGAACCGCTGCAGATCACCGAGCCGCCCGCGCGGCGCGGCCGCAACGACCTGCGCCGCAACCTGGTGGGCCTGTCGCGCGACGATCTGAAGGCGACCCTGGCCGAGGCCGGGGTCGAGGCGTTCCGCGCCCAGCAGATCTGGCACTGGATCTATTGGCACGGCGTCACCGACTTCGATCGCATGAGCAACATCGCCAAGAAGGCGCGCGACCGGCTCAACGAGCTGTTCGTGGTCGAGCGGCCGCAGATCGTGACCGAGCAGCGCTCGGTCGACGGCACGCGCAAGTGGCTGCTGCGCTTCCCCGACGGCAACGAGGCCGAGACGGTCAACATCCCCGAGGAAGACCGCGGCTCGGTCTGCGTGTCGAGCCAGGTCGGCTGCACCTTGACCTGCAGCTTCTGCCATACCGGCACCCAGCCGCTGGTGCGCAACCTCACGCCCGACGAGATCGTCGGCCAGTTCATGGTGGCGCGCGACAGCTATGGCGAATGGCCGACGCCGACGCTCGAGACGCGCATGCTCTCCAACGTCGTCATGATGGGCATGGGCGAGCCGCTCTATAATTTCGACAACGTCGTGACCGCGCTCCGGATCGTCATGGACGACCAGGGCATCGCTTTGTCGCGCCGGCGCATCACGCTGTCGACCTCGGGCGTCGTGCCGATGATCGCCAAGGTGGGCGAGGCGCTCGACGTCAACCTCGCGGTGTCGCTGCATGCCGTGAGCGACGAAGTGCGCGACACCTTGGTGCCGATCAACAAGAAGTGGCCGATCGCCGAACTGTTGAAGGCGTGTGTGGCCTATCCCGGCGCGCGCAACAGCCGGCGCATCACCTTCGAGTACGCCATGCTGAAGGGGATCAACGACAGCGACGCCGACGCCCGCGAGCTGGTGAA
The DNA here is from genome assembly GCA_041691635.1 of Hyphomicrobiales bacterium. Classification (GTDB taxonomy): domain Bacteria; phylum Pseudomonadota; class Alphaproteobacteria; order Reyranellales; family Reyranellaceae; genus Reyranella. Next base: position 32,177 of record JBEPUH010000022.1, read on the forward strand.
GATCCTGAAGCCGATCCACGCCAAGGTGAACCTGATCCCGTTCAATCCGTGGCCGGGTGCGCCCTACGAGTGCAGCTCGAACAACCGCATCCACCGCTTCGCCGAGATCGTGAACGACGGCGGCCTCAGCGCCCCGGTGCGCACGCCGCGCGGCCGCGACATCCACGCCGCCTGCGGCCAGCTCAGGAGCGAGAGCGTGCGCGCGCGCGGCGAGAAGGTGCTGCTCTAGAACGGACTCGGCCGAAGAGGCTTGACATTCATTGCGGAATGTGCAATATTGTCGCAATGACCTATATCGACATTCTCGCCCTGACGCTCTCCGTCATCCTGTGCGTCGCGAAGGATCTAATTACCACCGGCAACGGACGCGGGATTCTTCTGGGCGATTCGCGTGCCCGTGCTCGAATGCGCCTGGTCGCTGAGGACGACACGTTTGCGCTCACCGCAATGCATGGGCGTGCATGTGCGTTGCGCTGCGATTTCCGCGCACGGTTTCCGGACGGTTTCCCGACGGTTTCCGACGGTTTATCTCGCGGAGGTTTCTCGATGAATCAACGACTTGGCAGGCGCCGCGGTGTTGCGGCGGTTTTAAAACCGTGAAAACCGTGAAAACCGTCGCGGTCGGCGCGAGAAGGCTGCTTGGGACGACGGTCTCTAGACGATGTTCTCTAGACGGGGACGCTGCGCAGCTGCTGGCGGTGCCACAGCACGAAGATGGCGGTGCCGAACAGCGCTACGGGCACGGTGACCCAGACATGAAGCAGCAGCATGAAGGTCAATCCGTAGACCAGCTCGACGATGTCGGTCTCGCCGGTGGTGACCGATGCCGTACCGAAGATCAGCACGTGGCTGGCCACGACGATCAGCAGCGCCAGCAACCCGTAGCCCAGCCAGCCGGGCTCGCGGTCCCCGCGATGGGCGACCCCCCAGCCGAGGCCGGCCACGATGCCGGCGGGGATGCAGAACGGCAGCAGGAAGCTGATGGCGCGCAGCGCCGGGTTGGGCCCGTCGAACATGCTGTCGCGGAACGCATCCTCGGCGCCGAGGTCGGCGATGGCGAAGAAGCCGGTGAGGGCCAGGGCCATGCAGAGCGCGGCCCACAGGCCGAAGAACAGCGCGGTCTTGTTCATTTCAATTCCAGGGTCGTGACGTGGGACAGGAAGGCACGCTCGCGGTCGGCGACGGCCAGTCCGGCTTCGGCCGCCCACTGGGCGAGGCTGCCCTCGACATAGTCGGCGTAGTAGGGCTCGTGGAAATAATGCGGAAAGAGATCGAGCAGCCCGTCCCACGCAGGATGGTCGCCCTTCTGCAGCGACTCGACGATCACGATCCGGCCGCGCGGCGCCAGCACGCGCGCCATCTCGCGCAGCGCCGCGATGCGCACGGCAGCCGGCAGCTCATGCAGCAGGAACGACGAGAACACCAGGTCGACGCTGCCATCGTCGAACGGCAGCTTCTCCGCCGCGCCCTCGATCAGCTTGACCCGCGCGGTGCGGCCGACCAGCCGCCGCGCCTCGCCGAGGTAGGGGGCGCTCAGGTCGATGCCCGCAAGCTTCAGGCCCGGCCACGCCTCGTGGACGAAGGCGAGCAGGCGACCGGTGCCGCAGCCGACGTCGAGCGCGCGAAGGCCGCGCTGGTTGCGGCCGGCCATCCAGTCGGCGATCGGCCGCAGCGCGCGGCGGCGCATCACGTCGGCGGCGCCGGTGAACAGCACCTCGACCTGCGTGTCGTAGAGCGCGGCCGAGTGGTCGCTCAGCCATCCGTCGCTCTGGAAGTGGAAGTTCTGACGGTAATACTCCGGCAGCCGGTCGCCTTGCTGGCCCGGCGGCAGCTCGTCGTCGCGCCGGCCGTGCCGGCGCGCATCGACGGCGGGCAGGTCGCGGAAATAGAGCAGGCTGCGACGCAGGAATTCCGCCGGCTCGGGCGCCAGCGCGCGCGGGGCGGGGAACAGGCCGGCGGCGATGTCGCGCCATTCGCGGGTGAAGACGCCGCGCATGTCGGCGGTCATCTCCTGGCGCGACGGCGTCGGCCCGATGGGATAATCGGGCTTGGGCATCGGCTTCAGGAGGCGGCGGCCCGCCGCATAGTGGCCGGCATACCAGGCGACACGGGCGGTCTGGCGGGCGGCGTAGGACAGGCGATCGAGGGTGGAAACCATTATTTTCAGGGCCTCGCGGGCATTATAGCGCGCCCGCAGGAGACTTGCCCGCGCGGAGTCGAAGGCTATATTCGCGCGCCTTCAACCGAACCGAAAGAGCCATCGGGGCAGCCATGAGCGTTTCTTATACCGGAGCCTACAAGAAGGGCGACATCAAGAAGGTCGTCCTCGCCTATTCGGGCGGCCTCGATACCTCGGTCATCCTGAAGTGGCTGCAGACCACCTATGGCTGCGAGATCATCACCTTTACCGCCGACCTCGGCCAGGGCGAGGAGCTCGGGCCGGCGCGCAAGAAGGCCGAGATGCTGGGCATCAAGCCCAAGAACATCATCATCGACGACGTGCGCGAGGAGTTCGTGAAGGACTTCGTCTTCCCGATGTTCCGCGCCAACGCGCTCTATGAGGGCCAGTACCTGCTCGGCACCTCGATCGCCCGTCCCCTGATCGCCAAGCGCCAGATCGAGATCGCGCGCGAGACCGGCGCCGACGCGGTGTGTCACGGCGCCACCGGCAAGGGCAACGACCAGGTGCGCTTCGAGCTCGCCTATTACGCGCTCAAGCCCGACATCAAGGTGATCGCGCCGTGGCGCGAATGGAACCTCAGCTCGCGCACCAAGCTGCTCGAGTTCGCCGAACAGAATCAGATCCCGATCGCCAAGGACAAGCGCGGCGAGGCGCCGTTCTCGGTCGACGCAAATCTTTTGCACTCCTCGAGCGAGGGCAAGATCCTCGAAGATCCTTGGGAAGAGGCCGACGAGAGTGTCTACCAGCGCACCATCTCGCCCGAGGATGCGCCCGACAAGGCGACCTACATCGCCGTCGATTTCGACAAGGGCGACGCCGTCTCCATCGACGGCAAGAAGATGTCGCCGGCGACGTTGCTGACCAGGCTCAACGAGCTCGGCAAGGCCAACGGCATCGGCCGGCTCGATCTGGTCGAGAACCGCTTCGTCGGCATGAAGAGCCGCGGCATCTACGAGACGCCGGGCGGCACGATCCTGTACGCGGCCCATCGCGGCATCGAGTCGATCACGCTCGATCGGGGCGCCGGTCATCTCAAGGACGAGCTGATGCCGAAGTACGCCGAGCTGATCTACAACGGCTTCTGGTTCTCGCCCGAGCGCGAGATGCTGCAGGCGCTGATCGACAAGAGCCAGGAGAACGTGACCGGCACGGTGCGGCTGAAGCTCTACAAGGGCAACACCACGGTGGTCGGCCGCAAGTCGCCCAAGTCGCTCTACTCGATGCAGCATGTGACATTCGAGGACGACCAGGGCACGTACAACCAGCGCGACGCCGAAGGCTTCATCAAGCTGAATGCGCTCAGGCTGCGGCTCAGGGCCCTCGGACAAGGCACTCCCGGCCAGGGCAAGTCCAAGCGCTAACCAGCGGAGCTCCGATGCCTTTCGATCAGGAACGGCGACCGGGACCGGGCGGGGGAACCCACGAGCGGGCGATCAACCTGCCGCCGGCGATCCTGTGGCTGATCGTCATCAACGTCGCCATCCAGGGCATTCGCCTGCTGCTGAGCGAGTCCGTCGACGACCAGCTCATCCTGCAGTTCGGCCTGATCCCGGCCCACTACACCGACGGCGCGGGCACCGACTGGCTGTCGCTGATCGCCGCACCGATCACCTACCAGTTCCTGCACGGCGGCTGGGCGCACGTGGGCGTCAACATGCTGAGCCTCGCGGCCTTCGGCGCGCCGGTCGAGCGCACGCTCGGGCCGCGCCGCTTCGTGTTTTTCTACCTGTTGACCGGCATCGTCGCGGGCGCGGTCCATGTGCTGATCTTCTCGGATTCGCCCGATCCGGTGGTCGGCGCGTCGGGCGCGATCAGCGGCGTGTTCGGCGCCGTGCTGGTGCTGCTGCGCCGCGGCGGCGGGCTCTCCTCGCTGCTGCCGATCGCGGGCGTCTGGATCGCCCTCAACATCTTCTTCGGCGTGGTCGGCGGCACGCCGGGCGCCGAGGGCCAGCCGGTCGCCTGGGCCGCCCATATCGCGGGCTTCGTCTTCGGCCTGGCCACTATCCTCTTCTTCGTGCCGCGGCCGCCCGTCCTGCCGAATCTGCCGGACTCGCCGCAGGACCAGGACTAGGCGCGGGCACGACGGCATGGCCGACCAGCCGCTTCCGTTCCGTCGCACGCTCTCGGCCAATGTCGTGGCGCTGGCGCCGTCGTACGCTGCGCTGATCGCGCTCTACGGGTGGGGCGGCCTCGCCGGCCGTCCGGCGCTGATCGCTGGAGCCAGCATCACGGTCGTCACGGTTCTGCTGGTCCAGCGCTATCTCGGCTCGCTCGCCCGCTTCGCGCGCTTCGTGAGCGAGCTGTCCGACGCGCAGGAGCCGGTGATGCCGCGCCTGTCGTTCGCGCCCGCGACCGAGGAGCTCGCCGCCGCGGCCGAGACGCTGGCCATGGGCTGGCGCCGCCAGCGCGCCTCGATCGACAATCTCGCAGCGTCCGCCCAGGCCATCGTCGACGGGCTGCCCGATCCGCTGATCGCGCTCGATCGCCAGCGCCGGATCGTGCGCACCAACATCGCAGCACGAACGCTGCTCGGCACCATCGCCGCCGAGCGCGACCTGTCGATGACCCTGCGCCATCCCGAGCTGCTGGCCGCGATCGACGCCCTGCTGGAGACCGGCGTCGACGGCAATTTCGTCGCCGGCGACCAGACCGCGGTCGAGATCGTGCTGTCGGGCGCGCCGGAGCGCGACGTCATCGTCCACGCGCGCCGTCTGCCGCGCGCGGCGGCCGACGGCTCGCTGGCGCTGCTGGTGCTGCACGACACCACGGCGCTGCGCCGGGCCGAACGCATGCGCGCCGACTTCGTGGCCAACGCCAGCCACGAGCTCAAGACACCGATCGCGGGCCTCGCCGGCTTCATCGAGACCCTTCGCGGGCCGGCGCGCGACGACACTGCGGCGCGCGAACGCTTCCTCGGCATCATGGCCGAGCAGGCCGACCGCATGCGCCGGCTGGTCGACGATCTGCTGATGCTGTCGCGCATCGAGCAGCACGAGCACGCGCGGCCGGCGGGCGAGGTCGACCTCGGCCGGGTGCTGCACGGCGTGCGCGACCTGCTGCAGCTCAAGGCCTCGGCGCGGAAGGTCGCCGTCGAGATCGCCATCGACGCGTCGCTGCCCAAGGCGGTCGGCGACCATGACGAGCTCACCATCGTGTTCCAGAACCTGATCGACAACGCGCTGAAATATGCCCGGCCCGCCACCACGGTGCGCGTGACCGCGCAGCCGCTCGGCGCCGACTACGTCGCTGTCGCGGTGAGCGACGAGGGCGACGGCATTCCCGCCGCCCACCTGCCGCGCCTCACCGAGCGCTTCTACCGGGTCGACAATGCCCGCTCGCGCGCCCTCGGTGGCACGGGATTGGGCCTGGCCATCGTCAAGCATGTGGTCAATCGCCACCGCGGCCGGCTCGACATCCAGAGCACGCCGGGAAAAGGCTCCGTCTTTACAGTGACTTTGCCGGCCGCCTGACGATTCGGCCCCCAAGGCCGGCCGGGGTGTGTCACCGAACTGTCATATGTTGGTCATATAAGGGAATCCGAACCGCCTTACTGCCATCCACGTTTATTGAACGAGGAGGGTTCTCAGTGAAATTCACCAAGATTGCCGCCCTGGCGACGGTCGCGATGGTCGCCACGTCGTGGACGGCGTTCGCCGCCGATCTGTCCGGCGCCGGCGCCACGTTTCCCTATCCGGTCTATGCCAAGTGGGCGGACGCCTACAAGAAGGAGACCGGCATCAGCCTCAATTACCAGTCGATCGGCTCGGGCGGCGGCATCAAGCAGATCAAGGCCAAGACCGTGACCTTCGGCGCCTCCGACGCGCCGCTGACGGGCAAGGAGCTCGACGACGCGGGCCTGGCTCAGTTCCCGATGGTCATGGGCGGCATCGTGCCGGTCGTGAACCTCGACGGCGTCAAGCCGGGCGAACTCGTGATCGACGGTCCGACGCTCGCCAAGATCTTCCTCGGCGACATCAAGAAGTGGGACGATCCCGCCATCGCCAAGCTCAACCCGGGCACCAAGCTGCCGGCAAAGGCGATCGCCCTGGTTCATCGCTCGGACGGCTCGGGCACGACCTACAACTTCAGCTATTACCTCTCCGACGTCAGCCCCGACTGGAAGACGAAGGTCGGCACCAACACCGCCGTGCAGTGGCCGGCCGGCATCGGCGCCAAGGGCAACGAGGGGGTCGCCAACAACGTGGCGCAGACCAAGGGCTCGATCGGCTATGTCGAATACGCCTACGCCAAGCAGAACAAGCTCACCTTCGCCAAGATGGTGAACAAGGACGGCAAGACTGTCGCGCCGACGGCGGAGGCCTTCCAGGCCGCCGCCGCCAACGCCGACTGGAAGTCGCAGCCGGGCTACGGCGTCATCCTCGCCAACCAGCCGGGCGCGGCGTCGTGGCCGATGACGGCCGCGACCTGGATCCTGATCTACAAGAAGGCGCCCGATGCGGTGGCGACCGGCGAGGCGCTGAAGTTCTTCGCCTGGGCGTACGCCAAGGGCCAGGGCATGGCCAAGGATCTCGACTACGTGCCGATGCCCAGCAATGTCGTCGCCGGCATCCAACAGATGTGGAGCGCCGACATCAAGGACGCGAGCGGCAAGCCGCTGTTCGCGCTGACGCACTGATCGCAGGGCTGGGGAAGGGCGCCGGCTGGCGTTCTTCCCCTCCGTCCTGTAGCGAGGGGGCGTAGGGTGTCTGAAGTGGCCTTGAACGACACGGCAATGCGGACGGACGACGGCGCGTCGCGCGCGGCGGTGCTGAAGCGCCTGCGCGTCGTCGACAACCTGTTTCGCCTGCTCACCCGCAACGCCGCGCTGTTCGTGCTGGTGATTCTGAGCGGCGTCATCCTGGCGCTGGTGATCGGCTCCCTGCCGGCGCTGCAGAAATTCGGCATCTCGTTCGTCTTCACCGAGGTCTGGAACCCGGTGACCGAGGAATTCGGCGCCCTGGCGCCGATCTACGGCACCCTCGTCACCTCGATCATCGCCATGGTCATCGCCGTGCCCGTCGGGATCATGGTGGCGTTCTTCCTCACCGAGCTTTGCCCGAAGTTGCTGCGCCGCCCGATCGCCATCGCCATCGAGTTGCTGGCCGGCATTCCCTCGATCATCTACGGCATCTGGGGCCTCTTCGTCTTCGCGCCGTTCCTGCAGAAGTATATTCAGCCGTTCCTGATCGACACGTTCGAAGGCATCCCGGGCCTGTCGTCGCTGTTCGAGGGCCCGCCCTACGGCATCGGCATGCTGACCGCGGGCCTCATCCTGGCGATCATGGTCCTGCCGTTCATCACGGCGATCTCGCGCGACGTGTTCGACGCGGTGCCCCCGGTGCTCAAGGAGGCCGCCTATGGCCTGGGCTGCACCAAGTGGGAAGTGTTTCGCCACGTCATCCTGCCGTACACGCGGGTCGGCGTGATCGGCGGCGTGATGCTGGGTCTTGGCCGCGCGCTCGGCGAAACCATGGCCGTCACCTTCGTGATCGGCAACGCGCACAAGATTTCGGCCTCGATCCTGCAGCCCGGCACGACGATCTCCGCGGCGATCGCCAACGAATTCACCGAGGCGGTGAGCGACCTCTACACCTCGTCGCTGACGGCGCTCGGCCTGATCCTGTTCGTCATCACCTTCTTCGTGCTGGCTGCCGCGCGCTACATGCTGTCGCGCATCCAGAAGCGGGCGGGCTGATCCCATGGCGACATTCGCATCCAATCCGCTCTACGCCCGCCGCCGCCGCGCCGACCTGGTGTCCAAGGTGCTGGCCTATGCCGCCACGGCCTTTGGGCTGGGCTGGCTGGTCCTGATCCTGGGCATCCTGCTGGTCAACGGGATCGGCGGGCTCACGCTCGACGTCTTCACCCACGACACGCCGCCGCCCGGCTCCGACGGCGGCCTGCTGAACGCGATCGTCGGCAGCCTCCTGATGACGGTGCTGGCGGTGCTGATCGGCACGCCGATCGGCGTGCTGGCGGGCACCTACATGGCCGAGTACGGGCGGCACGACAAACTCAGCTCGATCGTGCGCTTCATCAACGATATCCTGCTCAGCGCGCCGTCGATCGTGGTCGGCCTGTTCGTCTACCAGATCATGGTCGCGCCGATGGGTCACTTCTCGGGCTATGCCGGTGCGATGTCGCTGGCGGTGCTGGTGATCCCCGTCGTCGTGCGCACCACCGAGGACATGCTGAACCTGGTGCCCGACACGCTGCGCGAGGCCGCCGCCTCGATCGGCCTGCCGCGCGCCCACATGATCGTGCGCATCGCCTACCGCGCGGCGCGGGCGGGCATCGTCACCGGCGTGCTGCTGGCCGTGGCGCGGGTGAGCGGCGAGACCGCGCCATTGCTCTTCACCGCGCTCAACAACCAGTTCTTCAGCGTCAACATGAACGCGCCGATGCCGAGCCTCCCGGTCGTCATCTTCCAGTTCGCCCTGTCGCCCTACGAGGAGTGGCAGCGGCTGGCCTGGACGGGCGCTTTGATCATCACCGTGACCGTGCTGGCGCTCAGCATCATCGCCCGTTCTCTGACTGCGAGAAAATAGCCATGGATACCGCCACCGCCCCCTCTCCGCCGACCAATCCGATGGTGATGCACGCCGCTGTCGGCACGGAGGGCTTGCCGGAGAAGGTGTCGATCCGCAATCTCGAGTTCTTCTACGGCGACAGCCGCGCGTTGAAGGGCATCAGCCTGCCGCTCTACGCCAACAAGACCACGGCCTTCATCGGCCCGTCGGGCTGCGGCAAGTCCACCCTGCTGCGCATCCTCAACCGCATGTACGACCTCTATCCGAACCAGCGCGCCACCGGCGAGGTGCTGTTCGACGGCGAGAACCTGCTCGACGCCAGCCAGGATATCAACCTCTTGCGCGCGCGCATCGGCATGGTGTTCCAGAAGCCGACCCCGTTCCCGATGTCCATCTACGAGAACATCGCCTTCGGCATCCGTCTCTACGAGAAGCTGCCGCGCGCCGAGATGGACGCCCGGGTCGAGCAGGCGCTGCGTCGCGCCGCCCTGTGGGACGAGGTCAAGGACAAGCTCGCAGCCAGCGGCCTCAGCCTCTCGGGCGGCCAGCAGCAGCGCCTGTGCATCGCCCGCACCGTGTCGGTGAAGCCCGAGGTCATCCTGTTCGACGAGCCGTGCTCGGCGCTCGACCCGATCTCGACCGCCAAGATCGAGGAACTGATCGACGAGATGAAGAAGGACTACACGATCGTCATCGTGACCCATAACATGCAGCAGGCCGCGCGTGTTTCCGACTTCACCGCCTTCATGTATCTCGGCGATCTCATCGAGTTCGACGCGACGGCAAACCTGTTCACGACGCCCCGCGACAAGCGCACCCAGGCCTATATCACCGGCCGCTTCGGCTAAGAGGAACAAGACATGGCCGACCATATCCTTAAGCGTTTCGACGAGGATCTCGAGAAGCTCAACGCCACCATCAACGAGATGGGCGGCCTGACCGAGAGCCAGTTCGCCAAGGCGCTCGACGCCGTGCGTGAACGCGACACCGGGCTCGCCGAGCAGGTGATTGCAGCCGACGCCCGGGTCGACCAGCTCGACGCCCAGGTCCAGCAGCAGACGGTCCAGCTGCTGGCGCTGCGTCAGCCGATGGCGGTCGACCTGCGGGTCGTGCTGTCGTCGATCAAGATCGCCGCGGCCCTCGAGCGCATCGCCGACTATGCCAAGAACACCGCCAAGCGCGGCATCGTGCTGACCAACGGCACGGCGCCCGCGTCGGCCGTTGCCGGCATCGATCGCCTGGGCCGCCTCGTGCGCACGGCACTGAAGGACGTGCTCGACGCCTTCGCCGACGACGACGTCGACAAGGCCCACGACGTCTGGCAGCGCGACGAGGAGATCGACCAGGTCTACACCGGCCTGTTCCGCGAGTTGCTCACCTACATGATGGAAGATCCGCGCACGATTACCGCCTGCACGCATCTCTTGTTCATGGCCAAGAACATCGAACGCGCCGGCGACCACGTGACCAACATCGCCGAGCTGGTGAGCTTCCGCCGCACCGGCAAGACCTTCGCCGAGGCGCGGCCCAAGGGCAGCGGCTCGCTCTACACGACCGGTGCGTCATGAGCATGACGACCGCCGCTCCCTCCCGCCGCGACACGCAGACGTCCTCGATGAAGCCGCGCGTGCTGATCGTCGAGGACGAGACCGCACTCGTCGAGCTGCTGCGCTACAACCTCGAGCAAACGGGCTTCCGCGTCTCCGTCGCCTACGACGGCGAGGAGGCGCTGGCCTCGGTCCAGGAGGACACGCCCGACCTCGTCCTGCTCGACTGGATGTTGCCGCTGATGTCGGGCATCGAGGTCTGCCGCCAGATACGTCGCCAGACCGCGACCGCCAACCTGCCGATCATCATGCTGACGGCGCGCGGCGAGGAGGGCGACAGGGTGCGCGGCCTCGATGCCGGCGCCGATGACTATGTCGCCAAGCCGTTCTCGCCCACCGAGCTCGTGGCGCGCATCCGCGCCGTGCTGCGGCGCATCCGGCCCGCCCTCGCCGACGAGGCGCTGAACTATGCCGACATCGTCATGGACCTGGTGGCGCACCGCGTGATCCGCGGCGGCAAGCCGGTCCACCTCGGTCCGACCGAGTTCCGCCTGCTGCGCCACTTCATGGAGCATCCCGGCCGCGTCTTCTCGCGCGAGCAACTGCTCGACTCGGTGTGGGGCAAGGACGTCTACGTCGAGGCCCGCACCGTCGACGTCCATATCCGCCGCCTGCGCATCGCGTTGAACGGCGACGATCAGGCCGACCTGATCCGCACCGTGCGCGCCGCCGGCTACGCGCTGGATGCGCAGGGATAATTGTCCACACTGGCCGTCACGATTCCGTAGCCCACCGGGCGTGCCTGAAAGCTGCTTGCTCCCGGCCGGCTCGTCCCACGCCCCGCCCCGGAACAGGCAGGTTCCCCGGCTCGGTCTATACCCCGCAGCCGTTTCTCCTTCCCCTCCTTCTACCGCGAAGGAGGGGTTTCTTTTTCGAAATGCCGGCGCACGACGATGGCCAGGAGGAAGGCCGGCACGCCGAGCACGGCCGTATACACGAAGAAGATTTCGTAGCCGCCGAAATTGCGCGCCGAGTAGTGCGCCGCCTGCAGCGCGTCGACGATCAACCCCGAGAAGCCGCCGATGATCTTGCCCGGCAACAGCATGATCGACGTGAACAGCGCGTACTGCGTGGCCGTATAGGCCGTGTTGGTGAGGCCTGACAGGAAGGCGATGAAGACGGTACCGGCAACGCCGCCCGCCAGGTTGTCGATGCTGATCGCCGCCGTGAGCACCAGCGCATCGGGTTTTCCCACGTAGGCGAGCCAGGCGAAAGTCAGGTTCGATGCCGCCAGCAGGAAGACCGACGGCGCCAGCAGCCGCGCGGCTCCGATGCGGAAGACGAGAACGCCACCCAGCAACGCGCCCAGCATCGACGTCAGCACGCCGTAGATCTTGCTGATGTTGGCGACCTGCTCCTTGGTGAAGCCGATGTCGACGTAGAACGGGTTGGCCATCACGCCCATGGCGATGTCGCTCAGCCGGAACAGGCTGATGAAGGCCAGCATGATCACCGCCATCCAGCGGTAGCGCACGAAGAAGTCGACGAAGGGACAGACGATTGCGCCGTAGATCCAGACCAGCGCCTCGAGAAGCGCGGGCGGCAGGCCGGCATGGCGTCCGGCGAAGGCCGCGATCTTGCCCTCGCGTTCCGCGGTGCCCGGCGCCAGCCGCTTCTCCGGCTCCGAAACCAGCAGGGTCGTCACGATCCCGACCAGGGCCAGCGCTGCCATCGTCTGGTAGGCGGCTGTCCAGGACGCGAACGCGGCGATGTACAAGGCGCCGGCGCCGGCCGCCAGGATGGCGATGCGATAGCCAAGCTGATAGGTGGCGGCCGTCGCACCCTGCAGCGACTCGTCGGTGGCCTCGATGCGGAAGGCATCCAGCGCGATGTCTTGCGTGGCCGAGGAAAAGGCCACGAGCACGGCGAAGGCCACGATCCACCAAAGATCGACGGCGGGATCGTATCGCGTCATGGCGAACAGGCCGCCCGCAATGCCGATCTGCGCCAGCAGCATCCACGACCGCCGCCGCCCCAGCCAGCGCGTGAGCAACGGCAGGGGCATGCGATCGACCACGGGCGACCAGACGAACTTGGTCGAGTAGGTGATGCCGATCCAGCTCAGGAAGCCGATCGTCGTCAGGCTGACATTGGCTTCGCGCACCCAGTACGACAGGGTCGAGAACACCAGCAGGAACGGCAGCCCGGCCGAGAAGCCGAGGAACAGCAGGCTGACGACCCGCGGATGCGTGTAGATCGCCGCGGTCTCGCGCCAGCTCTTGGCGGGCGTGGTCGGGCTCAAATCAGGTCCTTGAGCGCCTTCTCGGGCCGGGCGCCGACATGGGAGATGATCTCGGCGGCGGCGATGCCGCCCAGCCGCGCGCATTCGGCGAGCGGCTTGCCGTGGGTGAAGCCGAACAGGAAGCCCGAGGCGTAGAGATCGCCGGCGCCCGTCGTGTCGACCACCTTGGCGACCTTCGCCGCGGGCACGGCGTGCGTCTCGCCACCCTTGATCACCACCGAGCCCTTCTCGCTGCGCGTCAGCGCCGCGATCTTGGCCTCCCTGCGGGCAGCCTCGAGGGCGGCCTCGAACGTGTCGACCTGGTAGAGCGATTTGATCTCGCTCTCGTTGCCGAACAGGATGTCGACCTTGTCGCGGATCAGTGCGCGGAACTCGTCGCGATAGCGGTCGACGCAGAACGAGTCCGACAACGTGATCGAGACCTTGCGGCCAGCGGCGTGGGCGGCGTCGAAGGCCGTGAGCACCGCCTTCTTGGCCTCCGGCGCGTCCCACAGATAGCCTTCGACGTAGGTCACCTGCGCGGAGCCCACCAAGGGAGTGTCGATGTCGGCCGGCCCGAGGCCGGTGCAGGCGCCGAGATAGGTGCTCATGGTGCGCTGGGCGTCGGGCGTGACCGTGATCAGGCAGCGCGCGGTCGCGGGGCCGCTCGCCGCCGGCGGTGTGGCGAACGACACGCCGATCGCCTTGAGGTCGTGGCCGAACACGCCGCCGAGCTGGTCGTCGCGCACCTTGCCGATATAGGCGCCCTTGCCGCCGAACGAGGCGACGCCGGCCATGGTGTTGCCGCACGAGCCACCCGAGACCTCGATGGCCGGGCCCATGGCGGCGTAGAGCGTGTCGGCGCGCTTCTCGTCGATCAGCATCATGCTGCCCTTGGTGAGCTCGTGCTTGCCGAGAAAGGCGTCGTCGGCGCGGCTGATGACGTCGACGATGGCGTTGCCGATTCCCAGCACGTCGAAGGCGGCGGATGTCATGAGATCTCCAAAAGATGCATGCCGGGCTTGGTTTCTTCCAGCAGGGTGACGATGCCGGCGACCGTGAACGGGACGTCGGCGCGCAAGCTCGTACGGTCGATGGCGAGCGAGCGCAAGCCCATCTCGCACACGATGAAGCGCACGCCAAGCTCGACGCACGCCTGCAGCAGCGTCTCGAAGTCGCCGACGCCGCGCTGCCGGTTGGTCGCGTCGCGGTCCCAGTCTTCGAGCGACGGCGGCGGGCCCGCGAGCGCGCGGATGCCGGCCATGGTGAAGAACAGCAGCGCGGGCTTGTTGACCGCGACCGCGGCCGCCGCCATCGCCAGGGCGTAATGCACGTCCTCGTACTTGCCTGAGCGCACGACGATCGAGAGGCCACCTTCACTCATGGAGTGCCACAGGTCGGGCAGCCGGTGCGCTTGGCGATCGCCATCTCGTCGAAGGATCCGGCCAGCGCGTCGTACATCAGCAGGCGACCCGAGAGCGAGCGGCCGATGCCCAGGATCTCCTTGGTCACTTCCGTCGCCTGCATGGCGCCCAGGGTGCCCGCCAGCGCGCCCAGCACGCCGGCCTGCGCGCAGCTCGGCACGGCATCTTCGGACGGCGCCTCGGGGAACAGGCAGCGCAGGCAGGGATGGCCCGCGCCTGCCCATGCCTTGTAGGTCGAGATCTGGCCGTCGAAGCGCAGGATGGCGGCGGCGACCAGCGTCTTCTTGAGGCGAAAGCAGGTGTCGTTCACGAGATAGCGCGTGACGAAGTTGTCGCTGCCGTCGGCCACCACGTCGTAGCCGGCGATGATCCGCGCCGCGTTGGCCGCCGTCAGCCGCTCGGTGTGGGCTCGCACCGTCACCTCGGGGTTGATGTCGGCCAGCGCCCGGCGCGCACTCTCGGTCTTGGCCGTGCCGATGTCGGCGGTGCGGTGGATCACTTGGCGCTGCAGGTTCGACAGGTCGACCCGGTCGTCGTCGATCACGCCCAAGGTGCCGATGCCGGCGGCGGCGAGATATTGCAAGAGCGGTGCGCCGAGCCCGCCGGCGCCGATCACCAGCACCTTGGCCGCGATCAGGCGTGCCTGGCCTGTGCCGCCGATCTCGGCCAGCACGATATGCCGGGCGTACCGCCTGATCTGCATTTCCGTCATGTCGGGCAGGGACGTCATGGCGTGCTTATAGCATGGCCTCGCGCCGTGATTGGCTGCTACACCCGCGCCCGATGACCGCCGCTTCCGCCCCTGCGCCAGCGCGCCCGACCCTGACACCGATGCTGCTGGCATTGCTGGCGCTGCTCTCGGCCTTCACGCCGCTGTCGATCGACATGTACCTGCCGGCGCTGCCGGTGATCGCGGTCGACCTCAAGGGCAGCATGGGCGACATCCAGCTCACCCTGTCGGCCTTCATGATCGCCTTCGGCTTCGGCCAGATCTTCTACGGCCCGGCCGGCGACCGCTTCGGCCGCCGCCCGGTGATCCTGTGCGGGCTGGCGATCTACGTCCTGTGCAGTCTCGGCTGCGTGCTGGCGGCGTCGGCCGGTCACCTCATCCTGCTGCGCTTCCTGCAGGGGCTGGCGGCCTGCGGCGGCGTCGTGCTGGCCCGCACCATGGTGCGCGACCTGGCCGAGCGCGACCAGGCCGCGCGCGCCATGTCGCTGATGATGGCCTGCACCTCGATCGCGCCGATGCTGGCGCCGCTGATCGGCGGCCAGGTCCTGTGGTTCCTGGGCTGGCGCGCGATCTTCTGGGTGCTGGCGGGGATCGGCATGCTCGCCCTTGGCGCGGCCGCCCTGCGCCTGCCCGAGACCCTGCGCCCGGAGTATCGCCAGCCGCTGCACCTCTCGGCGATCCTCAAGCGCTACGGCGAGCTGGTGCGCCATCGGGCGTTCATCGGTTACGCCTTCACCGGCGCCTTCCAGTTCTCCGCGCTGATGTCGTTCCTTTCGGGGTCGCCCTTCGTGTTCATCGAGCGCTACGGCATCGCGCCGCGCGCCTACGGTCTGATCTTCGGCGGCATGGTGGCGTTCATGACGATCGGCAGCCTGCTCAATGCCAAATTCGTGCCGGTGTTCGGGGCCGATCGCATCCTGCGCTACGCCGTCATCGTGCCGGCAGTGTGCGGCGCTGCGGCGCTGGTGCTCGGCCTGATCGAGGCGCGCTACGGCACGATCGGCATGTGGCCGTTCCTGCTCTGCTTCGGTCCGCAGATCGCCACCATCAGCATGATCGCCCCCAACTCCACGGCGCTGGCGCTGCAGCGCTACCCGCACATGGCGGGCACGGCGTCGTCGCTGATGGGCGTGATCCAGTTCGGCATGGGCGCGATCTTCGGCGCCGTCGTCGGCCAGACCCTCGACGGCACGATCGCGCCGATGACCATGGCCATGGGACTGGCCGGCATGCTGTGCTTCGCCTCGAACCGGCTGCTGGTGCCGCGCTACTAGAAGCAAAATCGTCCCCTCCGGCAGGGGACGCCTTCGATGCCGATGGCATAAGGGTTTCTGGCGATTCGTCCCCTATTTCGCCACCCCCCCCTCCTCCCCTTCGCGCGATAATATTGCGCGCCCGAATGTCACCCGAGGAACCACGCGGCCGCCAGGGCAAGGCCCAGCGCCGGCGGCATGACGAGGCAGCCCAGCCCGAGGAATTTCAGGGCGCCGATGCGATGGCCCTCGCGGCGCAGCGCGCCCAGCCACAGGATCGTGGCCAGCGAACCGGTGACCGAAAGGTTGGGGCCGAGATCGACGCCGATCAGCACGGCGCGGATCACCGGCTCGGGCACGTGTGCGGCCTGCACGGCGCTGCCGGCGATCAATCCCACGGGAAGGTTGTTCATCAGGTTGCTGGCAATCGCCACGACGATGCCGGCGCCCCAGCTCGCGAGCGCCATCGAGTGTGCCGCCTGTGCCTGCAGGCCCGACGACAGCGTGCCGGTCGCGCCGGTCTTGCCGAGTGCGGCGACCACCACGAACAGGCCGGCGACCAGCGGCAGCACGCTCCAGGAAACACCGCGCAAGGTCCGCCACGGCGTCCTGCGCTCGGCGATCAGCACGACGATCGCCGTGGCGACACCCAGGATCGCCGTCGGCAGGCCAAGGGGAATATCCATCGCCGACACGACGAGCAACGCCACCGCCGTCACCGCGATGCCGAGCGCCACGACGTGGCCGCCGCGCGACAGGCGCGGTTGCGGCACGTCGGTCTCGACGGATTGCTGCAATGGGCCGCGCTGCGTCCAGCGCAGCACCAGATAGGTGACGACGATCGAGGCGACCGACGCGGCGGCGTAGCGCGGCAGCCAGTGCAGCAGCGACGGCATGTGGCTGCCGTAGATCACCAGGTTGGCCGGATTGGAGATCGGCAGCACGAACGAGGCCGCGTTGGCCACGAAGGCGCAGATCAGGAGGTAGGGCAGGGCGTTCTTCACCTTCGCGGTCCGCACCGCCGCGGCAACCGCCGGAGTCAGCACGACGGCGGTCGCGTCGTTCGACAGGAAGACCGTCACCAAGGTTCCCACGCCATAGATCAACAGGAACAGCCGGGTCGCCGAGCCGTCGGCACGACGCGTGGCGTGGGCGGCCAGCCAGTCGAACAGGCCGGCCTCGCGCGCGATCTCCGACAGCAGCATCATGCCGATCAGGAAGAGATAGACGTCGGTTCCCCGGCCAACGCCGGCCAACGCCTCCTGCGGCGTCAGGAGTTGCAGCACCACGAGAAGGACTGCTCCGGCGACCGCCCAGAGGGCTTCGGGCCAGCCGAACGGGCGCACCACCACGCAGGCGGTGGCGGCCGCGGCGATCAGCCAGATTGCGAGGCCCGGCGACACGAACGGGAGCAAGCTGCTCACGCCTCACCGCCGCAGGTCGATCACCAGCATGTCGCCAGTGTCGTTGCCGGCGGCGATCGAGGCGCCGTCGGGCGACCAGGCGAGACAGGTGATGGCCGCGCCGTTCGCCATCTTGAGCACGGCCGAGCGCCGGGTCTTGATGTCGCCCACCTGCAGCTCGCCCGAGTCGTAGCCGCCGGCCACGTACTCGGCCGTGGGATGGGCGGCGACGACGGTGAGGAGGCCCGCGCCTTCCTCGCCGAACTGCAGCGGTGGCTTGCCTTCGGGGCCTTTGCCGGCGAACGGCCAGGCGGTGAACACCGGCTGCGAGGCAGTGTAGAGCCAGCGCGCGTCGGCCGACCACGACAGCGACTTCACCTTGGCGGGATAGCCCTGCATGCGCATGTCGGTCGCCTGGGCGATGCGCCAGACGTGGATGTCGTTCTCCTGCGTGCCGGTGGCGATGAACTTGCCGTCGGTGCTCCACTTCAGCGCCACGTGGCTGCCGCGCCAGGCGAAGCGCCGCGGCGGCAGGGTGACGGCGGTGCCGCTGGGGCCGATGCTCCACACCGTGATGCCGTCGTAGTGCGCGGCGGCGATCCGGCTGCCGTCCTTGCTGAAGTCGAGCGCGGCCACCGAGCTCTGGTGCGGGCCGAACTCGCGCACGTCTCCTGCCTTGTCGACCACCAGCGCCATCTTCCCGACGGAGGCCGCGATCGCGCCCGTTGCGCGATGGCCCGCCAGCTTGTCGATCCACTTGCCTTTCTGGTGGGCGATCTCGGTCGCGCCGCCGCCGAGTGCGACGCGCACCAGGCGGCCGTCGTCGCCGCCCGAGACGAAGCCGTCGCCCAGCGGATCGCCGATCAGCGATAGCACCGCGCCCTTATGGACGGGTTCCGCGACAGCCGATGCCGGCTGCTTTATGTCGGTTGGCAGCAGGCGGACCTGGCCGTCGCCCAGGCCAAAACCGACGGTCGCGCCGTCACGGCTGAAGGCACAGGCCGCGACCGGCGCATCGGAGACGACCGAGCGCGTGGACGGCAGCGTGTTGCGCCACGCCGGATTGCCGAGATCGAGTTTCACGTTTTTATTTCAGGCAGTCTTCGAAGCCGCGCTTCAGGTTGTCGCCGTCGAGGTTGCGGCCGATGAAGACCAGCTTGCTGGCGCGCTTCTCGCCCGGCTTCCACGGCGTGCCCCAGTCGGCGTCCATCATCATGTGCACACCCTGGTAGACGTAGCGCCGGGGCGCGCCGTCGATCGACAGGATGCCCTTGCTGCGGAAGATGTCCGGTCCCTTGATCTGCAGGATCGCGCCCATCCACTTCTGGAACTTGTCGGTGTCGACCGGCCGGTCGGAGGTGATCGACAGGCTCTTCACCTCTTCCTCGTGGTTGTGGTCGTGGCCGTGTTCGAGGAAGTCGGGTTCGAATTCGAGGATGCGCTTGAGGTCAAACGCGCCCTTGTCGAGGATGGCGTCGAGCTGGATCTTGCTCTTCTCGGTCTTGTGGATGCGGGCGTAGGGGTTGATCGCCTTGATCTTGGCCTCGACCTTCTCGAGGTCAGTAGCGCTCACCAGGTCGGTCTTGTTGAGCAAGATCACGTCGGCGAAGGCCACCTGCTCCTGTGCCTCGGTGCCCTGTCCGAGCTGGCCGAGGAAATGCTTGGCGTCGACCACCGTCACGATGGCGTCGAGGCGCGTCTTGGCCTTCACGTCGTCGTCGGTGAAGAAGGTCTGCGCGACGGGGCCGGGATCGGCCAGGCCGGTCGTCTCGACCAGGATGCCGTCGAACTTGTCCTTGCGCTTCATCAGCCCTTCGATGATGCGGATCAGGTCGCCGCGCACGGTGCAGCAGATGCAGCCGTTGTTCATCTCGAAGACTTCCTCGTCGGCATTGACCACGAGGTCGTTGTCGACGCCGAGTTCGCCGAATTCGTTGACGATCACGGCGTATTTCTTGCCATGCTGCTCGCTCAAAATCCGGTTGAGCAGCGTGGTCTTGCCGGCGCCGAGATAGCCGGTCAGCACGGTCACGGGCACTTGCGCCGATTTGGATGCGATGAGGGCCATGAAAACCTCCGGGGAAACCCCTGAAAATTGGACCTTGAGATAGGGTGCGCCGGGCCGTTAGTCCAGCGGGCCGGATATTGCTTCGGCCGCGGTCGAAGTATCCCGGTCGGCGGCCGTGCTAACAGGGCCCATGATTAGGCTTTGTTCGTGACTGGGCTTTTCCATGGCTGGCGCATGGTCGCCGTCTGCGTCGTCGCGGCCCTGTTCGCCAATGCGCTCGGCCTGTTCGGGGCGGGCGTTTACCTGCATCAGCTCGTCGAGCAGAAGGGCTGGCCGACCGCGCTGGTGTCCGGCGCGATCACGCTGTTCTACGTGGTGAGCGCGCTGCTGCTCATTCCGGTGGGCGGGGTCATCGCGCGCCTGGGGCCGCGCCCGGTGTTCGCGGCAGGCACGGTCGCCCTGTGCGTGGGCGTCGCCGGCATGGGCTATGTCGAGGTGCCGTGGCAGGCCTATGCGGCGTTCCTGGTCATGGGCATCGGTTGGGCCTGCCTGTCGACGACGGCGGTGGCGACGACCTTGGCGCCGTGGTTCGAGAAATACCAGGGTCGCGCGGTGTCGATCGCTTCGCTGGGCGCCAGCGTCGGCGGCATGACGGGCGTGCCGATCCTGCTCTTCGGCATCGCGCATCTGGGTTTCGCCTGGACGACGACGGCGGCCGCTTTGGTGGCGCTGGCCGTCCTGCTGCCGCTTTCGTGGTTCGTGATGAAGCACCGCCCGCAGGACATCGGCTTGCTGCCCGACGGCGCCGAGACCGGCCCCGCCGCCGACGCGATGCGGCCGGCGGCGCGCTGGACGCGGGCCGAGGCGCTGCGCACCGCGGCATTGCGCAGCGTCATGGCGGGCTTCGGGATCGCCATGCTGGTGCAGGTGGGCTTCGTCACCCACCAGGTGACAATGCTGTCGAGTGTCCTGGGCGCGGCCGGCACCTCGGCCACGGTCTCGGCGACGGCGGTCTCCGCGCTGGTCAGCCGGCTGCTGCTGTCGCGCTTCGCCGACCAGATCGACGCGCGTGTGACGGCGGCCCTCGTGCTGGTGTGCGCGGCGGCGGCGCTGGTGCTGCAGGCGATCCTGCCGGCGCCGGCGGCGATGATCGGCGCCAGCATCCTGTTCGGTGCCACCATCGGCAACATCACGACCCTGTCGCCGATCGTCGTGCGGCGCGAGTTTGGCGCCGCCTCCTTTGGCGCGGTCTACGGCATCGCCTCGTGCGCCATCCAGCTCTGCACCGGCCTCGGCCCCAGCTTCTACGGCCTGCTGCACGACGCCTTCGACGGCTACCGCGTGCCGCTCCTGCTGGCGGCGGCCCTCGATATCGTGGCCTGCGGCGTCATTTTGTCAGGTCGGGTCCGGGCGGTTCGACCTGAACCCGCGACGTGATAAAAGGCCCAATGATCGACAGACGCCTTTTCCTCGCTTCCGCCGCGGCCGCGCTCGCTGCCAGCCGCACCGTCCACGCACAGACCGGCGCCGCGGCCGCGTGGCCCAACCGCCCGCTGCGCTTCGTCGTCGGCTTCTCGGCGGGCTCCACGCCCGACCTGATCGCCCGCACGATCGCCGATCCTTTGTCCAGGCAGGTCGGCCAGCCGGTTGTCGTCGAGGACAAGCCCGGTGCCAGCGGCAACATCGCCGCCGACATCGTGGCCAAGGCCAAGGACGACCACACGGTCGGCGTGATGATCAACCTCAACCTCACGATCGCGCGTCTGCTCAACCCGGCACTCACCTTCGATCCGCACAAGGACCTCGCGCCGGTCTGCCTCGTTGGCACCGGGCCCCTGGTCCTGACCCTGGCGCCGCGCTGGAAGGACAAGGCCAACCTCAAGGCGCTGGCCGCCGCGGGCGCCAAGCTGAACTACGGTTCGGTGGGCGTGGGCTCGATGGGCCATCTCGGCATGGAGATCCTGAGCGCGCGGCTCGGCACCAAGCCCACGCACGTGCCCTATCCGGGCAACCCGCAGGTGCTGCAGGCGCTCGCCAGCGACGAGGTCGACGTCGGGCTGATCCCGGCCGGCCTCGCCATGCCGCAGATCCGCGCCGGCAAGGTGGTGGCGCTGGCCGTGGCGTCGAGCCATCGCAGCGACCTGGCGCCGGGCGTGCCGTCGCTCGCCGACCTCGGCGTCAAGGATCTCGACATCGAGGTTTGGGTCGGCGTTGCCGTGGCCTCGACCATGCCCGAGGCCTACCGCAAGAAGCTCGAGAAGCTGGTGATCGACATCGTGCGCACGCCCGAAGTCGGCAAGCAGCTTCTCATCCAGGGCTGGGACGTGGCGGCGCTGCCGGCCGACGCCTTCGCGCGCCGCATCGAGACCGAGACCTCGATGCTCGCCAAGATCATCCAGACGCAGAATATCCGCGTGAACTGACATGGCGGCCGATGCCTATGACGTCGCCGTCGTCGGCGGCGGCAGCGCAGGGGTCGCCGCAGCCATTGCCGCGGCGCGCTGCGGCGCGCGGACGGTGCTGATCGAGCAGGCGGGCTGCCTCGGTGGGGCCTCGACCCTGCGCGGCGTGCTGACCTACTGCGGGCTCTACACCCTGGGCGAGACGCCGCGCCAGGCGGTCGCCGGGATCGCCGACGAGGTGCTGGCCGGCCTGCGCCGGCTGGGTGCGGTCACGCTGCCGCAACGCCATCGCGGCGTGTTCGTGGTGTTCGATCCGGAGGGTGTGAAGCGCGTGCTCGACCGGCTGTGCGAGGAGGCGGGCGTCGAGGTCCTGCTGCACGCCTTCGTCACCGGTGCCACGCGCCAGGCCGATCGCGTGGTGGCCATCGCCTGGCACGACCATGCCGGCGGCCATGCGATCGCCGCGAAGGCCTTCGTCGATGCCAGCGGCGAGGGTGACCTCGCCTGGCTCGCGGGGGCAGCGACGCGCTACGGCAACGATGGCGCCGTCAATCTCGGCACCTTGGGCACGCGCTTTGGCGGCATCCCGAACGACGTGACGATCACTGCCGACCAGCTCGGTGCGGCGGTGCAGGCGGCACGGGCGGCTGGGCGGGGGCCGTTCAGCAAGGACAAGAGCGTGGTCACGCGCCTGCCGCTGTCGGGCGACATCGTGTGCTACGTCGCCTCGGAGGATTACGACCCGCGCGACGGCCGCAGCATCAGTGCGGCCGAGCGGCGCGGCCGCGAACAGGCCTGGGCCTATCTCGAGGCGATCCGCAGCCTGCCGGGCTGCGAGAAGGTCTACCTCGCCTCGACGGGCCCCAATTTCGGCACGCGCGAGTCGCGCCACATCGATGCCGTCCGCCAGCTCACCTGGCGCGACGTGGTCGAGGGCCGCAAGGCCAGCGACGCCATCGCGCTCGGCGCCTGGGGCGTCGAGTGGCACGATCGCGCGACGTTCGAGAGCACTTTCGTCTATCCGCCCGACAAGGGTTGCTACGAGATTCCGCTGAGCTGCCTCATGAGCGTCGACACGCCGAACCTGTTCGCAGCCGGCCGCGTGGTCGATGCCGATCAAAAAGCCGGGGCCAGCGTCCGCGTCATGGGAACGGCGTTCGCCACGGGCCAGGCCGCAGGCGTGGCGGCTGCGTGTTTCGCGGGCGAAGGACGGGCCGATGCCGAGACGGTGCGGCGCCTGCTGCGCGGTCAGGGCGCGCTGATCGACGCGTCGATCAGCGGTTGATCTGCACCGAACATCTTTTTCGCAGTCAATGCGTGCAACTTCTGATTCCGCCGTTACGTTGAGGCGGCGGAGGTTGGCAACATGCACATCGGCCGCGGTCTTTTGATCGGAATAACGATGGTGGGTGCTTCACTGATCGCCGTGGAGCTCACTGCTTCGGCTGTGCAAATGTTTGCGATGCAGGCCGAAAACCAGAGGGTCGCGGCGTGGGTTGCGGCCGAGCGGCAGGTTGCGGCCCTGCCGCCGGCGCGGGCCGGTGCCATTGTCGAAGCGTCGCTGCATTAGCACGGCGCCGAAAAGAAACAGGGGCTTAGCCTCTCGGCTAAACCCCTGATCGTCTTGGTGGAGCCAGTCGGGATCGAACCGACGACCTCTACAATGCCATCGTAGCGCTCTCCCAGCTGAGCTATGGCCCCGAAATCCTGATGGCGGCGCGAGGTATAATTCGTGCCTCGCACCTTGGCAACCGCGTCTGGTAGGCGCGATAGCTGCTATCGCGCCTTAGCGGTCGTTCTTGTCGTCCTCGACCGCGACCTCGATGTCGTCGGCCTCATCGGCCAGGTCGTCGGTGTCCTCGATCGCGTCGGCTTCGGTATCGGCGAGATCGTCGCCCTCCGCCGCGTCCTCGAGCTTCTTGTTCTTGGCCGCCGCGGCCTTGGCGGCGGCGGCAACGGCTGCTGCGGCTGCAGCCGCCTGGGCTGCCGTCTGCCGACCGCGGCGGACTTTGACGAAGTCCTCCCGATCGTGCTCACGGCCGCACTTGGGGCATTTGATGGGGCTCTTGTTGAGGTCATAAAAGCGCGCTGCACAGTTCTGGCAGGTGCGCTTGGTGCCCCAGGATGCCTTGACCACGCTGGTTCTCCCGGAAATTTCGCTGAAATCGGGCCTCGTGCCCGCGAGGGAGCGCGTATGTCATGGGGTTTTCACCCTGTCAAAACCAAATTCCGGCATGGTACGAGGGCGCCTGTCGCAAATGGAGCATGCCCTGTCCGGTTCAGCCTCCCCGGCCAAACTGATTGCCCACCCGGTTCCCCGCCTCAGCGGCCGTGTCCGGGCGCCCGGCGACAAGTCGGTTTCCCACCGCGCGTTGATGTTTGGCGCCCTGGCGCTGGGTGAAACCGTGGTTTCCGGCCTCCTGGAAGGCGAGGACGTGCTGTGCACGGCAGCCGCTTTGCGGGCCCTGGGGGCCACGATTGTCCAGGAGGGTCCGGTCTGGCGGATCCGCGGATTCGGTGTCGGCGGCGGGCGCGAGCCGGACGGGGTGCTCGACCTCGGCAATTCCGGTACCTCGGCGCGGCTGCTGTCGGGCATTCTGGCCAGCCACCCGTTCACAAGTTTCATGACCGGCGACGGCTCGCTGCGGCGGCGACCAATGCAGCGCGTGATGGAGCCGCTCGGCCGCATGGGCGCGCGCTTCGTGTCGCGCGAGGGCGGACGCATGCCGCTCTGCATCGTCGGCACCGACGAGATGGTGCCGATCGAATACACGCTGCCGGTGGCGTCGGCGCAGGTGAAGAGTTGCATCCTGCTGGCCGGCCTCAACACCGCGGGCGAGACCACGGTGATCGAACCCGAGGCGACGCGCGATCACACCGAACGCATGCTGCGCCACTTCGGCGCCGAGGTGCGTGTGGCCTCGGTCGAAGGTGGCCGAGGCAAGCGCATCACCGTCGTCGGCTGGCCCGAGATGAAAGGCCGCGACATCGTCGTGCCGGGCGATCCGTCGTCCGCCGCCTTCGCCGTTGTCGCCGCCTGCATCCTTCCCGGCAGCGACGTCGTGGTCGAGAACGTGGGCATGAATCCCCTGCGGGCCGGGCTTTATACGACCCTGCAGGAAATGGGCGCGAGCATCGTGCTGGCCAACCAGCGCGAGGTCGGCGGCGAGCCCGTGGCCGACCTGCACGTCAAGGGCGGCGGCCTCAAGGGCGTGACCGTGCCGCCCGAACGGGCGCCGACGATGATCGACGAGTATCCGATCCTGGCCGTCGCCGCGGCCTGCGCCGACGGCACGACGCACATGCTGGGCCTCGCCGAGTTGCGCGCCAAGGAAAGCGATCGCCTGTCGAGCGTCTCCGCGGGTCTAACGGCCAACGGCGTGAAGCACGAGATGGGCGCCGACACGCTGGTCGTGCATGGCGTCGGCGGGTCGCCGCCGGGCGGCGGGCTGGTCGCCACGCATCTCGATCATCGCATCGCCATGTCGTTCCTGGTGCTGGGCCTTGCCACCAAGCAACCGGTCGCCGTCGACGACGGCTCGCCGATCGACACCAGCTTTCCGGGGTTCGCGGCGTTGATGAACGGGCTCGGGGCAAAAATAGGTCCCGCATGAGCGCCGACACGTGACCGAACGCCTCGTCATTGCCATCGACGGCCCCTCGGCCTCGGGCAAGGGCACCCTGGCCCAGCGCCTGGCCGCCCATTTCGGGCTGCCCCATCTCGACACCGGCCTGCTCTACCGGGCGGTCGGCTGGGCGGCCTATCGGACCGGCCGGCCGCCGGATGAGGTCGCGGCCGGGCTCCGGGCAGCGGACCTCGACAATCCCGAGCTGCGGGGCGACGAGGCGGGCCAGCAAGGCTCGCGTGTGGCGGCACTCTCCTTGGTTCGCGCTAATCTGTTGAAATTTCAGAAAGAATTCTCATCCAAGGGGCCGGGAGCCGTGCTCGATGGACGCGATATCGGCACGGTCATTTGCCCCGACGCACCTGTGAAACTCTTCGTGACGGCCACGCCCGAGGCCCGGGCCGAGCGCCGGTATCAGGAGTTGCGGGCGCGGGGGGCCGACACTATAAAACCGCGCGTTCTTGCCGAGATGGCGGAGCGGGACCGTCGCGACAGCGAACGGGCGGCAGCACCTCTTGTGGCCGCACCCGATGCCTGGCTTCTCGATACCAGCGACATGGATGCCGATGCGGCTTTCGCCGCGGCCTTGGCATTCATCGAGCGCAAGGGCTTTCGATCCGCAGGGCCATAAGTCGCCGCCGGCGGACCGAAGACTTCTAGCGGCGATTGCGCCGGGACGAGTCGTCCCGACGTGGTGTTTCAGGCAGTGGATCCGCCGGACTTAACCGGTTGGCCGACGGGCGGCAGTGTTCGCCCGGGATCGATGATGGAGAGTAATTCATGGCCAAGGGCAGCGCCCTCCGCAAACCCGCGAACGACACGTCCAGCGACGCGTTCGCAGCACTCCTCGACGAATCGCTCGGCGGTTCGACGAGCTTCGAAGGTACGGTCGTCAAAGGCCTTATCATTCGTATCGCCAACGATTTCGTCACCATCGACGTCGGCCTCAAGTCCGAAGGTCGTGTTGCGCTCCGCGAGTTCTCGAACGGCGGCGCCGCGCCTGAGGTCAAGGAAGGCGACATCGTCGACATCTTCGTCGACCGCATGGAAAACAAGGAAGGCGAAGCCGTCCTGTCGCGCGAGAAGGCTCGCCGCGAGGAGGCTTGGACCGTTCTCGAGAAGGCGTTCACCGATCAGGAACGCGTCATGGGCACCATCTTCGGCCGCGTGAAGGGTGGCTTCACCGTCGACCTCTCCGGCGCCGTGGCGTTCCTGCCGGGCAGCCAGGTCGACGTGCGCCCGGTGCGCGACGTCGGCCCGCTGATGGGCCAGGCTCAGCAGTTCGCCATCCTCAAGATGGACCGTCGCCGCGGCAACATCGTCGTGTCGCGTCGCGCCGTCATGGAAGAGACCCGCGCCGAGGACCGTACCCGCCTGATGGGCGCGCTGTCCGAAGGCCAGGTGCTCGACGGTGTCGTCAAGAACATCACCGACTACGGCGCGTTCGTCGATCTGGGCGGCGTCGATGGCCTCCTGCATGTCACCGACATCGCCTGGAAGCGCATCAACCATCCGTCGGAAGCCCTCACCATCGGCCAGCAGGTCAAGGTGCAGGTCATCCGCTTCAACTCCGAGACGCAGCGCATCTCGCTCGGCATGAAGCAGCTGATGAGCGATCCGTGGGACGGCGCGGGTGCCAAGTACCCGGTCGGCCTCAAGCTCAAGGGCCGCGTCACCAACATCACCGACTACGGCGCGTTCGTCGAGCTGGAGCCCGGTGTCGAGGGTCTGGTCCACGTCTCCGAGATGAGCTGGACCAAGAAGAACGTGCACCCCGGCAAGATCGTGGCGACCTCGCAGGAAGTCGAAGTGATGGTGCTGGACGTCGACATGTCCAAGCGCCGCATCTCGCTCGGCCTCAAGCAGTGCATGGCCAACCCGTGGGAGAGCTTCGCCGAGAAGTTCCCGTCGGGCACCGAGATCGACGGCGAGGTCCGCAACATCACCGAGTTCGGCCTGTTCGTCGGCCTGCCTGGCGATATCGACGGCATGGTCCATCTCAGCGACCTGAGCTGGGACAAGGCCGGCGACGAGGCGATCCGCGACTTCAAGAAGGGCGACCAGGTCAAGGTCAAGGTTCTCGACGTCGACATGGAGAAGGAGCGCATTTCGCTCGGCATCAAGCAGCTCGCCAACGATCCGTTCGAGAAGGTCGGCGACGGCGTCAAGAAGGGTGAAGTGGTCACCGTCATCGTGGCCGGCATCCAGGACAACGGCATCGACGTCACGGTGCAGGACGGCATCCCGGGCTTCATCCGCAAGTCCGAGCTCAGCCGCGATCGCTCCGAGCAGCGTCCCGACCGCTACGCCATCGGCGACAAGCTCGACGCCAAGATCACAAACATCGACAAGGCCTCGCGCCGCGTCGTGCTGTCGGTTAAGGCGCGCGAGCTCGACGAGGAGAAAAAGGCGATGGCCGACTTCGGCTCGTCCGATTCGGGCGCCAGCCTGGGCGACATCCTGGGAGCCGCACTCAGCCGGGCCCAGAAGAAGGACGACGACAAATAGGTCTTCCGACCCCACCATCGGGGAAAGGGCCGGTCCGCAGGGACCGGCCCTTTTTCGTGGGGAATCCACCGGAAGAATCCGCTGGCCACGGCGATTTCCGCCCCGTCCGGGTGCTTTTCTTTTCGTTTCAAGGGCTTAGTTGAAGGGACCGGTTTATTGCGCTATTATTGCGCCAATGACCAAGTCGGAGCTGATTGCCCGCCTGGCGGCCCGGAATCCCCATCTCTATCAAAGGGATGTGGAGCGGATCGTCGCCACGGTCTTTGACGAGATCTCCAAGGCTCTGGCGACCGGCGATCGCGTGGAATTGCGCGGCTTCGGCGCCTTCTCCGTGAAGAAGCGCGACCCGCGTACCGGCCGCAATCCCCGCACGGGCGAGCAGGTGGCGGTCGCCTCCAAGCGCGTGCCCTATTTCAAGACCGGCAAGGACCTGCGTGACCGGCTGAACAAGGAAGCCCAGCGCGCTGCCGGCATGGCGCCGGCCGGGCCGGCCGACGGCGACAAGAAGTAGGCGTCTCGCGTCTCGATTTCCGGGCGCGCGCCGTGTCATGCTGGCGGCCGCATGAAATTCGTCACCCGCATCCTCTTCGCCGTGTTCGTCCTGGTGGGCGTGCTCCTGGCCGTCAGCAACCGCCAGCCGGTCCAGCTCGGCCTGTGGCCGCTGCCCCCGGTCGTGGTGACGCCGCTCTACCTGGTGATCATCGCCGTGCTGCTGGTCGGCATCCTGGCCGGCCTCGGGCTCGGCTGGTGGGCGGGTCGCCATCATCGCCGCCGCGCGCGCGATCATGGCCGCGAGGCCGCCCGCCTCGATCGCGAGAACACGCGGCTGCGCGAGACCATCGCCAGCCATAATCCGCCGCCCGCGCCGGCCGGCCCGGCCCTGCGCGATCAACGCGAGCAGCGGTCGATCGATCGCCAGAGCGCGCTGGTGGCGCCCGAACTCCTGCCGCCGACGGCGCGCAGCCCCTCGGCGTGAGGAGCCTGTCCGCCGCCGAGGTCGATGCCGCGCTCGACGATGAGGCGCTGATCGACCGGCTCGACGCGTTGTTCCGCGCCGGCTGCGAGATGCCGACGCGCCACCATCACACGATCCGGGAGCCGGTCGGCCCGGGCTCGGCCGACGCCATGCTGCTGCTGATGCCGGCGTGGACGCGCGGTCTTTCTGGCCGCGTCGGCGTGAAGATCGTCACGGTGTTCCCCGACAACGGCAAGAAGTCGCTGCCCTCGATCTACGGCCAGTACCTGCTGCTCGACGGCCAGACCGGCCAGTCGCTGGCGCTGCTCGACGGCACGATGCTGACCAAGCGGCGCACCGCCTGCGCCTCGGGGTTGGCCGCGCGCTACCTCGCGCGCGAGGACGCCTCGCGCCTGCTGATGATCGGCACGGGCGCACTGGCGCCGCATCTCATCCGCGTCCACGCCAAGGTGCGGCCGATCCGCGAGGTCGCGATCTGGGGCCGCCGGCCGGAGGAGGCGGAGAAACTTGCGCAGGCACTCACCCGATCGCTGCCGGCGGCACTCGGCCGCGCGGTCGCCGTGCGCGCCGTGACCGATCGCCGGCAGGCCGTGGGTGCCGCCGACATCGTGTCGTGCGCGACCCTCTCGAAGACGCCGTTGGTCGAGGGTGACTGGCTGGGCGAGGGCCAGCACCTCGACCTGGTGGGCGCCTACACGCCACAGATGCGCGAGAGCGACGACAAGGCCGTGTGGCGCGCCCGCGTCTATGTCGATACGCGCGCCGGCGCGCTCAGGGAGGCGGGCGACATCGTCCAGCCGCTGGCCAACGGCACGATCGACGAGGACGACGTGATCGCCGACCTGGCGGAATTGGCGCGCGGCCAGCAGACCGGCCGGCTGGCCGGCGACCGGACCACGATCACCCTCTTCAAGTCCGTGGGCGCCGCCCTCGAGGACCTCGCCGCCGCCGAGCTGGCCGTCGGGATGGCTTAGGGCTCGATCAGGGCGCCGGCCTTCTTCAGGGCGTCGATCTCGGCGGTGCCGATTCCGACTTCCGACAGCACGGCGCGCGAATCCGCGCCCATCAGGGGCGCCATGCTGCGGATGGCGGGCGGGGTCTTGCTCATGCGCATCGGCGGCTCGACCATCATGATCTCGCCCTCGCTGGGATGCGGGTACTTTCTGAAGAGCTGGCGCCAGACCAGGTGCGGGTCGTCGAACAGGTCTGCCGGGCGCAGCACCGGCGCATTGGGGATCTGGCCCTTGTCGAGCAGCGCCACCCATTCCGACGTGGTCCTGGTCGGCGCCAGCGCCTCGACCATGGCGTACATGTCGGCGATGTGCAGTGAACGGGCGTTCAGCGTCGAATAACGCGGGTCTTTCAGCACTTCGGGCCGGCCGACGATCTCGAAGAAGTTGCGCCAGTGCTTGTCGTTGTAAGGCAGGATCGCCATCCAGCCGTCCAAGGTGCGGAACGGCTTGCGGGTGCGGGCGAGCAGGCGCGTGTAGCCGACCTGACCCTCGTCGTCGAAGGTGCGGTCCCACAGGTGCTCGACCATCAGCCAGGCGGTCATGGTCTCGAACATCGGCACCTCGACGAACTGGCCTTCGCCGGTGCGCTGGCGGTGCATCAGGGCGGAGAGGACGGAGAAGGCAAAGGTAAGACCGCAGGTCTTGTCGGCCAGGATGGTCGGCGGATAGCGCGGCACGTCGTCGCCTGCGGCCTGGCCCATCAGATCGGCGATGCCGAAGCGGGCCTGGATGGCGTCGTCGTAGGCCGGCAGTTTTCCGTAAGGACCGTCGGCCGAGAAGCCGTAGGCGCCGGCATAGACGATGTCGGGCTTTATCTTGCGGATATCCTCGTAGCCCAACCCCAATCCCTCGATGGCCTGCGGCCGCAGCGCATGGACGAAGGCGTCGGCCGTCGCCACGACCTTGAGCAGCGCCGCGCGCGCCTCCTTGTTCTTGAGGTCGAGGCAGAGCGAGCGCTTGTTGCGATTGACGTAGAGATAGGTCGGGCCCATGCCGGGCGTCTTGCCGGGCTTGCCGATGTGACGGACCATGTCGCCTTCGGGTGCCTCGACCTTGATGATTTCGGCGCCCTGATCCGCCAGCAGCATCGTGCCGTAAGGGCCAAGGATGATGTTCGTGAGGTCGACGATACGAATGCCGTGCAGCGCGCCGGGCATGAGTGCGTTTCCTTTGGAGGGGTTGCGTTGGACTGTTCGTCTCGCGCTGCACTCTCGTCGGACATGAGTCAAGGGGGAGTCTGATTCTCCTGTTACGCGACGAATGAGCCGGAAATTTATCGAGGCCGTTGTGCAATGCGCGCAGTCGGTGTAGCCAAGAAGTCGAGAAGAGGCGGGGGGCAATGCGGAACGTTGCGAAGAAGCAGCAAGAGCCGAAGATGGTGCCGAGCGCATCGCCGCGGCCCTACCGCATAGAGGAGCAAGTCGGATACCTGCTGCGTCGCGCCCACCAGCGCGCGTCGGCCATCTTCCAGGTCAATATCGGCGATCCCAACATCACGCCGACCCAGTACTCGTCCATGGTAAAGCTGAACGAGTACACCGAGCTCTCGCAGAATCTGCTCGGCCGACTCGTCGGCATGGACAAGGCGACGATGCAGGGCGTCGTGCGCCGTCTCAAGGATCGCCGTCTCGTCGACTCGCGCCCCGATCCCGGCGATGCGCGCCGCACCCTGCTCAGTCTCACGACCGGCGGCCAGAACATCGTGAACAAGCTCCTGATGAACGGACCGGCGGTGTCGCGCGAGACGCTGAAGCCGCTCAACGCCGCCGAGCAGCGCCAGCTCCTTGAGCTCCTGTCCAAGATCGCCTGATTAATGCGTAGCGTTCCGACGGCCCGCCCTTCGCCCTAATAGTACGTACACGAACGATATGGCCGAATACCTCCGTCCTCACCGTCTCGAAGAGGCTCTCGGCGCGCTGGCCCGACCGTTCACCGTGCTGGCCGGCGGGACGGATTTCTATCCGGCACGGGTCGGCCGCTCGATCGACGAGGACGTGCTCGATATCAGCGCCATTGCGGATTTGCGGGGCATTTCGGCCGGTCCCGAGGGCTGGCGGCTGGGCGCCACCACGAGCTGGGGCGAGCTGGTCGCGGCCCCCCTGCCACCCTTGTTCGACGGGCTGAAGCAGGCCGCGGTCGAGGTCGGCGGCCGGCAAATCCAGAATGCCGGCACCCTCGCGGGCAACCTGTGCAACGCCTCGCCGGCGGCCGACGGCGTGCCGCCCCTGCTGGCGCTCGACGCCGACGTCGAGATCGCGAGCCGCACCGGCACCCGTCGCGTGCCGCTCGCGGCCTTCATCACCGGCAACCGCCGCACGGTGCTTTTGCCCGGCGAGCTCGTGGTCGCCCTCCATGTGCCAAAGCCGGCGCGGGAGGCCCGCAGCGCCTTCGTGAAGCTGGGCGCCCGACGCTACCTGGTGATCTCCATCGCCATGGCGGCCGCCACGCTCGAGATCGCCGGGGGCCGGATCGTCCGTGCGCGCGTAGCCGTCGGCGCCTGCTCGGCGGTGGCGCAGCGCCTTCCGGCGCTCGAGGCGGCCCTCGCCGGCGTGGCACTCGACGCTTCGCTGGGCACGCGGGTTACGGCCGCGCATCTGGCACTGCTGCAGCCGATCGACGACGTGCGTGGCAGCGCGGGCTATCGCCGCGAGGTGGCGCTCACCCTGTTGCGCCGGCTGCTGCAGGGGTTCGCGGCATGAAGGTGGTCTTCACCCTGAACGGCCGGGCGGCCGGCTGGGACGGCGTGCTGACGACGCGGCTGGCGGCGGCGTTGCGCGACGACCTCGGCCTGATCGGCACCAAGATCGGCTGCGACGCGGGCGACTGCGGCGCCTGCACGGTGCGGCTGGATGGCAAGCAGGTCTGTGCCTGCCTGGTGGCGATGGGCCAGGTCGAGGGCCGCGCCGTCGAGACGGTCGAGGGCCTGGCGACCCCAGGGACGGGGGGCGACACCCTCGACAATCTGCAGAAATCCTTCCTCGCCCATGGTGCTGCCCAGTGCGGCATCTGTACGCCCGGTATGCTGATGGCCGCGCGCGATCTTCTCGAAGCGACGCCGCGGCCGAGCCGGACCGAGGTCGAGGATGGGCTGGGGGGCGTGCTCTGCCGCTGCACCGGCTACACCAAGATCGTCGACGCGGTGATGGCGGCGGCCGTGCCGGCCGATCTCGCGACCGCCGCCGCCGGCGCCGCGGTCGGCGCGCGCCTGCCGCGCCTCGACGGTCACGCAAAGGTCACAGGGGCTGACATATTCGGCGCCGACGGTATTCCCGCCGATGCGCTGTGGATCCGGGTCGTGCGCTCGCCGCATGCCCGCGCGCGCTTCACCCTGGGCGACCTTGGTCCGTTGCGCGCCCGGCTGGTGGCTGTGCTGACCGCCACGGACGTGCCGTTCAATGGCTACGGCATCTATCCCGACATCAAGGACCAGCCGGTGCTGGCCGACGGGCTGGTGCGCTATCGCGGCGAGGCTGTCGTGGCGCTGGTCGGCGAGCGCCAGACGGTGCTGTCGATCCGCGACGGCGAGGTGCCGATCGCCTGGACGCCCGAACCGCCGCTGCTCGGGGTCGACGCCGCCATGACGAAGGATGCGCCGCTGGTCCAGGCCGACAAGCCCCGGAACCTGCTGCTCGACGGCGGCGTGCGCACCGGCGATGCCGCGGCCGCCTTCGCGCGCTGCGCGGTCGTCGCCGAAGGCACCTTCGAGACGGCTTTCGTCGAGCATGCCTATGTCGAGCCCGAGGCGGGCTGGGCGCGGCGGGTCGGCGACCGCATCGAGATCCACGCCACGACCCAGACGCCCTACATGGACCGCGACGAGATCGCGAGCGTTATGCGGCTGAAGCCCGAAGCAGTGCGCATCGTGCCGACGGCCTGCGGCGGCGGCTTCGGCGGCAAGCTCGACCTGTCGGTCCAGCCGCTGATCGCGATCGCGGCGTGGAAGCTCGGCCCGGAATTCGGGCGACCGGTGGCGCTGGTCTATACGCGGCCCGAGAGCATGGCGGCCTCGACCAAGCGCCATCCGGCGCGGGTGAAGGCGAAGTTCGGCTGCGACGCGGCCGGCAAGCTCGTGGCCTGCGACGTGACGGCGACCTTCGACACCGGCGCCTATGCCTCGTGGGGGCCGACCGTGGCCAATCGCGTGCCGGTCCATGCCATGGGCCCCTACGCCGTGCCGCACGTCACGACCTGGGGCGAGGCGTTCTTCACCAACGGGCCGCCCGCCGGCGCCTTCCGCGGTTTCGGCGTGCCGCAGGCGGCCATCGCCCACGAGGCGATGATGGACGCGCTGGCCAACACGCTCTCGATCGACCGGCTGGAGTTCCGCCACCGCAACGCCTTGCGCGCCGGCGACACGACGGCCTGCGGCCAGAAGCTCGAGCACTCGGCCGGTCTTGCGCAGTGCCTCGAAGCACTGCGCCCGCACTGGCAGAAGGCGCAGGCCGAAGTCGCCGCGTTCAATGCTGGGGACGGCATCAAGCGGCGCGGCGTCGGGATCGGCTGCATGTGGTACGGCATCGGCAACACCTCGATGTCGAACCCCTCGCGCATGAGGATCGGGCTCGCGGCGGACGGCACACTCACGCTCTACAGTGGCGCGCTCGACATCGGCCAGGGCAGCAACACGATCATGACCCAGATCGCCGCCGATGCGCTCGGCCTGCCCGCCGCGCAGTTCAGGCTCGTCACCGGCGACACCGATCTTACCGCCGACGCCGGCAAGACCTCGGCCTCGCGCCAGACCTTCGTGTCGGGCAAGGCCGCCGAGCGCGCCGGCCAGGATTTGCGGCAACAGATTTTGCGGCTGGCCAACGCCGGCGCCGATGCGGTGCTGACGCTCGACGGCCCCTCGCTCACGGTGCGCGACGGCGCCGAAGGGCGCACGCTCGACCTCGCCAAGGTCGGCCCGCTACTGGGCGAGGGCACGTTCGATCCGCCGACCACGCCGCTCGACAAGGACGGCCAGGGCATCCCCTACGCGACCTACGGCTTCGCCGCTCAAATGGCCGAGGTCGAGGTCGACCTGGAGCTGGGCACGGTCAAGGTGCTGCGCATCGTGGCCGCGCATGACGTCGGCAAGGCGATCAACCCGACCCTGGTCGAGGGCCAGATCGAGGGCGGCATCGCGCAAGGCCTGGGCCTCGCCTTGATGGAAGAGTATCTGCCCGGCCGCACCGAGAACCTGCACGACTATCTGATCCCCACGATCGGCGACGTGCCGCAAATCGAATGCATCCTGATCGAGGATCGCGAGCCGCTGGGTCCGTCGGGTGCCAAGGGCATCGGCGAGCCCGCGCTGGTGCCGACGGCGCCCGCCATCCTGGGCGCCGTTCACCAGGCGACGGGCGTACGGGTGAAGCGCGTTCCACTGTTGCCGCACCGGCTGCGCGAAGCCATTTTGGCGCTTGGGGCCCTGAAGGGGAGCGCATGAGCGACGACATCTCGCTGTCGGAGGCCGAACGTGGTGCGGGCATCGTGCGCTGCGACGCTTGCCCGGTGCTCTGCCGCATCCGGCCGGGCCGCCCCGGCGCCTGCGACCGTTACGCCAACGAGGACGGCAAGCTGGTGAGGGTCGATCCGCTGGTGCTGCTGGCCCGGCCCGATCTCGCCCGGGTCGCCTTCGTCGAGGGCAGCAGCTCGTGGGCGGGCGAACTGGGCAAAGGCGAGGGCGCGTTCGTGACCGGCATCGGCGCCACCACGACCTACCCCGACTACAAGCCCGCGCCGTTCATCGTCTCGTCCAAGCATGACGGCGTCGACATGGTCACCGTCGTAACTGAGGGCATCTTCAGCTACTGCGGCGTCAAGGTGAAGATCGACACCGATCGCTACCTCGGTCCCGAGCAGGCGGCGGTGCGGGTGAAGGGCGAGGCGGTGGGCCACGTCACCACGGCCGAGTACGGCTCGCAGATGCTGTCGCTCGGCGGCGTGCATCACCTGACCGGCGGCAGCAAGAAAGAGGGCGTGATCACCTGCGAGGCGCTGCTGGCGCTCTGCGCCCGGGAGGCGGTCGAGCTGTCGATCGACGACGGCTCGACGGTGGTGGTCCAGGCCAACAAGCCGCCGATTGTGAACGGCACGCGGGAGGAGCGCATGCGCGTGGGCTGCGGCTCGGCCGCCATCGGCATGTTCGCGCCGCAGTGGAAGGATCATGTCGACGAGGTGATCGTGGTCGACGACCACATCACCGGCGTGCTGAGCGAGCACCAGGGCGGCGCCTTCCTCGACATGAAGCCTGCCGGCATCCGCGTACGCGGCCGCCGCTCGACGCCGGGCCGCTATTTCCAGGTGGCCGAGCCCGGGCTGGGCTGGGGCGGCACCGACGTGTCCGATCCGCTGGAGATCATCGACAGGATCGATCCCAAGACCGCATGGCCCGGCCTCAAGCTCCTGATGGTCTCGACCACGGGCGAGCATTCGGCGTGGTTCGAGCTCGACAAGGATCTGAAACCCCAGCCCGCGCCGATGCCCGCGCCGGTGCGCAAGGTCGTCGAGCGCATCGCCGAGAATTGCGAGCCCGCGCTGTGCACGGTGCTGTTCATGTGTGGCGCCGGCGGCTCGCTACGCGCGGGCGTCACGGAGAACCCCGTGCGGCTCACGCGCTCGGTGCGCGACGCGCTGACCAAGGTCACCCTGGGGGGCGTGCCAGCTTACGTTTGGCCGGGCGGCGGCATCACCCTGATGGTCGACGTGGCGAAGATGCCGGAGAAGAGCTTCGGTTACGTGCCGACGCCGGCGCTCGTGGCGCCGATCGAATTCACCCTGCGCGCCGACGATTACGCGGCGCTCGGCGGCTACGCCTCGCGCGCGGTGTCGCTCGAGGATGTGCTGCGCGGCACCAAGGTGCGGGTCGACAAATGAGCCGCCCGCAAGCCACCCGCCTGCGTGACGGCCGCCTGCACCTGCAGCACGGGCCGATCGACCTCGTCATCGAGGCCTTCGGAGCGCCGCTCGAGGTCGAGGCGGCCTATGCCCAAGCCTTCGCGCGGTTTGGCGATATTCTGTCCACCCTGGCCGGCGAGCTGCCGGTGCTGCGCCGCCCGGTCGGCGTGGCCCATCCGCTGCTGCATGGCCCGGTGGCGCGGCGCATGGCCCGGGCGGTATGGCCCCATCGTGTCGTCTACATCACGCCGATGGCGGCAGTGGCCGGCTCGGTGGCCGACGAGATCCTGGCCGCGATGATCGACGGCCGCGCGCTCGACAAGGCCTATGTGAACAACGGCGGCGACATCGCCTTTCATCTGGCGCCCGGCCACGAACTGCGCGCGGGCATTTTCGTCCATGCGCTCGACGGCCATGCGCTGTTGACCCACGACCGGCCGGTGCGTGGCATCGCCACCTCGGGCTGGGGCGGGCGGTCGTTCTCGCGGGGCATCGCCGACGCCGTCACCGTGCTGGCGCGCGACGCTGCGGCCGCCGACGCGGCGGCCACCGTCGTGGCCAATGCCGTCGATGCCGACCATCACCTGATCGTGCGGCAGGCGGCCACGACCCTCGATCCCGATTCCGATCTCGGCGGGCTGCAGGTGACGGTTGCCGTCGGCGCTCTTCCGGTGGCAGTCGTCGACACCGCACTCGAACGCGGCGCCGCCGCGGCGCGCCGGTTGCAGCGCGCCGGCCTGATCGAGGCGGCGGCGCTGTCGCTGCAGGGCCGGTGGCGCATCGAGGGGCAGGGCGCGCTGGCGCAGGCGGAGGCGGGATGAGCGAGCTGGTGAAGCTGCGGAAATACGTCAGCCTCGTCGAGGAGACGCATCACGACGGGGGGCCGCGGCTCGACCGGCCGGTGACCAAGGCGGTCGTGGGCGGGGTGATCGCCAATCCCTACGCCGGCCGGCACGCGGCCGATATCCAGCCGATGATGAAGGAGCTCGAGCCGCTGGCCGTCGATCTTACCGAACGCGTGATGAAGATCCTGGGGGCCAAGGGCTCCGAACTGGAGGCCTACGGCAAGGGTGTCATCGTGGGCATCGCGGGCGAGCTCGAGCATGCCGCGCTCTGGCATCAGCCGTCGGGCTTCGGCATCCGTCATGCCATGGGAGGCGCCAAGTCGATCGTGCCCTCGACGGTCAAGGTCGCGGCGGCCGGTGCGCGCATCGACATCCCGCTGCACCATGTGACGGCGGCCTACGTGCGCAGCCATTTCGACTCGATCGAATTTTCGGTGTCCGACGGGCCGCGGCCCGACGAGATCGTGTTCATCGTCGCGGCGGCGATAGGCGGGCGGCCGCATGCGCGCGTCGGCGGCCTCGCGCCGGACGGCATCAAGGTGGGAGACGGCCAGCGATGAGCGATCCATTGCAAGAGGCGCTGCGCGCCCTCGACGACTACATGGCCGGCCTCAACCTCGGCGACGAGGCCGCGGTCAACGCCGCCTGCAACTTCCCGCACGTGCGGCTTCCCGGCGGCAAGGTCGTCGTCTGGCCCAACCACGGCGACTACAAGTTCGTCGATTTCGTTGCCCGCGCCGGCGACGACTGGGCGCGCAGCCAGTGGGACGAGCGCACGCCGATCCACGTCGGCGCCGACAAGGTCCACCTCAAGGTGAAGTTCAGCCGCTTCCGCGCCGACGGCTCGGTGATCGGCCGCTTCGAGACGATCTACATCGTCACCCTCCAGGCGGGCCACTGGGGCATCCAGGCGCGCTCTTCTTTTGCGTCGTGAGAGGGTGTTAAGGTCGGGGCCTGGACGGGATTTCAACGGTTTTCACAGGGGGATTTCATGCTGACCCGCAATCGTCTGCTCGCCGGTGCCGGAGCGCTGGCTGCCTTGTCCTTCATGGCGCCGGCTCTCATCTCGCCGGCAAGTGCGCAGGAGCCGATCAAGATCGGTGAGCTCAACAGCTACAAGGTCTTCTCGGCTTTCCTCGATCCCTACAAGAAGGGCATGGAACTCGCCGTCGACGAGGTGAACGCCGCGGGCGGCGTGCTCGGTCGCAAGATCGAGGTCGTGAGCCGCGACGACAACGGCAATCCGGCCGACGCGGTGCGCGCCGGCGAAGAGCTGCTGACGCGCGAGAAGGTCGCCTTCCTGATCGGCACCTTCCCGTCGAACGTCGGCCTCGCCGTCGCCGACTTTGCCAAGCAGAAGAAGACGCTGTTCATCGCTGCCGAGCCGCTGACCGACAAGATCGTGTGGGATGCGGGCAACGCCTATACCTTCCGCCTGCGCACCTCGACCTATATGCAGACGGCGATGCTCATCCCCGACGCCGCCAAGCTCAAGAAGAAGCGCTGGGCGATCGTCTATCCGAACTACGAGTACGGCCAGTCGGCGACTGCGGCCTTCAAGAAGCTCCTGAAGGAGAAGCAGCCCGACGTCGAGTTCGTCGCCGAACAGGCGCCGACGCTCGGCAAGATCGACGCCGGCGCAGTGGTACAGGCGCTGGCCGATGCCAAGCCCGATGCGATCTTCTCCTCGCTGTTCGGCGCCGATCTCGCCAAGTTCGTGCGCGCCGGCGCCGAGCGCGGCCTGTTCAAGGGTGTCGAGGTGTTCGACCTGTTGGGCGGCGAGCCGGAATATCTCGATCCGCTGAAGGACGAGGCGCCGGTCGGCTGGTACGTCACCGGCTACCCCTGGTACGATATCAAGACAGCCGAGCATAA
Organism: Hyphomicrobiales bacterium; assembly: GCA_041691635.1. GTDB lineage: Bacteria > Pseudomonadota > Alphaproteobacteria > Reyranellales > Reyranellaceae > Reyranella. The sequence continues at coordinate 71,662 of JBEPUH010000022.1, forward strand.
GAAGTTCCTCGACGCCTACCAGGCGAAGTTCAAGGACTACCCGCGGCTCGGCTCCGTTGTCGGCTATTCGACGGTGATGTCGGCGGCGGCCGCGATCAAGAAGGCGGGCGCGCTCGACCAGGACAAGCTGGTGGCGGCGATGGCCGGCCTCCAGGTCGGCACGCCGTTCGGCACCGTGACCTACCGTGCGCTCGACCATCAGTCGACGATGGGCGCCTACGTCGGCCGCATCGGGCTGAAGGACGGCAAGGGCATCATGACCGACTGGCGCTTCGTCGACGGCAAGGACGCGCTGCCGAGCGATGCCGACGTAAAGAAGATGCGGCCGGCGAACTGACCGCGGCGTAGCCGCCGTCATCCCGAGCGAAGCCGAGGGATCTTTCAGATGCAAAAGAGGTCTCTCCGCTTGGCGCTTCGCGCTCCGGTCGAGACGACGGCTTAGCGCGTGAGCCTGGCCTCCGTCCTCATCCAGTTGCTGAACGGGCTGGCTGCCGCCTCGTCGTTGTTCCTGGTGTCGGCCGGCCTGTCGCTGATCTTCGGCGTCACGCGGATCGTCAACTTCGCGCACGGCTCGCTCTACATGCTGGGCCTCTACGTGGCCTACAGCCTGATCGCGGCGCTCGGCCGCACGCCGCTCGGCTTCTGGTCCGCCGTCGTGCTGGCCGCCCTCGCCGTCGGCATCGTCGGTGTCGTCATCGAAGTGCTGGTGCTGCGGCGTATCTACCGCGCGCCCGAGCTGTTCCAGCTCCTGGCCACCTTCGCGGTCGTACTGGTGATCAAGGATGCCGCGCTCTTTACCTGGGGGCCCGAGGATCTCGTCGGTCCGCGCGCGCCGGGTCTGAGCGGCGCGGTCGAGATCCTGGGCAAGCGCATTCCCGTCTACGACCTGCTGCTGATCGCCATCGGCCCGCTGGTGTTGACCGTCATGCACCTGTTGCTGCGGCGCACGCGCTGGGGCGCGCTGGTGCGGGCGGCGACCCAGGACCGCGCAATGGTGGGCGCGCTCGGCGTCGACCAAGCTTGGCTCTTCACCTCGGTGTTTTTTGTCGGCGCCGTGCTGGCGGGCCTGGGCGGTGCGCTGCAGATCCCGCGCGAGCCCGCCAACCTCGATCTCGACCTCTCCGTCATCGCCGACGCCTTCGTCGTCACCGTCGTCGGTGGCCTCGGCAGCCTGGGCGGCGCGTTGCTGGCCGCGGTGCTGATCGGCGTCGCCAAGGCCTTCTGCATCGGCCTCGGCTTCTCCAAGCTCACCCTGGTGGCGGAGTTCGTCATCATGGGGGTCGTGCTGATGGCCAGGCCCTACGGGCTGTTCGGCAAGCCGTCGGCGCTGGCGCGTGCCGCCGGCGAGGCGCCGCCGCCGCTCCGCCCGCCGCGCTGGCGCTTCTCCGTCCTCTGGATTGTGTTGTTCGCGGTCGTGCCACTGGTCGCCGATCAGTATGTCGCGGTCGTGCTGATCGATATCGCCTGCTTTGCGCTGTTCGCCGTCAGCCTGCACTTCATCATGGGACCGGCCGGCATGGTGTCGTTCGGCCATGCCGCTTATTTCGGCTTGGGCGCCTATGCCGGCGCCGTGCTGTTCAAGCGCGCCGGCCTGCCAATGGAGGCGGCGCTGGTGCTGGCGCCGTTCTGCGCCGGCCTGTTCGCGGTGGTCTACGGCTGGTTCTGTGTGCGGCTGAGCGGCGTCTACCTTGCCATGCTGACCTTGGCCTGCGCGCAGATCAGCTGGTCGATCGTGTTCCAATGGGACGCGCTGACCGACGGTTCCAACGGCATGGTCGGCATCTGGCCGTCGGCCTGGCTCGCCGACAAGAACGTCTATTATTACGTGACGCTGACGCTGTGCGGCGCCGGCATCGCCTTGCTGTGGCGCGTGCTGTTCTCGCCGTTCGGCTATGTGCTGCGCGCCAGCCGCGATTCGCCGCTGCGCGCCGAGGCCATCGGCATCGACGTGCGCGGCTTCCAGTGGGCGGCGTTCGTGCTGGCCGGCACCCTGGCCGGGCTGGCGGGCGCGGTCTTCGCCTTCTCCAAGGGCAGCATCTCGCCCTCCGTCGTCTCGATCGGCCAGTCGACGGACGGGCTGGTCATGGTGCTGCTGGGCGGTGTCGACACGCTGGTCGGCCCGGTGGTGGGCGCGGCGGCCTTCACCTGGCTGCGCGACGTGCTGGCGCGCGAAACCGATTTCTGGCGAGCGGGCCTCGGCCTGGTGATTCTGCTGATCGTGCTGCTGTTCCCGCAGGGGCTCGTGGGTGGCCTCAAGGCGCTTTATGCGCGTTGGAGGCCCGCGTGAGTGCGGTGTTGCGGGTCGAGGGGCTGCGCAAGGCCTTCGGCGGCGTGCAGGCCGTCGCCGACGTGTCCTTTGCCGTCGACGCGGGCGAACTGCTGGCGCTGATCGGCCCCAATGGGGCCGGCAAAAGCACCTGCTTCAACATGCTGAACGGCCAGCTCGCGCCCGACAACGGCGTCGTGCGGCTCGGCGGGCGCGATATCATTGGCCTCAGCCCGCGTGCCATCTGGCGGCTGGGCGTCGGCCGCACCTTCCAGATCACCGCGACCTTCTCTTCGCTGAGCGTGCGCGAGAACGTCCAGATGGCGCTCTACAGCCACGCTGGCCAGCTGAGGTCGTTGCTGTCGCGCTTCGGCGTGGCGCTTGTTCCCGAGGCGGATGCACTGTTGGACCAAGTCGGCATGCTCGACCAGGCGACGCGGCCGTGCGGTGTGCTGGCCTATGGCGACCTGAAGCGGGTGGAGCTGGCGATGGCGCTGGCCAACCAGCCGCGCCTGCTGCTGATGGACGAGCCGACCGCCGGCATGGCGCCGCGCGAGCGCATCGCGCTGATGGAGCTGACGGCCGGGCTCGCGCGGGCGCGCGGCATCGCCGTGTTGTTCACCGAGCACGACATGGACGTGGTGTTCGGCCAGGCAGACCGCATCGTCGTGCTCGACCGCGGCGTGCTGATCGCCGGCGGCACGCCCGAGGAAGTGCGCACGAACCCCGATGTGCGTGCGGTCTATCTCGGGAGTGCCCACTGATGCTCGCGGTGAACGACCTGCACGCTTTCTACGGCCGCGCCCATATCCTGCAGGGCGTCTCGCTCGCGGCCAACGGCGGCGAGGTCGTGGCCCTGCTTGGCCGCAATGGTGCCGGCAAGTCGACGGCGCTGAAGGCAATCATGGGCCTCGTGCCGCCGGCCGGGGGCGAGGTGACGTTCGGCGGCCGGCGCATCGACCGCCTGCCGCCGTATCGCATCGCCCGGCTCGGCCTCGGCTACGTGCCGGAGGAGCGCCGCATCTTCACCGACCTGTCGGTGATGGAGAATCTCGAGGTCGGCCGCCAGGCCGCGCGCGACGGCGCGCCGCGCTGGGACGTCGACCGGCTGTTCGCGCTCTTCCCCAACCTCGGGCCTATGCGCGAGCGGCCGGGCGGGCGCATGTCGGGTGGCGAGCAGCAAATGCTGACGATCGCCCGCACCCTGATGGGCAACCCGCGTTGCGTGCTGCTCGACGAGCCGTCGGAGGGGCTGGCGCCGATCATCGTCGAGCAGATGGCGCATTCCATCCGCGCGCTGAAAAGCGAGGGCATGTGCGTCGTGCTGTCCGAGCAGAACCTGCATTTCTGCGAGGCCATCGCCGACCGTGCCTACATCATCGAAAAGGGCCAGATCCGCTTCGGCGGGTCGATGGCCGAACTCGCCGCCAACGCTTCCCTTCGCGAACAGTATCTTTCGGTTTGACCCATGGCCCCGCCCAAATCCCCGCAAACTCACACGCTCACCGTCGGCATCGACGTCGGCGGCACCTTCACCGACCTGCTGGCCATCGATTCGGCGACGGGTGTGGTCAAGCTCGCCAAGGTGCCGACGACGATCGACAACCAGGCGATCGGCTTCATGGCGGCCCTCGCCGCGGCCGGCATCGATCCTGCCACCTTGCAGGCGGTGGTGCACGGCACGACGACGACCACCAACGCGCTGCTCGAACGCAAGATCGCGCGGGTCGGCCTGATCACCACCCAGGGTTTCCGCGACGTGCTCGAGCTCGGCCGCCGCACGCGCCCGCAGGCCTACGGCTTGCGCGGCACCTTCGCACCCCTGATCGAGCGCGAATACCGGCTGGAAGTGCCCGAGCGCATGGATGCCGACGGCAAGGTGCTGGTGCCACTCGACGAGGCGGCGGTGGCGGACGCCGCAAAGAAGCTGCTGGGACTGGGCTGCGAGGCCGTCGTCATTCATTTCCTGCACAGCTACATCAATTCGGTGCACGAGAAGCGCGCGGCCGAGATCGTGCGCGGTCTGTGGCCCAACGACTATGTGACGGCGGGCCATGCCATCCTTTCGGAGTACCGTGAGTTCGAGCGCGGCGTGACGGCGGCAGTCAACGCCTCGGTCCAGCCGGTGCTCGACCGCTATCTCACGCGCCTGCGCATCGAACTCTCGGCCAAGGGTTTCGACCGCGACATCCTGGTGATGCAGGGCAACGGCGGCACGATCTCCTCGCAGCTCATCGCGCGCGCGGCCGTGAACACCGTGATGTCGGGCCCGGCCTCGGGCGTGATGGCGGCGGCCTACACCGGCCGCGTCTCGGGCCATCCCGACCTCATCACCTACGACATGGGCGGCACCTCGACCGACGTCGGCCTGATCGAGGGCGCCGTGCCGCAGGTCTCGGGCGAGCTCGAGCTCGAATATGCCATGCCGATCCACGTGCCGATGGTCGACGTGCACACGATCGGCGCCGGCGGCGGCTCGATCGCGTCCGTCGATTCGGCGGGCATGCTGCGGGTCGGGCCGGAGAGCGCCGGCGCACGGCCGGGCCCGATCTGCTACGGCCGCGGCGGCACCGAGCCCACCATCACCGACGCCAACCTGGTGCTGGGCCGGCTCAATCCCGACAAGCTTCTGGGCGTCGATCATCCGGTGACGCTCGACCACGTGCGCGGGCTGATCGAGGACAAGATCGGCAAGCCCCTCGGCCTCGACGCCGAAGCCGCGGCAGCGGCCATCCTGCGCATCGCCAACGACCGCATGGCTGGCGCCATTCGCCTGGTATCGCTATCGCGTGGCCACGATCCGCGCGACTTCGCGCTCTTTGCCTTCGGCGGCGCGGGTCCGTTGCACGCCACGGCGCTGGCGCGCGAACTCGCGATCCCGACCGTGCTGGTGCCGGCGCGGCCGGGCATCACCAATGCGCTGGGCTGCGTCGTGGCCGACGTGCGTCATGACTATGTGCGCACGGTGAACAAGCCTCTGTCGGCGCTCGACGATGCGACGGTGGCCCGGATCTACGCCGAGCAGTCGGCCGAGGGGCAGGCGACCATCGAGCGCGAGGGCGTGCCGGTGCGCGAGCTGCGCTACGTCCACTCCGCCGACATGCAGTTCGCGGGGCAGAGCCATATCCTGTCGGTCGCCGTCGACCGCGCGGACATTTCCATCGCCGACCTGCACAAGGCGTTTGCCGCGGCCTACTGGCGGCGCTTCGGCATCGAGCTGGCGGAAATCCCGCCGGTGCTGGTCAACCTGCATACGGCTGTGATCGGCGTGCGCCCTGAAGTGTCGCTCGCCGCTCTCGCCGGCACGGATCGCGCGCCCACCCTCGCGGCATCACAAACCGGCACGCGCCGCGTCTGGTTCGCCGACGGCTGGCGCGACACGCCGGTCTATGCGCGTGATCGGCTGCCGAAGGATGCCGTGTTCGACGGACCGGCCATCCTTGAGCAGCTCGATTGCACGACCGTCGTCGAGCCGGGCGACCAGGTTCGACAGGACGATCTCGGGAACATGCTGATCGCGCTCCGGTAACGAGACGCTCGAACAGACCGCTCCTCGGAACGTGCTCTGGCTTTTTCTCCGGTCGGATGGCAGCGTCGCGCCATGAAAATCACCGACGTCGTCTGCCACGTCCTGCAATGCAAGGTCGACAAGCCGTTCGTGTCGGCGCGCGGCTGGGTCTACGGCACGCGGTCGACGTGCCTCGTCGAGATCTCGACCGACCAGGGCATCACCGGCTGGGGCGAATGCTACGGACCGGCCGCGGTCGCCAAGACCTTCGTGGAGACGCAGTACAAGGCCCGCGTGATCGGCCGCGATCCGTTCGACGTCGAGGCGATCTGGGAAGACCTCTACAACAGGATCAAGGATTACGGCACGACAGGCATGGCGATCTCGGCGATCTCCGGCATCGACATCGCGCTGTGGGACATCATGGGTCGCGCCGTGGACAAGCCGGTGCACAAGCTGATCGGCGGCGCCTACCGCAGCGAGGTGATCCCGTATGCGACCGGTCTCTACTTCATCGACATGGACCATCTCGTCGAGGAAGCGGTCGAGGAAGCGCTCGCCTTCAAGAACGACGGCTTCCGGGCGATCAAGATGAAGATCGGGCTGGGCGATCTGAAGCTCGATGCGAAGCGGGTCGGCGCGGTGCGCAAGGCGATCGGGCCCGACGTCAAGCTCGCGGTCGACGCCAACCACTGCTTCTCGGTGCCCAACGCCATCAGGCTCGGCCGCATGCTGGAGGAGCACGACGTGCTGTGGTTCGAGGAGCCGATCAGCCCCGAGGATCACGACGGCTACGTCGAGGTGACGCGCGCGCTCGACATGGCGGTGGCGGGCGGCGAGAACGACTACACGCGCTGGGGCTTCCGCGACGTGATCGCCCGCAAGGCGATGGACATCGTCCAGCCCGATCTGTGCGCCGCCGGCGGCTTCTCGGAGTGCCGCAAGATCGCGACCTTGGCGTCGGCGTTCGGCGTCGAATGCGTGCCGCATGCCTGGGGCTCGACCATTGGCCTGGCCGCCACGGTGCAGTTCCTGGCGGCGTTGCCCGACCAACCGCCGGCATTCCGGCCGATGCCGCCGATGCTTGAGTTCGAGCAGACGCCGAACCCCTTGCGCGATCACCTGGCCAAGCAACCGATCGAGCAGAAGAAGGGCATCGTGAATGTGCCGACCGGCCCCGGTCTCGGCATCGAGATCGATCGCGAGATCCTGAAGAAATACAAAGTCGCCTGATCGACGGGAGGAAGAGATGAAGCGTTGCCTGATTGCACTTGCGTTGATGATGGCCAGCCCGGCGCTGGCTCAGGCGAATTTCCCGTCGAAGGACATCCGCTTCGTGAACGGCTTCCCGGCCGGCGGCACGTCGGACATCATCGGCCGCGTGCTGGCCGAGCAGCTCACCAGGCAGCTCGGCCGCACGGTGCTGGTCGACAACAAGGCCGGCGCCTCGGGCATGATCGCCGCCGCCGATACCGCCAAGTCGCCGCCCGACGGCCACACGATCCTGCTCGCCTCGATGGCGATGATGACCGTGCTGCCGCAGATGGTGAAAACCAACGTCGACATCGACAAGGACCTGGTGACCATCGGCAACGTGGCCAGCGTCTACAACGTCCTCGTGGTCGGCCGCGACACCTCGTTCAAGACCTGGCAGGACGTGCAGACGGCGGCCAAGGCCAATCCGGAGAAGGTGACCTGCGCCACCGTGGGCTCGGGCTCGAGCCAGCAGCTGTCCTGCGCGCTGTTCATGGCGCTGACCGGCACCAAGCTGACGCAGGTGCCCTATCGCGGCGGCGCGCCAGCGATCGTCGACATGATCGGCGGCCGGGTCGACCTGATGTGGGGCAACATGCCGGAGTTCATGGGCCAGATCCGCGGCGGCGGGCTGCGCGCTATCGGCTACGGCGCCGACTCCGCCTCGCCGCTGCTGCCCGAGGTGCCGGTGATCTCGCAGACCGGGCTCAAGGATTTCGTCATCCACAACTGGTTCGGCATCGTCGGCCCGGCCGGCATGTCGCCCGAGCTGGTGAAGCGCTGGAACGAGGAGATTGCCAAGGCGGTGGCGGCGCCCGAGGTGAAGCAGAAGTTCGCCGACAACGGCCTGCAGATCGTCACCGGCTCGAAGGAGGATTTCGACAAGGAGATCGCCCAGGACCGCGCCAAGTGGGGCAAGGTCATCCGGGACTTCAACATCAAGCCGGAAAACTAGAGCACATTCCGTTCGGCTGGACTCAGCCGGACGGGATGTGCCCGGTGCAGCTAAGGTCTGCCGTTGAAGCGTTTCCGATCTGATGGAACCGCTCGCGGTTCCATCAGATCGGAAATCGCACTAGTCGCCGTCAGACAGCGACTAGGCCGCCACCACCAAAGACGAGGCGAGCTGACGCACGGATTTCACCATCGCCATGGCGACGAGCTTGCCGGTCTTGCGGTTCTCTTCGCTGACGGCGACGTCTTCCCTGAACGAAAAGCTGCCGAACGCGCCCCGGGCTTCGAGCTCGACGATGTGGGTCGTGATCGTGGGATCGGCCACGATCACCACGCGCGTTCTGTCGAGGCCGATGCCGGCGATCGCGGCGGCGGCGGAGATATTGACGTTCTGCGGATAGAGCCGCGCGCCCTCGCGCACCGGCCCGTCGAACACGGTGTGCGGCGCCGTCAGCCCGTCGAGGTCGACCAGTTTCTCCGCCACCGTGCCCTTCCAGGCCGATGGGTCCTTGCGCACCGTGATCGTGACGCTGTCGAGCCCGCCCACGGCGGCGGCGCTCAGGATGTCGAGCGCGCCGATGCCGGCCGACGGCAGGATGAGGCGCCTGCCGCTCGCCTTCGCCGCGGCCAGCAGCCGGTCGAACAGCGCGCTGTCGGTGAAGGCGCCGACGGAGGTCACCAGGAAATTCGCGCCGCTCTCCAGCACCCGTTGGCCATGGGCGCGCACCGCCTCGTGGCCGGCGCATTCGGCCACGGCGTTGAAGGCGTGCGCGAAGAAGCGCTCGGGCTCGTGAGTGAGCTTGCCCCCTTGGTGCCGATCTGGGCGCGGGCGCTTCACCAGCACCGAGACCAGCTCGATGTTCTCGAGGCCGGCTGCTTCGAGGTGCTTGCCGATGGCGCCGTAGCCGATCAGGCCCAATCGGAGCCGATCGTTCAAGAAAGCCGTTCCTCGACCCAGCGCGCCCAGGCGATGAGCTGGTCGTCGCCGCGGTGCGGGCCGATCAGCTGGACCGACAGCGGCAGGCCGAACGGCCCTGAATTGAACGGCAGCGCCACGCAGGGCGTGCCGAGCAGGGTCCAGAAGCGGTTGAAGATCGGATCGCCGGTGTAGCCGAGACCAGCCGGCGCCTCGCCGCGCGCCGACGGCGCCAGCAGGATGTCGAAACGCTCCCATACTTCGGCGAGGTTGCCGAGCGCGCGGCGCTTGCGCTTCCTGGCATCGGCGAGCTGGGCCCGGCTCACGCTGTCACCTTGCTCGAGCGAGGCCGTGAGATTGGGCGACAGCAGGTGCGGGAAGCGCTTGCGCTCGGGCCCGTAGTGCTGCGTGGCCTCCTTGGTCATGACGCGGGCATGCGCCGTAATCAGCGCATCCCAGCTCTCGGGCATGTCCCAGGCACGCATCCGGGCGCCGGCGGCGCGCAGGGTCCTGGCCGCGGTCTCGAGGTTCTTCTGGCTGGGGCGGTCGGCCATGTCCCACCAGCGCGTGCGACAGAAGCCGATACGCGGCGCGCGACCACGAGCGGGCGGATCGGCCGGCGCATGGCCGTAGGCGGCGCGGACCAGGGCGAGGTCATTGGCCTCGCGGGCGAAGAAGCCCAGCGTATCGAGGCTGCGCGAATAAGTCTTCACGCCGGTGAGGTCGGCCCAGCCGTAGGTGCCCTTGTAGGCGACCACGCCGTTGAAGGCACCGGGCCGGATCACCGAGCCCGAGGTCTGCGTGCCGTAGCCCAGCGGCGCCATGAAGTCGGCGACCGCCGCCGCCGAACCCGACGAGGAGCCGGCCGGAGTGTGGCGGAGATTGTGCGGATTGTGCGTCTTGCCGGCATGGCCGCCGGCGAACTCGGTGGTCACCGACTTGCCGAGCACGATGGCGCCGGCCTTCACCAGCTGGGTCACGCAGGCGGCGTCCCTGCCCACGACATGGTCGCGGTAGATCGGCGAGCCGCAGGTGGTGGGCATGGTCTTGGTCGAAATGATGTCTTTTACCGCCAGGGGAATGCCGTGCAGCGGGCCGACCGGCCGGGCGCGCTTGTCGAGCATCGCGGCGCGCTTCAGGGCGCCGTCGGCATCGATCGCCTCCCAAGCGTGGACCTGGCCTTCGCGCTTGTCGATGCGGTCGAGGCAGGCCTCGACCAGGTCGACGGCCTTGAGCCGCTTGTCGGCCATGCGCCGGACCGCTTCGCTGGCCGACAATTGGTTGGGTGATTTCGCCATGTCTCTTCCCCCTCGGGCTGGCTTGGGTCCATGATGCTACCCCATGAACCCTCCCTTCGCTGTCCGTAAAATCGGCCACGCCGTGATCTTCGCCTCGGATATCGCGCGCTCCACCGCCTTCTACACCGACGTGCTGGGCTTCAAGGTCTCGGACACCTATCCGGGCTCGATGATGCCGGGCGGCATGGTGTTCCTGCGCTGCAACGGCGACCACCACTGCCTGGCGCTGGTCGGCGGCGGCAGCGAGCAGCAGGACAAGAGCCTGCATCACCTCGCGTTCGAGCTGGCGACCCTCGACGAGGTGTTCCGCGCCCGCGACCACCTGAAGAAACACGGGGCGAAGATCACCTACGAAGGCCGCCGCCGCGCCGGCTGCCAGGTCTCGGTCGAATTCCTCGATCCCGATGGCCATCACCTCGAGTTCTACTGGGGCGTCGACCAGATCGGCTCCGACGGCCGCGCCCGCCCCTCGGAGGAGTGGCGCCAGACGGCCACGCTGGAAGACGCCGTGCGCATCGCGCCGGCCGGCCAGGACACGACCTTGCACGATGCCGCGTTGCGCGCCCGCATGGAGGCGGGCACCGACCGGCCCTAGGGAGGGACGCATGACCAGCGTGATGTTCCATGACGGCAACCGCCGCCTGCAGGATCGGTTCGACAGCCGCCGCATCGCCGACCGGCTGGAAGAGAAGCTGACGCACCAGGTTTTCACCGACAACGACCGCGCCTTCGTCGAGGGCGCGATGTTCTTCTTCCTGGCGACGGCCGACGATCGCGGCCGGCCCGATTGCTCCTTCAAGGGCGGCCAGCCCGGTTTCGTGCGTATGGTCGGCGAGAGCGAGTTGGCTTTCCCCGACTACGACGGCAACGGCATGTTCAAGAGCCTGGGCAACATGCTGCTCAATCCCGAGGTCGGGCTGCTGTTCGTCGACATGGGCGAGAAGCCGCGGCGGCTGCGGGTCAACGGCACCGCCACCGTGAGTCGTGACGATCCGATGATGAAGCGCTTCGCCGGCGCGCAGTTGCTGGTGCGGGTCAAAACGCGGGTGATCTTTCCCAACTGCCCGCGCTACATCGTGACGCCGGGCGCGGCCGAGCCCTCGAAATACGCGCCGCGGGCCGGCTACGTGCCGCCCGAACCCGCCTGGAAGGGCTTCGACGACTTCAAGGGCTACGTCCACCCGCGCCAGAAGACGCCAACCGGGGAATAGTCAGCGGCGCCTGGTCAGGCGCCCAGTCATCAGCGGCGCCTGGTCAGGCGCCCAGTCAGTGGCCGGGTGCGGCCGGTCCGCTCTCGACCGTGGGCGCGGCCTTCGGCTTGCCACCTTTCATGCCCTTGATCCGCTCGCGCAGGCCTTCGAAGGTCACATAGAGCCCCGGGATCACGAAGATGCCCAGGAACGAGGCCGCGATCATGCCGCCGAACACCGCGGTGCCGACGGCGCGCTGGGTGGCTGCACCGGCGCCGCTGGCGATCACCAGCGGGATCAGGCCGCAGATGAAGGCGAAGGACGTCATCATGACGGCGCGGAAGCGCAGCGCCGCGGCGTCGGTCGCGGCCTGGACGATCTCCTTGCCGTCGCGCCGGCCCTCCATCGCGAACTCGATGATCAGGATGGCGTTCTTGGCCGCCAGCGCAATCAGCACGACGATGCCGATCTGGGCATAGAGGTTGTTGTCGAGGCCGCTCGCCCACAGCGCGAACATCGCCCCGAACAGCCCGACCGCCACCGACAGCAACGCCGCGATCGGGATGGCGGTGCTCTCGTAGAGCGCCACCAGGAACAGGTAGGCGAAGACGATGGCGAGGGCCAGGATCGACGCGGTCTGTCCCGACGCGGCGTTCTCCTGCAGCGCCGTGCCCGTCCACTCGTAGCCGTAGCCGGCGGGCAGGGTCTTCTTGGCGAGCGCTTCCATGGCCGCGA
>JBEPUH010000023.1:0-81740 GCA_041691635.1 Hyphomicrobiales bacterium
AATCGATAACCGATTCCTCTGGCAAGATATTTATTGGGTTTTCACCCTAGTTGCGAAGAGGTGGGACACCTGTCCAAAAGACGGGATCGCACCTCTCTGAATGGATCACGGGATCCCGGGCCGACGAGTGGTCGAAAAGCTGAAAGATAGCCGCGTCAGTTCCTCGCGTGCTTCGGTGAGTTCCGGCAATAGAGGCGTCCGTCGCGTGTTGTATGGCCACGCGGAAAGTATTGGAGAAACATGACGGCGCTTGAATCTCCGCCAGCGCCGCACGAGCCCCCGCCTCAGTCGTCGTCATCCTCGTCCATCCACGCGAACGGATCGTATTCCTTCCCGTCGTCGACGATGTAGATGTTGCGGCCGTCGTCCGGCGGTTCGAACGGGATGTGAGCGGGCCGTCCGCAGAGCTCCTCGTACCAGGGCAGGTCGCGCGGCTCGGGTGGTGCTTCCGGCGGCGGTGGAGCCCGCCGTTCCTCTCTGTCCTTGCCGAAGGCGGCCAGGGCATCGGTCGCCGGCAGGGCTTGCATGATGGGCACGAACGGCCCCACTTGCCGCAGGGCCTCGGCGAGGCTGCCCGCCTGCTCGATGAAGTGCTGCACCTCCTCCGGCGCGGTCATGCCGGCGGTGTCGATCTGCGGCGGGCGAACGCGGAGCCGCTTCGCCTTGCCGAGGCGGCGCGCGACGACCGGCTTGATCATCGCCGCCCCGCCGCCTCGCGCTTGGCCTGTTCGACGTTTTCCGTCTCGATCTCCTGCAGCCGCATCTCGAATTCCACGGTGTCGAGCGCGCGGCGGCGGTAGTCGAGCAGGGCGGCGTAGGCGAGCCCTTCGTGCGGCGTGATCCGGCCCTGCGCCGCCGCGGCGATGACCTCGGCTTGCGCCGCGGCCAGCCCCGCCGCGTCGTCGACCGGCGGCAGGTCGAGCGGCACCAGCCGCCGTCGCCGCCGGTGCATGCGTTCGACGATGGCGACGGCCTGCATGTTGCCCGCCTTGGCCTCGCGCACGGCGACGCCTTGCACGTCGGTCATGTCGTTCTCGCCGATCACGCCGGCGGGCGGCGCGTTCTTGCTCTTGCTCCTGCTCATGACAACAATCCTCTTTCCAGTGCGCGGTCGCGCAAGCGATAGGCATAAGACCGCGCGATGCCGAGTTGCCTGGCCATCCGGGGGGCGGTCAGCCCGCTGTTGAGCAGGGCAGCGACGCGGGTCACCAGGTTCTCCTGCGCCGGTTGCCATTGCCAGCGTGCGACTCCCAGCATGTCGGTCTCCAGCCGCGCCTCGATCGGATCGACCGCATCGCCGTGCAGGCCGCGCGCCTTCTCGAAATGGATCTCGAACCGCGCGCCCTGGCGCGGCGTGTAGTCGGCGGGACGGCGCAGCGCCATCACGACGTCGAGGATATCCTCGCGCCGGTTGGTGCCGCGCTGGAAACCCTTCTTGTTGGCGTGATGGACCAGCAGCATGGCGCGGCCGAAGCGGCGCTGCAGCATCAGGAAGCGCTGCAGCTCCTGCCAGCGGTCGGGATCGTTGCCCTGGAAGCCGGCGAGGCTGGAGAGGTTGTCGAGCACCACCAGGTCGGGCTGGCCCCACGCTTCCATCAGCCGCTGCTGGCCCGCCGTTGTGCCGATGTCGGGCGACGAGGCTGTGCGCATGTCCGACAATATGAAATCGAGCGTCGGCGGCGCCGAGCCGAGGAGCGCAAGGCGCGCCTTCATGTCGACCGCCGCCATCTCGCCATCGACATAGACCACGCGATGCGGACGGTGGGCGCGCCAGTTGAGGAAGCTGCCCCCCGAGGCGGCCGCCCAGGCGATTCCCAGCGCCACGAAGGTCTTGCCCAGTCCGCGCGGGCCGTAGAGCAGGGCCAGGCTCTTGGTGGCGAGGATCGGGTCGAGGATGGTCTCGCGCTCGGGCAGATCGGCGACCATCAGCTCGGGGGCCGGTACGCGGGGCGGAAAGGTGTTGCGGTTCATGCGGAATATATATGCGATATGCGCAATAATGTCAATGCGAATATCGCGCAATATAGTTGCGCGCGGGGGGTGGCGAAATAGGGGACGAATCGCGGGAAAGACCGATACGATGGGCATCGAAGCCGTCCCCTCAAAGAGGGGACGATCGGTGCCTCCAACGGGAGATCGGGCCATGGCTCTTGCCGTCGACGTCCTCGACCACATCGTCGTCAACGTGAAGGACGTCGAGATCGCCGCGGCCTGGTACCAGCGCGTGCTCGGCATGGTGCGCAAGGACACCGATTCCCCGCATGGCAAGGTCACCGCCGTGCATTTCGGGCAGCAGAAGATCAACCTGCGCCCGGTCGCGGCCAGCAAGAAGCACTGGTTCACGGCCGATCACGAGGCGGCCGGCAGCGACGATCTTTGCTTCCTGACCAAGGCCACGCCACAGGAAGTCGTCGACCATCTGCGCGCCTGCGGCGTTGCCATCGCGGAAGGCCCCGGCGAGAAACGCGGCGCGATGGGCTTGATCGTCTCGGTCTATTGCCGCGACCCCGACGGCAGCCTGATCGAGATTTCCTCCTACAAGTAGGCCTTAGCCGGCGCCCGCGAGCAGTTCGAGCGTCTCGATCAGGCCGGTCGGATCGGCCACGCCCTTGCCGGCGATATCGAAGGCGCAGCCGTGGGCCACCGAGGCGAACAGCAACGGCACGCCGATGGTCATGGCCGAGGCGCGCAACGGCGAGATCAGCTTGATCGGGATGTGGCCCTGGTCGTGGAACATGGCGAGATAGACATCGTGCCGGCGCTGGCTCAGCAGCAGGTCGCCGCCCACGGGGCCATCGACGGCAATGCCTCTGGCCCGGAGTGTGGCGACGGCGGGCTTGGTGATCCGCTCGTCGTCGTCGCCGAACAGCCCGTCTTCGCCGGCATGCGGGTTGATCCCGAACACGCCGATGGTGGGTGGTGGCGCGCCGAGGCGCCTGGCCGTCGCCACGATCGCCTCGGCCGCGGCCACGACCAGCTCGGGCGAGAGGCGGGCCAGCGCCGCGGCGACCGACTCGTGCAGGGTCGCGTGCACGATCTTCAGGCCCTGGGCCGTCAGCATCATGAAGGCTTTGTCGCGCGGCGTGCCGGTGAGGTCGGCCACCAGGCCGGGATAGCCGCTGAAGGCAATGCCGGCGCGGTTCACGGCCGTCTCCGAGTGCGGGCAGCCGACAATGGCGTCGGCCTTGCTGTCGTTCACGAGCTCTATCGCAGCCGCGACGTAACCGACTGTCGCCTTGCCGGCGCGCGGGTCGAGCGTGCCGGGTGCGTAGCCCGCCGGGTCGAGCACGTCGGCATCGACGAAGGCGGGCGTGCTGTCGAGGCCGAGGCGGTTGGCGGTGTCCTCGATCACGAAGCCGTCGCCGACCAGCAGTGGCTTGATCGTCGGGTGGCCGGCGAAGTGCCGCGCCGCCTTGATCGCGATCTCCGGCCCGATGCCGTTGGGATCGCCCAAGGTGATCGCGATCCGCACGCGATCAAAAGGGGATGGCGACGAGCGTGTCGAAGCGCGCGCCGTCGCAGATCGCGATGCGCTCGACGAAGCGCAGCGCGCCGGTGGCGTCCGGCTTGACCTTGTCGCGATAGCAGCCGGTTGCGAACACATCCATCGCGCCGCCACGCATGATGCGCACGATCAGGAACGGCGTCTCGACGTCGGCGGCGCCGTTGGTCTCGCCCAACATAACCGGCAGGCCGACGATGTGGCGGTAGCGCTGGCGTTCGTAGATGTTGGCCTTGCGCAACGCCGACACGCGGTCGCGCAGCATGGCGCGCGAGTCGGCGTAGATCACGCCGGCCGCCAGCCCCTGGGCCACGTTCTCCGCCGTCGTCACCTTGTAGAGGCAGGCCTCGTGGAACAGCTCGGGCCACTGCTCGAACAGCTCGTTGTCGATCGTGCGCGCGTAGGCCGCGTTCAGGGTGACGAGGAGGCCGACGTCCATGAGGTCAGTAGCCCATGCGGTCGCGATAGGCCTTCCAGAAGCCGCGCACCGAGGCCTCCGTGGCGCGCGTCGCCTGGCTCTCGGTCGTGTCGCCGCCCATCTCGATCACCGAGATCTGGTCGCCGGCCGCGGCGATGCCGCGCTGCACGAAGCCGCCGACGCAGCCGTCCTCCATCGACACGAAGCCCGCCGGGCCGACGAGGTTCTGCTGCTTGAGCCGCCGCGTCGTCATCTCCGGCGGGTCGTCGGCGAAGCCGAAGTAGGTCCAGCGCAGCTCCATCCGGTCGGTGCCGCAGGGCACGACCTGGCGCACGGCCAGGCAATTGTGGATCTGCTGCAGGATGAAGCCCGGGAACACCGAGAGGATCTGGAGCTGGATGTCGTCGCCGAACTCCTTGACCGTGTCGAGCAGCGAGGGATCGGCCAGCGTGTAGTCCTTGTCCTCGGTGCGGATGCCCTGGTCGCGGTAGGCCGTGCTCTGGCGGTCGTCGGCCTTGTCGATCGTGTAGCTCGCGTGATGGCCGCCGTCGGGGCTGACCAGCACGCCGCCACCCTGGGTGAGCCGCGTGATGCGGAAGGTGCCGAAGAACAGGTGCAGCAGGCTCGCGTGATAGGTGTCTTTGACGTTCTCGACGTAGAGCTTCCAGTTGTTGGGCAGCGCCTGGGTGAAGCGGCCCATCACCTTGATCGGCCGGTTGAGCACGCGCTCGATGCGGCCCAGGATCTCGGCGCCGAGGTATTCTTCGATCGGCGGGGTGTCGTCGGACAGGGTGGCGAACACCAGGCCGTTGAGCGTCGTGGTGCGCAGCTTGCGCGGGCTGAAGGTCTCGCGCTTGAAATCCTTGGGCATGCCGCCGATGCCGTTGATGCCGCGCTCGAAGGCGATGCCGCGCAGGTTGCCGCCGAGGTCGTAGCTCCAGGCGTGATAGATGCACTTGAAGTTGTTCTCGACGTTGCCGCCGTCGTCGAGTGCGATCAGCGCACCGCGGTGGGCGCAGCGATTCTCGAAGCAGTTGATGGCGCCTGACGCGTCGCGCACGACGATCACCGGCAGCGCGCCCACCACGTTGGTGCGAAAGTCGCCCTTGTTCGGGATGTCGGCCTCGAGGCAGACGTAGTTCCAGGTCGGGCCCTCGAACAGGCGACTGAGCTCGCGCGTGTAGTTGGCCGGGTCCTGGTAGACCCAATAGGGGACGCGGGTGACGGAGTCTTCTGGCCAGGTTGGCGGCCAGACGGTCTCGTTGTGCCGGATGTCCATGACGTTCACTCCAGGGTGACGTTCGACGTCTTGATGACCGTGCGCCAGCGCGCCTCTTCTTCCTTGATGAAGGCCGCGGTCGCCGCCGGGCTCTGGCCGATCGGCTCGGCGCCCTGCGACAGGAACTTTGCGCGCACGTCTTCCATCTTCAGCGCCGCGGCCGCATCGGCATTGACCTTCTGCACGATGGCGCCGGGCGTGCCCGGCGGGGCGGCAAGTGCGAACCAGGCGCTGGCGATCAGGTCGGGCATGCCGATCTCGGCGGCGTCCGGCACCTCGGGTGCCACCGGGCTGCGGCTCTTGGCAGCGAGGCCCAGGAACTTCACGTCCTTGGTCTTCTGGAAGCGCAGGGCGGCGGCGATGTTGCCGATGAAGATGTCGACCCGGCCGGCGGTGATGTCGACCAGCGCCGGGCCTTCTCCTTTATACGGCACGTGCAGCATCTCGATGCCGGCCATGGTGGCGAACATCTGCGCCGACAGGTGCGAGGTCGAGCCATTGCCCTGGCTGGCGTAGGTCACCTTGCCGGGGTTGGCCTTGGCGTAGGCGATCAGCTCCTTGACGTTGTTGGCCGGCAGGTCTTTCCGTGCGGTGATGACGTTGGGGACCAGGGCCAGCACGGTGATGGGCTCGAACTTGGTCGCGTCGTAGGTCAGCGCCTTGTAGAGGTTCTGGTTGATCGACAGCGGTCCGGGCGGGCTGCACAGCAGCGTGTAGCCATCGCCGGGGGCATGGAACACGATCTCCGCGCCGACGTTACCGCCGGCACCCGGGCGGTTGTCGACGATCACCGGCTGGTTCCAGGCGGTCGAGAGCTTCTCGCCGACGATGCGGCACAGCGCGTCGGCCGAGCCGCCGCCGGGGAAAGGTACGACGATGCGCACTGGCTTCTGCGGCCACGGGCCGTCGGCCAGGACCGGCGTTACGAGCGCGGGAGCGGCGACGAGCAGCAGGGCGGCACAGGCGAGACGTAGAACGATTTTCATCACCATATGTTAGCCTCAACCCCCCATGCGGGACATGCCCTCCGTACCGTTCCAGGTCCTTTCCGAGCAGCTCCGCCGCCAAAGTCCGCTGCGCGAGGCGATTACGTCGGCTTACCGGCGCGCCGAGACCTCGTGCGTGCCGCCCCTGATCGAGGCCGCGCGCCTGCCGGAGACGATGCAGGCCGCGGCCGAGGCGCTGGCCCGCCGGCTGGTCGAGACCTTGCGCGCCAAGGGGCCGGGCGGCGGCGTCGAGGGGCTGATCCACGAGTATGCGCTGTCGAGTCAGGAGGGCGTGGCGCTGATGTGCCTGGCCGAGGCGCTGCTGCGCATTCCCGACGACGCCACGCGCGACGCGCTGATCCGCGACAAGATCGGCGGCGGCGACTGGCAGGCCCATCTCGGCCGCAGCCCGTCGGTGTTCGTGAACGCCGCGACCTGGGGCCTGCTGCTGACCGGCCGGCTCGCCGCCACGCACAGCGAGAGCGGTCTGTCGGCGGCGCTCACCCGGCTGGTCGCCAAGGGCGGCGAGCCGGTGATCCGCCACGGCGTCAACCTGGCGATGCGCCTGATGGGCGAGCAGTTCGTCGCCGGCCAGACGATCGCGGAGGCGCTGGCCCGCGGCCGGCCGCAGGAGGCGCGGGGCTTCCGCCATTCCTACGACATGCTGGGCGAGGCCGCCGTCACCGCTCCGCAGGCCGCGCGCTACCTCGCCGACTACGAGGCCGCGATCCGCGCCATCGGCCGCGCCTCGGCCGGCCGTGGCGTGCTCGAGGGGCCCGGCATCTCGGTGAAGCTGTCGGCGCTGCATCCGCGCTACAGCCGCGCCCAGCGCGAGCGCGTCGAGGGCGAGCTCTATCCGCGCCTCAAGGCGCTCGCCGTGCTGGCGTGCTCGTTCGACATCGGTCTCAACATCGACGCCGAGGAGGCCGACCGGCTCGAGATCTCGTTCGACCTCCTGGAGCGGCTCTGCTTCGAGCCCGAGCTCGCGGGCTGGCACGGCATCGGCTTCGTCATCCAGGCCTACCAGAGGCGCTGCGTCTTCACCGTCGACTGGCTGGTCGACCTGGCGCGCCGCAGCGGTCACCGGCTGATGGTGCGGCTGGTGAAGGGCGCCTACTGGGACGGCGAGATCAAGCGGGCGCAGGTCGACGGGCTGGAAGACTTCCCGGTGTTCACGCGCAAGATCCACACCGACGTGTCCTACCTCGCCTGCGCGCGCAAGCTGCTGGCCGCGACCGACGTCGTCTTCCCCCAGTTCGCCACCCACAATGCGCTGACCCTTGCCACTGTCCACGCGATGGCCGGTCCAGACTACCGGCCGGGCCAGTACGAGTTCCAGTGCCTGCACGGCATGGGCGAGAGCCTCTACGAACAGGTCGTCGGCGCCGACAAGCTCGACCGGCCGTGCCGCATCTACGCGCCGGTCGGCACGCACGAGACCCTGCTGGCCTATCTCGTGCGGCGTCTGCTCGAGAACGGCGCCAACACCTCGTTCGTGCACCAGATCGCCGACAAGGACGTGCCGATCGAGCGCCTGCTCACCGATCCGGTGGCGCGCGCAGCGTCGCTGCTGCCTGTCGGCATGCCGCATCCCAAGATCGCCGCGCCGCACGCCCTGTTCGGCGCCGTGCGCGTCAATTCGGCGGGCCTCGATCTCAGCAACGAACAGGCGATCGCGGCATTGGCGGTGGCAGTCACCGCCGACCTCGCCGAGACCTGGCGGGCGCAGCCGCTGCTGGCGGGCGGCCCGCGCGACGGCGACGCCCGCGAGGTGCGCAATCCGGCCGAGCTCTCCGACATCGTCGGCCACGTCGTCGATGCCGCGCCGGAGATCGTCGATGCCGCCTGCGCCTTCGCCGAGCCGTGGCGCGCCACGCCGCAGGCGCGCGCCGACTGCCTCGATCGCGTGGCCGAGCGTATGGAAGCCCGCATGCCGCACCTGATCGGGCTGATCGTGCGCGAGGCCGGCAAGACCTTCGCAAATGCTGTCGGCGAGGTGCGGGAGGCCGTCGACTTCCTGCGCTACTACGCCTCGCAGGTGCGCGACTGGTCGAACGACACGCACAGGCCGCTCGGTACCGTGGCCTGCATCAGCCCCTGGAACTTCCCGCTGTCGATCTTCACCGGCCAGGTCGCGGGCGCACTGGCGGCCGGCAACGCCGTGATCGCCAAGCCCGCCGAGGAGACGCCGCTGATCGCCGCGCAAGCGGTCAAGCTCTTCCTCGGCGCGGGCCTGCCGGCAGGGGCGCTGCAACTCGTGCCGGGCGACGGCGATGTCGGCGCGCATCTCGTCGCCAACCCTTCGATCGCCGGTGTCGTCTTCACCGGCTCGACCGGGGCCGCGCGCTCGATCGCCCGGACCTTGAGCCAGCGCCTCGGGCGCGACGGCAAGCCGGTGCCGCTGATCGCCGAGACCGGTGGCCAGAACGCGTTGATCGCCGACTCTTCGGCGCTGCCCGAGCAACTCGTCAACGACGTCATCGTCTCGGCCTTCGATTCGGCGGGCCAGCGCTGCTCGGCATTGCGCGTGCTCTGCCTGCAGGAGGACATCGCCGACACGGTGCTGCCGATGCTGGAGGGCGCGATCGACGAGCTACGGATCGGCAATCCGGACCGGCTGTCGACCGACGTCGGTCCGGTGATCTCCTCGGAGGCGCAGCAGCGGCTGTTCGATCACATCGAGCATATGCGCGCCTCGGGCCATGACGTGGCGCAGGCGATCCTGCCGGAGGAGACGCAGGCGGGTCTGTTCGTGCCGCCGACCCTGATCGAGGTCGCGTCCATAGCCGAGCTGAAGCACGAGGTATTCGGGCCGGTGCTGCATGTCCTGCGCTACGAGCGCGAGCATCTCGAGGAGGTGATCCGCCAGGTCAACGCCACGGGCTTCGCGCTCACCTTCGGCGTGCACAGCCGCATCGACGAGACGATCCAGCGCGCGACAGCCGCCAGCGCTGCCGGCAACCAGTACGTCAATCGCAACCTGATCGGCGCCGTCGTGGGCGTGCAGCCGTTCGGCGGGCACGGCCTGTCGGGCACGGGACCCAAGGCGGGCGGTCCGCTCTATCTCCTACGGCTGCTGTCGCCGCGCCCGGTCTTCGCCGCGGCGGAAGAGGGCGAGCGGCCGGGTCCGGTCGGCGAACGCAACAGCTACGCGCTGAGACCCAGGGGCACGATCCTCTGCGTCGCCGACGAGGCCGCCGACCTGGAGGCCCAGTTCACCGCAGCGCGAGCCGCCGGCAACCGCGCGACGGTGGACGAGGGCGAGGCGCATCTGGCGGCAGTATTGTTCGCCGGCAGCGCCAAGAAATTGACGGCGCTCAACCGGCGCCTGGCCGAGCGTGAAGGACCGATCGTGCCGGTTTACGTCGCACCCTATCCCGTGGAATTCCTGAAGAACGAGATCTCGCTCAGCGAGAACACCGCGGCGGCCGGCGGCAACGCCAGTCTAATGGCGATCGGCTAGCTCAACTCTCGGACGGATTGACCTTGCGGTTGGTGCAGAGCAGGCGGTCGGGCCGCGGCGTGTTCAGGCGCTCGATTTCGCACTGTTCGTAGGAGAGAGGTCCGGCGAGATAGGCCGGGTGCGCCATGACGAGTTGGCGCGGCTGTTCGAGGTACCAACCGGGGCTGGTATAGGCGGTGCTCACGCCCGTGCTGCAGGCGCCGAGCAGGCTGGCGGCGACGAGGCCCGAGAGGGCAAGCGGCGCCCGAAAGATCGACCGTACCGGCATTTCTACTCTACTTTCGCAAGCGTGACGGCGCCACGTTACAGGGCCCTGTGCGTTGCAACAATCGCTTTTGCCCGGGCCCGGAAGGCGGGCTAAAAGGACCGAGGTACGAGTGTTCGGGGGGATGCTGCGCCGTCCGCGCGGCAGAGTGAATTTGACCGATTTGCCGGTAAAACAGGGACTTTACGACCCGCGCAACGAGCACGACTCGTGCGGCGTCGGCTTCGTGGCCGACATCAAGGGCCGGAAGTCCCATGACATCATCCACCAGGGCCTGCGTATCCTGGTGAACCTCGACCACCGTGGTGCCGTCGGCGCCGACCCGCTGGTCGGCGATGGCGCCGGCGCGATGATCCAGACTCCCGACGCGCTGCTGCGCGACTGGGCGAAGAAGACCGGCGTCGACCTGCCGCCGCCCGGCCATTATGCGGTCGCCATGTGCTTCCTGCCGCAGAACGACAAGGCGCGCGATTTTGCCGTGAAGCGACTCGAGCATTTCATCAAGGTCGAGAAGCAGAAGCTGGTCGGCTGGCGCGACGTGCCGACCGACACGACCGGCCTCGGCGCCGGCGTGATCGAACGCATGCCCGTGATCCGCATGGCGATCGTCGGGCGCGGCGCCAAGGTCGCCGACCAGGACGCCTTCGAGCGCAAGCTCCTTACCATCCGCAAGCAGACGCAGAACCCGCTCGCCGATCTCGAGAAGAAGCACAAGCTGCCGGGCCTGACGCAGCTCTACATGCCGTCCTTCTCGACGCGCACCGTCGTCTACAAGGGCCTGCTGCTCGCCCACCAGGTCGAGAGCTTCTACACCGACCTGCAGAATCCGCTGTGCGAGTCCGCGCTCTGCTTGGTGCACCAGCGCTTCTCGACCAACACCTTCCCGTCGTGGCGGCTGGCGCATCCCTATCGCTTCATCGCCCACAACGGCGAGATCAACACTGTGCGCGGCAACGTCAACTGGATGTATGCGCGCCGGCGCACGATGGAGTCCGATCTCATCGGCGCCGACCTCGACAAGATGTGGCCGATCATCCCGCACGGCCAGTCCGACACCGCCTGCGTCGACAACGCGCTCGAGTTGCTGGTCGCCGGCGGCTATTCGCTCAGCCACGCCATGATGATGCTGATCCCGGAGGCGTGGGCCGGCAATCCGCTGATGGATGCCAAGCG
The DNA here is from genome assembly GCA_041691635.1 of Hyphomicrobiales bacterium. Classification (GTDB taxonomy): domain Bacteria; phylum Pseudomonadota; class Alphaproteobacteria; order Reyranellales; family Reyranellaceae; genus Reyranella. Next base: position 11,087 of record JBEPUH010000023.1, read on the forward strand.
CAAGGCGTTCTACGAGTACCACGCCGCCCTGATGGAACCGTGGGACGGCCCGGCCTCGATCGCCTTCACCGACGGTCGCCAGATCGGCGCCACGCTCGACCGCAACGGGCTGCGTCCGGCGCGCTTCCTGGTGACGACCGACGACAAGGTCGTGATGGCCTCCGAGTCGGGAGTGCTGCCGATCCCCGAGGAAAAGATCGCCCGCAAGTGGCGCCTGCAGCCCGGCAAGATGCTGCTGATCGACCTCGAAGAGGGCCGTATCGTCGAGGACGACGAGCTGAAGCGCACGCTGGCCGAGGCCGAGCCCTACGACGAGTGGCTCAAGGAGACGCAGCACAAGCTGGAAGAGCTGTCGGAGATCCCCGAGGCGCCGCTGCCGGCGCCCTCGAACGACCCCACGACCTTGCTCGATCGCCAGCAGGCCTTCGGTTACACGCAGGAGGACATCCAGTTCTTCCTCGAGCCGATGGCCGAGAATCCTGACGATCCGATCGGCTCGATGGGTACCGACACGCCGATCGCCGTGCTCTCGAAGAAGCCGAAGCTGCTCTACAACTACTTCAAGCAGAACTTCGCGCAGGTCACCAATCCGCCGATCGATCCGATCCGCGAGGAACTGGTGATGTCGCTGGTGTCGATGATCGGCCCGCGCCCGAACCTGCTCGGCCGCCACGCCGGCACGCACAAGCGCCTTGAGGTCAGCCAGCCGGTGCTGACCAACGCCGAGCTGGAAAAGATCCGCTCGATCGAGGACCTGCTAGACGGCTCGTTCCGCACCGCCACGATCGACACGACGTGGGCGGCGTCCGAAGGCGCGGGCGGCCTCGAGAAGGCGCTCGATCGCATCTGCTCGGAAGCCACCGACTGCGTGCTGGCCGACCGCAACATCCTGATATTGTCTGACCGTGCAACCTCGGCTGAGAGGGTGCCGATCCCGGCGCTGCTGGCGACGGCGGCTGTGCACCATTATCTGATCCGGCGCGGCCTGCGCACCCAGACCGGCCTGGTGATCGAGACCGGCGAGGCGCGCGAGGTCCATCACTTCTGCTGCCTCGCGGGCTACGGTGCCGAGGCGATCAACCCGTACCTTGCTTTCGAGACTCTCGAGCAACTGCGGATCCAGAACGGCCTCACGCTGAAGCCTTATGAAGTGCAGAAGAACTACATCAAGGGCGTCGGCAAGGGCCTGCTGAAGGTGATGTCCAAGATGGGCATCTCGACCTACCAGTCCTACTGCGGCGCGCAGATTTTCGACGCCGTCGGCCTGCACTCGGGCTTCGTCGAGAAGTATTTCACCGGCACCGCCACGACCATCGAGGGCGCCGGCTGGAACGAGATCGCGGAGGAGACCGTGCGGCGCCACTGGAACGCCTACGGCGACAACCCGATCTACCGCAACATGCTCGACGTCGGCGGCGACTACGCCTTCCGTCTGCGCGGCGAGGATCATGCCTGGACGCCCGAGAGCGTGGCCCGGCTGCAGCACGCGGTGCGCGGCAACAGCTCGGCCGACTACAAGGCGTTTGCCGAGACCATCAACGAGCAGAGCGAGCGCCTGCTCACCATCCGCGGCCTGATGGAGCTGAAGTGGGCGGACAAGCCCATTCCCATCGACGAGGTCGAACCCGCCGCGGATATCGTCAAGCGATTCGCGACAGGCGCCATGAGCTTCGGCTCGATCAGCCGCGAGGCCCACACCACGCTCGCCATCGCCATGAATCGCATCGGCGGAAAGTCGAACACCGGCGAGGGCGGTGAGGAGTCGGATCGCTTCAAGCCGCTGCCGAATGGCGATTCGATGCGCTCGGCCATCAAGCAGGTGGCCTCGGGCCGCTTCGGGGTCACGACCGAGTATCTGGTCAACGCCGACGATATCCAGATCAAGATGGCGCAGGGCGCCAAACCGGGCGAGGGTGGCCAGTTGCCTGGCCACAAGGTCGACGAGAATATCGCCAGGGTGCGTCGCTCGACCGCCGGCGTCGGCCTGATCTCGCCGCCGCCGCATCACGACATCTACTCGATCGAGGATCTGGCGCAGCTCATACACGACCTCAAGAACGCCAATCCGCGCGCGCGGGTGTCGGTGAAGCTGGTCTCGGAAGTGGGCGTCGGCACCGTGGCCGCAGGCGTCAGCAAGGCGCGCGCAGACCATGTAACGATCTCCGGCTTCGAAGGCGGCACGGGCGCTTCGCCGCTCACGTCGCTGACCCATGCCGGCTCGCCGTGGGAGATCGGCCTTGCCGAGACGCAGCAGACGCTGGTGCTGAACGGATTGCGCGGACGTATTGCCGTGCAAGTGGATGGAGGACTTCGCACCGGCCGCGACGTGGCTATCGGCGCACTGCTCGGCGCTGACGAGTTCGGTTTCGCGACGGCGCCGCTGATCGCCGCGGGCTGCATCATGATGCGCAAGTGCCACCTCAACACATGTCCGGTCGGCGTGGCGACCCAGGATCCGGTGCTGCGAAAGCGCTTTACCGGCCAGCCCGAGCACGTGATCAACTACTTCTTCTTCGTCGCCGAAGAGCTGCGCGAGATCATGGCGCGGCTGGGCTTCCGCACCCTCGGCGAGATGATCGGCCGGGTCGACCGGCTCGACATGAAGAAGGCGGTCGACCACTGGAAGGCAGGAGGCGTCGACCTGTCGAAGATTCTGTACCAGATGCCGGCCAAGCCGGGCGTGGCGATCTGGAACAGCGAGCGACAGGACCACGGGCTCGACAAGGCGCTCGACCACAGGCTGATCGCCGCGGCCCAGCCCGCGCTCACCACGGGCCAGCCGGTCCAGGTCGAGCTGCCGGTCGGCAACGTCAATCGCACCGTCGGCGCCATGCTGTCGGGCGAGGTCGCGCGCAAGCACGGCCACGCCGGCCTGCCCGAGGACACGATCTCGGTCCGCCTGACCGGCACCGCGGGACAGAGCTTCGGCGCCTTCCTGGCACACGGCGTCTCGCTCGAGCTGTCGGGCGACGGCAACGACTATGTCGGCAAGGGCCTGTCCGGCGGCAGAGTCACGGTGCGCCAGCCGATCGGGTCCAAGCGCAACCCGCTGCACAACATCATCGTCGGCAACACGGTGCTCTACGGCGCGATCGCCGGCGAGGCTTATTTCGAGGGCGTGGCCGGCGAGCGCTTTGCCGTGCGAAACTCCGGCGCGGTCTGCGTCGTCGAGGGCACTGGCGATCACGGCTGCGAGTACATGACCGGCGGCGTCGTCGTCGTGCTGGGCGACACCGGGCGCAACTTCGCGGCCGGCATGTCGGGCGGAGTGGCCTACGTCTACGACCCGCGGGCACGCTTCAAGGACCTGTGCAACCCCGCTATGGTCGAGATGGAGAAGGTCGGTGGCTTGTCGAGCGAGGCGCTCGACGATCCCGGCCGGCCGCGCCAGCGCGCCGCCAACGTCGAGGATAACGGCATGGGCGACATGCTGCGCTTCGACGCCGAGCGGCTGCGTATCCTGGTCGAGCGCCATCATCTGCACACCGGTAGCGCGCGCGCCCGCGAGTTGCTCGAGGACTGGGACAAGGCACTCAAGAGCTTCGTCAAGGTGATGCCGAAGGATTACAAACGCGCGCTGGTACAGGCGCGCGATCGAAGCGCGGCGAAAGCCGTGGCCGCGGAGTGACGGCCCGTGGCCGTCATCCCGAGCATTTGCGAGGGATCTGCCCAGTGGTGATGCGGAGTTTTTGAGTCATGGGTCTTCCCACCGGCTTCCTCGAGATCGAGCGCAAGGACCGTCCCTACGACAAGGTCGAGGCGCGCCTCAAGACGTGGCAGGAGTTCGTGCGTCCGCTGCCGCCGGCCGAGGTGAGCCAGCAGGGCGCGCGCTGCATGGATTGCGGCATTCCGTTCTGCCACAACGGCTGTCCGGTCAACAACATGATCCCGGACTTCAACGAGCTGGTCCGCCGCAACCGCTGGCAGGCGGCTCTCGAGGTCCTGCACTCCACTAACAACTTCCCGGAGTTCACCGGCCGCATCTGCCCCGCGCCATGCGAGGCCTCGTGCACGCTCAACATCGACGACAATCCGGTGACGATCAAATCGATCGAGTGCGCGATCGTCGATCGCGGCTGGGAAGAGGGCTGGGTCCAGCCGCTGGTGCCGGCGAAGAAGACCGGCAAGCGCGTCGCCGTCGTCGGCTCCGGTCCGGCTGGCATGGCCTGCGCCCAGCAGCTCGCGCGCGCGGGCCACGCCGTGACCCTGTTCGAGAAGGCCGACCGGGTCGGCGGGCTGCTGCGTTACGGCATTCCCGACTTCAAGATGGAGAAGCGCCTGATCGACCGGCGCATGCGCCAGATGGAGGCCGAGGGCGTCGAGTTCCGCACCGGCGTCGAGGTCGGCGCCACGCTGTCGATCAAGTCGCTGCTCGAAGGCTATGACGCCGTCGCCCTGACCGGTGGCGCCGAGTGGCCGCGCGACCTCGAGGTGCCGGGCCGCGAGCTCGCGGGCGTGCACTACGCCATGGATTTCCTGGTGCCGCAGAACAAACGCGTCGCCGGCGACGACGAGGCGCGGGCGGCGCCCAAGGGCACGATCCACGCCAGAGGCAAGCACGTCGTCGTGATCGGCGGCGGCGACACCGGCTCGGATTGCGTCGGCACGTCGAACCGCCACGGCGCCGCCTCGGTCACCCAGCTCGAGGTGATGCCGCAGCCTCCGGAGAAGGAAAACAAGGCGCTGACCTGGCCCGACTGGCCGCTCAAGATGCGCACCTCGTCGTCCCACGAGGAGGGCGCGACCCGCGACTTCGCGGTCCTGACCAAGCGCTGCGTCGGCAAGGGCGGCAAGATCGAGGGGCTGGAGTGCGTCCACATCGAATGGGTGAAGGGCGCAGACGGCCGCATGGCGATGGCGGAGGTCCAGGGCAGCACCTTCACGCTCAAGGCCGATCTCGTGCTGCTGGCGATGGGCTTCCTCGGTCCGCGCAAGGCCGGGATGCTCGACCAGTCCGGCGTGGCGCTCGATCCGCAGGGCAATGTGGCGGCCAACGTCAGGGATTACAGGACGTCGGTACCCAAGCTGTTCGCCGCCGGCGACATGCGCCGGGGCCAGTCGCTGGTGGTATGGGCGATCCGCGAGGGCCGCCAGTGCGCCCGTTCGATCGATGAGGCGCTGATGGGTGGCACGACCCTGCCGCGCTGACGGCGGTTGTGTTGTCAAAAAGTCACACTCCCGGAGAACATGCCTGTTCGGTACGGCGTTGGCGGTTACAGGCCGGGCGGCGGGTGGCATAAGAAGGCAGCCGGCACATGGCTGGCAACGAATTTTAGGAGTTTATCCATGAAGAAGACTTTTGCGGTGGCGGCGGCCCTCTTGGTGCTCCCGCTGGCGTCCCAGGCTCAGACCCTCCAGTACCCCGGCTTCTATGCCGGCGTCGAAGCTGGCGGCAACTACATGTTCCAGAGCGGCGTCGGCACGCCGTTCGGCCAGTCCTCGCTATATCCGGCCATCGGCTACTCGTTCGGCGGCATGATCGGCTACGACTTCGTCGGCCCGCGTGTCGAACTCGAAGGCCTGTACAACAACAGCAAGGCGACCGTGAGCGGCGCTTCGCAGGGTTTCGGCGCGACCAAGGATGAAATCGCCGTCATGGCGAACATCCTGTACGACTTCAACGCAGGCGGGACGATCGTCCCCTACATCGGTGCCGGTGCCGGTGTCGCCTTCGAAAAGGTGTCGGCGCTCAACGCGCAGGACAACAACACCGTCTTCGCCTACCAGGGCATCGTCGGTGTCGGTTACAACATCGACTCGCAGTTCCGCGTGAACCTCGAGGGTCGCTACTTCGGCACGAGCACCCCGACCATGCAGGGCCAGGGCTTCCAGAACAACAACCTCATCGCGATGATCCAGCTGCAGATGAAATTCGGTGCGCCGAGCATGGCGGTTGCCGCTCCGGCTCCGGCCGCGCCGCAGGCGCCATCGTTCATGGTGTTCTTCGATTGGGACCGCTCGAACCTGACGGCTCAGGCGGTGAACACGATCAAGCAGGCTGCCTCGGCGTACAAGACCAAGGGCAGCGCGCGGGTGACGGCGACCGGCCATACCGACAAGTCGGGCCCGGAGTCGTACAACATGGCGCTGTCGCTGCGTCGTGCCAACGCGGTCAAGGATGCCTTGGTGCGCGAAGGCGTGCCGGCGACGGCGATCTCGGTCATCGGCAAGGGCGAGACCCAGCCGCTGGTGCAGACCGCCGATGGCGTCCGCGAGCCGCAGAACCGCCGCGTCGAGATCGTGATCCAGTAAAAATCGGAACCCTCGTTCCGGCGAAAAGGCGGCCTGCGGGCCGCCTTTTTTGTTGGGCGACGAACGGACGCTTTTGGCTCCGGGATCCTGCTCATTCAGGCGCCAACATGGAATATCTGGGCCGGCGCCAACCCGGGCTTTACGGAACAAGTACTGCCAAGGAACTCGGCTCACTGCTCCGCCGGCAGGCGCGGGCGCTCGGTGTGGCGCTCGAAATCGTCTACGCCAATACCGAGGGCGAGACGGTGTCGGCGATCTACAAGGCCGAGCGCGCTGGCATCGACGGCATCCAGTCCTACGTGCTGGTGCTCAACGCTCTTGGTGGCGCGCCTCAAGAAGTAACGCGCGGCTGCCACGTGCCGGTGGCCAGCGTCGTCGGTGCGAACGCGTCGAACGTCCAGTCGAAGGGCAGCGCCGAGGGCCGTCGCCAGGCGCGCTCGACGGCGACGCGCCAACTCCGTTGCGCCCCGGCGACGGGCGCCGCGCCCTCGGCCGTCCAGTCGATCGCGGCGCGGCCCTGCAGTTGCAGCAGGTCGCCCGAGGCGAAGTCGGCGAACAGCAGGCCCGCCCGTGGGTCACCCAGCAGGTTGCCCAGCGTGTTGAAGAAGCGGTTGCCACGGAAGTCGGGGATCACCAGCGTGTCGCCCTCCAGACCGACGAAGCCCGGTCGACCGCCGCGGTGGGAGACGTCGAGGCCACCCGCCTCGGCGATGTCGGCCCGCGAGCGCGTGGCGACGAAGAAGGTGTCGGCACCGGAAATCAGGCGGCGCGCGCCGTCGTCGAGCCGCCCGAGCGCCTCGGCCGGTGCAGCCGTGCGCGGGTGCGGCGTCGGCCGGCGGGTCTGGATGTATTGCGCGCAATTGCCGAAGCTCTGCTCGATCGAGACCGTGAGGCCCTGCCCGTCAACGGCGGTCAGGCGCCCGTTGGCACGGTTGCGGCGGCGCGTGGTGAGGTCGAGGCCGAGCAGGCCGATCGCGCCGCCGTCGTAGAAGTTGGACGCCGGATCGCCGGGCGCGGCCACGGCGTCGATCCGCAAGGTGGTCGGATCGGGCGACTGAACGAAGCCCGCCGGCCCGGTGAGCACCGAGGCCATCGGCCCGCCGCGCACATCCACCGTGGCGACAAACAGGTAGGGCAGCAGCCTGAAGAAATCGCGGTGCTGGTCAGGCATTGACGGCCGGATGCCGGCACCGCTCGAGCTCTGGCCTGCCCGCGCCTGCGCGGCGAGTTCGTCGGGATGGAAGATCGCGCTCATGGCCGGCTCCTCATCCGAGACCCATTTCATCCAAGTCCTTTCGGCAGCTCCGGCAGGACGGCCTTCGGGTCGTATCAGGACGCGCACTCGGATCGCCAGATGTGGACCTGCGGGATGTCGTGGATCTCGCTGTCGAGGCAGCCCAGCCGCAGCAGCACGACCGGCTGCTCGACCCGCTGGGCCATGACGTGCAAGCCGCATTTGGTGCAGAAGCGGCGGAACTTGCCGGGCGACGACTCGAAGCCGCCAAGCACCTCCGCGCCGCGCGTCCACCGGAATTTCTCGCGCGGCACCGCGGTCACCGAGGAGAAGGCCGCCCCATGCGTCTTGCGGCAGGTCCGGCAATGGCAGTGGGCGATGCGCGCGGCTGCGGCGTCGGCTTCGTAGGCCACGGCGCCGCATAGGCAGGTTCCGGTCAGCATGTCGTCCTCTTTGCTCTTGGCACAACATAGGAATTGCCCGATCGGTAGGAAATGGCTCTTTGGACAAGTCATAATTCCAGTTATAGGAATAATGGATGGACCGTCTCGACGAGTTGGCGATCTTCGTGCACATCGTGGAGGAGGGCAGCCTGGTGCGCGCCGCGCACCGGCTGCGGCGCTCGCCGCCGTCGGTCACGCGCGCGCTGGCGGCACTGGAGGACAGGATCGGCCAGCGCCTGGTCGACCGCACGACGCGGCGCCTGGCCACGACCGACGCCGGCCGCGCCCTGTTCGACAAGGCGCGCACCCTGCTGGCCGACTACGACGGCGCGACGCTGGGTGCCCGCAACACCCGGCCGAGCGGCGTGTTGCGGATCACCGCGCCGGTGCTGTTCGGCCGCCGCCACGTGGCGCCGATCGTCGGTCGCTTTCTCGACCGCTTCGCCGACGTCGACGTCGAGCTGATGCTGGTCGACCGCAACCTCGACCTGATCGAGGATGCGATCGACGTCGCCGTGCGCATCGGCGCGCTGGCCGATTCCGGTCTCACCGTGCGGCCGGTCGGCGAGATGCGGCGGCTGTGGGTGGCGAGCCCCGGCTATCTCGCCCGCCGTGGCACGCCGCGCGCGCCGGCCGACCTCGCGGGGCACGAGATTCTGTTCGGCACCTCGGCGGCGACGCAGGACTGGGTGTTCGGCCGGCCGCGGCGTGGCGCGCCGGTCCGCCTCAGGGGCCACCTGCGCGTCGACGATGTCGAAACCCGCCTGCGCGCCGCCAAGGCGGGTCGCGGCATCGCCCAGCTCCTGTCCTACCAGGTGGCCGACGAGCTGGCGTCGGGCGCGCTGGTGCGCCTGCTGAAGACCTACGAAGGCCCGACGCTGCCGGTCCAGCTCGTCACCAAGGGTCGGCACAACCGCGCCGCCAAGGTCGAGGCCTTCGTCGAATTCGCCGCCCGGCGCCTCGCCGCGCTGCCGGTCGTGAAGCCGATATAGGGCGGCTAGTCGGGCGAGGTGCCGAAGCGGCGCTGCCAGAACTCGCGGCTGCGGCGCTCACCCACGTCGCAGCCCAGCTCGTACTCGGGGCGGACGAACTTGGTGTAGTCCTGCTCGACCGCGACGTGCGGCCGGACGGCCTGGGCGAGCTGCACGCCGTCGGCGAGCGGTCCCAGTCCCACGTCGAAGTCCGAGCGCGGTCCGACGTCGGCCACTTCCTGCAGCAGCTTCTTGCGCACCGCGCGGGGGAAATCCTCGAAGTTGCGCGCCACCTCGACGAACGAGTGCGGCCCGCCGGTCACGCAGTGGAGATAGTATTTGTCGAGGTCGGCTTCGCTGGGGAAGCCGAACGGGTTCGGCCGATCGTTCATGATCGGCAGGCCGTTGATGACGATGCGCTCCTTCAGTGCCTCGTAGCGCATGTCGGTCACCAGGCCGCCGTCGTTGTTCGAGCCGTCGCCCGAGATGTCGAGCACCTTGCGCATCGGTTCCCACGGCGAGCGGCCGAACAGCGGGATGGCGAAGCGGATCGCGCCGCTGATCGAGGTGCGCCGCGCGATCGAGATCGGCGCATTGGCCAGCCGCTCGGCGAAGGCCGCGATCGTGGCTTCGCTGTCGAGCAGGGTCCAGTCGATCATGAGCTTCTGCATCCACGAGTCCGACCATTCGAAGTAGGAGACGGCAATGCGCCCGTTGGCCCCGCCCAGGATCGCCCTGACGATGACCGGGTCGCGGAACGCCTGGACATACCCCTGGCGCTGCAGGTGCGCCTCCTCGGGATCGATGCTGCCCGAGATGTCGATGGCGAGCGCCAACGCGAGATCGACTTCCTTCTTGTCCTGCGCCTGCACGGGCACGACGAGCGCAACGAGCGACGATGCCATGAGGAGCAGGGCAAGCAAGCAGGCCAGAGGGTGCATGGGCGGTCTCCGCAGGTGGCTGCCGGGGACGAGGCAAAAAACATACCGCCCGAGGGAAGGCCCTGCTAGCCTCGCTCTCGTTGCACACCGAAGGAAGCGCGTCATGGATCTCGACCTCAGCCCGCAGGATCAAGCCTTTCGCGGCGAAGTGCGCCGCTTCCTTGACGAAAATTTGACCGAAGACCTGCGCGAGGCGGGCGGCAAGACCGGCGGCGTGTTCGCCGATTTCGACGCCGGCCTGCGCTGGCACAAGGTACTGGCCAGGAAGGGCTGGTCGGCCGCGGCGTGGCCGCGCGAGCACGGCGGCACCGGCTGGAGCGCCACCGAGCGCTACATCTTTTCGCGCGAATGCACAGCGGTCGATGCGCCGCGTGTCTTCTCGATGGGCCTGCGCATGGTCGGCCCGGTGATCATGAAGTTCGGCACGCCCGAGCAGAAGGCCAAGTACCTGCCGCGCATCGTCTCGGGCGACATCGTGTTTTGCCAGGGCTACTCCGAGCCGGGCTCGGGCTCCGACCTCGCCAGCCTCAAGACCCGCGCGGTACGCGACGGCAGCGACTACGTGATCAACGGCACCAAGATCTGGACGACTGGCGCACACGTCGCCGACCACATGTTCTGCCTAGTGCGCACAGCCACCGAGGGCAAGCCGCAGGACGGCATCTCCTTCGTGCTGATCGATTCGATGAAGACGCCAGGCCTCACCGTGAAGCCGATCGTGACGCTGGCCGGCGACCACGAAGTCAACCAGGTGTTCTTCGACAATGTGCGCACGCCGGTCGCCAACCTTATCGGGCCGGAGAACGCCGGCTGGACCGTCGCCAAGTACCTGCTCGAGTTCGAGCGCGGGGGCGATGCCTACACGCCCAACCTCCACGCCCGCCTCGACGACATCAAGCGCATTGCGCGCGGGGAGGCCGCCGACGATGCGGGAGCCCTGATCGCCGATCGTTCCTTCGTCGAGCGCCTGGCCGAGATCGAGATGGACATCGCGGCGCTGGAGATGATCGAGATGCAGGTCCTGTCCGACCTCAGCCGCGGCCACAATCCCGGCGCTGTCTCCTCGTCGATGAAAATCCGCGGTAGCGAGACCCTGCAGAAGATCGACCATCTCGGCGTCGAGGCGCTCGGCTGGTACGCCGCGCCCTTCGAGCCCGAGGCGCGCCTGCTCGGCCACAACGCGCCGACGGTGACGCCGGAGGCCGGCATCACTGCCATGCCGCTCTATCTCAACAATCGCGCGTCGACGGTCTATGCCGGCTCCAACGAGATCCAGCGCAACATCATTGCCAAGGCGGTGCTGGGCCTGTGACGCCGGAGGCGGGGCGGTTTTCGCGGTTTTAAAACCGCGTGGAAATCGTGCGTGGCGCCAAGTCTTTGATTTCGTTGGATTCTCGCTCGAAGAAAACCGTCCGAAACCGTTCGTAAACCGTCGATAAACCGTCGGCGTTCGTTGAGGTCGTCGCGGCGCGCGCAGGAGGGAAGGAGGCACATGCTGTCCACCATAGGCGCGTTCTTGGAAAACACTCATCTTGGTCGTTATCGACGACATATCGTTGATCGGCTTGGAACGGACGAGAGTCGCAGACGTTGCCTTGCGATGCCGTCCACAGTCCTTCCGAAGACAATCATGGGCTACGTGCTGCGCTCGTCGGGGCGGCACCAGATCGGGCTGGCGCTGCTGGCGGCGGGCGTATTCGGGCTGACCTCGGTGCCGCTCGAGATCCAGCGCCGCATCGTCAACGACGCAATCAAGGACGGCGCGACCGCGACCATCCTGTGGCTGGCCGCGGCCTATGCCGGCGTGGCGCTGCTCGAGCAGGCGCTCAAGATGGCGCTCAACGTCTATCGCGGCTGGGTGAGCGAGAACGCCGTCAGGACCCTGCGTCGCACCCTGCGCCAAGCGGGGCTGCACGAGCCCGCGCATCGCGACGTGGCCCGCGAGGGCCGCAGGGAAGGCAACAAGGACGACGACAGCGAGACCGGCACGCACGCCGCCATGTTCGTGTCGGAGGCCGAGCCGATCGGCGGCTTCGTCGGCATGGCGATCTCCGAGCCGCTGCTGCAGATCGGCATCCTGGTGAGCGTGATCGGCTACATGACCTTCCTCGAGCCGTGGGCGCTGTTGCTGAGCGCCGGATTCCTGCTGCCGCAGATGCTGTTCGTGCCGGTGATGCAACACGCCATCAATCGCCGCGCGGCGGAGCGCGTGCGGACCTTGCGCCATGTCGGCGGCGACATCGTCGCCACCGGGGTACCCGAGGAGGAGGGTATCCAGCGCGTCTTCGAGCTGAACATGGGCATCTACAAGATCAAGTTCAGCATGAACCTGGCGATGAACTTCATGTATCACGCCGCCGTCGCGATCGCGCTCGGCGTCGGCGGCCTGCTGGTGGTCAGGCAGCAGCTCCAGCTCGGCACCGTCGTGGCCGTCGTCTCCGGGCTGGGCAAGCTCAATGACCCGTGGGGCGACCTCGTCCACTGGGGCCGCGAGCTGTCGGTGGACGCGGTAAAGTACCGGCTGTTCGCCGAGGGGCTCGAGCGCCACGGCAAGGCCGCGCGGCCCGCCGAGGGACTTGCAACCGCCTGAAGACACACCATTTTTAAGGGCAATGAGCGATCCCTATTCCGTGCTGGGCGTGCCCAAGACGGCCTCGGACGACGACATCCGCAAGGCCTTCCGCAAGCTCGCCAAGAAACACCATCCCGACCTGAACCCCGGCGACAAGAAGGCCGAGGCGACGTTCAAGGAAATCTCGCAAGCCAACGACCTTCTCTCCGACAAGGAGAAGCGCCGGCGCTTCGACGCGGGCGAGATCGACGGCTCGGGCGCGGAGATGCCGCCACGCGGCTTCTATCGCGACCAAGCGGGCGGACCCGGCGGCGCCAAATACTACCGCTCCGGCGGCCAGGAAGAGTTCGTCGACATGGGCGGCATCTTCTCGGAGATGTTCGGCCAGCGCCGCGGTTTCGGCGGTGGCGACGATTCCGGCCATCCTGGATTCGAAACCGGCGGTATGCCGGTGACCTACTCGCTGCCGGTGTCGTTCCTTGCCGCGGCGCGCGGCGGCAAGCAACGCGTCACGCTGCCCGACGGCCGCTCGCTCGACATCGACGTTCCCGAGGGCACGCTCGACGGCACGACCCTGCGCCTCAAGGGCCAGGGCATGCCGGGCACCAAGGGCCGCCCGGCGGGTGACGCCTATGTCGAGATCCGCGTCCAGCCGCACGCCTTCTTCGAGGTACGCGACAGCAATATCCATGTCGAGCTACCGGTGACGATCATCGAGGCGGCGCTGGGCGGCAAGGTCAAGGTGCCGACGATCGGCGGTGCGGTGATGCTGAATGTCCCGGCCGGCTCCAATACCGGAACGTCGCTACGGCTCAAGGGCCGCGGCCTGCTCGACCGCAAGTCGGGCCAGCACGGCGACCAATATGTGAAGCTGAAGGTCGTGCTGCCCGAGCAAACCGACGAGAAGCTCAAGGCGTTTCTCGAGGGCTGGGACGTCGGCCGCGGCCACGATCCGCGAAAGGACATGGAGCAGTTCACATGACCAGCCTCACCGAGCTCCTGCGGGTGAGCGACCGCCTGACGGTGGTGCATGTGGAGCGCTGGGTGGCGCGCGGCCTGTTGCGGCCGTCCGGCGCGACCGAGACCTGGACCTTCGAGCCGGTCGACGTGGCACGGGTGCGCCTGCTCACCGAGCTGACGGGCGACATCGGCCTCGACGACGACACGGTCGAGACGGTGATCGCGCTGATCGACCAGGTCCACACCTTGCGCGGACAGCTCGGACTTCTCGCCGACGCCATCGCCGAGCAGCCGCCGGCGAGCCGCGAAGCCATCGCGGCGGCGTTGAAGAGGCTCAGCGGCGCGTAGTGGCCTTCCGTCTGATTCGTCGCCGCCAGACCCACAGTGCGATCAACCCCAGCCAGGGCAGCAGGATCAAGGTAACGTCGGCCGCCGCCTTCGCACCGAACCAGAACTGCCAGCGCCATGCCTGGTCGTAGCCGTCGCGATCTGTAGTGCCGTTGCGCGACTGCCACGTCGTCGAATAGGTTTGAACGGGCGTGAACGGAATTCCGAGCGACATATAGGTGAGCGCGAACGTTTCGTCGTCGTGTGGCGTCACGTGCCAGACTATGAACGCGAACGACTGACATGGCTTCCAGTCACAGGTCACCTCCGAGTCCGTGGGCAGGCGCCCGTTGGATCGCCGGAAGTCCTCGACGCCTGCACCTCTCGTCCTAAGTCCTTCGATCGCATGCCGGACGCTGTCCGCCCTGTACTGGGCGGGCATATCATCGGTATGAACAAACAGGGCAATGCCGCCCCCGATGGCGAAAACAAGCGCGTAAATCGAAAAGAAGAAGACGTCGGCGATGCGCAATTTCGGGCGCATCAGCGTTGCAGCGCCGTCCAGATCTTGTGCGCCGTCAACGGCATGTCGAGATGGCGCACGCCGAGCGGGCGCAGCGCGTCGAGCACGGCGTTGGCGACGGCGACCGGCGCGCCATTGGTCGGCAGTTCGCCCACACCCTTGAAGCCCAGGAAATTGTTGGGCGAGGGCGTGACGATCGTCTCGACGGTGAAGTTCGGCAGGTCGTCGGCGTGGGGCAGAGCATAGTCCATCAGGGTGCCGCTCAGGAGCTGGCCCGTTTCCTCGTCGTAGATCGCCTCCTCCAGGACGGCATTGCCGATGCCGTGGGCGATGCCGCCGTGCATCTGGCCGGCCAGCAGGCGCGGGTTCACCACCACGCCGCAGTCGGCCACGGCGGTGAAGCGGTCGATGCGGCTCTGTCCGGTCTCCGGGTCGATCTCGACCTCGCAGACCATGACGCCGGTGGGAAAGGAATCGATCTTGTCGGCGAAGACCGCGGTGCCGTCGAACGGCTTCCATGCCGCCAGCTCGAGCAGGCCGATGCGCCGGTCGGTGCCGACGATCTCGAAGGCGCCGTCCCGGAAGGCGATGTCGGCGGGCGAGGTCTCCAGCCGCTCGGCAGCGAGGTCGCGGCCGCGCCGGATCACCTCGTCGGCGGCGCGCCGCAGGGTCGTGCCGCTGATGATGGTCGAGGACGAGCCGCCGGTGCCGCCGCCGTGCGGGATGCTCCGCGTGTCGCCTTGGCGCACCTCGATGCGGTCCGGCGCCACGCCAAGCGCCGCTGACAGGATCTGGCCGAAGATCGTCTCGTGCCCCTGGCCCTGGCTTTGCGTGCCGATCCGCGCGACCAGCCCGACGGCCCCGACCTCGACCACGGCATGCTCGTCGGCGATGCCGCCGGTGCCGTGCAGGTGACAGGAGAGCCCGATCCCGCGCCACTTGCCCGAGGCCTCGCTCGCCGTGCGACGGGCGGCGAAGCCCGGCTCGTCGGCGGCCTTGAGCGCTTCCTCGAACAGGCGCGTGCAGTCGGCGGCGTCGTAGGTGTAGCCGCTGGCGGCCTTGTACGGCATCTCCGCCAGCGTCAGCAGGTTGGTGCGGCGCAGGTCGGCGGGCGAGCGGCCGGTCTCGTGCGCGGCCAGGTCGACCAGCCGCTCGAGCAGGAACAGCGCCTCGGGCTTGCCGGCGCCACGGATCGCATCGACCGGCACGGTGTTGGTGAAGACGCAGTCGAAGTCGATGAACAGCGCGGGAATGCGGTAGAGGCCCGAGATCACCTTGGCCAGGCCCGTGGTCGGGATCGAGGGCGCGAACATCGAGACATAGGCACCGTAGTTGGCCTGGGCCCTGACGCGGACGGCAAGGAAGCGGCCGTCCTTGTCGAGCGCCAGCTCGCCGGTCGCCACGAGGTCGCGCGAATGGCTGTCGGATAACGCGTGTTCGCCGCGCTCGGCGGTCCAGCGCAGGCCGCGCCCGAGCTTGCGCGTCGCCCAGGCGATCAAGGTCGATTCGACGGAGATCGGATATTTCGGCCCGAAGCCGCCACCGACGTCCTCGGTGACCAGCCGCAGCTTCTCTTTCGGCACGTTCAGCACGCGCTCGCACATCAGCCGGTGCGGGATCTGCACGCCCTGCGAGGAGAAAGTGACGGTGACGACGTCGTCGGCGGGATCGTAGGCCGACCAGGCCGCGCGGGTCTCGAGGTAGTGCACGATCTGGCGCGGCGAGCGGATCGACAAGGTCGTGACGTGCGCGGCCGTGGCGAAGGCCGCATCGGTGGCCGGCGCGTCGCCGCGGGTCCAGCGGCACATCAGGTTGCCGGGCACGTCGTCATGCACCAGCGCGGCGCCCGGTGCCAGCGCCTGCGCGGCAGTGACGACGGCGGGCAGCTCGTCATAGTCGATCGCCAGCAGTTCGGCGGCGTCGCGCGCCTGCTCGAGCGTGTCGGCCGCGATCATGGCCACGATATCGCCGACGTGGCGCACCTTGCCGACCGACATCGGCAGATGCGCCGGCTCGCGATGGCGATTGCCGGCCGCGTCCTTGATCTCGCTGATCGCGGGGATGTGGCCAAGCTTGTCGGCCGCCGTGTCCCGGGCGGTGTAGACGGCCGCCACGCCGGGCGCGGCCAACGCTGCCGCCGTGTCGATGCTGGCGATGCGCGCATGGGCATGCGGCGAGCGCAGGAACAGCACCGCGAGCGCGTCGGCAGGCGCGGTGTTCTCGGCATAGCGGCCCTTGCCGGTGAGGAAGCGCCGGTCTTCGCGGCGGTCGATCGACTGGCCGATCTTTGCGGGAGCGTTCATGGGCGGAAAGCTAACACATCGGCCTCGGGATCGGTGTGCGTGGGCGTCCAGCCGAGCTCGCGCCGCGCCTTGGCGCCGCTCAGCCGTTGATCGCAGGCGTAGCCGCGCGCCCAGTCGCCAAGCTCGGCGGCGATGGCGTCGGCCGACACGATCTCGGGTGCGACATCGGTGGCGCCGAAGTTCCGCGCGATCGTCCGGGCGATGCGTCCCACCGGGAAACCCTCGACCGCTGCGCCCAGCCACGACGACCCCGGTGCTGCCCGCTCGAGGACGAGCGCATAGAGTTCGGCGAGGTCGTCGCAGTGGACCAGCGGCCAGCGCACGGCCTCGCCGCCGACTACGCGCACGGCGCGCCGCTCGACGGCATCTTCGGCGAAGCGGCGGAAGACGCCGCCCGAACCGCTCCCGGGGCCGCCATGGACCATCGCCGGATGCACGACGAACCCGTGCACGGCGTCGCTCGCCAGCACGCGCTGCAGATGGGGAACCATCCAGGCGAAGGCGGGCAGGGGCGCGAAGGGACTGTCCTCGGTCGCCAGCGCATCGCCGGTCGCGCCGAAAAGCCAGCATCCGCCGGTGTAGACGAAGCGCGGCTTGTTCTGGGTGGCGCCGAACGTCGTCAGCAGCGCGTCCACAAGGCGTTGGTCGACGTCCGCCATCGGGCCGTCGAAGTCGCAGGCCATGTGGATGACGGCGTCGAGCTGTTGCAGGCGGGCCATCCAATGCTCCGGGCGGGCGAGATCGCCGCGGATCGGCGTCGCCCCGGCCTGCTTCAGGATCGTGGCCGAGGCGTAGGACCGGGCGAGCGCCACGATCTCATGGCCTCGCGCGATCAGGGTGCGCAGCACGGCCGACCCGATCGATCCGGTCGCGCCGAGCAGGCAGATCCGCACTAGGCGGCCATGACGTCGCTGATCACCTTCAGCGCGGTGTCGATGTCGGTGCGGTTGACGTCGAGATGGGTGACGACGCGAATGCGGTTGCTGCCGCCGGCGCTGGTGCCCATGCCGACGCCACGCTCCTTGCACGCGTCGACCAGCTTGGTCGCGGTCCAGCCGGGCTTCTTCACGTCGAAGAAGACGAGGTTGGTCTGCATCTTCTCGACTTCGCACTCCAGGCCCTTGATGTTGGCGAGGCCCGAGGCGAGGTGATGGGCGTTGTCGTGGTCTTCGGCAAGGCGGTCCCAGTTGTTCTCGAGCGCATAGAGCGCGGCCGCGGCGATCACGCCCGACTGGCGCATCGAGCCGCCCAGCATCTGCTTCTGGCGCCAGGCTTCCTTGATGAAATCCTTGGAGCCGGCGAGCGAGGCGCCGACGGGGGCGCCCAGGCCCTTGGTGTAGTCGAGCCACAGCGAGTCGACGCAGGCGGCGTAGACGCTGGCCTTGACGCCGGTCTTCACCGCGGCGTTGCAGAGGCGCGCGCCGTCCATGTGCATGGCGACGCCGGCATCGCGCGCGACCTTGGAGACGCCCTGCATGGTGGCGAGCGGCCAGGCTGTGCCGAAGCCGCCGTTGGAGGTGTTCTCGACCGAGACCAGCCGGGAGCGCGGGGCGTTGCGGTTATTGGGATCGCGCAGCGCGGCCTTGACCTGATCGGCGGTGAACACACCGTTGGGGCCGTCGAGCATGCGGATCATGACGCCCGAATTGGCGGCGGTGCCGCCGGTCTCGGCATTGATGATGTGGGCGGTCTTGTCGGCGATCACCTCGTCGCCCAGGCGGCAATGGACGCGGATCGCGGCCTGGTTGCACATCGTGCCGCTCGGCATGAAGACGGCATCTTCCTTGCCCAGAAGCTCGCAGATGCGCTCACGCAGGCGCTCGACGGTGGGATCCTCGTACTTCTGCTCGTCGCCCACATCGGCTTCGGCCATGGCTTTCCGCATACCGGGCGAGGGCTTGGTCTTGGTATCGCTATAGAGGTCGATGAAACGGTTTTGCATGGCGTGTCGGGTTCTCCTGCGCCACCATACCGCGAAGGAAAGGGAGGCGACGACCATGAAATTCACGTGGTTTCACCTGATGCCGTGGCCCCACATGCCGGACGATTTCCGGCAGAAGCACCGCTCGGTCTGGGTCGACCTGCCCAGCAAAATGTACGTGCCCGAGCTCGGGCACATCGCCTATCACCAGTATCTCGACCAGCTCGAATATGCCGAGCAGGTCGGCTTCGACGGCATCGGCGTCAACGAGCATCACGCCAACGCCTACGGGCTGATGCCGTCGCCCAACATCATGGCCGCGACCTTGACGCGGCGAACCTCGAAGGCGGCGCTGGTCGTGCTCGGCAACTCGATCGCGCTCTACAATCCGCCGATCCGTGTCGCCGAGGAATTCGCCATGCTCGACGTTCTGTCGGGCGGTCGCCTGGTGGCGGGCTTCCCCGTGGGCACGTCGATGGATACCAACTACGCCTACGGCACGGTGCCGGCACTGACGCGCGAGAAATACGCCGAGGCGCACGATCTTATCCGCAAGGCGTGGGCGGCGGACGAGCCATTCGCCTTCAACGGCCGTTATACCAAGCTGCGCTACGTCAACTGCTGGCCCAAGCCGATCCAGAATCCACCGCCGATCTTCATTCCGGGCGGCGGCTCGGTCGAGACCTACGATTTCTGTATCGACAACACCTATTCATATTCCTATCTCAGCTACTCGGGCTACCTGCGTGCCAAGCTCCTGATGGAGGGCTACTGGAAGCGCATCGAGGAGAGGAAGGTCGATCCCTCGCCCTACCGCGCCGGCTTCGCCCAGGTGATTTGCGTCGCCGACACCGACGCCGAGGCCGAGCGGCTCTACGGGCCGCACGTGAACTACTTTTACAATCGCTGCCTGCATGTCTATCCGGGCTTCGCAGACGCGCCGGGCTACCGCACGGTCAAGACCATCCAGACCGGCGCGCTGTCGCAGTTCACCCAGGCGGCGGCACGCGACTATCCCAACATGACGTGGAAAGACCTGGTCGACGGCCGCTACATCGTGGCGGGCTCGCCCGAGACCGTGCGCCAGCAGATGGAGGAGCTGATCAAGACGCTGCGCGTTGGCAACGTCTTCTGCCTGCTCCATGTCGGCAACATGCCGGACGACAAGGTGCGCCATTCGACCAAGCTGTTCGCCGAGAAGGTGATGCCGCACCTGCGCAACCTGTGGCCCGAGTACGACAATCACGACGACCGCTTCTGGATCCATCCCATGCACGAGCCCGTGCCGCAGAGGCTCGTGAACCAGAAGGCCGCCGCCGAATGAAATCGAAATTCCTCACCCTGAAGAGGCCCGCGGGTACGCGCATCGAGATCGTCGAGGCCGGGAAAGGCCGCGATCTCCTGTTTCTCCATGGCGCCGGCGGTCACCTGCAGGACGATCCGTTCCTCGCGGCCCTTGCCACCAGGTACCGGGTGGTGGCGCCGCTGCTGCCTGGCTACGGCCGGTCATCGGGCGAGGAGGGCTTGCGCGACATGCTCGACGTTACGCTCCATGCGCTCGACGTGTTGCAGGCGCTGAAGCTCAAGAACCCGATCGTGGTCGGCCATTCAATGGGCGGCATGATCGCGGCCGAGATGGCGGCGATCGCCCATACCGAGGTCACCCGGCTCTGCCTGGTGGCGCCGGCCGGCCTGTGGCGTGACGACCAGCCGGTGGTCGACCTCTTCTCCAAGTTGCCGTTCGAGCTGCCGGGGTTGCTGTTCCACGACGCCGAGAAAGGCCAGAGGCTGATGACCGCCG
Organism: Hyphomicrobiales bacterium; assembly: GCA_041691635.1. Classification (GTDB taxonomy): domain Bacteria; phylum Pseudomonadota; class Alphaproteobacteria; order Reyranellales; family Reyranellaceae; genus Reyranella. The sequence goes on from JBEPUH010000023.1 coordinate 31,335, forward strand.
GCCGCGGCAACATGGAGGATCCGGAGTTCCTGAAGCAATTTCTGGTGATGAACGCCCGCCGGCTGGGCATGGCGGGCAAGCTCCTGTTCCCCATTCCCGACCGCGGTCTCGCAGAGCGCCTGTATCGGATCACGGCCAAAACGCTGATCGTCTGGGGGGCCGAGGATGCGCTGGTCCCTGCGACGTATGGCGCGGCCTTCAAATTGGCGATTTCGAAGTCCAGACTCGTTAAGGTTCCGAAGGCCGGCCACGCCGTGGGACAGGAGAAGCCCGAGGCGGTGCTGAAGGCGATCCGCGACTTCTTCTGACGGGAGGCACGTTCGATGACCAAGGCAATCGCTGTGGGAACGATGATGGTCCTCCTGGCGGCGGGCGCCGCCCAGGCCGAGGACCAGCACTACATGTGGACCGGCATGGGCGTTGGCTCGGGCAAGTGCAGCACCTACAAGATGACGATCGACGTTACCGCCACGGGCAACAACATCAAGGCGATGTTCCAGCAGCAAGGCCGTCCGGAGCGCCAATTCGACGCCGTGAAGGACGCCGGCGGCGCCTTCAAGACCAAGGCCGAGGTCGGCGGTGGCGGCAGCATGGATGTGACCGGATCGCTGGCCGAAGCGAGTCCCTCCATCCTGCTCGACGGCTACTGCAAGTTCGGCGGCAAGCTCACCAAGAAGTAACGGCCGGCGTGAGGCCAATCATCCGAGGAGCACGTTCGATGACCAGGACAATCGCTGCGGGAGTGCTGACGGGGCTTCTGCTGACCGGTACTGCGTATGCCCAGCAACCGGCCGTCTATACCTGGACCGGCTACGGCATAAATGTCTCCGGCTCCTCCAAATGCCCGACCTACAAGATGACGATCGATGTCACGGTCACGGGCGAAGAGGTCAAAGGCAAGTTCACGCAGGAGGGGCGGCCCGAGCGGCATTTCGAGACCACCCTCGACAATGGCGTCGGCATCAAGACGGCGGCCATGGTCGGCGGCGGCGGCATGATGGACGTCATCGGCCAGATCAAGGGCGACGATTCCAAGATCATGCTCGACGGCTACTGCAAGTTCGAAGGCAAGCTCACCAAGAAATAGCGATCATGCCATCGCCACGGCGACCCGTCCGGTGACCGTGCGCTCGAGCAGGGCGCGCATCGCCTGGGCCGCATCCTCGAGTCTGAATGTGCGATCGACATGGGGCCGACAGAGGCCCGCCTCGCACCAGCCGCGGATGCGCTCCATCAAGGTGAAGGTGCGCCCGGCCTGCTCGAAGCGCGCGTCGTGCGGGCTCCAGCCGGCGTAGTAACCGTAGTTGAAGCCCATCACCGCGATCGACTTCACCAGCAGGATGTTGGCGGGAATCTGCGGGATCGTGCCGCCGGCGAAGCCGATCGGGCAGATGCGGCCCTCGACGGCCATGCAGCGCAGCGACTGGGTGAAGACCTCGCCACCCACCGGATCGTAGACGCGGTCGACGCCGCGGCCGTCGGTGATCTTCAACACCTCCTCGCGGAAGTCCTGCGTGGCGTAGTCGATCACATGGTCGGCGCCACGCTCGCGCGCAAACAGCGTCTTGCGCGCGCCGCCCGCCGTGGCGATCACCGTGGCGCCCAGGGCCTTGCCGATCTCGACCGCGGCCATGCCGACGCCGCCGGCCGCGGCATGGACCAGCAGCGTCTGGCCGCGCTGCACGTCGAGCACCGTGGGCCAGGTGAGGGCGCCGGCCGAGGTAGGATAGGAGATCGCGAGCTGGATCGCCTCGACGAAGCTCACGTTTTTCGGCTTAGCGAAGACGTTGACCTCGTGCGCCACGGCTTCCTCGGCCAGCCCGCCCCAGTCGAGCACGGCCACGACCTCGTCGCCGACCTTGAGGCGGCGGCAGGCGGGATCGGCCTCGATCACGACGCCCGAGACCTCGGTGCCGGGCGCGAAAGGGAAGGGCGGCCGGCGCTGGTACTTGCCGGCGATCACCAGTGTCGTTGCAAAACTGATGCCTGCCGCGCGCACCTTGAGGCGCACCTGGCCGGCCTGGAGCGGCGACCGCTCGACCTCCTCGAGATGCATGTCCTCGGGCGCACCCCAGTGACGGCAGATCATGGCTTTCATCGCGACTCGCCCGGACGTCGTTGCAACTTTTCCGATTTGAGGGCGTTGCCGCTTGAATGTCCATCTCGCCCAAAATCAAACCGCACGACGCGCTAGAATTCCTTTCTGCGGATCAACAGGCGTTGCTGGCGATGTTCCGTGACTACGAACGGCAGCAGAAAAGCGCCGATGCGGTGAGCCGGGGCAAGCTGGCGCTGCGGCTTTGCCATCGGCTCGCCATCCACTGCGCGATCAAGGAAGAGATTTTCTATCCGTCGGCCAAGGCGGCACTCGGCGACAAGGGCGATGCGATGCTCATCGCAGCCGAGAGTGACCTTGGCACGCTGCGTGGAGCGATCGCCGGAATCGAGAAGATGCGGGCCAGCGACGCCGAGTTCGACGCCGCCGTGAAGGCGCTGGGCGACAGGGCCAAGCAGCACTTCGATCGGGAAGAAAGCGAACTCTTTCTCACGCTGCGTCATGGCGCCTTCGACCTTGCCGGTACGGGCGAGAAGCTGGCGACCCGGCAGCTCGAACTGTCGACCAGGGCGGCAGGAAAGGGTGCGATCGGCGAAGCCAGACACGTGTTGGGCGGTTGAGCACCACCGACAGCCCTCCCACGGTGTTTGCGCACGCCGCCCAAACGCTGACCGCCGTCACCGTCGACAGCTACAATGAAGAGCTGCGCGGGGGCGAGGGCTTCGTCGGCGATCGCGCGAGCGGCCGCGCGTTCCGCAAGCTCCTCGACCGCTGCCGCGCCCAGCTCGAGGAGAACGGCCTCGAGGACCCGCTGGGCGAAGCCGCGTCGCGCGAGATCTCCAAGTCCAAGCTCGACAAGATCCTGAACGGCAAGGACACGCTGGCGGCCGGCGTCGTGCTCGCGGCCATCGAGAAATTCGGCCAGGAATTGGCCGAGGTCATCCGTCGTTTTCTCGAGCTGGAAACCTGGAAGAAGACCGAGCGCATCGTGGTCGGCGGCGGCCTCAGTGCCAGCCATATCGGCGGACTGGCAATGGGCCGGGCGGCCGTGCTGCTGGCCGACATCTCGCCGGTCAAGCTGGTCGCGATCGCCAACCATCCCGACGAAGCCGGCTTGATGGGCACGGTGCAGCTGGCGCTGAGCTGGGTGCTCGACGGCCACGAGGCGATCCTCGCGGCCGACATCGGCGGCACCAACATGCGCGCGGGCCTGATCCGCTTCAAGGTCAAGAACGCGGAGGTCACCAAGGCCGAGGTGTTGAAGCGCCTCCACTGGCGCCACGCCGACGACAAGCCGACGCGCGACGAGGCGATTGACCGGCTGGCCGGGATGCTGCGCGAGCTGGCCGACCTTGCCGATGTCGAAAAGCTGAAGCTTGCACCGTTCGTCGGGCTGGCCTGTCCCGGCCTGATCGACGAGCACGGCACCATCAAGCGCGGCGGCCAGAACCTGCCGGGCAACTGGGAGGGCGACGACTTCAACCTCGCCGCGACGGTGGGTCGGAAGCTCGGGCGGCTCCGCGGCCATGAGCCTGCGGTGATCGTGCACAACGACGCCGTCGTCCAGGGCCTGAGCGAAGTGCCCAATATGCGCGACATCGAGAGCTGGGCCGTGCTCACCATCGGCACCGGCCTCGGCAATGCGCACTTCACCAACCGTGCCGTTGCCGGAGAAGACGACGACAAGTCGGAGAAGGCCAAGAAGAAAGACAAGGAAAAGGAAAAAGCCGCCGAGGACAGCTAGGCGAGCGTCGAGACCCCGAACGCCTTGCCGAAGCGGCGGCTGCATTCCAGCGGATCGCCATACTTGCGATGCCGCGCGGTGTGCTGCGCGGCGGCCAGCAGCAGGCGGTCGCGATGCGGGTTGCGGTTCTTGCCGGAATCCTCCAGCAGGCAGAGCGCGATTTCCTGATTGTGCGGATCGTTGCCGAGCCGGCACGCCGCGAGTGCGATCGTCTGCACCAGCAGGACGCGATCGTGCCCGGCATCGAGATAGGCCTGCGTCGCACCGACGGCCTGCGGCGCGTCGAGCGCCAGGCAAGCTGCCTCGACCCGCGCCGCTGCGTCGCGCGCGTTCGCCGCGCCCGCGGGCTTGTCGAGCCGCGGCGGCTTCAGGTCGCCGGTCAGCCGCTGGTGCTGGGCGTTCTGGTTGAGATAGGCCGCCGCGAGATAGAGCAGCTTCACGCGCTGCGGATGCTCGAACGTGTCCCAGAACCAGCCCAGCGTGTTGCAATATTCATAGCAATGCTGCGGCAGGGAGAAGTTGAGATCGTCGTGGGTCTCCAGGATAACCGTCGCCGCGCCGACCTGGATCGCATTGAGGATCGCGCGCGGGTCCTTGCCGGCCTTCAGGAGCTTCGTCAGCTCGACCAGGAACGCAGGCTCGGGCTGGCGCAGGATGACCTCGACCAGCGCGTCGGTCTCGGCCGCGCTCAACGTGCCCTTGTTGTTGGCCAGGATCGCGCGCTCCTGCTCGGTCGTGCCGCCGTAGGGCACGGCGTGCAGGCTGTGCCCTTCGAGGTAGACGGTGACGGCATTGCAGGCGAGCTCGTAGAGCGAGTACCAGCGCGGGCCGACGGCAATGTCGAGCGCGCCGGCATAGAGCACGTCGTGCGCTTTCTCCCAGCCGATCGCCTCGCCCAGCTCGACGGTGGCGCGGGCACGGAAGGATTTGTGGCCGGTCGTGTAGGAGCGGTTCTGGAACGAGCGGTCCTGGACGTCGATCAGGCCGGCGAAGGCGAGCTCGGCCAGTGCCGCGCGGCGCTCGGCGGGATTTTGCATCAGACCGAGGAAGGCGCGATAGGCCTCGACGACCTGGCCGCGGTGCACCAGCGTCATCCACTGGCCGAGCCGCTCCTTGAGCGAGCCGTCGAGCGCCGCGGGCGTCTGGTCGGGCCAATGGCGGATTGGCGCCGGCGGCGGGCCGTCCGGCATCTGGAAGCCGCGCGAATAATGGCCGGGCGCCTTGGCGATCTTCTGGTTCCAGATGTCGAGCCCGGTGGGGATGTACCAGATGGTCTGTGCCATCGGCAGGCCGGCGGCGGCAGAGGGCAGCATCTTCGACAGATGCAGCGTCGCGCGCGCGCTCAGCAGGCAGTGGTCGTTGTTGACGAAGTTCACGTACCCGTCGTCCATGCGCTCGTGATAGGGCACGTGGGTGTAGGGCGCGTGGATGCGCACGGCCTCGCGCAACATCTCGGCCAGCGGCCGACCGTCCTTCGCCAGCCCGTAGTAGATGTCGCTCGCGCCCTTCTGGTCGCGGGCCATCACGCGCTCTTCCAGGGCGGCATATCTAGGGTCGGGCGACATGAATATCCTCCGAAGAGGCTTCCATTAGACCCCCGGCAGGCCGGCCTTCCAAGCCGCTATTTCGCCCAAGGTCCGAAGGGCGGCATGTCCCGGGAGGGCTTGAGCGGGAAGACGGGCGGCCGCTTCTCGAAGAACGAGGCGATGCCTTCCCGGGCGTCGGCGCCGGCGGCGAGATGACCGACGCATTGAAGGTCGAGGGTCACGGCGGCGAGCGGGTCCTGCGCCCCCCACATGCTCCACATCAGGCGGCGGTTCACGGCCGCAGCCACCGCGGACGACGTGCCGGCGGCGAATTTCCGTGCCAGCGCCTGCGCCGCCGGCAGCAGCTCGTCGGGTGCGTGCACCGAGCGCACCAGGCCGCCGCGAAGCGCCTCGTCGGCGCCGAACAACTCGGCGGTCATCACCCACTCCTGGGCCTGCTGCATGCCGACCAGCCGGGGCAGGAACCAGCACGAGCCCGCCTCCATTGCCATGCCGCGCTTGTTGAACACGAAGCCCACCTTGCCGGCGCTCGAGATCATGCGGATGTCCATCGGCAGGCACATGGTGATGCCGACGCCGACGGCGGCGCCGTTGATCGCCGCCACGATCGGCTTCAGGCAGTTGAAGATCGCCAGGGTGATCGAATCGCCGGCCTCGCGCTTGTGCGGTGCGGCTCCGTCGTTCCACACGGTGAAGGCGGCGCTGCCGCCCGAGATGTCGGCGCCGGCGCAGAAGGCGCGGCCGGCACCGGTGACGACGATCGCGCGCACCTCGTCCATCGCGTTGACGCCCCGGAAGAAGTCGATGAGCTCGCGGCTCATGGCCTGGTTGAAGGCATTGAGCTTGTCGGGACGGTTGAGCGTCACCGTCATCACGCCGTCGTTCAGCTCGGTCAGCAGGGTCTCGTAGGCCATGGTGGCAGTCCTCCCGGAATCGTTCCGCTCAGCGGTGTCGAATACCGTTGCGCGGCGCTTTGGTTTGAGAAACCATCGCCGCAACCGAAGCCAATCGCAATCCCGGAGGAAGTGCATGTCGTTTCTGGAAAAGACGGTCGAAGACCGCGTGATGAAGATCGTGCTCAACCGTCCGGACGCGATGAATGCGCTCAACCGCGAGATGATGCAGGGTTTCTCTGACGCGCTCGAGGAGGCCGCGGGCGATCGTGGCATCGGCTGCGTCGTGGTGCGCGGCGCCGGCGAGAAGGCCTTCTGCGCCGGCGGCGACGTGAAGTCGATGGCTGCGGGCCGCGACCAGGACAAGAGCTACGAGGACAAGGTCCACGACATCCGCATCCGCATGCGCGTGTCGGAGCTGCTGCACGAGATGGGCAAGCCCACCATCGCCATGGTGAACGGCGTGGCGGCGGGCGCGGGCCTGTCGATCGCGCTGGCGGCCGACATGCGGTTCGTCGGCAAGAGCGCGCGCATGACCACGGCCTTCGCCAAGGTCGGCTTCTCGGGCGACTTCGGTTCGCACTATTTCCTGCACAAGCTCGTCGGCACCGCCAAGGCGCGCGAGCTCTACTTCACCGCCGAGATCCTGACCGCCGAGCAGATCGAGAAACTGGGCCTCGCCAACCGCGTGGTCGCCGATGCCGATCTCGACAGCGAGACGATGGCGTTTGCGAAGAAGCTCGGCGCCGGCCCGCGCGTGGCGTGGTGGCACGTGAAGAAGAACATGAAGATCGCGGAGGAGGGCACGCTCTCCGAGGCGCTCGACTCGGAGGCCGCGCGCATGATCCGCACCGGCGAGACCGAGGACCACAAGGAAGCCGCCCGCGCCTTCGTCGAGAAGCGCGCGCCCGTCTTCAAGGGCGCGTGATCTTCAAGGGCGTCTGAACCCCAGGCGCAGGGCTGCGCGCTTGAGCGCGCCGGCCAGGCCGTCGGGCATCGCCACGATCGCCGCGATCAGCAGCATGGCGTAGAGCAGGGACGACAGGCCCTTGCCGATGCTTGCCGTCACCGCCGGGAAGAATTCGAGGAAGAGGCCGCCCAGGATCGGGCCGGCGAGCGAATACATGCCGCCGATCACGCTGCCGAACAGCATCTGCATGGAGAGCTGGAAGTTGTAGGCGGTGGGCCCCACGAAGCCGAACTGGAAGGCCGATAGGCAGCCCGCCAGCGCGATGAAGGCGCCCGCCATCCCCGACGCCACGCTGCGCACATGGATGACGCGGATGCCCTGCGCTTCGGCGGCGAGGTCGTGGTCGCGCGCGGCCCGCAGCGCCCGCCCCGAGCGGCCGCGGCCGATGTTGTCGACCAGCAGGAGTCCCAGCGCCAGCAGTGCCAAGGTCATCAGGAAGCACCAGCGGTCGTCGCTCAGCCCCGCCACAGGGGGCGGCGGGGCGTCGAGGTAGAGGCCCTGCACGCCGCCGGTCCAGCGCTCGATCAGGCGCCAGCGCAGGAGCTGGGGAAAGGCGATGGCCACGGCGTAGCTCACCAGCGCCTGTGTCCAGATGCTGTGGCCCGAGGCGATGCGGCCGATGCCATAACCCGCGCCGTAGCCGACCAGCGGCGCCAGCATGAGGCTGCAATAGGGGGAAAGGGGCGTATGGGCGCCGACGATGGCGGCGGTATAGCCGCCCATGCCGTAGAAGGCCGCCTGGGCGAAGGAGAACTGGCCGCTCATGCCGCACAGCACGACCAGCCCGAGCAGCGCCAGTGCCCAGATGGCAGCCTGGGTGAAGCGAAAGACCTGATAGTCGGGGAAACAAAAACTGAGCGCGGCCGTTGCCACGAAGCCCATGGTCCACACGGTCCGCATGGCGCTACCATAGGGTACAGAACAAGGAATTGGGAGAGATGCCATGATGAAGCTTCGCCAGTGCGTCTTCGTCGCCAGGGACCTCGAAAGCTCGAGCGCGGAGCTGTGCGACACCCTGGGGATCGAGGTCGCCTTTCGCGACCCCGCCGTCGGCAAATGGGGCCTCGTGAACGTGGTCTGCCCGACCGGCAACGACTTCCTCGAGATCGTCTCGCCGTCACAGGACGGCACCTCGGCCGGCCGCTACATCGACCGCCGCAAGGGCGACGGCGGCTACATGGTGATCCTGCAGGTCGACAACGCCGTGGCCGAGCGCCAACGCGTCACCGCGATGGGCGTGCGCGCCGTGGCCCACAAGGACCTACCGGAATACCAGTACACGCACTTCCATCCGTCCGACACGTCGGGAGTGCTGCTGTCGCTCGACCAGACGATCGCACCGGCCGGAGTCGACCCCAAGCTATGGTGGCCGCCGGCGGAGAAGGATTGGTTGAAGCACGCGCGCTCGAACGTGACCGCGGGCCTGGCCGGCGTCGAAATCCAGGCCGAGGATCCCGACGCGACCGGCGACCTCTGGTCGAAGCTGCTCGGCCGCCCGGTCGAGGGCGACATCATCCGGCTCGACGACGATGGCGAGATCCGCTTCGTGCCGATCGCCGACGAGCGTGGACCCGGCGTCTCGGCCTACGACGTGAAGGTGGTCGACCGTCCTCGCGTGCTGGCCGCCGCCAAGAAGCGCCACAAGCAGCACGGCCCCGCCCAGGTGGAAGTCTGCGGCTGCCGTATCAACCTGGTCGACGCCTAGAGCACATTCAGTTCGGCTGGAATCAGCCGGACGGGATGTGCCCGGTGCAGCTAAGGTCTGCCATTGAAGCGTTTCCGATCTGATGGAACCGCTCGCGGTTCCATCAGATCGGAAATCGCACTAGCGTGTAAGGAACTCACGAGTCTCATGGCGGTGAGACTGCTTCGAGGCCGATACCATAAGGCTTTTCGGCGATTCGTCTCATGTCTCGCCACACCCCTCGGGCAATAATATTGCGCGCCGATGAGGCTCGGGAATATCCCCTCGCCGCGTCAGGACTCTCACGGCCGTGAGAGACCTTCGATGCCGATGGCATAAGGTTTTTGGGCGATTCTTCTCATTTCTCACCACACCCCTCTCGCAACAATATTGCGCGGTCCCAGGCACGGCTCCAGTCAGGTCGAGGTCAGCGGCTGCCGCATCAATCCGGCGTAGATGCCGCGCCCGCGGTCGCGAGTGAACAGGAACAGCACGATCGCGAAGTTGAGCGCGTTGACGGCAAGCGCGGCGGCGAAGGCTGGCAGATAGCTCGCGGTCCAGTCGAAAATCAGCCCGGCGCCCCAGCCGCCGACGGCCATGCCCAGGGTGCCGCCGAACAGAACCACCGGCATGCGCCAATTGGATTCCTCCAGCGAATAGTGGGCGCGCACGACGATGACGTAAGCCGGCACCAACCCGGCCTGGCCGAAGCCGAAGGCCGCGGCGACCGCGAACAGGGCATGCCCGTCCTGGATCAGCGCGAAGCCCAGCAGCGCCGTCATCTGCGCCAGCGATGCCCAGACCAGCGTCTGCAGGCCGCCGATGCGATCGCACGCCCAGCCCCAGAACTGGCGGGCGAAGAACGCCGACCCGAGCAGCAGCGACAGCATGGCCGCGCCGTATTGCGCGGAGAAGCCGAGATCGCCGCAATAGGCCACGACATGGTTGATCGGCACCGCCATCGGGATGCAGCAGCACAGGATCGCCAGCGACAGCAGGATCATCACGAGGTTGGGCGGCAGGCCCAGCACCTTGCCGCTGCGCCCGCCGGCCCGTCCCGCTCCGTGCGCGGCGACCGGCACGGCCGGCGGCGGATGTAGGAAGAGCACGGCCAGCGCCACCACGGCGATCACCAGGAAGAAGCCGTAGTACAGCATGGTCTGCCGCCAGCCGATACGATCGACGGCGAGCGTGATGAGCGAGGGCCAGATGGCGCCCGCGATCGACTGGCCCGAGGAGATCAGCGCCACCGCCGAACCGCGCCGCCGATCGAACCAGCGGCTGACGTAGGTCATGAGCGGCGTGAACATGAAGGCGCTGCCGAAAAAGCCCATCAGGATGCCGTGCCCGGCATAGAGTTCGGTCAGCCCGCCGCTGCCGGCGAGAGCCAGGCCCGCGCCCGTCATGACGGCGCCGAAGATCACGATGCGGCGGATGCCGAGCTTGCCTGCCAGCCAGCCGGCGAGGATGCCGCCCACGGCGGCGCCCAGATAGACCAGCGCGCCGGCGGCGGCCGCGTCGGAGCGCTTCGTCTGCAGCTCGGCGGCGATGGTCTTCATCGACACCACGGCAATGAGCGGTGCGCCGTAGGAAATGGTGAGGATGGCGACTGTGGCCGTGGCCACGATCCAGGCGGTGCGCCCGTCCAGTTCCTCCCTGTCTTCGTTCATGTTCCCACTATAGGGGAACCGTCCGGCCGGACGTGCATTGCTTTCGTGTCAGCAGGAATACCAGCAGTGCAAACCGATCTAGGCCGCGATCGCCTTCGATAGGCGGCCGCGGATCATCGCCTCGGCTTCCGACACGATACGCTCGACCAGCTCCTTGCAGGTCGGGATGTCGTTGATCAGGCCCATGCAGGTGCCGGCCGACCACACGCCGTGTTCCATGTCGCCGGTCTCGTAGACCACGCGGCCCTTGGCGCCCGAGACGATCGGGCCGATCTCCTGGATGGTCTTGCCCTCGGTCTCCATCTCGATCGCCTTCTTGGCGACGGAGTTGCCGTAGACGCGGCTGGTGTTGCGCAGGGTGCGGAAGATCAGCGACGTCGCGCGCTCGTCGGAGCCGACGATCTTGTCCTTCACGTTCTGGTGGATCGGCGCTTCCTTGGTCGCCATGAAGCGCGTGCCCATGTTGATGCCCTCGCAGCCCAGCGCCAGCGCCGCCACCAGGCCGCGCGCATCGGCAAAGCCGCCCGACGCCAGCATCGGGATCTTGATGACGTTGGCCGCGGCCGGCAGCAGCACCAGGTTCGGCACGTCGTCCTCGCCGGGGTGACCGGCGCACTCGAAGCCGTCCATCGAGATCGCGTCGACGCCCGCTTTCTCGGCCGAGATGCCGTGGCGCACCGAGGTGCATTTGTGGATCACCTTGATGCCGGCTTCCTTGAACTTCGGCAGGAAGGGCTTGGGATTGTTGCCCGCGGTCTCGACGATCTTCACGCCCGACTGGCAGATCACGTCGATGTACTCGCCGTAGGGGCGCGGCACGAGGGTCGGCAGGATGGTGAGATTCACGCCGAACGGCTGGTCGGTCATCTCGCGGCAGCGCTTGATCTCCTTGGCGAGATCGTCGGGTGTCGGCTGGGTGAGGCCGGTCAGGATGCCGAGCGCGCCGGCGTTGGAGACGGCGGACGCCAGTTCGGCGCGGCCGACCCACTGCATGCCGCCCTGCACGATCGGGTGCTTGATCCCGAACATCTCGGTGAAGCGCGTCTTGATCATCGTCCGTTTCCCCGCTGATTGCCTAGTCCAAGCATGAGGTCCAAGCATTAGCGAAGAGCGGCAAGGGGCACTAGCCCCCGGAATGACCTTCCGCTTAGCGGACCGGCGCCGCTACCCCGTCAGTGCGACTCGATCCAGTCCAGCACATCTTCCCGCGTCGTGGCCCGCTCGTGGAGGAAGTCGGAAAAAGCCGCGACGAGGTCGATGTGATCGACGCCCGGATAGAGTTTGAGGTCCACCGGGGCGCCGGCCTTCCGCCATGCCGCGGCGAGGTGCTCGCTGTTGCGCGGATAGACGGTCGTGTCGGCCAGGCCGTGGACCAGCAGCGCGGGCGGCAGCGGTGCGTGGGCAAAGGTGATCGCCTGGATGTCGGGATTGTCGGCGCCGCCGAAGATGTCGATCAGCTTAGCCGATGTGAGCGGCAGGAAATCGTAGGGTCCCGACAGGCCGATCAGGCCGCGCAGCTTCATGCGGTCGACGCCTACCTTCGAAAGATAGGCCGTGTTGGCGCACATCATCGAAGCGATCTCGGCGCCGGCCGAGTGGCCCATGACGAAGAGCTTGTCGGTGCCCACCTTGTCGGCGGCCCAGCGCGTGGCATGTGCGCCGTCTTCGAGGAATGCCGGGAAGCGCACCTCGGGATAGAGCCGATAGTCGGGCACGATCGTGGCGATGCCGCGCGAGGCCAGCGCCTGGGCCACGAACAGATAGTCGCCCTTCTTCCCCATGTCCCACGAGCCGCCGTAGAAGAAGATCACCGCCTTGCCGTCGGCGCGCGGTTGCTCGGGAGTGTAGAGATCGAGCGTGCGGCGCGGGCCGTCGCCGTAGGCGATGTCGGCCTGTAGCCTGTAGCCCTTTTTCGCGACGGTGGTGTTGAGCAGCGAGGCGGGTGAGCAGCCGCCGAGCAGGGCTGCGAGACTCCCGAGGAAACCGCGCCGTGCGATGCTCATGCTCCGGCGAGGGCGCGGACGTGCTCGGCCAGCGCCAGCGAGGCCGTGAGCCCCGGTGACTCGATGCCGAAGAGGTGGATCAGGCCCGGCACGCCGTGGTCGGCGGGGCCGGCGATGGTGAAATCCTGCGCCGGTGCGCCGGGCGGCACGATCTTGGGACGGATGCCGGCATAGCCCGGCTGGAGCGCACCGTCCTTCAGCGCCGGCCAGTACTTGCGGACGGCGGCGTAGAACTTGTCGGAGCGGTGCGGATCGACGGAATAATCGATGTCGGGAATCCATTCGACGTCGGGGCCGAACTTCGCCTGGCCGCCAAGATCGACGGTGATGTGCACACCGAGGCCACTCGGCACGGGGACGGGGTAGATCAGGCGCGAGAAGGGCGAGCGGCCGGTCAAGGTGAAGTAGTTTCCTTTGGCGTAGTACGCGGTCGGGATGCGATCGGATGGCATGCCGGCGATTTTTCCCGCGACCGCGGGGGCGTGGAGACCGGCGGAATTGATCACCAGGCGACAACGAAGCCTCATCGGCTCGGTTCCGCCGACCTCGAGCTCGATGCCCTCGCCGGTGATGCGACCTGCCGTCACGGGACTGTGGACCGCGAGCATGGCGCCATGGTTCTCCGCGTCGCCCTGCAGCGCCAGCATATAGGAGTGGCTGTCGACAATCCCCGTCGCCGGCGACAGGAGTGCAGCGGTGCACTGCAGGTTGGGCTCGAGCTGGTTTGCCGCGTTGCCGCTCAGCAGCCGCATGCCCTCGACGCCGTTGGCCTCGGCGCGTCCCTGGATCGACTGCAGCATCTCGCTTTCCGCACCGTTGGTGGCTACGATCAACTTGCCGCAGTTGCGATGGGGCACGCCGTGCTCGGCGCAATAGGCGTAGAGCAGGCGCCGGCCCTCGACGCAGGTGCGCGCCATCAGGCTACCCTTGGGGTAGTAGATGCCGGCGTGGATGACCTCGGAGTTGCGCGAGGAGGTCTCCGTGCCGATGCCGTCGGCGGCTTCCAGGACGATGACCTCACGGCCGGCAAGGGCAAGCGCGCGGGCCACGGCGAGGCCCACGACACCGGCTCCGATTACGACGCAATCGACGCTTTCCATGGGTGCATGGTAGTAAACTGGAGTGAGGAGACCGGCAACATGAAGGGCGCTCTGGTGACCGGCGCGGCGACGCGCATCGGCCGTGCCGTGGCGCTTGCCCTAGCCGAGGACGGCTATTTCGTGTTCGTTCACCACAACCGCTCGGCCGCCGAGGCGCGCCGGACGGTGGCCGATATCGCCGCGGCCGGCGGCAAGGCCAAGACCGTGAAGGCCGACCTCGGATCGGCTCGCCAGGCCGAGGCGCTGGTCGGCCGCTGTACGGCGCGCGGTGTGCGGCTGACCCTCCTGGTGAACAGCGCTTCGCTGTTCAAGCTCGATCGGGCGCCCACGGCCAACGCCGCCGATTTCGACCGTCACATGGCGATCAACCTCCGCGCGCCGCTGCTGCTGTCGCAGGCGCTGGCACGCCAGCTCCCGAACGACGAGACCGGGCTGATCGTGAATTTCCTCGACCAGAAGCTCTACAATCTCAATCCGGATTTCCTCACCTACACACTCTCCAAGGTCGGCCTGCAGGGGCTGACCAAGCTGCTGGCGCAGCAGTTCGCGCCGCGCCTGCGCGTGGCCGGCATCGCGCCCGGCCTCACCTTGCGCAGCGGCAGCCAGACCGACGCGCGCTTCGCCGAGCAGCACGCTGCTAACCTTCTCGGGATCGGCGTGACGCCGGCCGACCTCGTGCGCGCGCTGCGCTTCATCGAGCAGACCCCGAGCTTCACCGGCGACACCTTGATCGTCGACGGCGGCGAGCACCTGAGCGGCCGTCCGCGCGACGTCGCCTTCGACAGGAAGAAGAAAAAATAGATGGACCGCCGCATCTTCATCCGTGACTTCCGCCTGCCCGTGTCGATCGGCATCCACGATTTCGAGAAGCACGGGCCGCAGACCGTCGTGGTCAACGTCGACCTCCTGCTCGAGCCGGCCGACCGAGCGCACGGCGACCGCATCGCCAACGTGCTGAACTACGACGTCGTCCACGACGGCATTGCAGCCCTGGCGACGTCGCGCCATTTCAACCTGCAGGAGGCGCTGGTCGACGCGATCCTCGACCTCTGCCTCTCCCATCCCGGTGTCGTAGAGGCCCGCGTCTCGACCGAGAAGCCCGACGTCTACAAGGATTGCCGCGTCGGCTACGAGTCCGTGCGCCGCCGCGGATGAGCGGTACCGGTGCTGCGATGCGCGGGCGCGGCCGCATGCTGGGCGCCTTCGCGGCGATGGTCTTCGTCGGTGCGAGCTGGGGCGCCAACGTACCGGTCACCAAGGTGATGCTGCAGTACTACGACCTCTTGCCGATGGCGGCGCTGCGCACCGCGGCGGCGACGGCGGCGCTGGCGCTGCTGCTGGCCGCCGTCGAGGGAACGCGGGGGTTGCGCATCGACCTCGGTCTCGGCCGCTTCCTGTCGCTCGGGTTGATGATGGCGGGCTTCTTCGCGGTCTACGCCTTCGGCATCTACCACAGCAATCCGATCACGGCGGCGGCGGTCCAGGTCGCGGGCCCGCTGGTGGCCGCGGTGACCGTGCGCCTGGTCACCGGCCATCGCTTCGATCCGGGTTTCGGGACGGCCTTGGCGCTGACGCTGCTGGGCGGCGCGATCCTGGCAGCCAGCAGCCTCGTCGGCAGGGGCAAGCTCACCTTCGGCGGCGGCGAGATCGTGGTGCTGGGCTCCAACGCGCTGTGGACGCTCTATGCTCTGAAAGCACAGGCCTGGTTCGACCGGGCAAGCCAGCTCCACCGCACCTACGTGGCCTCGGTGTCGGCGATGGGCTGGCTGATTCTGGCGGCCGCGGTGACGGTGGCCTGCGGTCTGGCGCAGTCGCCGTTCGGTGTCACCGACGGCTGGGTGTGGACCCAGCTCCTCGTCGTGGCGGTGCTGGCCAGCGGCTTCGGCGGCTACGCCTGGAATGTCGGCGCGTCGCGGCTCGGTGTCGCAATCGCCTCGCTGTGGGTCAATCTCGTGCCGTTCTTCGCCGTGCTGTGGTCGATGGCCTACGGCTTCCGGCCCAACGCCTACCAGATCGTGGGTGGGCTGGTCGCGCTGAGCGGCGTTGTCTATATGCAATGGCGAAAACTCGCCGCCACCCGGAACGCATGACCCAATCGCCTCTCAAGTGTCGCGACTGCCGCTGGATCGGAGTGCCCGGCGCCGCGGACGCGCGCGGCAGCGTCAATTTCCTCGAATTGGGCAAGGGGCTCGACTTTCCGCCCAAGCGCCTGTTCTGGCTGCACCACGTCGCGCCCGGCCAGTGGCGCGGCCGGCACGGGCACCGCGAGTCGAAGCTGGTGCTGATCGCCGTGCAGGGCGGCTGCCGCGCTCATCTCGACGACGGCCGGGCGACCGAGACGGTCACTCTCGACGATCCCGCGCGAGCGCTCTACGTCGCTCCCTGGGTCTGGCACGAGCTGACGGATTTTGCGCCGCAGACTGCGATCGTGGTGATCGCCTCGACGCTGTTCGAGGAAGCCGAATACCTGCGTGACTACGAGGTCTTCAAGAGCGAAGCCGCGGAGCGCTCCAAATGATCCCGTTCCTCGACATGAAGTCGGTCTATGCCGAGCTGAAGCCGGAACTCGACGCGGCCTACGCGCGGGTGATGGAGTCGGGCTGGTACGTGCTCGGCAAGGAAGTCGAGGCCTTCGAGGCGGAGTACGCCGCCTTCTGTGGCACCAAGCACTGCATCGGCGTCGGCAACGGGCTGGAGGCGCTGGAGCTCGTCCTGCGCGCCTGGAACGTGGGACCCGGCGATGAGGTGATCGTGCCATCCAACACCTACATCGCGACCTGGCTTGCGGTCACGGCGGTCGGCGCCAGGGTCGTGCCGGTCGAGCCCACGCCCGGCGGTCCCAATATCGATCCCGAGCGTCTGGCGGCGGCGATCACGCCGCGTACGCGCGCAATCATGCCGGTGCATCTCTATGGCGAGCCGGCCGACATGGATGCGATCATGGTGCTGGCGGCCAAGCATGGACTCAAGGTCGTCGAGGATGTGGCGCAGGCCCAAGGCTCGAAGGTGCGCGGCAGACGGGCAGGATCGCTGGGGCAGGCAGGAGCCCACAGTTTCTTCCCGACCAAGAACATCGGCGCCTTCGGCGACGGCGGGGCGGTGACCACTGACGATCCCGCCGTGGCCAGCCGGCTGCGCGCCTTGCGCAATTACGGCAGCAGGGTGAAATACGTGAACGTCGAGCGCGGCTTCAACTCGCGCCTCGACGAGCTGCAGGCGGCGTTCCTGCGGGTGAAGCTGAAACATCTCGACCGCTGGAACGAAGTGCGTCGCGCCGTTGCCGCACGCTACGACGACAAGCTTGCCGGCATCCCGGGCCTCGCCCTGCCGCGGCTGCCGCAATGGGCCGAGCCGGTGTGGCACCTTTACGTCGTGCGCACGCAGCGCCGTGCCGAGCTGATGAAGGCGCTCGACGCGGCGGGTATCGGCTCGCTGATCCACTATCCGATCCCGCCGCACCTGCAGGAAGCCTACGCCGACCTCGGCCTGGCCAAAGGCTCGTTTCCGCTGGCCGAAGGGCTTGCGGAAACTGTGCTCAGCCTGCCCATGGGCCCGCACCTCGAGCCGGATGCGGTCGACAAGGTTGCCGATGTAGTGCGCCGAACACTCCAGGCTGGCTAGGACCCACCCGTTCGATCAGCCGTCGATGCCGTTGTAGTGACGGTAGTAGTCGCCACGCGACTGATAGTGCTTGCCGGTGCTGTAGCCGTAGTCGTTGGTGTAGCCGGCTCTCGCGTATTCCGTGTGCTGCTCGTAGGCACAGCCGGCGAGGCCGGCCATCAGCATCGTGGCCACGACAAGGCAGATGATACTCTTCATGGTAGCCTCCGTTTGTTGTCGTCGAAGAAATTAACCGCTGCTCCGTGGGGTGGTTCCCTGTCGCAGACCGGTTGTGCCGTCGATTTCTGCCCTCTGCCGGCCGGACCTATGACAAAGTAGAGCGCGGTATCGGGAGGGAGTGCGGGGACATGAAGATCGGCGCGGTGATGTTCTTTACGACGGATTCGATGCATCCGGCGGCGCTCGGCCGGGCGCTCGAGGAGCGCGGCTTCGAATCGCTGTGGGTACCCGAGCACACCCACATCCCGTCCTCGCGCAAGACGGCCTATCCGGCGGGCGGCGGATTGATCCGGCCGTATTACGACATCATGGACCCGTTCATGGTGCTGAACACCGCGGCCGCCGCGACGACCAGGCTCAAGGTCGGCACCGGCATCGCCCTGGTGGTCCAGCGCGATCCGATCCTGACGGCCAAGATCGTATCGTCGATCGACCAGCTTTCCGCCGGCCGCTTCCTGTTCGGAGTCGGCAACGGCTGGAACCAGGACGAGATCGAGAACCACGGCACGGACTTCAAGACGCGCCACAAGCTCGCCCGCGAGCGCATCGAGGCGATGAAGACGATCTGGGCCAACGAAGAGCCCGAGTATCACGGCGAGTTCGTCAATTTCGACAAGATGAAGCAATGGCCCAAGCCGTGGCAGAAGCCGCATCCGCCGATCATCGTCGGCGGCGGCTATCCCCATGCGGCGCGGCGGGCGGTGCGCTACGGCAACGGCTGGATTCCGCGCGACGACTGGATCGAGCGCGACGGGGTGGGTGTGCTCGACCAGTTCCGGGAAATGGCGAAGGCGGGCGGGCGCGATCCGGCCGACCTGCCGATCAGTCTTTTCCGCGTGCCTGAAAACATCGAGCGGCTGCGGCTCTACGCCAAGCTCGGCATCGATCGCGTGGTGTTTTCCTTGCCGGCCGAGAAGGAGGACAAGGTCCTGCCGATCCTCGACCGCTGGAGCGCGCTCAAACGCCAACTTGACGGCTGAGCCGCCGGTCGGGGGGCAAGGCGGACGGGCCGCTCTAATTTCTTCGACACGCAATGTCTCCGACCGTGAACGGCAAGGTTCAACACGTCGCGCACGGCCCCGGACACGCCTTAAGTTGTTGAAAACGGCCGAAATACCCCTGTCGGCGAACGCTCCCTCGGCCGCTTCCAGATACCCACAGTTCCCGCTTTGTGCGTGCCCCGCCCGCCACAGATGCGCCGACGGTCCATAGTTTCTCAAGTTTTCGACTGCAATTGAAGATAGGGTTGCATCCTTTCTCGCGTAACCGCGTTGGCTGAGTCGCTGAAAGAATCTTGAGGAGATATTAAGCCATGCTGAAATCACTGATCGCCGTCGCTGGCGTTGCTCTCTTGCTGGCCGCGTGCGACTCGCCGCCCCAGACCGTTGCTGCCCCGCCGCCGCCGCCGCCGGCAGCCGCCCCGTCCTATATGGTGTTCTTCGATTGGGACCGGTCGGATCTGTCTGCCCAGGCGCGGGCCACGATCCAGCAGGCCTCGAATGCCTGGAAGGCGGGTGGTAACCCGAACATCACGGCGATCGGTCATACCGACACGTCGGGCCCGAACGACTACAACATGGCGCTGTCTCTCCGCCGCGCCAATGCCGTCAAGAACGTGCTGATCCAGGACGGCGTCCCCGCCGGCTCGATCAACACCGTCGGCAAGGGCGAGACCGACCTGCTGGTGCAAACCGGCGACGGTGTCCGCGAGCCGCAGAACCGCCGCGTCGAGATCACGGGCTTCGCCGGTGTCGCCGCTGCCCCCGACATGTCGGTCTTCAAGGACCCGCGCTCCTACTGCAAGGCCTTGGCCGACAAGTACCGTCAGTATCGCGTCGGCGCGTTGCAGTCGACGCAACAGCCGGCCGCCATCGCCCAGTGCGAAGCGGGCAACTACGACCAGGGTATCCCGACGCTCGAGAACACCCTGATCGACCTCAAGATCCCGCTGCCGGCTCCGGGCTATCGCTGGCCGGGCCGCCCCTACACCCCCGCGTAGGGCCTACGATCAAGACGGAAAAGGCGGTCCTCGCGGACCGCCTTTTTTGTTGCCTGGATTTTGGTGAGACGCGCTGGGTTCGCGATCGCCAGCTCGATGAGCACAAAACGACGCGCGGCCCATTGACAGGATCTCTGCCGGTGGGCCGCGCGCTTTGTAAGAAAGACAGTCAGGGAGGAATCAGCCGGGCGTCGATCGGTTACGACCCGTCATGAATCTCGACGGTGCCGATCGGGCGGACGCCGGAACTCTCGGTCACGACGGTACGGCCGGACGGCGTCTGGCGCTCGACGGTTTCCTTTTGGTACGTGCAGGCGGCAATCGCCACGGAGGCGATGGCCAGGGCAATGAAAGCGCGCATGGGTGTCTCCTCGGGTTGCGACCCGGGAAGAACGCCCGAATGCGGGAGGGGTTCCGAGCGGCCTAGGCGCTGAGGCCGAGACGCTCGCCGCGGTAGGCGCCGCTCATCACGCGTTCCCACCAGCCGCGGTTGTCGAGGAACCAGCGCACGGTGTCGCGGAGGCCGGCATCGAACGTGTGACGCGGTCGCCAGCCCAGCTCGCGCCGGATCTTCGCAGCGTCGATCGCATAGCGCGCGTCATGGCCCGGCCGGTCGATCACGAACTCGATCTGTCTCTCGTGCGGACGGTTCCGGCTGTCGGGCAGCATCTCGTCGAGCAGCCCGCAGATGGCACGGACCACGTCGATGTTGGTTCGCTCGCTGTCGCCGCCCACGTTATAGGTCTCGCCGGGCCGGCCTTTGGTCAGGACCGTCACCAGCGCCTCGGCATGATCCTCGACATGCAGCCAGTCGCGCACGTTGAGACCCTGGCCATAGACCGGCAGCCGTTCGCCGCGCAGCGCCCGGATGATGACCAGCGGGATCAGCTTCTCGGGGAAATGATACGGCCCGTAGTTGTTCGAGCAGTTGGTGGCCAGCGTCGGCAGCCCGTAGGTATGATGCCAGGCGCGCACCAGATGGTCCGAGGCGGCCTTGCTGGCCGAGTAGGGCGAGTTGGGGGCGTAGGACGTGGTCTCGCTGAACCGGCCGGTCGGTCCCAGCGAACCGAAGACCTCGTCGGTCGAGATGTGCTGGAAGCGAAAGCGCGCCTTCGCCTCGTCGTCGAGCGTGCGCCAGTAGGCGAGGGTGGCCTCGAGCAAGGTGTAGGTGCCGCCGACGTTGGTCTCGATGAAGGGTGCGGCGCCCGTGATCGAGCGGTCGACGTGGCTCTCGGCCGCGAGATGCAGGATCGCGTCGGGCCCGACCTCGGCCAGGATCGCGTCGATTGCCGGCCGGTCGCAGATGTCGGTCTTGTAGTGCCGGTGACGATTGCCTGCGCCCACGTCGGCCAGCGACTCGAGGTTGCCGGCATAAGTGAGCTTGTCGACGTTCGCCACCTGCCAGTCGGTGGTGCGGATGACGTGACGAACGACGGCGGAGCCGATGAAACCGGCGCCGCCCGTGACCAGGAGCTTCATGGCTCCAGTCTACCTCACAAGAGGCTCAGCCGTGGTGCAGGATCTGGCCGAGGAAGGTCTTGGTGCGCTCGTTCTTCGGATGGGCGAAGAACTCCTCGGGCTCGTTCTGCTCGACAATCTCGCCGCGGTCCATGAAGATCACGCGGTCGGCCACGGCGCGGGCGAAGCCCATCTCGTGGGTGACGCAGATCATGGTCATGCCCTCCTTGGCGAGCTCGACCATGACGTCGAGCACTTCCTTGACCATCTCGGGGTCGAGGGCCGAGGTCGGCTCGTCGAACAGCATGATCTTGGGATGCATGGCGAGCGCGCGGGCGATCGCCACGCGCTGCTGCTGGCCGCCCGAGAGCTGGCCGGGATACTTGTTGGCCTGCTCGGGGATGCGGACCCGCTTCAGCAGGCCCATCGCGACCTCCTCGGCCTCCTTCTTCGGCATCTTCTTCACCCAGATCGGCGCCAGGGTGAGGTTGTCGAGGATGGTGAGGTGCGGGAAGAGGTTGAAGGACTGGAACACCATGCCGACCTCGCGGCGGATGGCCTCGATGTTCTTCACGTCGTTGGTCAGCGTCACGCCGTGCACGACGATGTCGCCCTGCTGGTGCTCCTCGAGGCGGTTGATGCAGCGGATCAGCGTCGACTTGCCCGAGCCCGACGGGCCGCAGACGACGATCTTCTCGCCTTCCTTGACGTCGAGGTTGATGTCGGACAGCACGTGGAACTGGCCGTACCACTTGTTGACGCCCTTCAGCTCGATGACGGAGTTGCTGGCCATTAGCGGCGTGTCCCCTTGTTGAGCTCGACCTCGAGGTACTTGGAGTAGCGCGACATCGAAAAGCAGAAGCAGAAGTAGACGAAGGCGGCGAACAGATAGACCTCGGCCGGGAAGCCGGCCCAGTTCGGATCGACCAGCGCCTGGTTGGCGGTGTTCAGGAAGTCGAAGATGCCGATGATCAGCACCAGCGAGGTGTCCTTGAAGAAGCCGATGAAGGTGTTGATCAGCGGCGGGATCACCACGCGCAGCGCCTGCGGCAGGACGATCAGGATGGTCTTCTGCGGATAGTTGAGGGCCATCGCGTCGGCGGCCTCGAACTGGCCCTTGGGCAGGGACTGCAGGCCGCCGCGGATGATCTCGGCGATGTAGGCGCCGGCGAACAGGACGACGGCGACCAGCGCGCGCAGGAACTTGTCGATGGACGTGCCCTGGGGCAGGAACAGCGGCAGCATGACCGAGGCCATGATCAGCAGGCTGATCAGCGGCACGCCGCGGATCAGCTCGATGAAGCCCACGCACAGGCCCTTGATCAGCGGCAGCTTGGAGCGCCGTCCCAGCGCCAGCAGGATGCCGTAGGGGAAGGCGAAGACCAGCCCGTAGGTCGCCAGGATCATCGTCACCGGCAGGCCGCCCCACAGGCCGGTCTCGACATAGTCGAACGGCGCGATGGTGAGGGCCCAGGCCGGCATGACGCCCAGCATGCGCAGGACCAGGCCGACGGCGCCGATGGCGGCCAGCGCGCGCCAGCCGTTGATCTCGACCGGGGCGGCGATGACGGCGCGCGCGGTCATGCCGATGACGCCGCAGATCAGCGCGATCGTCAGGAAGAGGCTGATCGGGAAGGACAGCACGCCGAACATCAGCAGGAAGGTGACGAACGAGCCGACCAGCCAGATGACGATCAGGCGTCCGTTCCACATCCGCCGGTCGGAGCTCATCAGCAGCATGGCCAGCATGGCAAGGACGGCGAGCAGCGGCCGCCAGTGCTGCTGGTAGGGGAACGAGCCGAAGAAAATGTAGCGGTACTTCTCGTGGATCAGCGCCCAGCAGGCACCGTGCCCGCGGCAGGCCTGGCCGTTGGGAGCGGTGAAGGTGGCGGTGAACAGCGCCCAGTTCAGGAACCAGCCCAGCAGCCAGGCCATCGCCACGAACAGCACGACGGTGGTGATGCCGTTGCCCCAGTTCGAGAACAGGTTGCGGCGCATCCAGCCGAGGACGCCGGTCTCGTTGACGGGCGGGGTGAGCTGCCGGCGTTCGCCGGTCGGCACGGTGTCGGTCATGCTCAGCGCTCCCTGAGCGCGATGCGCTTGTTGTACCAGTTCATGAACGCCGAGATCGACAGGCTGACCGTGAGGTAGGCCACCATGATGATCAGGATGTTCTCGATCGCCTGGCCGGTCTGGTTGATGGTGACGTTCACCGAGGCCACGAGGTCGGGATAGCCGATGGCGATGGCGAGCGAGCTGTTCTTGGTGATGTTGAGGTACTGGCTGGTCATCGGCGGCACGATGATGCGCATCGCCTGCGGCAGCAGCACCAGCCGCATGACCTGGCCGCGCGACAGGCCGATCGCGGCGGCGGCCTCGCTCTGGCCCTTGTTGAGCGCCAGGATGCCGGAGCGGACGATCTCGGCCACGAAGGCGGAGGTGTAGAGCACGAGCCCGAGCAGCAGCGCGGTGAACTCCGGCTGGATCACGGTACCGCCCACGAAATTGAAGCCTTTGAGCTCGGGCCAGCTCATGCCGACCGGCGCGCCGAACGCCAGCCAGACCAGCAGGGGAAGGCCGAGCATCAGGCCGAGGCCGGCGTAGATCGTGTGGAACGGCTGGCCGGTCGCTTCCTGGCGCTTCCTGGCCCAGCGCGCGACGAACCAGGTCGCCACGATGCCGACCAGCAGGCCGAGGGCCATCCATTCGTGGCTGGGATGGGCCAGCGGCACCGGGAAATAGAGGCCGCGGTTGCTCAGGAAGAACGAGTTCAGGACGTTGATCGCCTGGCGCGGCCCGGGGAACGCCTCGCTGATCATCTTGTAGATGAGGAACAGCCAGAGCAGCAGCGGGACGTTGCGGAAGATCTCGACGTAGTATTCGCAGATCCTGGACAGCAGCCAGTTGGGCGACAGGCGGCCCACGCCCAGCAGCGTGCCCAGGACGGTTGCCAGGACGATGCCGATGCCGGCCACCTTCAGCGTGTTGAGGAGGCCGACGAAGATCGCGCGCGAGTAGGTGTCGGCAGGCGAGTAGGCGATCATCGTATCGCCGATCTCGAAGCCGGCTTCGCGGTTCAGGTAGGAGAAGCCGGAAGCGATCTTCTGGCGGGCGAGGTTCTCGAGCGTATTGGAGATCAGGAACCACGCGAGCGCGGCCACGAGGCCGACGACGACGATCTGGAAGACCCAGCCGCGGACGGTCGGGTCGTTCCACGGCGCCGCCTTCGTGGTGCGCGAGCGGGAGCCGAGTGCCTCGACTGCCATGCGTTAGTCCCCTGCCTATGCCCCAACGACGCGGTTGGCCCGCGTGCCTCTCAAGCTTGGTTGCAAGTGTAGGAAGGAATCCCGCACTTGCAACACGCCCGCTCCGGACAAACCGGCTTTCCGGGAGCACATTCCGTTCGGCTGGAATCAGCCGGACGGGATGTGCCCGGTACAGCCAAGGTCTGCCGTTGAAGCGTTTCCGATCCGATGGAACCGCGAACGGTTCCATCGGATCGGAAATCGCTCTAGCGGATCGGCTCGGCGTACTGCAGCCCGCCCTTGGTCCACAGGTTGTTGAGGCCGCGCTCGATCTTGAGCGGCGTGTCCTTGCCGACGTTGCGCTCGAAGCTCTCGCCGTAGTTACCGACCTGCTTGACGATGTTGTAGACCCACTTCTCGTCGACCCCGAGCGCCTTGCCCATGCCCGGCGTGGTGCCGAGGATGCGCTTGATCGTCGGATTGTCGCTCTTCAGCATCTCGTCGACGTTCTTGGAGTTGATGCCGTATTCCTCGGCTTCGAGCATGGCGTACTGCGACCAGCGCACGACATCGGCGAACTGGTTGTCGCCATGGCGCACGGCCGGTGCCAGCGGCTCCTTCGAGATGATCTCCGGCAGGATGATGAAGTCCTCGGGCTTGGCCGGCGGCGGCACGTAGGCCGCGCGGGTGGCATAGAGCGTCGACGAATCGTTGGTGTAGACGTCGCAGCGGCCGGAGAAGAAGGCGGCGCGCACTTCGTCGACCTTCTCGATGACGACCGGCTTGAAGGTCATCTTGTTGGCGCGGAAGTAGTCGGCGAGGTTGAGCTCGGTGGTGGTGCCAGGAGCCACGCAGACGGTGGCGCCGTTCAGCTCCTTGGCACTCTTCACGCCGAGCTTCTTGTTCACCAGGAAGCCCTGGCCATCGTAGTAGGTGATGGCGGTGAAGTCGAGGCCGAGCGCGGTGTCGCGCTGCAGGGTAGCCGTCGTGTTGTTCGACAGGATGTCGACCTCGCCCGACTGCAGCGCGGTGAAGCGCTGCTGGGAACTCAGCGGCACGTACTTCACCTTCTCTGCATCGCCGAAGATCGCCGCGGCGACCGCGCGGCAGACGTCGACGTCGAGGCCGGTCCACTTGCCCTTGTCGTCGGCCCGCATGAAGCCCGCCGTACCGGTGCCCACGCCGCAGATCAGGTTGCCGCGCGCCTTGATGGCGTCGAGGTCCTTGCCGGCCATCGCCTGGCTCGACGCCAGTGCCGCGACCAGGCCGATGGCGCCCGCCCATGAATATTTGTCCATTTTATTCCCTCCCTTTTATAGCCTTATCCCGAGTGTCACCTCCGGCGCGCTTGCAAGCAACAGGCCAAATTGGGGGCCGCTGCCCCTCGGGGCGGTGGCATTTTGATCCGGTAAGGGGCGGGGCGGCCGGCGGGTGGCGGGCGCGTAGTTACCGGCCTGCTTGACGATGTTGTAGACCCACTTCTCGTCAATGCCGGCCACCGTTGCCATCGTCGTTGCCAGGTTGCGCATCGTCTTCTCCTCCAGTTGCTGGAACGCAAACCGCCGCCCTGTGGGGGCGGCGGTGCTCGGTTTCAGGTGTCGACGCTCAACGGATCGGAGGCGCGTACTGCACGCCGCCCTTGGTCCACAGCGCGTTCAGGCCTCGGGCGATCTTGAGCGGGCTGCCCATGCCGACGTTGCGCTCGAAGCTCTCGCCGTAGTTACCGACCTGCTTGACGATGTTGTAGACCCACTTCTCGTCGACCCCGAGCGCCTTGCCCATGCCGGGCGTGACGCCGAGGATGCGCTTGATGCCGGGGTTGTCGCTCTTCAGCATCTCGTCGACGTTCTTCGAGGTGATGTCGTATTCCTCGGCCTCGAGCATCGCGAACAGCGACCAGCGCACGACATCGGCGAACTGGTTGTCGCCGTGGCGCACGGCCGGTCCCAGCGGCTCCTTCGAGATGATCTCCGGCAGCACGGCGAAGTCGTCGGCCGTGGCCGGCGGCGGCACGTTGGCGGCGCGCGTCGAGTAGAGGCCCGAGGCATCGGTCGTATAGACGTCGCAGCGGCCGGCGAAGAAGGCGGCGCGGATCTCCTCGACCTTCTCGATGACGACCGGCTTGAAGCTCATCTTGTTGGCGCGGAAGTAGTCGGCGAGGTTGAGTTCGGTGGTGGTGCCGGGCTGCACGCAGATCGTGGCGCCGTTCAGCTCCTTGGCGCTTTTCACGCCGAGCTTCTTGTTCACCATGAAGCCCTGGCCGTCGTAGTAGCTCACGCCGGTGAAATCGAGCCCGAGAGCGGTGTCGCGCTGCAGGGTCCAGGTCGTGTTGCGTGACAGCAGGTCGACTTCACCGGACTGCACGGCGGTGAAGCGCTGCTGGGAAGTGAGGGGGACGTATTTTACTTTCTCCGAATCGCCGAAGATCGCCGCAGCGACGGCGCGGCAGACGTCGACGTCGAGGCCGGTCCACTTGCCCTGGCTGTCGGCCAGCGAGAAGCCCGCGACGCCCGTGCTGACGCCGCAGATCAGGTTGCCGCGCGCCTTGACGGCGTCGAGGTCCTTGCCCGCGTGCGCGGTACCGGCGGCGCCGAGCAGCGCTGCGACGGCCGTGCCGAGGGCGATCGATTTCTTGAACATTCAGGACTTCCCCTTTGGTGATTTCTCAAGATCCGGCCATACGGCCGGAGCGGCCGGTAAAGGCCCATGAGGGCGATTCGTAGGTGATGAAACAGGATGGCGCAATGCCGCGCGCGATCCCGGCCCGATGATATGGATCAGATAGTGCGGATCAGAGGTGGCCGACGACCGGGTTGGATGGCTTGGGCGCGAACGGACCCTGCGGCGCGAACGGGCTCTGGCTCCATTCCGCGCCGCCATGCAGGCCCGAGGGAACGCCGGTGCTGGCCTTCTTTACCGGCTCGGAGGCGATGCGGATGTCCTGCTGCCAGTGGCGGAAGGCGACCAAGGCGTCGGCCGTGAGTTTGCCGTTGCCGTTCTCGGACAGGAACTGCTCGGGATCGACGAACTCGCCGTTCACGATGGTCGAGAAATGCAGATGCGGCCCGGTCGACCGGCCGGTCGAGCCGACGAAGCCGATCACGTCGCCCTTGTGCACGACGGTGCCCGGCGCCATGCCCGGCGCGATGCGCGACATGTGGGCGTACAGCGTCTCGAAATTGTCGGCGTGGCTGATCTTCACCGTGCGGCCGTAGTTGTAATACCAGTTGGCGTGGTTCACGACGCCGTCGGCCGCGGCATGGATCGGCTCGCCGACCTTGCCCTCGAAGTCGATGCCGTTGTGGAACGCCGTGCTGGTGATTCGGCCGTAGTAGCGGCGGCGACCGAACGGCGAGGAGATGCGCGAGTCGGGCTTCGGCTCGGCGAGCACGGTGCCGCCCAATCGGTTTCCGTTGTCGTCGAACCAGCCTTCTGGCTGGTTGGAGGGCGCGAACCACCAGTAGGATTGCTTTTTCTTGCCGTCGCCGATGCTGGCGAACAGCAGGCGCTGGTTGCCGTCGGCGGTCTGGCCCTTGACCATCTCGACCTTGGCGCCGTTGGGACCGAAGCCGGAGAAGGCCTGCGCCACTTCCTTGTAGCTGGCCAGACCCGAGCCACCGGGAACGGTATTGAAGGCAGCCGTGCTGGTCGCCTTGACCCGGACCATCGAGCCCGGGATCACGACGCGGGCGGCGGTGCCGACCGGCACGCCCATACCCGAGACGGCGAACTTGTCTTCCTCGCCCGGGCCAACGGGCGTCGCGACGGGAGCTGGGGCGGGGGCCACGACAGCGGCGGCCGCCGCCGGAGCACGGGTGGAAATGCTGGGGGAGTTGGACGCGCTCTGGTCGGCGGGTGGCGCCACGGCAGCGGCGGCCGTGGCTGCCTGGGCAGCTTCTACGGCTTGGTTATGGTCGGCGAGCCACTTGGCGTTGAGCTGGTCGGCTTCCTGGGTGTCGGCGGGCGCCGGCTTGACGATCCTGACCGGGCTGTGTGCAGGCTTCTTGGCGATGTTTGGCTTGGTGGTGACCTGTGCGGTCGCCTGTGGGATGGCTCCGAACGAAACCGTCGAAAGTGCCAGAGCAGCCGCTGCAACGACGTTAAAAACCCGCCACCGCTCGGCGCG
The DNA here is from genome assembly GCA_041691635.1 of Hyphomicrobiales bacterium. Lineage (GTDB taxonomy): Bacteria > Pseudomonadota > Alphaproteobacteria > Reyranellales > Reyranellaceae > Reyranella. Next base: position 59,670 of record JBEPUH010000023.1, read on the forward strand.
CCCTTCGCGCGTCGTCGTGCACACCATTAGCCTCTCCCGCTCCATTTCACTGATACTCAGACGCTCGAGGCCCACCGCGTTTTGCCGACTCCCCAATCGGCGTCCCCTGCGACTTTTGCCTCGCGGCGGATACTGCCCACCGAGGTTCCGTGAGTCCAACAAAAAGTTGCAAAAATGCCACAGTCTCGTAATGACTCTTAAGTAATTGATATTAAATATAATATTAGGCTAGCCGCGACCCCGATCGCGAAAAAAAGCGGTGGGCAGAGTGTCGCGTTGCGCTGCAATGCGAAGTAGCGGGTAGCGGCCCAGCAGCCCGGCCGCCTCGGCCATTTCCTCGACGTCGTTGAACATCGGCACCCCGGCGCCCTCCATGGTGGCGAACCAAGCGGCCTTGTCGGGCAGGGTGCCCATCATGCTGTGCATCAGCGGCAAGCCGGCGGACCGGGCGAGGTCGGCCAGGCGGGCGATCACCGGCCCGGCGTCGACCATGAACGGCACGACATGGATCATCAGCACCATGTCGTAGTCGCGCGCGGGGTGGGTCATGGCAGTCTCGAAGACGAGGCCGAAGCGGTCCTCGCGGGCATCGGCCAGCAGGTCGATCGGATTAGCGACGGACGCCTCGGCCGGGAGCTGCTGGCGCAGGATGTCGGCCATTGCCTGGGGCAGCGGGCCGACCTCGAGGCCCTCGAGCACGGCACGGTCGGCGCACAGCACGCCGGGGCCGCCGGAATTGGACAGTATCAGGGCGCGCTTGCCGAGCCCTTGCGGGAAACGGCCGAACACCTTGGCCGCGAGCATCAGGCGGCGCAGGCTGTTGACCCTCACGATCCCGCACGAGGCACAGAACGCGTCGATCGCGGCATGGTCGTTGGCCACCGCGCCGGTATGGGCCGCCGCCGCACGGCCGCCGACCTCGGTGCGGCCGCCGAACAGGGCGATCACCGGCTTGTGCGCGGCTACCTTGCGGGCGACGGCGCGGAAGCGCTCGTGATCCTCGATCGATTCGACGTAGAGCAAGGCAGCGCCGATCTCCGGCCGCTCGCCCAGCCATGCCAGATAATCCTCGACGCCAAGGTGGACGGCATTGCCGACCGACACGACCGAGGTGAGCGGCAGGCCGCGCGCATTGGCCTTGTCGATGAACTCCTCGGCCAGCGCGCCCGACTGCGAGATGAAGGCGAGACCGTTGCTGGCACCGGCGGCGGATCCCGGCGGCAGGTCGCGCAGGAAGGTGGCGGCGAAGCGCCACGCCGGATCGAGATGGACGAGGCCTGCGCAGTTCGGCCCGGCGATCGTGAGGCCGCGGTCGGCGGCGAGCTTCACTAGCGCCTCGTTGCGCGCCACGCCGGCGGGGCCCGCCTCGGCGAACCCGCCGGGCAGGATGAGAAGGTTGGCGATGCCACGGTCGGCGCATTCGGCGACGGCGTCGAGGATGGCGTCGGGCCGGATCACGATCACGGCGAGGTCGACCGGCGGGTCGATGGCGGCGATGCTCGTCACCGCCTGGTAACCGAAGATGGTGCCGCCCTTGGGCCCAATCCGGGGGTTGACCGGTACGACGCGGCCGCCATATCCCGAGAGGCGCAACATCTGCATGATGGCGCCGCCGGAGGAGGTGGCGCGTTCGCCCGCGCCGACGACGGCGATGCTGCGGGGCGCGAAGAACGGCGTGAGGTCGTGGCGGATCGTGCTCATGGGCGCCGCCGTTGCAGCACAGGCAGAGGAGGAGAACAAGGTGGCCGATCCGATCGAACTGCTGATTCAGGGCCGCGCCCACGAGCTGGGACCGGGCTTCGCGGTGCGCCGCGTGCTGCCGAGCGTGAAGCGGCGCATGGTCGGGCCGTTCGTCTTCCTCGACCACTTCGGGCCGATGACGATCCCGCCGGGCGGCGACGGCATGGAAGTGCGGCCTCATCCCCATATCGGCCTGGCCACCGTCACCTACCTGTTCGACGGCGGCATCTTCCATCGCGACAGCCTGGGTTATGCCCAGGCGATCCGTCCCGGCGACGTCAACTGGATGACCGCCGGCAGCGGCATCGCCCATTCGGAGCGCACCGAGCCCGAGATGAAGCGCACCGGCTTCGTCATGCACGGCGTCCAGACCTGGGTGGCGCTGCCCAAGGCGCACGAGGAGACTGCGCCCTCGTTCGAGCATGTCGCGGCGGCCAAGCTGCCCGCGTGGCAAGACGGCGGCGCGGCGCTGCGCCTGATCGTCGGCACCTACGCCGGCCGCACGGCGCCGACGACGCATTTCTCGCCGATCTTCTACGTTGCCGTGGAGATGCCGGCGGCGGCCGGGATCGCCGTCTCGCCCGAGTATGCCGAGCGCGCGGTCTACGTCTCGGAGGGTACGGTCACGATCGGCGACCGCCTGCTGGGCGTCGGCGACCTCGCTGTGCTGACCGCGGGCCTGCAGGTCGACGTGCTGGCCGGCCCGACCGGCGCCAAGCTGATGCTGTTGGGCGGCGCGCCGATGGATGGGCCGCGCCACATCTGGTGGAACTTCGTGTCGTCGTCGAAGGAACGCATCGAGCAGGCGAAGACCGACTGGAAGGAAGGCCGTTTCGCCAAGGTGCCAGGCGACAACGAGTTTATTCCGCTGCCGGACAAGTAGCTTCTCAGGGCGGGCAGATGTAGCCGATGCCGCTCGGATTCTTGAAGCAGCCGACAGACTCCGGCAGCAGCAGCTTCGGCAGGTACAGCACAACGTCGGGGAACAGAACGACGAAGGCGATGGTGACGATGAACACGACGTAGATCGGCAGCGACGCCAGCATGGCGCGCCCGAAACTGACGCCGACGAATTTCGAGGCCACGAGCAGCGACAGCCCGTAGGGCGGCGTGATGAGGCCGAACACCAGCGTCGTGATGATGACCACGCCCATATGCACGGGGTTGATGCCGCCCAGTTCGGTGAGCTTGTTGATGATGGGCATGAAGATGATGATGGCCGGCACCGCATCGACAAAGTCGCCGATGATCACGAACAGCAGCACCAGCAGCAGCAGGATCATGCCGGGACTGGTGCCGGCGTAGTCGGCGATCCAGCTCGCCACGATATCGGGGCCGCGCAGGTAGCCCAGCATCCAGCCGAACGCCGATGCGCCCGCCACCGCGGCGAGCGGAATGGCATAGAGCAGGCCGGTGTAGACGAAATCCCACAGCAGGAAGCGGATATGACCGCGGTTGAGGAGCGGGATCAGTACCACCAGGATATAGACCGACGCGATCATGCCGGCCTCCGTGGGCGTGAACCATCCGCTCAGGATGCCCCCCATGATGATCAGCGGGATCATCAGCGGCAGCGACGATTCCCTCAGCGCCACACCGAACTGGCCGAGCGTCGCCCGCTGCTTCTTGATGCCGACGGGCCCGAAAAAATAGGAGTAGATCATCAGGCCGATGCCGATCAGCACGCCCGGCACGATGCCGCCGAGGAACAGGCCGCCGATCGAGACGTTACCGGTGGCGCCATAGACCACCGCCATGATGCTGGGCGGGATTAGGTTGGCCATGGTCGAGGCGCAGGCGATTAGCGCCGCCGTGAAGGCGCGGTCGTAGCCCTCGCGGTCCATCTCGGGCGCCACCGTGCGGCTCAGCACCGCCACGTCGGCCGTCGAGGAGCCGGAAATGCCGGCGAAGAACATGCTGAACAGGGTGACGACCTGGGCGAGGCCGCCGCGCATATGGCCGACCAGCGTTTGCGCCAGCCGCACCATGCGCTGCGTGACGTTCGCCGACGTCATCAACTCGCCGACCAGCAGGAAGAACGGCACCGCCAGCAGCGTCTCCGAATCGATGCCGTGGAACATCTGCCCCACCATCGACTGCAGGCTGATCTGGGTGAACGACGTGGCGACGATCACGCCGGCCATCAGCGAGAACGCCACCGGCACGCCCATGTAGCCGAGGCCGAGGAACAGGAAGGCCATCAGGAAGAGAACGTGCCCGTTGGTCATTCGATGAACTCGGCGAAGTTGGCGGTGTCTTCAGGCCCTTCGAAGCCGTTGCGCCAGCCGTTGACCAGCTGCTCGATCGAGAAGAGGGCGATCAGCAGGCCCGATAGAGGCACGCTCACGGTGTAGTAGGTGAGCGGGATCAGTGACGGCATGCGGAAGCTGCCGAGGTCGAGCAGGGCGTTCTTATAGCCGAACCATGCCATGGCGATCGCCACGGCCAGCACGACCAGCCGGTTGAAGCTCTCCATGAAGGTGCGTTTGGGCCCCTTCAGTTGCTTGGTGATCTCGACCAGGTAGAGATGGTCGTTGCGCCGCACGGCGGCAGCCATGCCGATGAAGATGCCCCAGGCGAAGAAGCCGGTCGTCACCTGCTGAAGCCACAGCCACGGCGCGTGGAGCTCACGCGTCACCACGTCGAGGAACACCGAACCGGTGAAGCCGATGATCGACACGCCGCATAGCACCATCAGCGCCGCCTCCAGCGAGTCCAGCGCCTTCCATTTGAGATGGCGGTGGCGCTGGAGGACGAGGGTGCGGTCGCTCACAACGACGGGATCGGTGCGGGTTTGCGGTCCGTCACTTGACGTTGCGGACCAGTTCGAGAATCTTCACCGCGTGCGGGCCAAGCTCCTTGGCGAGGCTGTCCTGCACCGGCTTGGCGTCGGCGGCGAAGCCCGTCTTGTCGACGTTTTCCACGACCTTCACGCCCATCTTCTGCAGCTTCACGGCCGAGTCCTTCTCGAGCTGCAGCGCCTTGACCGGCTCGTTCTTGCTGACCTCGTCGGCAGCCGCCTGGACCCACTTCTTCTGCTCGTCGGAGAGGCTGCCCCAGGTCTTCTCGCTGACCCAGATGCAGTTGTTGTTGGCCTCGTGCTCCGTCATCGACAGCACCGGCGCCACTTCATAGTGCTTGTTGGCGAGATAGACGTTGACGCCGTTCTCGGCAATGTCGACCACGCCAGTCTGCAGCGAGGTGTAGACCTCGCCGAACGGCATGTGGACCGTCTGCGCGCCGTAGGCCGGGAAGTGCGTATCCTCGGTCTTGGTCGCCTGGACGCGGACCTTCTTGCCCTTGATATCGGCGACCGACTTGATCTCCTTCTTGGAGTACATGCTGCGCAGGCCCATGGTCATGAGGCCGAGCACATGCGCACCCTTGACCGTGTCGGTGATCATCGTGCGGAAGGCTGTCGAGATTTCGGGATCGGCGATGACCTTGATGAGGTGCGCCTGGTCGCGGAAGATGTAGTGCAGGGAAAACACGCCAGCCTCCGGCGACGCCGTCGAGGCGTTGGCCGTCGAGGTAATGACGAAGTCGATGTCGCCAGCGCGCATCTTCTGCAGCATCTGCGGTTCCTGGCCGAGCTGGGCGCCGGGGAACTGGTTGATGCTGAACTTGCCGCCGCTCAGCTCCTTGAGCTTGGCATCGAACATGTTGGCGGCCACTCCGTAGGCCGTGGTGTTCGGCTGGTCGTAGGCGAAGCTGAACTGCCGGTTCTGTGCCTGGGCGGTCGTCGCGACGGACAGGCCGGCCGCGAGCGCGACGGCCGCTGCGAAGACACGCGCATTGTACGCTTTGGTCATGGTATTTCCCCCTCGATATGCCGGCGGCTTGAACAACCGTCCGTTGTTGGCGCGAGGTTGGCATTGCGCAGGGCGCGACGCTACTTCTTATCGACGTTCCAGAACACGGTGATAGGCGAAGGCAGGTTGCCGCTGATCGTGCGGCGGCGCGCCATCGGCTGCACGTACTGGCCGAGCGGTACGGTGACGCCGAGATCCATGACCCGTTTTTGCACATGTTCTGCGATTTCGAATTGCTTCTTGGGGTCGCTCTCGCGCACGAAATCCATGCGCAGTTTCTCGATCTCCTCGTCGAGCGGCCAGCCGAACTGGGCGCGGTCGCCGCTGGTCTCGGTGTAGTGGTTGTTGATCGGGTCGAGCAGCAGCACGGCCGCTGCCGCGGTCATGCAGATGTTCCACCCGCCCTTGCCGATCGGATCCTTCTTGGCGCGCCGGCTGACCAGCGTCTGCCAGTCCATCGACTGCATGTCGACCTTGAAGCCGCCGCGCTCCAGCAGGTTCTTGGCGACGGGAGCCAGGTTGGTGAGCACGGCGAGGTCGGTCGACTGCAGCAGCACGATCGGCGTGCCGTCGTAGCCCGCCTCCTTCAGGATCTTCTTCGACTCCGCGAAGTTCGACTCGAGGATGCCGTCCATGCCGGCGTGGTTCTCGAACGGCGTGCCGCAGCCGAACATCGCCTTGCACGCTTTGAAGTAGCGTGGGTCGCCGATCACCGCCTTCATGAAGTCGGGCTGGTTGAGCGCGTATTCGGCGGCGCGCCGGTAGGCGAGCTTGTCGAACGGCGGCTGCTTCCAGTTGAAACGCAGGATGAAGGTGGCGCCCAGCGCGTCGGGCACGATGATCTCGATGTTCTTGTCCTTGGAGATCTCGGGCAGCAGGTCGTGCGCGGGCTGCTCGATCATGTCGATCTCGCCCTGCAGGAGGGCGTTGATCGCGGTCTGCGAATCGGGGATCGACACCCATTCGACCCGGTCGAGCTTGGCCACCTTGCCGCCGGCCAGGCCCGAGGGCGGCTCGGCGCGCGGCTTGTAGTCGGGATTGCGCGCATAGACCGTCTTCTCGCCGGGCTTCCACTCGTCCTTCTTGAAGACGAAGGGACCGGAGCCGGTCATGTCGGCGATCTGCTGGGCGACCGGCGTTTCGGCCACCGCCTTCGGCATGATGAACAGCGGCACGGACGAGGCGCGCGCGAGCGCCGACAGCATCAGGCCGAGCGGCTCCTTGAGGGCGATCTCGAAGGTTCGGTCGTCGACCGCCTTCATCTCGCGTGTGAATTTGGCGACCAGGCCGCCGATCGCGTCCTTGTCTGTCCAGCGCCTGATCGAGGGGACGACGTCGGCCGAGGTCACCGGCGAGCCGTCATGCCACTTCAACCCCTCGCGCAGGGTGAAGGTCCAGGTGAGTTTGTCGTCGCTTACTTTCCATGTGTCGACCATCTGCGGCTGCGGCTTCAGCTTGCCGTCGAGGGCGAACAGCTGGTCGTAGATCATGAAGCCGTGGTTGCGCACGATATAGGCGGTGGTCCAGATCGGATCGAGGATCTTGAGGTCCGAATGCATGACTGCGCGCAGCGTCTTGGCAGTCGGCGGCTTGGGCTCAGCCGACGCGGGTCGCGCGAGCAACAGGGGCGTGGCAGCGAGCAGCGTACGGCGCTTCATGATGGGCCTCCCTCAGATCGTCGTTGGTGGCGTCCAGGTGGTGTGCTCGTCGAGCGGATAGACCGGGCGCGGCAGCTTGCTCCAAGTGAAGTTTGCCAGGACCGGCGACGTCAAGCCCGGACAGTCGACCTCGTAGATCTGCTCGGGCGCGAAGAACTCGTCGAAGCCGCCGCGGAAGTGGCCGCGGCTCTTGACCACGACGGTGCGGGCCTTGGCGATGTCGATCCCGAAGGTCTCGAGTTGCTGTGGGTCCATGCACTGGCAGCGCAGCGTGATGACGACGATCCTGATGCCACCGAGGTCGAGCAGGGCGGACGATCCCATGTCGGCCGAGACGCCCTTCAGCACGCCGCGCCGGCCGATATACGTGCCGTCGGTGAGCTTCAACACTTTCGCCTCGCCCGAGAACGGCTCGGAGAATTCGTGCGTCTCCCTGGTGTTGAACTGCGCGGCGAACGTGGCGCCTTCGCCGAGTCTGTGCGCCTCGGCGGCGAGGGCGGCATCGTTGAACACGCCGAAGACCACGCCCTGGGCGCCGGCCTTCTTCAGGGCCTGCAGCAGATAGGTGGTGTTGCCGCGCGCGCCGCCGCCGGGATTATCCGCGACATCGGCCAGGATGATCGGCTTGTGGCGCGGGTCGCGGCCCACCGTCACGGCGAACTGCACGGCGTCGTCGAGCCTCATCATTTCCTTCTTGAAGCGCTCGCGCATGGCCCAGGCACGCCGGGCGATGTCGAGCGATAGCTCGGCGGCGGCCTCGCGCTTTCCGTTGCGTGCGGTCACCACGGCGGTGAGGCCGTTCTTGGGTGAATCGCTGTAGGCGAAGCCCGCCATCACCGAGACGTTGACGATGTCGCCGCCGACTTTCGTCTGGCCGTAGTTGATCAGGTCGGCGTAGGGCCCTTGCGCGGTGAGCAGCGCGATCGGCGGCGAGACGATCGGCACCTTGACCATGGTGACGGCGGTCTTCGCGCCTCCAAGGCACTCGCGCAGGTGCGTGGCTGCTTCCTCGCCGCGCGCGCGGATGTCGTTGTGCGGGTTCTCGAGGTAGCCCACGAAGACCGAGAGATTGTCGGTCATGCGGCGCGAGACGTTGGCGTGCAGGTCGAACACCGCGACGATCGGTACGTCGGGACCGACGACCGAACGGACGATCTCAAACAGGTCGCCGTCGGGATCGTCGGTGCCTTGCGCCAGCGCCGCGCCATGGCAGGACACGAACACGCCGTCGAGCGGCAGCACCGATTTCAGCCCGGCGCCGATCTCGGCCAAGAAGTCCTTGAAGAATTTCTCCTCGACCGGGCCGCCGGGCTGGGCCTGGGCGACGCGGATCGGCACCGGCGTCCACGGCCCGGAGGCATCCATGGCGGCGAAGAAGCCGGGCAGGTCGGGTAGCGTGATCGCGGCCGCCGAACGGCCCTCGGTAACGATGCGGTTGCCGCGGATGTCGACGTCGCTGTCGAAATCCTCGGCCGTCGCCACCGGCGAGAAGCGGTTGCACTCGATGGCGAACCCCAGAACGGCGATCCGCGGATTGTCCCTGGACACTGAGCCCTCCCTAGCGGTGGCGGGCGAGGAACGCGTCCACCAGCCCGTTGAACGTAGCGGCGTGCTCGAAATATGGCGAGTGGCCGCAGTCGGGCAGCGTCTTGGTCTCGCCGTGCAGCACCGCGGCGGCGAGGATGGCGGCCAGGAACGGCGGGAAGACCACGTCGTCGGCGCCGGCGATCGTGAGCGTCGGCACGGCAAAGTCCGCGAGATCGGCGAGGCGGCGGGTGGCGGTGCGGCGCAGGCCAGCGCGCAGCTTTTCCTTGTCGAGCGTGCCAGCCATTTCGTCGACGCTGCGATAGAGAAGGTGAAGCGCCGGCGCGCGGGCTGCCGCCTTGGCGCCGATCGCCGGATGGATGCCTTTTGCGAGACCTTCCTTGATCGCGGCCTCGGCGCGGGCGAGCCAGGCGTCGTAGTCTTTGCCGCCGGAAGGATCCGCGCCACGCCGGTCGATCGTGCCCGAGGTCGAGCTCAGCACCAGCGCCTTCACCCGCTCCGGACGGGCCAGTGCATACTCGAGCATCGTCCAGCCGCCCATCGATTGTCCGACCAGCCGCACGTCGGTGAACGCCAGATGGTCGATGAGGGCGGCGAGGTCGCCGGCATAGTCTGCGGGATCGATGCTCGACACGACCGGATCGGATGGCGCGAAGCCGCGATGGGCGAAGGCCACACACGTATAATATGGAGCAAAATAGGCGACCTGCTGCCACCAGCTCATCTGATTCCCGCCGAGGCCGTGGGCGAAGAGCAGGGCGGGACCGCTGCCGGTCACCTCGTAGTGCAGGTTGCCGAACGGCCGCTCGAGCCTGCCGATCCTGCGCTGCATGGCGTCCCCTCCTAAAAGAGGACGAGCCTAGAACCTGCAACGCCGAGCGGCCAGCGGCCGGCGGCAAAGAGTCTGAACTTGCTTTCGAAGGGCGATGCCTCGCGGCCCGCGAGCCGCGCGACTGCGAGTTGGTAGACCGCCTGCGACGCCGCCCCCGCCGCGACGTGGATCGACGCCGGCGGGACGTTGCCGGCGCGGGACGCTGCAGTCGCGGCCTTGCCGTGAACGAAGTCGCCGGTCTCGCTGGTGAGCTCGCTGAGCGCGGTCCACAGCGTGCGCTCGGGATGACGCTTCTCGGCTTCGGCCATCAGCTCCTTGCGCTGGGCCTCCTCGTGGTTCCACCAGTCGAGCGACGCCGTCGGCGACTTCAGGAACGCATCGGCATCCGCCCATGACAGGACAAGGTCGACGCCCTGGACGTCGACATAGGTCCGGGCATCGGCGAGGTCGCCGTCGGTCAGCGGCTCGCCCAGGGCGGCGAACCACGAGGCGGTGCGGACGGCGGTGCGCAGCGGTCCAAGGAAGATCATATCGGGAAGATCACGCCGCCTGCCGCACTTCAGGAAGCGTGAGGCCGTACTTGGCGGCGACCTCGGTCGCGCGTCGCACGAAATCCTCGCGCATCTCGTCGTTGGTGCGCTGCTTGATCTTCCACTTGCGGAAGATCTCGTTGTTCTTCGACTTCGAGCCGCCGAAGAACTTCGGTAGGTAGGGCCAGTATTCGTTGACCGCCGCCTGCAGGCGCGCCTTGCCTTCCGGCGTCTTCACCAGCTCGGCCGAGAAATCCTCGCCGAACTGCGCGTGGAAGCGCTCCTCCGGCATGGTGGCGCGCGCGAGGTTGCGCAGCGGGTGGAAAGTGCAGTGCAGCAGGTCCTCGACCTGCAGGATCTCGGCCAGGTCGGCCAGCAGCTTGATGGCGACGAACTCCTCCCAGGTCTTGAGCGGGAACTCGAAGATCGACAGTGGCTTCTTGCCCTCGCCCGGCATCATGCGCGCCTCGGCAATGCCGATCTGCGTGCCGAGCTGCTTGAAGCGTACGTGATGGCCGTACTCCTCCATCGCCACGCGGCAGGTCAGCCACTTGGCGTAGGGTGTGGGCGCGTAGGCGATGGCGGGCTCGTCGAATACCTGCGCGCCGTAGAGTTCGTTGATGGCGTGGCTGATCACCAGCTTCGACACGGCCTCGCGATACTCCTCGGGCGCGGACTGGAGCTCTTCGACAGTCTTCACGACGATGTCGATCATGGCGGTCTCCCTTAGACGGATTGATCTAGATGACGGGTTCGGTGTTGAAGGCTTCGAGATCGGTCGTCATGTCGGTGAACTTGGCGCCCAACTTGGCGGTCAGGTCGTGGGCCAGCGCGTCCGGCTTGTCGACGTCGAGCTTGGCCACGGGACGGGGTTGGCCGAACAGGAAGACCTCACGGCCGCGCACGCCCAGCAACTGGCCTGTGATGTGCTTGGCCGCCGGCGTGCACAGCGCCGTCACCAGGTTGGCCACATGGTGCGCGCCTATCTTGAGCGCGCGCTCCTTATAAGTCTTCTGCGCGTCGTTGGCCGGCTGGATGATGTCGGTGACACGGGTGCGGGCGAACGGCGCCACGGCGTTGGCGGTGATCTGCGCGCGGGCGAGGTCCATCGCCGTGACGCGGGTGAGGCCAAACAGTCCCGCCTTGGCGCTGGCATAGGCGGCTTGTCCCAGGTTTCCGTAGAGGCCTGCCGACGACACGATATTGACGATGCGGCCCCAGTCGTAGCCTTCCTTGCCGCCGCGTCCTGCCTTGCCCTGTTCGCGCATGACCGCGGTCGCGGCGTTGATGAGATAGAAGGGTGCGGAGAGGTTGTTGCGGATCACCGCGTCCCAGTCGGCGGGATCGGCGCGGAACACGAAGGCGTCGCGCAGGATGGCGGCGTTGTTTACCACGATGTCGATGCCGCCGAAATTCTTCACTGCCGTGTCGACGATCTGCTTCGCAACGCCGGGTGACGCCACGCTCTCGGTGAAGGCGATCGCCTTTTTGCCGATCGCAGCGGCGACCTCGCGTGCCGCCGTCGGATCGGCACCATCGCCCGAGATCGAGGTGCCGACATCGGCCACGATCACGCTCGCGCCCTCGGCCGCCAGGGCTTCGGCGATGGCGCGGCCGATGCCGCGGCCGGCGCCGGTTACGATGGCCGAACGTCCGTCCAAGGTGCCTGTCCCAGTAACGCTCATAGCTCTGCTCCCGTTTTCTTGCCCGCGTTCGCCATCTCGGCCGCCGTGTAGAAGGCGTCGGCGTGGATGTCGATGCGCCGCATGCCGCGCTGCTCGAACAGTTTCGTCGCCGCCTCGACCATCACCGGCGGGCCGGCGAGATAGGCCTTGCAGCCGTCGAACTCGTCGAAGTCGGCCGCCACCGCCTCGTGCACGAAGCCGCAGCGGCGCTCCAGGCCGTCGCCCTCGCTGAGCACGGGGATGAAATGCAGGGTCGAGTGTTTTTTCGCCAGCGCCGCGAAATGGTCGTGCAGGTAGAGGTCACGCTCGCCGCGGACGCCGAAGTAGAAATAGATGTGCTGCGGCATCTCCTTGGCCAGTGCGCGCTCGACGATCGACTTCAGCGGCGCCATGCCCGAGCCGCCGGCGACGGCGACGATCGGCCCGCAATGGCTCTCGCGCAGATGCGAGGCGCCGAACGGTCCCTCGACGCGCACGGGATCGCCCACCTGGAGCTTCTCGGCCACGTGGGCGCTGGTCGTGCCGCCTTGCGTGCGGCGGATGTGGAACTCGAGCACCGGATCGCCGGGAACGTTGGCCATCGAATAGTCGCGCGGCGCGCAGCCCTCGAACGTCACCGAGGCGAACTGGCCGGCCGAGAAGTCGAACGGCCCGCCCGATCCTACCTCCAGCCGCATGCGCTTGATGTCGTGTGTGGCGTCGTCGATGGCTGCCACCTTGCAGGCGAGGACGCGGCGTGGGTGGACGATCAGGTCGTCCTCGTCGAGCCAGGCCACTTCGGAGTCTTTCCACGGCACGGCGCGGCAAGCGAGGATCAGGCCGCGTTTCTTCTCCTCGTCGGAGAGCGCGAACTCCGAATAGCCCTCCATCGTCACCTCGCCCTTAAGGAGGTGCGACTTGCAGGCGCCACAGTTGCCCGACTGGCAGCCGAACGGATAGCCGATGCCGGCGTCCAGAGCGGCCTCGAGAATGGTGCCGCCGGTCGGCACCTCGATGGTACGGTCGGCGGGGGCGATGCGGACTTTGAAGCTCATGGACGCACGATGTTCCGGATAATTTGTTTGATCCCCAAACAATATCGATTTACCACTGTCGGCCATGGCTCGTCCACCCGCCCAGAACCTCGACCGCGGCGTCCTGCCGTCGCTGCTGGGCTATGCGCTGCGCCGTACCCAGTCGGCAGTATTCGCCGATTTCGCCGCGACCTTTGCCGGTGCGGGCGAAGCGCTGACGCCCGGCGAATTCGGCCTGCTGGTGCTGGTCAACCGCAATGCGGGATTGAGCCAGATGGCGCTCGCCCGCGCGCTCGGCATCGACCGCTCGACGCTCGTGCCCATCCTCGACCGGCTGCAGGGGCGGAGCCTGCTGGTGCGCCGCCGCTCGCCGACTGACGGGCGCACGCATGCGCTCGGCCTCACGCCCGCCGGCACCAGGGCATTGACCCGGTTCGCCCAGCTGGTGCGGCGCCATGAGAAGCGCATCGCGGGAAATCTTTCGACCGCCGAAACCCACGCGCTGATCGATCTGCTGGAAAAGGTGCGGGTCGGCGCGCGCCACTATAAGGAAAGACAATGAGCTCCGCCCATCCTGATTTCGCCCAGGTCGCCGCCGAGACCCTGACCGACGCCGACATACTGAAGCTCCTGACGACGGAGCCGCCCGAGGCGATCAAGACCCTGAACGGCAGATTGCTCCATGTCGATTCCGCGCGCGGCGTCTGCCGCTTCCGCTTCGAGATCGTGCCGGCCTTCTGTCATTCGAACGGCAAGATTTGCCAAGGCGGCTTCCTGACCGGCATGATCGATTCGGCGATGGCCCATGCCGCGATCGCCAAGGGCAAGCTGGCGCTCGCCGTGCCGACGCTCGAGCTCAAGATCAGCTTCTTCGAGGCGATGGGGCCGGGCATCGTGATCGCCGAGGGTCGCGTGCTGCGCTGGGGCGGCTCCGTCGGCTTCCTCGACGGCGACCTCAAGGACGAGCACGGCCGCCTGATCGCCCACGCCACCTCGACCATCAAGATCATCCGGCCGAAGACAAAGTAAAAGGTCCCTCGCGGCGCTCGCGATGACAACGATTCTGTCATCCCGAGCGCAGCGAGGGATCCTTGAACGCTTCGCCGGGAGAGAAGAGATCGGCTCAGGTCGGATCCGCAGCCTCGACCAATGTATCCTTCTTCGATCGCCGCCAGGCCTTGATTTCCTTCTCACGGGCGATGGCGTCGTCGATCCATTGATAGTCTTCGGCGTAGACGAGGGTGTGGACATTGTAGCGCCTCGTGAACACGCTGCCTGTTCCCGCGCGGTGCTCGGCAACCCGGTTCTCGAGATTGTTCGTCACGCCCACGTACATGACGTTGTGGGCGGTGTTCGTCAGGATGTAGGTCCAATAGCGATGCATGCGTCGCAGATAGATCTCTCGCTGCGCTCGGGATGACAACCAACCGTCGGTGGTGTCAACGCTGCTGTCATCCCGAGCGTAGCGAGGGATCCTCATTTGATGATCAGCTGCCGGCCTTCAGCCGCACCACTTCCTCTTCGAGTTCCTTGATGCGGGCGACGAGGTTGTTCACGGCCGGGGCGATCTCGCCCTCGCTGAAGCGCGGCACGATGTGCTGGCGGCAGTTGACGTCCCAGGCCTCGAGCTCGAACACGATGGCGCGCTGCGGCCGCGCCTTGTAGGTCGGGTCGACCAACCGCTCCATCAGCGCGACGTCGCCTTCGATCGCCCGCGCGCGGCCCCACATCTTCAACCGCTGCTGCGTGGCGAAGTGCAGGATGAAGATGTGTGCGCGGTTATTCTCCTTGAGGTGGCCGAGCGTGATGTACTGGCGGTTGCCGGCGAAGTCGGCGAAGGCCAGTGTGGCGGGGCCGATCGGCTTCAGGAAGCCCGGCGGGCCGCCGCGGTGCTGGATGTAGGGCTGGCCGCTCGCGCTCGCGGTGGCGAAGAAGAACGTGTCTATGGCGTCGAGGAATTTCCGCAGATCGTCGGTGATCTCGCTCGTCCATTCGCGGTCGTCGAACGACTGCTGCGATCCGAGACGCGCCTGCTTCGCCTTGACCGAGGCCGAGAATAGGACGTCTTCGGGTCGACCCATCGTCAATCTCCCATCTCAGTCCAGCTTCTTGCCGAGCGTGCCGGCCACTTCCTGGACGAACTGCCAGGCGACGCGGCCCGAGCGCGAGCCGCGCGTCACCGACCATTCGACCGCCTGTTTGCGCAGATCCTCGACCGGGACGCCCAGTCTGTAGTGTGCGGCATAGGCCTCGATCATGGCAAAGAACGTGTCCTGGTCGGCGTTGTGGAAACCCAGCCACAGGCCGAAGCGGTCCGACAGCGAGACCTTCTCCTCGACCGCCTCCGACGGATTGATCGCCGTCGAGCGCTCGTTCTCGATCATGTCGCGCGGCATCAGGTGACGCCGGTTCGAGGTGGCGTAGAACACCACGTTGTCCGGCCGGCCCTCGATGCCGCCCTCGAGCACCGCCTTCAGCGACTTGTAGGCGGCGTCCTGTCCGTCGAAGGAGAGGTCGTCGCAGAACACGACGAAGCGCCGCTTGGTCTCGCGCACGCGGCCGAGCAGGGCGGGAAGCGAGGGGATGTCCTCGCGGTGGATCTCGATCAGGGCGAGCGGGCCCGGCGGGCCGCCCATCTCGCGGTTCACATGGGCGTGGACGGCCTTCACGATCGAGCTCTTGCCGGCGCCGCGCGAGCCCCACAGGAGCGCGTTGTTGGCCGGCAGGCCCTGGGCGAAGCGGCGGGTGTTCTCCAGCAGGGTGGCCTTCTGGCGGTCGATGCCCTGCAGCAGGTCGAGGTTGACCCGGTTCACCTTGGCGATGGCTTCGAGCCGGTGGCCGGTAGCGTGCCAGACATAGGCCTCGGCAGCATTTATGTCGGCGCTGGGCGGAGCGGGCGGGGCCAGCCGATCGAGGGCTTCGGCGATGCGTGAAAGTGTGGCTTTAAGGTCTTGATCCATCGGTGCCTGAAGGAGCGCAGGGGCTCGAAAGGGGGCGACCATATCGCCCAGCGCCCGCGTTGCAAAGCGGGCGCGGGCGGCTATAGTCCGCGCGCTTTTCGAAAGGGCGCCCGTGGCCGCAAATCGGCCACGAGGCCAAGGAAGAATCGGAGCAGATGATGTTTATTTCCCAGGCTTGGGCACAGTCGATCGGCGGCGCCGGCGGCAGCGACTTCCTCGTCCAGCTCTTCCCGCTGGTCCTGATCTTCGTCGTCTTCTACTTCCTGCTGATCCGTCCGCAGCAGTCGAAGATGAAGGCCCAGAAGGAGATGCTGGGTGGCGTGAAGCGCGGCGACCGCGTGGTCACTGGCGGCGGGATCATCGGCCTGGTCACCAAGGTGATCGGCGAGAACGAGCTGCAGGTGGAACTCGCAGAGGGCGTGCGGGTACGTATCATCAAGGCGACCATCACCGACATCCTGACCCGTGGCGAGTCGGTGCGCGGCGCCAAGGAGTCCGACGAGGACGAGAAGCCGATGCTGCCCCAGCCGGCAGCCGGCGCGGCGCCGGCGCGCAAGAGCTTGCTCGGCAGCCTGCTCGGCCGGAAATAGCCGCGCGCTCTCCTATATATAAGACTCAACCGTAAGAGTTAGGTCGGGATGCTCAATCTTCCGCGCTGGCAAACGATCTCCATCCTGACCGTCACCGTGCTGGCGGCCCTCCTGGCGCTGCCCAACCTGCTGCCCGACGCGGTGATCAACGTCCTGCCGGCCTGGTACCAGCAGAGCCGTATCAACCTCGGCCTCGACCTGCGCGGCGGCGCCCACTTCCTGCTCGAAGCCGACCTGCGCGGGGTGATGAACGAGCGCCTGACCAACCTGTCCGACTCGGTGCGCGCCGAGATGCGCAAGCAGCAGGTCGCGTTCAAGTCCGTCGACATCGACAGCGGCAAGGCCGTGGTCCTCGTCCTGCGCGACGAGGCCCAGCGCCCCAAGGCGCTCGAGGGCCTCCGCGCACTCGACCCGACGCTCGCGGTGACGGGCGCCGGCGACACGATCCGGCTGGCCTATGCCGACGTCGACCTCGTCCGCAAGCGCAAAGAGGTGATCGACCAGTCGATCGAGATCCTGCGCCGCCGCGTCGACGAGACCGGCACCATCGAGCCGACCATCGTGCGCCAGGGCGACGATCGAATCCTGCTGCAGATCCCCGGCATCAAGGACACGACCGAGCTCAAGCGCAAGATCAACCAGACCGCCAAGCTCACCTTCCACCTGGTCGACGAGAACGTCGCGGCCACGGGGCAGAGCGCGCCGGCGACGCTGCCGCCCACCACCTTCCTGGTGCCGACGCGCGAGGGCATGGCGGCGCTGCGCGCGGCCAATCCCAAGGCGTTCGACGAGATCCAGGCCGCCAATCCGCGGCTGTCGCCAGAGCAGATCTGCCGGCGCTACCAGCCGCAGTGCCTGCCGGTGCTGAAGCGCGTGGTCGTCGGCGGCGAGGACCTCGACGACGCCAAGTCGACGTTCGAGAACCAGCAGCAGGGCGGCCGGCCGATCATCAGCTTCTCGTTCAACGCCGCCGGCGGCCGCGCCTTCTGCGCCGCCACGCGAGCCAACATCGGCAAGCGCCTGGCCATCCAGCTCGACAGCGAGATCATCAGCGCGCCGGTCGTGCAGAGCGCGATCTGCGGCGGCAGCGGCATCATCACCGGCCAGTTCACCACCCAGCAGACCCAAGAGCAGGCGCTGCTGCTGCGCTCGGGCGCGCTGCCGGCGACGCTCACCATCATCGAGGAGCGCACCGTCGGCGCCGATCTCGGCGCCGACGCCATCCATTCCGGCACGGTCGCGGCGCTGGTCGGCACCGCCTTCGTTATCCTCTTCATGCTGATCAGCTACGGCCCTCTGTTCGGCGGCTTCGCCAGCCTGGCCATGGCGGTCAACATGCTGCTGGTGTTCGCCGGCATGTCGGTGCTCGGCGCGTCGCTCACCCTGCCGGGCATCGCGGGCCTCGTGCTGACGGTCGGCATGTCGGTCGACTCCAACGTGCTGATCTACGAGCGCGTGCGCGAGGAGAAGGCCAACGGCCGTTCGGCGTTCTCGGCGCTGGCCACCGGCTACGAGAAGGCGCTGACCGCGGTCATCGACTCCAACCTCACCGCGCTGATTGCCGGCGTCCTGCTGTTCGGCTTCGGCGCCGGTCCCATCCGTGGCTTTGCGACCTCGCTGACGCTCGGCCTGCTCACCCATCTGTTCACCGCCACCATCTTCACCCGCATGGTCCTCGCGACCTGGGTGCGCTGGCGGCGGCCAACCGATTTGCCGATCTGAGGCCGCGCCATGCTGTGGAGAGCCCATCACCTCATCTCGGGTCGCACGACCTTCGACTTTCTCGGCAAGCGCAGGTTCGCCCTCGTGGCGTCTACGATCGTCAACGTCCTGTCGATCGTCGGCGTGTTCACGCTCGGCCTCAACTTCGGCATCGACTTCGAGGGCGGCATCGCCATCCAGGTGCGCGCCAAGCAGGGCGATATCCACCTCGGGAACCTGCGGTCGACGACCGGCGGGCTGGGCGTTGGCGAAGTCTCGCTGCAGGAATTCGGCGACCAGAAGAGCGCGCTGATCCGCGTTCAGCGCCAGGAAGGCAACGCCCAGTGCGTCGCCCACGCCGACAAGGTGATGAAGAAGCGCGCCGGCAACGGCTGGAGCGTGGTGCCCGGTGCCGACGACAAGACCGGCGACGTCACCTTCACCGCGCCGGGTTCGCTCGATTCGGGCGGCTGGCGCGACGCCGTCAGCACCGTCGGCCTCACCCTGCAGGACCGCCAGCTGCCGCGCGGCAGCACCAACAGCGCCAAGATCGAAATGACCCACGAGCAGCGCGCCGAATGGTGCCAGCAGGTCGCCATCAAGCTGGTCGAGGACGCGATCGGCGGCCAGTACGAACTGCGCGGCACCGAATCGGTCGGCCCCAAGATCGGCGAGGAGCTGATGCACTCGGGCGTGATCGCCGTGCTCGCCACCCTGGGGGCGATCTGCGTCTACGTCTGGGTGCGCTTCGAGTGGCAGTTCGGCATCGCCGCCCTGATCGCGCTGCTGCACGACGTGATCTCGACGGTCGGGTTGTTCGTGATCCTGCACCTCGATTTCAGCCTGACGGCGCTCGCCGCGGTGCTGACCATCGCCGGCTACTCGATCAACGACACCGTCGTCATCTTCGACCGCGTGCGCGAGAACATGCGGCGCTATCGCAAGATGAGCCTGATCGAGCTCTTGAACTTCAGCGTCAACGAGACGCTGGCGCGCACGCTCATGACCTCGGGCACCGTGTTCGTGGCGGTGCTGGCGCTGGTGCTGTTCGGCGGCCCTGTGCTCTACAGCTTCTCCATCGCCATGTTGTGGGGCGTGGTCGTCGGCACCTATTCCTCGATCTGGATCGCCTCGGCGTGCCTGGTCTACATGAAGTTGCGGCCCGAGCAGTTCCGCGCCAAGGCCGAGGACGCCAAGGCCAAGGCCTGAGGGGGACGGCGTGACGTCTGACGATTTCCCGCCGCCCAAGATACCCGACGACAAGACGCTGCCGACGCCCGATCCGGCGGTCGTCCAGGTCGTGCGCAGTTACGGCCCAGGCCGCTTCCTGATCGGCGAGCGCGAGTGGCGCGAGCCCGTGCTGGTGACGCCCGTGGCCACGATGCCGCTCGGCGCGGCGAAGATCGAAGACATCACCGCCGACACGCTCGCTATCCTCAGGACCCTGGCCACACCCACCGAGCTCCTGGTGCTGGGCTGCGGCGCCCGCGCGGTGTTCGTGCCGCCCGACAGGCGCGCGGCCCTGAAGGCCGCCGGCTTCGCGCTCGAGGTGGTCGACACCGGCTCGGCCTGCCGTATCTACAACGTGCTGGTGGCCGAAGGCCGCCGGGTCGCGGCGGCGCTCCTTCCGCTGTAGAATTGCGCGATGATCGCGCTTCGTCTCTACCTCGCCTTCGTCCTGGCCTCGGTGATCCTGATCCTGTTCCGGGGCCGAACGTGGCGCTGATCGTGGCGAACAGCGTGGCCCACGGCACGCGCTTCGGCCTGGTGACGGTGGCCGGCACCAGCAGCGCCGTCGCTGTCCAGCTCACGCTCACCGTGGCCGGCGCCACTGCCGCGCTCGATGTCCTGGCGGCCGGTTTCGAATGGCTGCGCTGGGCGGGCGTGGCCTATATCGTCTGGCTCGGGATCGCGGCGTGGCGCGCGCCCGTCGCCGATCTCGCGCGGACCTTGCCGCAGGCCCGCTCGATGCGCCTGATCTATGCGCGCGGTTTCCTGGTCGGTCTCACCAATCCCAAGATGCTGCTGTTCTACGGCGCGCTCCTGCCGCAGTTCGTGACGCCGGGGCCCGAGGCCACGCAGCGGTTGCTGCTGCTCGCCGTGACCTTCCTCGTCGTGGCGGTGGTGTTCCACGGCCTGTGGGCCATCCTCGCCGGCCGGCGGAAGGGCCTGCTCTCGGTCCGCTCGCGGCTGCGCAACCGGCTGACCGGCGGCCTGCTGATGGGGGCGGGGTTCGGCCTCGCGCTGGCGCGGCGGTCCTAGACGAAGAAAAAAGACCGCCAACGAAAACGGGGCCCCGCAGGGCCCCGTTCGTCGTCAATGGAAGAGCCGCGGATCAGAAGCCGCCGTGGCTTTGCGCGGCCATGCAGTAGAGCATGGCGAGCGAGGCCATGGTGTTGAAGCGGCTGGCGAAGAGCGCGACGGGGCCAGCCTTCGCCTTTTCCTCGGCGGTGGCCTCGACGATGCCCAGCAGCTTCTTCTGGTTCGGCCAGATCAGGAACCACACGTTGAACGCCATGATCAGGGCGAGCCACATGCCGATGCCGATCGGAAGGAAGGGCTTCTGCAGGGTGAGTGCCTGAAGAATGTAACCGTTCATCCAGGCCAGCAGCAGGCCGGTGACCACCGTGGCCAACGCGCCGTAGCGGAACCACCACAGTGCGCTCGGTGCGATGAACTTCGTGACGGCGGTGCGGCTCTCGACCGGCTGGATCTTCGGCATGGTCGGGACCTGCACGAAGTTGAAGTACCAGAGCAGGCCGATCCACATGACGCCGCTCATGATATGCAGCCAGCGCATGAAGAAGACGCCCCACGCGTGATCGATATGGACCATCTGTCCGGTGACCGCGCCCACGATAACAACCATGAGGAAGACGAGGATGACGCCCGCGGCGAGGGTCCTCTCAAGCGATGTGAAAATGGCACCCATGCCAAAACTCCCCTTATCTTGTTGATGGGATTAGCGAATCCCAATCCGGACATTGTATTCTCATGAGGGCATGCGTTCAACGGTCGCAGATGGTCGGTTATCCTCCGTACACGGCTCCTGAAATTTCGCACCGCTACGTGCTCGATTCGGTGCGCGAAACCGACCGCGCCCGCTTTCTGGCGGCCTTGTTCGCGCCCGAGCCGGCGCGGCGCGGCCTGCTGGCCTTGCTGGCTTTCGACCACGAGCTTGCCCGCACGCGCTTCGTCACCCGCGAGCCGATGCTGGCCCACATCCGGCTGGAGTGGTGGCGCGAGGCCTCGACCGAGGCGGTGGGCGCCGGCACGCCGCGGGCCCAGCCGATCGTCGAATCGCTCAGCGAAACCGTGCGCCGGCACGGCCTCGCCTCCGATGCGCTGGTGGCGCTGGTCGACGCGCGCGAGGAAGAGGTCGAGGGCGCGCTCGACGTGCTGCGCACCGGCGGTGCGCTGGCCGATCTCCAGCTCGCGGTGCTGGGGGTGAACGACGCGCCGACGCGCGAGGCCGCGCACGCGGTGGGCGCGGCGTGGCTGATGGGCGAGGGGGCCGAACGCGCGACTTTGCTGGCCGAAGCGCGTGCGCTGCGGAACCGCGTCGACCCGCGGGCCTTGCCGATCCTGCTGCCGGCCCTGACGCTCGACCGGCCGCCCGATCGGCCCCTTGCGCGCTGGCGCGTGCCGCTCGCCTATTGGTGGGCGGCAAGACGCGGGCGATACTGAGCCGGTATGTCGGCGCGCATCGACAAATCGTGGACCGTGTTCGACAGCGTCGAGAACGACGAGCACGACCGCTGTGTCGATCTCTTCGCCCGGCCCGACGGCAGCTTCGGCTTCGAGGCGTTCCGCCGGGATGTCGAGGATGCGGGGCGGTGGACGTCGGTCGCCTATCATTCGGGCGTCGCCTACGCCTCGCGCGAGGTGGCTCTGGCGGCCGCGGTCGGCGCGGTGGGATGGCTCGAGGCGGCACTCGGCCGGCGGCGGAAGAACTAGGGTGAAAACCCAATAAATATCTTGCCAGAGGAATCGGTTATCGATTCT
>JBEPUH010000024.1:0-78866 GCA_041691635.1 Hyphomicrobiales bacterium
CCGGTAGCGGACCAACCAGTTGCACTCCCGCAACCGGCACGATTTCCGAGGCCTGCGCGATGCCGAGTTCCACCTCACCTTTCGCCACCAGATCCGGTGCTTCGGCGCCCGGCACAAGCGTGGTCTTTGACTTCATCTGCCCGGCGATTCCGAGACGCTCGATGGCTTTGCCTGCAACCACGCCGCTCACACCGCCCTTGGCCGGATCGGCGTAAGAGATCGATTTGGCTGACAGCAACGTCTGCTTGAATGCGTCGACGGTCGAGATATCCGGCTTCGACGCCCCGGCACGAGCCGCGAGCGAGACCGGGGTGCCGGCAACATTCACGATGTTGGGAGTCGCCAGCTTGTTCTGCTTGACCAGGTCCTCCATCATCGCCCGCGTCAGGATGATCACATCGGCGTGCTCACCGTCGAGGATGCGCTTCTTCTGGACCGCCGCCAGATCATAGCTGATGGAGAGCTTATTGCCGGTCTTCTGCTCGAAAATCGGCGAAAGCTCGTTGAGCGCTTGCTTGAGCGCAACCGACGTAAACACTTTAAGCTCAGCCGTGTGACCAACCGTCGAGGACGCCATCAAGATGCCCACGGCCGCGGCAACCCTCATCAGCACTCGCTTGTTCATACGTACCTCCCCGGCACCAGTTTATTTGCGCGATTAGAGGCCATAATGCTTGACCCGACAAGGCAGCTTCGGGCCTCGCGAGCGGATTGCAATTAGGCCATTGTAAAAATCAAACTGGGCTACCAGGGGGCAAAACAGACCAATACCAAAGCGCCGGTAGTACCAGATCGGAAAACGCGAACATTTCCAGACCCGACGATGCGGGCCGCCGCACTCCGATCGGACATCCGTTGTTTATTCACCCACTGCTGATGCTGGCCGACCACGAGAACTGGAGGCCGTCCATTCTTGTCTGGGCTCCTGAAATAGCTCGCGTTCTCCGGAGAGAAACATGAACAAGCTGACAACGCTCCTCGGCCTCATCCCCTGCCTCGCCGTAACACCGCTCGCGCACGCCCAGGAGACCACCCGCTTCCCGCCCCTGAAGGCGGAAGAGATGACGCCGCAGCAGAAGACCTGGGCCGACGCACTCGCGGCGCCGCCGCGCAACGGCAAGATCAACAATCCGCCGTACCGCGCCTATATCCGCAGCCCGGAGCTGGCGACGCGGCTGATCGCGGTGGCGGATTACGTGCGCTATCATTCGTCGTTGCCGCCGCGCCTCAGCGAGCTGGCGATCCTGATCACCGCGCGGGAGTGGACGGCGCAGTACGAATGGTACGCGCACTATCCGCACGCGATCGAAGGCGGCCTCGATCCCGCCGTCGCGGCCGACATCGCCGCCGGCAAGCGCCCCACCGCCATGAAGGCCGACGAGACAGCGCTGTACGATCTCGTCACCGCGCTCCACCGCGACCGGCAAGTCTCGAACGCCGTCTACACGGCGGCGCTGGAGAAGCTCGGCGAGCGCGGCATCATGGACACCATCGGCCTCATCGGCTTCTACACGATCACGTCGATGACGCTGAACACAATGCAGGCCGGCGTGCCCGACGGAAAGCCGCTGCCGCTGGCGGTGCTGTCGAAGTAGCCGGGGTCCGGACGCTGTTTCCCGAGCGGTCCTCCGGGTCGCTTCGGCAACTCCACCGGCGGAAATTCGTTATCCGTCGTCCAAACGGGGAATGACATGGCGGGAATGAAACGGGGCGCGAGGCGGGCCGCGAGTCTGGCGGTGCCGCTTCTCTGCGTTCTCGTGGCGGCCTGCAGCAGCGTCCCCAACCAGGAAGCGGCCCTCAACGCGTCCCAGAACGGCGATCCCCAGACGGCGGTCCGCCTGGGCAACGCGGAGGTCGCGCGTTTCTCCACGCCCGAGCAGTGTTCGCGCCGCACCAACCTCAATTGCGGAACGCTGGCGTTGGCCTACGGCGCCCTGGCCGAATATCAGATCCAGGGGGGCGACCGGGCCGGCGGCGAAAGCAGCTTCGCCTCTGCCAAGGGCGCGCTCGGCATGATGCGGGCCACCGAGCGGCCAAGCGCCACCGGCATGGTCTATCACGATGTGTCCGAGGCGTTCTGGAAAGCCGGCGACCAGGCCCGCGCGAAGGCCGTGGTCGAGGAAGGCCGCGCGGCAGGTGGCGACAGTTGGCTGATGTCCGGGTCGGCCGGCCAGGCCCTTCTCGAGGAGAGGCAGAACGCGCGCCGGCAAGCCCAGGCCGAGGCCCAAGCCGAGGCGGAGGCCGATGAAACGAACGCCGGAGCCGTGCCGCCCTCATCGCCGCGCCTGCCTTCGTCGCCGCGCCCACCCTCGTCGCCGCGATAGCGCGACAGACGGCGCGATGGACGGACGGATCGCGCGCGCGTCGCACGCCGTGAGGGTGCGGCGCGTTTGGCGCCACATCTTGGGCCTCGGAGCGGGCATGCCAGCCCATTAGTGCCAAAATCAGATCGGCTAATGTTCCTGTATTGTTCTCATGGGCGCCCGGTGATACGAGTCCGGCCCCCAACGAGCGAACGAGCGGAGGCGTCATGGACCACATCACCTTCCTGCCCCCCAACGGCGATCCGCACGACGACGACGCCCCCGCCGGTCCGTGGAGTCTGCCGCCGGGCCTCGTGCAGTGGGTGACGCTGCTCGATGCGCTCCATCCCGAGCCGCACGGTCTGGGCGCGCTCGAGATCGCCGAGGTCGAGGCGTGCTGCATCTGCACGATGATCGATTTCGAGTCGGCCGACTTCATCGTGCGCACGCACGACGGCCGGCGCTTTCACCTGCAGGGCGCCATCGATGCCGACAACGGCCCCGACACGGTGGCGACGTCGGTCCGGCAGATGGCCCCGGGCCAGCTCCGGCCGTTCCCGACGGTGGACGACGATCCCGACACGCAGTGGAGCGGCGAGACCGACGTGTTCAACGCCGAGCTCGCGCGCTTGAGGCAATCGATCGCGGCCTAGAGGCGAGCTGCTATTTCTTGAGCAGCGGCGGGCCCTGGAGCTGGGCGTTGCAGTCGACCTGGGGCGTGTTCCACACCCTCTGGAGATGCACCGGCAACGAGCCCCACGACAGATGCGGGATGACGTTGTAGCGCCGCTGCAGGTAGCCGCAAATCCGGTGATTGCAGTCGGACTCTTCCCAGGTGCGCTGGATGGCGGGCGGCGCCGTGCCCCAACTGCCGTACGGCACGATCGAATAGGTGCCCATGAGCGCGCCGCAGGTGTCGGCGTCGACCGCGCGGGCGCCCGACACGCCCAGCGCCAGCACGAGCGCGGCGGCAGCCGTCAGGGTGAAAGACGCGCGACACGGTGAAGATCGACCGGCTTTTTTCATCTCATCCCTCGGGCGTTGTCGGACATATCGAAAGGGAAGTTTGCCCGCCCTAGCGCACGCGGTACAGGCGCACTGTTGCGCTACCACCCGCGTTACCGCCGACGCACTCCGCCGCTTCCGCCGCGCCCGGCCGGCAGTCGAGATCGCCGGCGCCTCCGGTGCTGCCGTCGGTGCAGCTCGCGGCCTCGCGGTGCAGGTGCAGGCGACCTGCGGCGTAGGTCGCCTCGGCCCGGGCGTGGCAGAAGAAGTTCGGCTGGTCGGTGCGGGCGTAGAGGAAGCGGCCGGCGCCCTTGTCGTCGAGGCACCAGGTGGTGGTGCCGGCGTGGCCGGCGACCTTGAAGACTGCGGTGCGCCAACAGCCTTTCAAGAACGCCATGTCGCCGCCGGCCCGGTTCGGGAAGGCGAGCGGCACGCCGAGCGACGGTTGCGCGGGTGACGACGAGGTCGCGGCGGCGGGGGCGCGCGGCGCCGTGCCGCCCGCCGCAGGCGGCGCCGGGTTGTCGAACGGATCGCGCGGCTGCGGATAGGCCGACGGACGGCCGGTCGAAGAGGTCGGCGACGTCGTCGAACGCAGGGGCGTGCCGCCGGGTGGCGGGGGCGGCGCGAGCGTGGGTTGTGTCGTGCCGTTGGGCCAGCTCGGGCCGGTGCCGCCGGGCACGCCGCCCAGGCCGCTGCCGATGCCGGTCGAGTTGCCGATCGGGCCGCCCGGCGCCACGCCTTGCGCGAGCGCCATCTGGCCCGTCAGGGCAAGAGCGAGCGCCGCGATGGCCAGAATCTTCGGCATGGATCGCATATCGGCGCCGGCGCGCGCAGCGTCAAGCCGCGCGCGCCGGCGTTGGTCTCTAGTGGATCGCGGCTCCACCCAGTGCGCCGACCAGCCACAGGATCAGCAGGACCACGAGGACGAGGCCGAGCACGCCGCCCAGGCCGCGACCGCCGTAGCTGCGGTGGGCGTAGTAACCGCCGCCGCCGCCGAAGATCAGGAGAATCAGGATGATGATGAGAATCGTGCTCATGGCGGCCTCGTAAGTGTCCGCAGGGGCTCTGCGGGTGCCCGGCCTTAACGCGGGCTGCGCGGGGCGGTTCCGCTCTAATCCCGGCGGACGGGTCTGCCACCCGCGGTCATGCCGCCGTCGATCACGATTTCCTGGCCGGTCATGTAGTTCGAGGCGTCGGAGCAGAGGAACAGCACGCCGTTGGCAACGTCCTGCGCTTCGCCGACCCGGGCGAGCGGCACGACGGCGGCGGCGCGCTCGCGCGGATCGATCGGGGCGTTGCGCCCGTTGCCGGCGGCGCCGGTCGGTATCTTCTCCCAGATCGGCGTGGCGATGATGCCGGGATGCACCGAGTTGCAGCGAATGTTGTCGGCGGCATGCTCGAGCGCCACCGACTTGGCGAGCAGCCGCACGCCGCCCTTGGTCGCAGAATAGCCCGCCAGCCCCGGCGCACCGCGCAGGCCCGCCACCGACGACATCAGCACGATCGAGCCGCCGCCCGCCTTCTTCATCGCGGGAATGGAATGCTTGATCGACAGGAACACGCCGTCGAGGTTGATCGCCTGCTGCTTCTGCCAGTCGGCCAGGGTCATGGTCGCGATCGGCGCCATGATGCCGATGCCGGCGTTGGCCACCATGATGTCGAGCCGGCCGAAGCGCTTTTCGGCCTCGGCGACGATGCCGGGCCAGGCGGCCTCGTCGCGCACGTCGTGGTTCACGTAGTACGCGGTGCCGCCCGCCTTGACGATGCGTTGGACGACGTCCTTGCCGCGCAGGTCGTCGATGTCGGCGATCAGGACCGACGCGCCCGCCCGCGCCAGCGTCTGCGAGCAGGCCTCGCCGATGCCGGATGCACCGCCGGTGACGATGGCGGCCTTGCTTGTGAGCATCATCGTTACGTTCCCCTCGTATTTGGGCCCGATATGGCACCTTGAACCGTAAGGACATCCACCTCACATTGAGGCCGTTGGCAATGTCCAACTACAGGGTGCAGCAATCATGAAATCTCGTTGGCTGGCGGCTCTCGTGGCCGTCGTCTTGATCGTGCCGATGACGGCCGATGCGCGCGTCGGCGGCGGCGGCAGCAGCGGCAGCCGAGGCGGCCAGACGGGGGCGACCCCCGCGCCGACCCGGACCGCGCCCAAAGCCGCCCCGATCGAGCGCAGCGCCACGCCGACGCAGAGCGCCAAGCCGGCGACCGGCGTTGCGCAGGCCGCTCCCGCCGCGCAAGGCAGCTTCTTCTCGCGCCACCCGTTCCTGACGGGAATGATCGGCGCCGGCCTGTTCGGCATGATGTTCGGCGGCGGCTTCGGCGGCGCGGCCGGCATGTTCGGCCTGGTGCTGCAGCTCGCGTTGATCGGCGGCCTCGGCTACCTGGCGTATCGCTTTTTCCGCGGCCGCATGGCGGCCTCGCCGCAATCGGCTTACGCCGGCGCGGTCGCGCCGCGCCTGGTGGAGCCGCCCCTCACGCGCAGCAGCGTGCCACTCACTGGTGGTGGCGGCGGCGGCACACCCGCGACGGCGCCGATTACCGGCGGCGCGCCTCCGGCGGCGCCGATGGCCATCACGACGGAAGACTACAGCGCGTTCGAGAGCCTGCTCGGCGGCATCCAGGCCGCCTATGGCGCCGGCGACCTCGCGAAGCTGCGCCCGCTCGTCAGTCCGGAAATGCTCGGCTACTTCTCCGAGCAGCTCTCGGGCAATGCCAGCCGCGGCCTCGAGAACAAGGTCGAGGCGGTGAAACTCGAGCAGGGCGATCTCTCCGAGGCGTGGAGCGAGGCCGGCCTCGACTACGCCACCGTCGCCATGCGCTTCAGCCTGATCGACTACTCGCGGCGCCTCAGCGACGGCGCGATCGTCGAGGGCAATGCGCAGGCCCGCACCGAGGTCACCGAAATCTGGACCTTCCTGCGCAGCCGCGGCGGCAGCTGGATCCTCTCGGCGATCCAGCAGACGGCCTGACAAGCGACGCCGCTTCGTCCCGCAGGCGAAGCGGCGCGCCCTGCCCGATTACTTGACGGCGACCAGTTCGATCGATGCCACACCCGCGGCGATGTTCAGTCCGACGCTGCCTTCGACGCTGACCGGCTGCAGAGTAATCTGCTTGTCGCTGCCGCCCAGCAGCACGTTGGCACCGACACCGAGGCCGACCGCAGCGCTTGCCGACACGCCGCCGTACTCACCGGCAATCGCGCCGCGGCTGATATTGCCGGGTGCGAACACCAGCCAGACGATGTGCGCTTCCTTGGTGAAGCCGATATCGACGCCGAACTTCTTGACCGTGCCCTGATAGTGCTCGGCGACGCCATCGGTGCGGGCCAGCAGGCAGTCCAGCGCCTTGGACGATCCGAAGATGAAGCCGGCGCCGCCCGCGACCGTGCAGCTCAACGAGCCGACATTGACGCCCGACTTGCCGTGCGCCGCCGCCGTACCGGCTGCGGCCGGGGCCGGGGCCGCGGTCTGGGCAAAAGCCGCCGTGCTTGCAACAAGAGTAGCCGCAGCGCAAAGCGCCGCCGAAATCGATCGCCGCATGTTCTTTCTCCTTCGATTGCCCCGGAGTCGAGGAGGATCCCGGGAAGCGTTAGCCAAACGCGGGCAAAGGGAAATCGATGCGCCGAGGGACGAAAATAGATCGCTTTGGCGTGAAAACGCCGGACGACAGGGGCCCGCCTCAGCGGCCCTTCCAGTTGCCGACGCGCTTCTCGGCGTAGGACTTGATGCCTTCCTTGAAGTCCTCGGTCTTGCGCAGCCAGTCCTGCTCGGTGAGCTCGCGCTCGGTGGCGATCTCGGCGCCGTCGGCGAAGGCGCGGCGCATGGTCTCGCGCGTCGATACCACGGCGAGCGGCGAACTCTCGGCGATCTCGGTGGCGAGCTTGATCGCCTCCTTGCGCACGTCGGCCAGCGGCACGAACACGTCGGCCATGCCCCATTCATAGGCCTGCTGGCCGCCGATGCGGCGGCCGGTATAGAACATCAGGTTGGCGCGCTGCTGGCCGACCAGGTGCGGCAGGGTGAAGGTCAGCGAGAAGCCGGGATGGAAGCCCAGCCGCGTGAAGTTGGCGGCGAAGCGCGCCTCGGCACAGGTGACGCGGAAGTCGGGCACGAGGGCCAGGCCAAGGCCGCCGCCGATCGCCGGGCCCTGGATGGCGCCGACCGACGGCTTCTTCGAGCGAAACAGGCGCGTGGCTTCCTTGTAGAGATGCTTGCCGCTCTCGGCCGAGCCGGTCTGCGGACGGTTGGCGAAGTCGGCGCCGGCGCAGAACGACTTGCCGTCCGAGCACAGCACATAGGCGCGGATGTTGTTGTCCTTGTCGAAGGCCTCGAAGGCGTCGGCAATCTGGTTGATCAGCGCGTTGTCGAAGAAGTTGTGCGGCGGGCGCCGGATTTCGACGATGCCGACATGACCTTCGTTCGAGATGCCGATATCCTTGAAGGTGCCGCTCATTTGTTTCCCCTCGGGTTTCACGTGAGCGGCGATATTGCCCCGCGTTGAGGGCATCCGTCGAGTTTGGGAGCAGGAATAATGTCGCAAAGCGAACGCCCCCCAGCAGCGCATGCACTGGTCATCGGCGGCGGCACCATGGGCGTCGGCATCATCGCCATGTTCCTGGGCGGCGGCTGGACCGTCGATGTGGTGTCGCGCTCGGCGTCGACCCGCGACGGGTTGGCCGCGGCCACCGCCAAGGCGCTGGGCGCCATGGGCAAGCCCACCTCGACGGCGGGGCTGAAAACCTTCGCCACGCTGCCCGAGGCCCAGTGGAAGAAGATCGAGTTGGCCGTCGAGACGGTGACCGAGGATTTGGCACTGAAGCAGAAGCTGTTCGCCGAGATGGAGGTGCTCGCCACGCCGGGCTGCGCGCTCACGTCGAATTCCTCGAGCTTCCCGATCAGCGAGATCGCCAAGGGACTGAAGACGCAGGGCCGCATGATGGGCCTGCACTTCTTCATGCCGGCGCATCTGATCCCCCTGGTCGAGGTCGTGCGCTCGATCCACACCGACGTGACCGAAGCCGAAAGGGTCGGCGCGATCATGAGCGCGCTCGGCAAGCGGCCGGTGCAGGTGAAGAAGGACGTGATCGGCTTTTTGGGCAACCGGATCCAGGGCGCCTTGATGAGGGAAGCCTTGTGGCTCATCGAGGAAGGCGTCGCCAGCCCCGAGGACATCGACGCCACGGTGCGGCTGTCGTTCGGCTTCCGCTATGCCGCCGCCGGCCCGATCGTGCAGAAGGAGCATTCGGGCTGGGACACGACCTGCGCGGTCGCCAAGATCATCTGGCCCGACCTCAACAACGCCAAGGGCCCGCCGCCGGTGCTGCAGAAGAACGTCGACGAGGGCCGCATCGGCTTCAAGACCAAGCACGGCTTCTTCGAATGGACCGACGAATCGATAGCAAAAGAGCGCGCGCGGTATGAGCGGGCGCTGCGGAAATGTCTGGAAATTTTCAAGGAAGAAGGAATCGTCTGAACGAGCGCGGCTCCGCAGCGCTGGCGGGCGGCAGCGCATTCATATGCGCGAGAGCCCGCACGGTTCAGAATAGATAAAGGGTGTCGAAGCTCTGACCCCTCCGCCCTCGTAAGACGAGGGCACCTCCCCTTCGCGGACCCCGCGAAGGGGAGGGCAACTCTTTAACTAGGCAGCGCGGCCGCGACCGCGGCCTCCGCCGCCTCCGCCGCCGAACTTGCGACCCTTCCAGGCCGGGCGCGGAGTCTGCGGGCGGTCACCCTGCGGACGATCTCCCTGCGGACGGTCGCCCTGAGGACGGGCGAGATAGGGACGGTCGCTGCGCGGACGATCACCCTGCGGACGATCACCGTGCGGACGATCGCCGTGCGGCCGATCGTTGCGCGGGCGATCTGCCTGCGGACGGTCGCCTCTGGGACGATCGCCATGGGGACGATCACCATGGGGGCGGGCGCCGTAAGAACGCTCACCCTGCGGGCGATCCGCCTGGGGGCGATCACCCTGGGGACGCTCGCCTTGCGGGCGGTCACGGAAGTCGCCGCCGCGGAACTCGGCGTTGGCCGGCGCCGGCGGACGATCGCCGCGCGCCTGGTCGTGGCCGGTGCGGTCGTGCACCGGGCGATCGCCGAACGAACGGCGGCCGCCGTGGCCACCGGGACGGCCACCGCCACCATTGCCGCCACCCGGGCGGCCGCGCTGGAAGCGGCCGTTGCGCTGCTCGTTCTCGCCGGAATCGTGGGCCTCGCGTTCGGCACGCGGACGCATCGGCGGAGCGGCCGGCATGTCCTCGTTGGACGGCGTCGGCACGACGGCGATGCGCTGGCTGGTGAGCTTCTCGATCGACCGCAACTGGCCGCGCTCGCTGCCGTCGCAGAACGACAGAGCGACACCCGAGGCGCCGGCGCGCGCGGTGCGGCCGATGCGGTGGACGTAGCTCTCGGCGTCGGCCGGCAGCTCGAAGTTGATGACGTGGGTCACGCCCGTCACGTCGATGCCGCGCGAGGCAAGATCGGTTGCGACCAGCACGCGGGCCTTGCCGCGGCTGAAGTTGTCGAGCGCCTTCTGGCGCGCGTTCTGGCTCTTGTTGCCGTGGATGGCCTCGGAGCGGACACCCTGGTCCTCGAGCGCCTCGGCGACGCGGTTGGCGCCGCGCTTGGTGCGCGTGAAGACGATGACCCGCTCGAGCGCGGCGTCGGACAGCAGATGGCTGAGCAGCGCGCGCTTGGTCGAGGAGTTCACGAAGTAGACGCGCTGGTCGATCTTCTCGATCGTGCGGCCCTGCGGGACGATCTCGACCTTCTCGGGGTTCTTCAGGATCTCGTTGGCGAGCTTGGCGATGTCGTTCGGCATGGTGGCCGAGAACAGCAGCGTCTGGCGGGTCTTGGCGACCAGGGCGGAGATGCGGCGCACGTCGCGCACGAAGCCCATGTCGAACATGCGATCGGCCTCGTCGAGGACGAAGAAGGTCACCTGGCCGAGCTTGACGTTGCCGCGCTCGATGAGATCGAGCAAACGGCCCGGCGTGGCGACGAGGATGTCGACGCCGCGCTGCAAGGTCTCGATCTGGTGGCCATAGCCCAGGCCACCGACCACGGTGCACAGGCGCAGGCCGAGGCCGTAGCCGTAGGTCTCGAAGCTGCGCGCGATCTGCACGGCGAGCTCACGCGTCGGCGCCAGCACGAGCGCCCGCGGGCTCTTGGGCTGCGCGCGGACAGTGGTGCTCGACAGGTGCTGCAGGATCGGCAGCGCGAACGCCGCCGTCTTGCCGGTGCCGGTCTGGGCGATGCCCAGCACGTCGCGGCCCTGCAGCAGCGCGGGAATGGTGCGCTCCTGGATCGGCGTCGGGGTGGTGTACTTGGCTGCAGACAATGCACGCAGCAACGTCTCGGACAGGCCGAGATCGGCGAAAGTTACATTACTCACTTGGAAAATAGTCCTTACGGCCGCCAGCTCTGGCGGCTTTGGCTCACTCCCCGGCGCGGCGGAGGCGGCTCTTTCTTCTGGGAGATTGTCTCGGATGAAGCGCCGTCTGTAAGGCGCGTCGCGCAATCGCGAGAAATCTGGTTGCCCGCACGTATTGGGGCTTCGGCGTATATGATGGTGCAGCGCAGCGAAGTCAAGCGACGTATTTAAGGCAGCTGATTACGTCGCTTTCTCAAGAGCTTGTCCCCAAGCCGGCCTCAAGGCGTTGGCGCTCTTGACCGAGGGCCTCCGCGAAGCGCTGCTTCAGCGCGTCGGGATCGGCGGTCCGGGGAACCTCAAAGTCGATATGGAGCGAGATCGGTCCTTCATTCGTCTTGTCCAACTCGGGGACGACACGACTGATCCAGCCTTCATCGCCAACCCGGAAAATCAACTTGTGTGCCCACAGCCACAGGGCCTGGCGCACCTGCGCGTCGTCGGCTCGATCTCGTACGTCAAGAGGGTAGGCTTGCCCGACGCGCGTTCTTTGGCGGTCGACGACGAAGGAGTCCCGATCCGCGCGAGTCCGGCAATCGACGTGGAGACAATGGACGATCCCGCGGAAGGCAAGGAGTTCGTCCGGCGACACCGCGTCAACATGGATGAAGAGATGCGTGAGCGACCTGATGTCGGGCTCCAGGCCAGCGAAATGCGGTCCGAGCTTCCCCTCGTCCGCTGCCTGCTCGAAAAGAGCGATGGCCTGCCGCGCGCCTTCATTGTCCACCGCACCGTCGCGCGGATCGTTGCCGGACGACCGGAAGTCGAGGTGGATCGTCTGTCGCGCCATCGATGGCTAAGGACGCCGCTTCCTCAAGAGCTTGCCCGGCAGCGCGCCGGTCGGCTCGTTGTCCCTGAGCAGCACCTGGCCGTTCACGATGGTGGCCCGCATGCCGTCGGCCTTCTGGCGCAGGCGTTTGGCGCCGGCGGGAAGATCGGTCACGACCTCGGGCATGCGCGGGCCCACGGTGTCGGGATCGAACACGACGATGTCGGCCGCCATGCCCTCGCGCAACAGGCCGCGGTCGTGGAAGCCGAACTGCGTGGCCGTATCGCAGGTGATGAGCTTCACCGCTTCTTCCAGCGTGAACGCCTGGCGCTCGCGCACCCAGTGGCTGAGCAGGTGCGTCTGCAGCGAGGAGTCCATGATCTGCGAGACGTGCGCGCCGGAATCCGAGAAGGTCACCACCGAGCGCGGATGCTTCATCAGCTCAAGCGCCTCGGTCTGATTCTCGTTGGCGACCGGCTGCATCATGAAGAACTTCATGTCGCGCTCGAGCGCCATGTCGATCATCAGCTCGACCGGATGCGTGTTCTTCTGGCGCGCGAGTTCGGCCATCGACTTGTGCGGGCCCTTCATGTCGGTCATGGCGTAGATATAGTCCCACTCCGGCGGTCGCGCCTCGGTGCCGCGCACCTCGGGTCCCTCGTAGGGCTTGGACGCGACCTCGACGAGGCGGCGGCGCAACTCGGGATCGAGCAGCGCCTTCTTCTGCTCGGCGAGCGGCCGGGTGCGCATCTCGCTCCAGACGTCCCACTTGTCGAACGGCAGTTGCGTCTCGAACGACAGCAGCACGTTCAGCGCCCGGCTGTGGACCTGGGCGAACATGCGGCCGCCCTGGGCCACGGTGCGCTCGATGATGTCGAAGGTGCTGCGCCAGCCGCCCGGCATCTTGCGCCGGTTGAACAGGCCGAAGGTGATCGGCCGGCCGCTCTCGATGGCGAGCTTGGACAGGCCTTCGTAATAGACCTTGGCCTTGGCGCTGACCGCACCCGTGGGCTCGCCCGCCACTTCAACCAGGCCCGCGCCCATCGCCTTCACCAGGGTCTCGAACTCGTGCCACGACGCCAGGCGGCTGGCGACCGGCTTGTCGTCGGAGGTCTGGTGATTGACCGAGCGCGTGGTCGAGAAGCCGATGGCGCCGGCGGCGATCGCTTCCTTCACGTGGCCCACCATCTGGGCGAGATCGTCCTCGCTCGCCTCGTCGGTAAAGGCGCGCTGGCCCATGACGTGCGTGCGCACGGCGCAGTGGCCGACATAGCCCGCGTAGTTGATGCCCTTGGGCAGCGACTCCAGCACGTCGAGGAATTGCGGGAACGTCTCCCAGCGCCACTTGATGCCGGCCAGCATGGCGGCGCGGCTGATGTCCTCGGCGCGCTCGAGGTTGCGGAACACCATGTCGGCCTCGGCTTCGCGGCACGGCGCCAGGGTAAAGCCGCAGTTGCCCATGACCACGCTGGTCACGCCCTGGAAGCACGAGCTGGTGCCGATCGG
Organism: Hyphomicrobiales bacterium; assembly: GCA_041691635.1. Lineage (GTDB taxonomy): Bacteria > Pseudomonadota > Alphaproteobacteria > Reyranellales > Reyranellaceae > Reyranella. Next base: position 13,021 of record JBEPUH010000024.1, read on the forward strand.
ATCCCAGAAGATCTGCGCGTCCATGTGGGTGTGGCCATCGACGAAGCCCGGCGAGACGACGTGGCCCGCGGCATCGAGCGTCTGCTTGGCGGAAACGCCGGTGAGGCGGCCGATCTCGGCGATCTTGCCGTCCTTCACACCGATGTCGCCGCGGTAGCGCGGCAGTCCGGAACCGTCGACGATCATGCCGTCTTTCACGAGCAAATCGTAGGCCATGGCGTTCCTCCAATGTGGCCCCTAGGATAGTCCAACAAGGAGGCGAGGAAACATGGAATTCGGTGTCCTTTTCACGTCGCACCCCAATCCGAAGGAAGAGCCCTATCCGCACCGCGACGTGCATGCCCGCACAACGGAAGAAGTGATCGAGGCCGAGCGCCTGGGCTACGACACGGCCTGGATCGCCGAGCATCACTTCGCCACCAGCTACGGCATCATGCCCGACTGCTTCGCCTACATGGCCTATCTCGCGGCCAAGACCAGCCGCATCAAGCTGGCGGCCGGCGTGATCACCCTGCCGCTCTACGACCCGATCCGGGTGGTGGAGAATGCGAGCTTCGTCGACATTCTCTCCGACGGCCGGGTCATGCTGGGCATCGGTTCGGGCTATCGACCCTACGAGTTCGTGGGCCTGGGCAAGGATTTCGACTCGCGTCGCGATCAGGTCGAGGAAGCGGTCGGGCTGATGTTCGAGGCCTTCCATCGCCATCGCTGGGACCACAAGGGCAAGTACTACAACGGCACCGTGCAGGGCACCTACGAGATGCTGCCGCATCCCGTGCAGATGCCGCATCCGCCGCTCTACATGGCCGGCGGCACCGACCGCTCGATCGGCTACTGCGGGCGCAACGGCTTCGGCCTCATGCTCTCGACCCTGCCCAGCATCGAGACGCTGGTGGCACAGACGACGCTCTACAAGCGCGAGCTCGCCACGGCCTCCGCCGAGCGCGCGAAGAACCCGGCGGCCGGCCAGATCGACATCGCGCGCTGGGTCTACATCGCCGACACCGACAGCCAGGCGCGCGCCGACACCGAGGAAGCGATCGTGCGCCACATTTCGCACTTCGGCGGCTCGGGCACCGGCGGCTATCTCGGCTCGGTCTCCGAGAAGGGCAGCGCCATCACCTACGACGACCTTGCCACGACGCTGCTGCACGGCTCCGCCGAGACGGTGATCGCCAAGCTGCGCGAAATGCAGGCGCGCACCGGCATGACCTCGTTGCTGCTGCATTACCCGCCCTACTACGGCCGCGAGAAGGCGATGCGCAGCCTCAAGCTCTTCGCCGAGCGCGTGATCCCGGCCTTCCGCCCGCCGGCGCGAAAGATGGCTGCCGCGGAGTGAGCAGTACGCCCCAAGGCTCCCCCCAGAGCACACCCCAGAGCAAACAGGCGCTCGGCGCGCTGCTCACCGTGCTGGCCATGCTGGGCTTCGCCAGCATGGATGCGATCGCCAAGTGGCTGGTGGCCGACTACGCGATCGGCCAGATGATGTGGATCCGCTACGGCGTCTTCTGCGTCTTCGCCTGGCTGATCGTGCGACGGCGCGGCTTCCGCGCCTCGTTCCGCACCACGCGCCCCGTCCTGCAGGCCGGCCGCGCGCTGCTGGCGGTGGTCGAGAGCGCGGTCTTCGTCTTGGCCTTCCGCTACCTGCCGCTCGCCGACACCCATGCGATTGCCGCGACCTCGCCGCTGATCGTGATCGCGCTCGGTGCGCTGTTCCTGGGCGAGAAGGCCGGGATGGCGCGCGGGCTGGCGGTGGTGGCGGGCTTCGTCGGTGTCCTGCTGATCGTGCGCCCGGGCTTCCGCACGCTCGACTGGCCGCTGCTGATCCCCGTCGCCGGCGCGATCCTGTGGGGCAGCTATCAGATCCTGACACGCCTCTCCGCCCGCTCCGACTCGCCCGACACGACGCTGGTGTGGTCGGCCTTCGTGGCCTTCGCGGCAACGAGCGTCATGGGCATCTACGAGTGGCGCTGGCCCGACGCCGTGAGCTGGCTACTGCTGTTGACCACCGGCCTGCTGGGCGCGCTGGCGCACTACGGGCTGATCCGCGCGCTCGACTATGCGGAGGCGAGCGCCATCCAGCCTTACAGCTACACCTTGCTGGTCTGGGTGACCGTGCTAGGGGCCATCATCTTCGGCGATTTCCCCGACGGCTGGACGATCGCCGGCGCGGCGATTGTGGTGGCGAGCGGCCTCTACACCTGGCACCACGACCGGCGAACGGCGGTGCCCTCGGCTACTTCGAGCGCTTGACGAGGTTGCACGCCACGACGGCCGACGCAGGCTTGATGTCGCGATAGCAGGTGTCGATCGTGTCTGCGTCGACAAACACGCCGTCGATGAAGCCGTCCTTGGCCACCATGTAGATACGCTTGCCGTCGGCTGCGATCACGCCCATGAGGCGTTCGACCTGGAACGGCGAGGTGATCGTGCCCCAGAAGCGCGAGCCGTCCTGGCCTTCGATCTTGTAGGTGAACTTGACCTCGCGCAGCCTAAAGTTGCCGGCGGCCTTGCCGGTCTCGGTCGCAGGATGATGGGGTGCGGGGCCGTCCACGACGGCGCTCCCCGTGCCCGACCAGCCGCCCTTCATGTCGACGACGGTCTGCGCACCGGCGCTGCTCGCGCCTGCCATGACCAACGCGACACTGAAACCAAGCAGACGATTGAAATAAACCATTTAAGTCCCCCCAAGATATTGTTTGAGCTAGCGCGGCCACTGCCGGAGTGCCACCAGGCCGCCGTCGATCGGCAACAGCACGCCGGTCACCCAGCGCGATTCGTCCGAGGCAAGATAGACCGCGCCATGGGCGATGTCCCAGGCCGTGCCTTCGCTCTGCATCGGCACCAGTTTCTTGCGCCGCTCGCGCGCCTCGGCGCCGAGGTGGGCCACCATCGGCGTGTGCACGGAGCCGACGATGATGCAGTTGGCGCGGATGTTCTGCGTAGCGTGGTCGGCTGCAACCGACAGAGTAAAGCCGTGCAGGCCGGCCTTGGCGGTGGCGTAGGCCACGGCGCCCTGGCTGCCCATCAGGCCTACCGCGCCGGCGATCGACGAAACCATGACGATCGAGCCGCCGCCCGCCTCCTTCATCAGCGGCAGGCAGTATTTCGTGCACAGCATCGTGGTGGTGAGGTTGGCCTCCAGCACCTTGTTCCAGTCGCTGAGCGTCACCGTCTCGGGCGTGCCGGCGGCACCAATGCCCACGTTGTTGTGCAGGATGTCGAGCCGGCCGTAGGTCTTCTTCGCAAAGGCCGCCATCGCCTCGGCGGCGTCGGCGCGGGCGACATCGCCCGCGAACACCGAGGCCTCGCCGCCTTCGTCCTTGATCTGTTTTGCAAGCTTCTCCGCGCGCTCGGCGCTGCGGTTGACCAGCACGACCTTCGCACCCTCGCGCGCGAACAGGATCGCCGTCGCCATGCCGTTGCCGACGCCCTCGCCACGCGGCGCCGCGCCCGTCACAACGGCGACCTTGCCTTTCAACCGTCCGGCCATATGTTCGTTCTCCCTTCCCCGGATGCTAGGGCGCGAACCGATGACCGGCAACAAAGACACGTTCGAGGGCGGCTGCACCTGCCGCCATGTGCGCTATCGCATGACGTCGAAACCGATGTTCGTGCATGGCTGCCACTGCACCTGGTGCCAGCGCGAAACCGGCAGCGCCTTCGCGACCAACGCCATGATCGAAGCCGACCGGGTCGAACTCACGAGCCAGGGCGTGCCCGAGCTGGTCGACACCCCCACCGCGAGCGGCAAGGGCCAGAAGATCTGGCGCTGTCCCAAGTGCCGGGTCACGGTGTGGAGCAACTACTCTGGCGCCGGCGACAAGGTGCGCTTCGTGCGCGTGGGCTCGCTCGATGCAGGCCATGGCCTCGCGCCCGACATCCACATCTTCACCACGACCAAGCTGCCCTGGGTCGTGCTGCCCGCGGGCGCGCCGGCGGTTGCCGAGTACTACAAGCCGAAGGAAATGTGGCCTGCGGAGAGCCAGGCGCGCTTCGCCGCGCTGCGCAAAGCCTAGAGGGAAAACACCGATGACGACCAAGAGCAAGAAGGCCGCCAAGGACCTGCGTAGCGCGCGCTGGTTCGCGCCCGACGACCTGCGCGCGTTCGGCCACCGCTCGCGCGCCATGCAGATGGGCTACGCACCCGAGGAGTGGACCGGCAAGCCGGTGATCGCCATCCTCAACACTTGGTCCGACGCCCAGCCCTGCCATATGCACTTCAAGACGCGCGTGGAAGACGTGAAGCGCGGCATCCTGCAGGCCGGCGGCTTCCCGATGGAGCTGCCGGCGCTGTCGCTGTCGGAAAGCTTCCTGAAGCCGACCACGATGCTCTATCGCAACCTGCTGGCCATGGATGCCGAGGAACTTCTGCGCGGGCATCCCGTCGACGGCGTCGTGCTGATGGGCGGTTGCGACAAGACCACACCCGCGCTGCTGCTGGGCGCGATCAGCATGGGCATTCCCACGATCTACCTGCCGGCTGGGCCGATGCTGCGCGGTAACTGGAAAGGCAAGGTGCTGGGCTCGGGCTCCGACGCGTGGAAATACTGGGATGAAAGGCGCGCGGGAAAAATCTCCGACGACGACTGGGTCGACGTCGAGGCCGGCATCGCCCGGAGTTACGGCACCTGCATGACCATGGGCACGGCCGCCACGATGATGGCGATCGCCGAGACCCTCGGCATGTCCCTGCCCGGCGCTTCGTCGATCCCGGCGGCCGACGCCAACCACATCCGCATGGCCTCGCAGACCGGCCGGCGCATCGTCGACATGGTGTGGGAGGATCTCGTGCCCAGGAAGATCCTGACCAGGGACGCCTTCCTGAATGCGATCACCGTGGCCATGGCGGTCGGCTGCTCGACCAACGCCATCATCCATCTGATTGCCCTAGCCCGCCGTGCCGGCCAGGACGTCGGCCTCGACGATTTCGAGCGCGCCAGCCGCAAGGTGCCGGTCATCGCCAACATCCGGCCCTCGGGCGACAAATACCTGATGGAGGATTTCTTCTATGCCGGCGGGCTGCCCGGATTGATGGAGCAGATCCGCGACAGCCTGCATCTCGGCGCGATGACCATCACAGGCCGGACGGTCGGCGAGAACATCAAGGGCGCGGAAATCTACAACGACGACGTGATCCGCACGGTCAAGAATCCGATCTATGCCGAGGGCGCGCTCGCCGTGCTGAAAGGCAACCTTGCGCCCGATGGCTGCGTCATCAAGCCGTCGGCGTGCTCCCCGAAGTTCCTGAAGCACACCGGGCCGGCGCTGGTGTTCGACGACTATCCCTCGATGAAGGCCGCGATCGACCGCGACGACCTCGACGTGACCGAAGACACGGTGCTGGTCCTGCGCAACGCCGGTCCCCAGGGCGGCCCGGGCATGCCGGAATGGGGGATGTTGCCGATCCCCAAGAAACTGGTGAAGCAGGGCGTGCGCGACATGGTGCGGCTCTCCGACAGCCGCATGAGCGGCACCAGCTACGGCGCCTGCATCCTGCACGTCTCTCCGGAGTCCTATATCGGCGGGCCGCTCGCTTTGGTGAAGACCGGCGACATGATCTCGCTCGACGTCGACAAGCGCACGATCGACATGAACGTGTCGGACGCCGAGCTCGCCAAGCGCAAAGCGGCATGGAAGAAGCCCGAGCCGCGCTACGAGCGCGGCTACGGCTGGATGTTCACCAGGCATATCAAGCAGGCCAACGAGGGTTGCGACTTCGACTTCCTCGAAACCAGCTTCGGCGCTCCCGTTGCCGAGCCGTCGATCTACTGAGGAGCGGACGATGAAGACCGAGACACGCGACAAGCTCCCCACCATCAGCCGCTAGCGGCCGATGATCCAGGCAACCGGCCTCAGCGAATTGCGCGACAATGTGCGCGTCTACTTCCCGCAGAGCTTCGACCTGCCGCCGCGGGTTCGTTCATCGGTGAAGATCCGCTACGGCAACGGCCGCCTCTCGACGGCACGCGTGGTGTCGATCACCGACGGCGGCGACACGCTGGAGATCTTCGTCGACGGCCGCGACTGGTTCCTGCACAAGGATCGGCAAACCGACTACTGGATCGTCGCCTGACGCGCCTCAGCGGCCGTCGTTCCAATAGTCGCCGAGTTTCGTCGCCAGCCATTTCGCGAGAGCCGCGTTCACATCGACGGGCTTCTCCTGCGCCATCCAGTGGCCCGACTTCACCACCCCCTCGGTGAGGTCCGCGCAGTCGCGGCGCATCGGCTCGGCCAGGCGCGAGGTCATGGTCTCGCAGGTCGTGTCGTAGGCGCCGTGCAGGAACAGCACCGGCATCGCGAGCTTGCCGCCGTTCTTCGCCGTCTTCGCATAGGCGCCGTTGGCCTTGTGGTTCATGTACCAGGAGTCCGGTCCGAAGAAGCCGTTGCGCGTCAGCGACGCGGTATAGGCCTCGAGGTCGGCTTCGGTGATCACGTCGTTGTCGCGCGGCACGTCGGGAAAGGGCGCGCCGCCGAACCAGCCGCCGCGCTTGCGAACGCCCGCCGTGCGCGAGGGCTTGCCGACCCCGTCGGCGCTGCCTTTGCGGAACAACGCCTTCACCGTGTTGCGGATGTCGGCCTCGAAGGTGGCGCGCGCCTGCTCGAAGCTTTCCTCGTAATAGAACTGATAGTCCCACTGGCCCGCCGGATGCTCCGCCTCGGGATAGACCTTGCGATCGACCAGCGGCACGACCGCGTCGAGCGTGAAGCCATCGGCAAGATACGGCACGCACAGGCTGGCCACGCCGACGGTCTTCTCGGGGTGATGAGTGGCGATGTTCCAGACGACGGGGCTGCCCCAGTCGTGGCCGATCCACACCGCCCTGTCGCGCCCCAGTGCCGCCAAGAGCTCGAGCATGTCCTGGACGATGGCCTCCTGCGCGAAATCCTCGTGCCGCGCATAGGTGCTCGACCGGCCGTAACCGCGCATGTCGGGCGCGATGCAGCGAAAGCCCAGTGCCGCAAACGCCGGCAACTGGTGGCGCCAGGAGATCGAGAGCTCGGGCCAGCCGTGGACGAAGATCAGCAGGGGTGCTGCTTCCGCTCCGCAGGCGAGATAGCCCGTGGTGTGGCGCGCGGACTTGACGGTGTGTTCGGTGACCGGGAATGTCATGTCGAAAGAGGGTCCCATGAAAATCGACACCGGTACAACCGAGCTTTTGTGCGAAGTCCGTGACGGCGTGGCGCTGATCACGCTCAACCGGCCGGAGGCGCGCAACGCGATGTCGCCCGATCTCACCGGGGCGCTGCGCACGCAGATCAAGGAGCGCGGTGACGATCCGGACGTGGGTGCGCTGCTGATCACCGGCGCCGGCACCGCCTTCTGCAGCGGCGGCGACGTCAAGGGCATGGGTGGCCGCGGGCCGCGCGGACAGATGAGTTTCGAGGAGCGCCTGTCCGACCTGCGCTGGCGGCAGTCGAACCTGACCGGCGCGCTGTTCGCCGTACGCAAGCCCACCATCGCCGCCCTCCCCGGCGCCGCCGCGGGCGCGGGCCTGGCGATCGCGCTCGCCTGCGACATCCGCATCGCCGCAACATCGGCCTTCGCCGCGACCGGCTATGCCCGCATCGGCCTCAGCGGCGATTACGGCATGTCATGGTTGCTCACGCGCACGGTGGGCGCGATGCGGGCGCGCGAGCTGATGCTCACCGCCGAGAGGGTCGACGCCGAGCGCTGCGAGCGCATCGGGCTGGTCAACCGCGTCGTCGACGACGCCAAGCTGCAGAACGAGGCCTTCGCACTGGCCAGGTCGCTGGCCGAGGGCCCGCGCGTCGCCTTCCGTCACATGAAGGACAATCTCGACGAAGCGCCGGGCATTGACTACGCGACCGCCATGCATCGCGAGGCCGAGCGGCTGACGCAGTGCTCGCGCACCGCCGATCACAAGGAGGCGGTGCAGGCCTTCGTGGACAAGCGCAAGCCGTCGTTCATCGGGCGCTAGGCCCGCGCCTCAGTCGCGGTCCGGCGCGCCGGGCGGGAAGAATTTGCGATAAGGCCGCGCCTCGTCGACCGCGCGAGCCACCGACGGACGCTTCAGCAGCCGCGCGCGATAGTCGCGCACGACCGGGAACCGGTCGCCGATCGGCTGGACCCAGTCGGCATAGAACAGCGACGGCGCGGCAGCACAGTCCGCCAGCGTGAAGGCATCGCCCGCCGCCCATGGCCTGCCGGCGAGCGTCGTCTCGAGCCAGCCATAGGAAGCGTCGAGCCGTGTCCTGGCATCGGCGACGCCACGCGGGTCGCCCTCGCCCTCGGGGCGGAGATGGTCGCCAACCACCTTCTGCATCGGCGTCATGACGTAGTTGTCGAAGAAGCGATCGAGAAAGCGCACGTCGAGCGCGGCTTGCGGATCGGCCGGGATCAGCCGCGCCTTGCCCGGATGACGCAGCATGAGGTGCTCGATGACGATGCTCGACTCGGCGACAGACACGTCGTCGCCGGTCACCACCGGCATCAAACCCAGAGGCCACAGCTTCGACAATTCGCCAAAGCCCGCCGCATCCTCGATCATGTGCCAGGTGAAAGGCGTCTCGTTCTCGTAAAAGGCGATCAGCACCTTCTGGCAATAGGACGAAAAGGGATGACCGAGGAAGACGATTGCCATCAGACCCTCACTGCACGCTTGCCACGGTTGGTGCCCTCGAACAGGCCGATCAGCGCCTGCGGCGCCTTGTCGAGCCCGTCGACGATGTCGACGATCGCCTTGATCTTGCCCTCCGCCACCCAGCGCGCCAGCCGCGCCTCGGCCTCGGCGCGACGGTCGTAGAAATCCATGACGATGAAGCCTTCCATGCGCAAACGCTTGGTGACGACGAGGCCCGGCACCATCATCGGGCCGGGCGCGGGCTTGTCGACGTCGTATTGCGAGACGTTGCCGCAACAGGCGATGCGGCCGCGCAGGTTCATCAGCGACAGCGCGGCATCGAGCACCGGGCCGCCGGTGTTGTCGAAATAGACGTCAATGCCGGCGGGACAGGCCGCGGCGATGGCGCGGCGCACGCCGCCCGCCTTGTAGTCGACCGCGGCATCGAAGCCCAATTCGCGCACCAGCCAGTCGCATTTGTCCTGGCCGCCCGCCGTGCCGACGACGCGGCAGCCGGAGAGCTTGGCGATCTGGCCCACCATCGTGCCGACCGCGCCCGCCGCCGCCGAGACCAGCACCGTGTCGCCGGGTTTGGGCCGGCCGATTTCCAGGAGGCCGAAATAGGCCGTGAGGCCGGTGACGCTGAGCGGCCCGACCAGCAGCTCGAGCGGCACGCCGGACGTACGCTTGGTGAGGCGACGCGCCGGCATCGCGGCATATTCCTGCCAGCCCCAGTCGCCCTCGACGATGTCGCCGGGCGCGAAACCCTCGGCGTGCGACTCCATCACCTCGCCGATGGTGAAGCCGCTCATCACCTGCCCGGGCTCGAGCGCGTCACGATAGGTCTTGCCCATCATCCACGCGCGATTGGCGGGATCGAGCGACAGCATGCGCGTCTTCACCAGCACCTCGCCCGCCTGTGCCGTCGGCATCGCCGTCTCGTGCCACTGGAACGTGTCGGCGGCGATCTTGCCGGCCGGCTGCTTGGCGTAGAGCCACTGGTGATTGCGGTTCATGGGTTCAGTCCTTGTAGTTCGCCGCCCGCTTCTGCAGGTTCGACATGATCGCCTCGATCTGGTTGGCACCGCCGATCAGCTTGCGCTGCTCGACCGACTCGGCCATCAGGCCGGCGGCGGCGTCGACCGCCACGGCATCGTTCAGCAGGCGCTTGTCGGCGCGGATGGCGTCGGGACTCTTGTCGGCGATCTCCCGGGCGACCTCGAGGGCGGCGGCGCGGGGATCGGCAACCACGCGCGTCACGAAGCCGTACTGCTGGGCCTCGGCGCCGTTGAAGATGCGGCCGGTGTAGGTGAGCTCGCGCACGATATCCTCGCGCGCCAGATGCCGCATGAGCTGCGTGCCGGCAAGGTCGGGCACGAGGCCCCACTTGATCTCCATCACCGAGAAGCGCGTGTCGGCCGTGGCGTAGCGCATGTCGGGGCCGAGCGCGATCTGGAAGCCGCCGCCGAACGCCACGCCATGGACCGCGGCGATCACCGGCACCGGGAGCGTGCGCCACACCCAGGCGCATTGCTGCGGGCGGTTGGCGATGCCATGGGTGCGCGCGGTGAGGTCGCGCGCGCCCGGTACGGTCTCCTTGTCCGCCTGCTCCTTCATCGCGGCGAAGCTTCCCATGTCGAGCCCGGCGCAGAACGCCTTGCCCTCGCCCGACAGGACGACACAGCGCAGACCCTTCATCGCCGCCAGCGCCGCGCCTGCCTCGATGATGCCCTCGAACATCGCATGGTCGAGCGCGTTCATCTTGTCGGCGCGGATCAGGCGGACATCGGCCACACCGTCCTTGAGGTCGATCGAGACGCGGTCCCGGATGTTCATTTGTCCCCCTCCGATTTCAGCCACTCGCGCAGGCGGCGCTTCACCTCGTCCGGCGACAGGCGCTCCGGTGGTTCTGGCGGCTTCAGGCTGCCGTCGGCCGCTTTCGGCCACATCAGCACGGCAATCGCGCGCTGCATGTCGGCGAAGGTGCAGTCGTCGGGCAGCCGGTCGAGCAGCACCTTCACCTGTTCCTTGGGAGTCTGGTCACTCATCTTGCCGCCAACTGCCATACGCCCTGCACGATGTACACCGCGCCCAGGCTCAGGATGACCCGCCGGGTCCACCAGTAGAACTGCTTGTCCGACATCTTGTCCAACAGGCGGCGCGATAAAGTCGTGCCCAGCACGGCGCAGGCGGCCGCGAATGCCATCACCAGGCACTGTTCGAGGTCGCGCCCCGCCGGGTTGGCGACCATCATGCCGAAGTAGGCGACCTTGGTGAAATGGCCGAGCACCTGCGCGGCGGCCTTGGTGGCGACATTGACCTGCCGCGGCATGCCGGTGCGCACGTAGAAGAGATCGAGCAGCGGCCCGGTGACGCCGGCGATGAGCTGGATGGCGCCGCCGACCGCGCCGGCCACGAAGGCCTGGCCGGCGCGCTCGATGTTGGGCGCGAAACGCTGCGGCACGGCAAGCGCAACGAACGGCATGATGCCGACGGCCAGTAGAACCATCGGCTTGGGCGGCACGAAGCTCACGAACGAGAAGGCCGCGAGCGAGAAGCCGGCGCCCAGCCCGAACTGGAACACGACGCTCCAGCGGATGTGGTGGCGCCACAGCCACGAGCGCCAGCCGTTGGCCGCGATCTGGATCACGCCGTGGAACACCATGGCGACCGGCACCGGCAGGAACACCAGCAGGAAGCCGATCAGCACCATGCCGCCTGCCATGCCGAAGATGCCGGAGATGAACGAGGTGACGACGGCGGCCACGGCCAGCGCGACAAGGATGGGGAGCGTGAACATCGGCAGGCGGAAGTAGCACATGACCCCTCCGCCCCGTAAGACGGGGCACCTCCCCATAAGAATGGGGAGGGGAAGATTCTTCCTCCTCCCCCGTCTTCGGGGGAGGTGTCGTCGTCATACGACGACGGAGGGGTCATGCCCCTGCTAGAGTGCCGGCATGAATACCGATCTTTTGTTCACGCCGGCCGTGAAAGCCGCCGCTCTCATCCGCGCCAGGAAGCTTTCGCCTGTCGAGTATCTCGACGCCATCCTCGAGGCCACCGGACGCGCCAATCCCAGCCTCAACTGCTTCCGCGTCGTGATGGAGGATGGGGCGCGGCGTGACGCGAAGAAGGCCGAGGAGGCGGTGATGCGCGGCGACCGGCTGGGCCCGCTGCACGGCGTGCCGGTCAGCATCAAGGACCTGGTCGACGTGGCCGGCGTCCACACGCGCCACGGCTCGGCGATCTTCCAGGACAACGTCGCCAAGGCCGACGACGCGCTGGTCCAGCGCCTGCGCGCGGCCGGCACGATCGTATTCGCCAAATCCTCGACGCCGGAGTTCGGCGTCAAGGGCCTGACCGACGGCCCGTCCTTCGGCATCACGCGCAACCCGTGGAACCTCGAGCGCACGCCGGGCGGCTCGAGCGGCGGCGGCGCAGCAGCCGTGGCGGCTGGCCTCGCCCCGCTGGCGCTCGGCACCGACGGCGCGGGCTCGGTGCGCGGTCCCGCTGCGTGCACGGGTCTTGTCGGCCACAAGCCGACGCTCGGCGTCGTGCCCTACGACACCACGCGCGACGCCTTCGGCAACAACGTCTATGCCGGCCCGCTCACGCGCACGATCACCGACGCCGCGGTCATGCACTCGGTGCTGGTCGGGCCCAGCAGCAAGGACCCGTGGACCCTGGGCGGCGCGGTCCAGCATCCGGTGTCGCCCGGGCTCGCGGCCGAGGATCTGTCGGGCGTGCGCATCGGCTACATCGAGCTCTGCGCCAATCCGCGCGTGGCCGCCGACGTGCGCGCCAACACGCGCGCCTGCCTCGACGCCTGGCGCGCGATGGGCGCGGAGGTCGAGGAAGTCACCGAGGCGATCGACTGGATCGAATACGAGGGCCGCGTGCTCTACCAGGCCAACTTCGCGGTATTCTGCGCGCAGTATCTGCCGAAGTGGCAGAACCAGATGGACCCGGTGACGCTCGCCTTCATGCAGCGTGGCGAGAAGTTCTCGCTGGCCGACTTCCGCAACGCGCAGTTCGCGCGCGGCGTGCTGTTCCGCCGGATCCAGGCGCTGTTCGAGCGCTACGACTTCCTGGTGACGCCGACCGCCTCGCGCACCGCGCTCGACGTGACGCACGATGCGGCCAACGACGAGGTCGTGGTCGACGGCGTGAAGTGCGGCATCACCCGCCAGGGCTGGACCTCGTATCAGTATCCTTTCAACCTGACCGGCCATCCCGCGCTCGCCGTGCCCTCGGGCTTCGGCACCGACAAGATGCCGACCTCGGTCCAGATCGTAGGCAGATGGGGCTGCGACGCCGACGTCTTCCGCCTCGGCGCGCTCCTCGAAACGGCGCGGCCGTGGGCCGACAGGCGGCCGCCGGTCCTCTAGCGTTGCATAGCCAGTGAGCTAATGTGCCGCCCGAAAGAAGAAACATCCGGGAGGCGTAAATGCGTATCAAAGCGACGATGCTCGGCCTGCTGGCCGCGCTCGCCCTGGCGGGGCCTGCGGCTGCGGAGTTCCCCGACAAGCCGATCCGGATCATGGCGCCCTACGCGCCGGGCGGGAACATCGACGTCACCGCGCGCATCATCGCCGAAAAGCTGAGGGACGTGCTGGGCGTCACCGTGCTGGTCGAGAACAAGGCCGGCGCCTCCGGCATGATCGGCGCCGACGTCGTCGCCCGCTCCGCGCCCGACGGCTACAACCTGCTGGTCTCGGCCAATTCGATGGTCGACGTGCCGGCGATCTACGGCAACGCGCCCTACAACTGGAAGACTGCCTTCCAGCCGATCAGCCACATCCAGGCAGTGCCGGCGGTGATCGTCGTCACCCCCAGTTCGCCGATCAAGACGCTAGCCGACCTCGTCAAAGTCGGACGCGAAACACCGGGCAAGCTGCCGATCGCGGACTCCGGCGTCGGCACGACCAACCACATCGTGATCGAACTGATCAGCGACGCCACCAATTCGAAGTTCACGATCGTCCACTACAAAGGCAGTGGTGCTGCCACGATCGACGTGATCGGCGGCCAGGTGCCGGTGCAGGTCGACCAACTCAACAGCGCCATCGGCCATATCCGCGGCGGCAAGCTGCGGCCGATTGCGGTGACATCGGACGCACGCATGCCGGAGCTGCCCGACGTGCCTACCGTCAAGGAGTCCGGCATTCCGGAGCTGAAGGACTTCACCTACTCGACCTACACCGGTCTGTTCGGCCCGGCGAAGATGCCACCCGAGATCCTGAAGAAGCTGCACGACGCGATGGTGAAGGTGTTGACCGACCCCGCGACCGTCAAGCGCTTCGCCGACCTCACCGCCGTGGCCCGGCCCAGCACGCCCGACGAGCTTGCCGCCATGCTCGACAGGGAAGACCAGACCGCCGTGCCCCTGATCAAGAAGCTTGGCATCAAACCGGAGTAGATCGATTCCATCCTGAAAAGACGGGATGATCGCCCCCTTCCCCGCGTAAGACCGGTGGGGAGATAACACGCTTGGCGACCACACGACGCATTGAGACGGCCTGCCTGCTGGGCGTGCTTGCCCTTGCAGCGCTGCTGCGTTTCTGGCGCATCGACGCCAACGGCTTCGGCACCGAGTATTACGCCGCCGGCGTGCGCAGCATGCTGCAGGGCGTGCGGCTGTTCTTCTACAACGCCTTCGATCCGGCAGGCGTGCTATCGATCGACAAGCCCCCGGTCTCCTTCTGGATCCAGGCTGCCTTCGCCGCCGTGCTGGGCTTCAGCGGCTGGTCGATCCACCTGCCGCAGATGCTGGCCGGCGTCGCCTCGGTGGCGATCCTGCATCGGCTGGTGCTGCGGCCGTTCGGACCGATGGCGGCGCTGATCGCGGCCTTTCTGCTGGCGATCACGCCGATCTCCGTCGCCATCGACCGCAGCAACAACACCGATTCCTGGCTGGTGCTCTTCCTGCTGCTGGCGGCATGGGCGGCGATGCGCGGCCGCGGCCTGGCGCTGGTCGCGGCGATGGCGCTGCTGGGCGTCGCCTTCAACGTGAAGATGCTGGCCGCGCTGATCTGCGGGCCCGCCCTGCTCGCGGCCTGGTGGCTGTCGGGCACGCTCGACTGGCGCCGGCGCATCGGCTGGATGATGGCGGCGGGCGCCACCCTGGTGATCGTGGGCCTGTCGTGGGCGGTGGCGTTCGATCTCACGCCGCGCGCCGACCGGCCGTTCGCCGGCAGTACCCACCACAATTCCATGCTCGAGCTGATCGTGGTCCACAACGGCTTCGACCGCTTCGTGCTCGACCGCCCGGCCCGCGCCGAGGCGATCAACGGGACCCGTGAGATGTTCGATGCCGTGCCCGTGGGGCCGCTGCGGCTGGCGGCACCAATGCTCGCGGGCCAGTTCGCCTGGACCCTGCCGCTCGCAGTGCTGGGCCTGGCACTCGCGCTCGGCTTCCACCGCCGCCGCGACCAGACACAGGCCTCGCTGGCGCTCTGGGGCCTATGGGCGCTGACCTACGGCATCGTGTTCAGCGCCGCCGGCGGCATCTTCCACGCCTATTACCTGTCGGCGCTGGCGCCGCCGCTGGCCGCGTTGGCCGGCATCGGCTGCATGCAGCTCTGGCGCCGCGGGCCGTCCTCTCTCGCGCTGGGCCTGGCACTCTGCGGGCTGTGGCAGATCTACATCGCGGGCGGTTCGCTCGGCTGGACCTCGACCTGGATCGGGTTTCCAGCCGTGGCGCTGCTCGCGGCGGCCGGCACGTTATGGCGCGGCAAGCGGCCACCGGCGGCGATCGGCGGCTTTGCGCTGGTGATCCTGCCGCTCGCCTGGGCGCTCAGCACGATCTTCATGCCGGGTAACCACACGCTGCCGTCGGCCAGCCTCGCGCGCTGGCTCGGCCGCGACGACGGCCGCGGCCCCCTGCTGTCGCGCCACTACGCCGCCCTCAGCAACGATCCGAAGCTGGTACAGTTCCTGACCGCCAACCGCGGCACGGCGCGTTTTCTCGTCGCCACGCCCACGACGCTGCTCGCGGCCCCGCTGATCGTGCGCACCGGTCAGCCGGCGCTGGCCTTCGGCGGCTATCTCGGCAACGATCCGATCTTTTCGCTCGACGCGTTTGCCGCCATGGCCGAGCGTGGCGAGGTGCGTTACGTGCTGCTGCCCGGCGGCCGCGCGCGGCAGGGCGACTTCGTGCGCTGGGTGCGCGAGCACGGCACGCCGGTCCACAATGCGCTGTGGCGCTCGACGCCGCCCGAAGAGGGCCGCCGCACGATCGCGCTCTACGATCTGAAGAAAAAGGGCTAGCCGGCGCCGAGCGCGGACGCGATCTGGTAGGCGATCAGCGCCGCGGCATAGGCCAGCGCCAGCATGTAGCCGAAGGTGATCCACATCCACTTCCAGCCGCCGGTCTCGCGGCGGATCACCGCCAGGGTCGAGGCGCACTGCGGCGCGAACACGTACCAGGCCAGCAGCGCCAGCGCCGTGCCGAGGCTCCACTGCCCGGCCAGCGCCTGGCCGATCTGCTGCGTGGCCTGCGCGCCGCCGTCGATCGCATAGATCGTGCCCAGCGCACCGACCGCGACCTCGCGCGCCGCCATGCCGGGGATCAGGGCCACGTTGATCTGCCAGTTGAAGCCCAGCGGCAGGGTGAGCGGCTCCAGCAGGTGGCCGAGCATGGCCGCCAGACTGTAGTTGATCGCCGGCCCCGGTGCGCCCACCGGCGCTTCCGGGAACGACGCGAGCAGCCAGATCAGGATCATCATCGACAGGATGGTCGTGCCAGCACGCTTGAGGAACGCCATGGCGCGCGCCCAGACACCGAGCGCCAGGCTCTTGGCGAGCGGTATCTTGTAGTCGGGCAGCTCGAGCATGAAGGGCTCGCCCGCCGACGTGCGCCACAGGAGGCGCTTCATCACGAAGGACACCGAGAGCGCCCCGGTGATGCCCGCGGCATAGAGGCCGAACATCACCAGCCCCTGCAGGCCGACGACGCCCCAGACCTGGCGGTCGGGAATGAAGGCCGAGATGATCAGCGTGTAGACCGGGATGCGCGCCGAGCAGGTCATCAGCGGCGCCACCAGGATCGTCGTCAGCCGGTCGCGCCGGTCGTCGATCACGCGCGTGGCCATGATGCCGGGAATGGCGCAGGCGAACGACGACAGCAGCGGAATGAACGCGCGCCCATGCAGGCCCGCGCCGCCCATGATCTTGTCCATCAGGAACGCCGCGCGCGCCATGTAGCCCAGGTCCTCGAGCAGCAGGATGAAGAAGAACAGGATGACGATCTGCGGCAGGAAGACGATCACGCTGCCGACGCCGGCGATCAGGCCATTCTTCAGGAAGCTCTGCAGCAGGGCTGGCATCGGCAGCGAGCCGACGAAGGCGCCGAGCCAGGTGAACCCTTCGGAGATCACGTCCATCGCCGGTTTGGCCCAGGCGAACACCGCCTGGAACATCACGAACAGGATGGCGAGCAGGATGACGATGCCGGCCACCGGATGGAGCAGGATCGCATCGGCCCGCGTGGTGGCGCTGTCGGGCGTGCCGGGCGCGCGCACGGCGGCCTTCAGGATACGGTCGGCCTCGTGCTGGGCGTCGCGCAACGCTCCGGCGTCAGGTGCCTTCCAATCGGCCGCCGTGGTTTCGGGCAATCGCGCAAGAAGCCGGTCGAGTTCGGCCAGCAGCGCATCCGTGCCGCTACGGCGGACGGCGATCGAGCTCACCACCGGCACGCCGAGTTCGGCCGCGAGTCTCGCTGTGTCGATCTCGATGCCGCGCTTCCTGGCAATATCCATCATGTTGAGCGCCAGCACGACCGGGCGACCGACGTGCCGCAGTTCGAGCGCGAGACGCAGCGCTAGGCGCAGGTTGGACGCATCGCCCACGCACACGATCAGGTCAGGCGCCGTCTCGCCCTTCAGCTTGCCCAGCACCGCATCGCGCGTGATCTCCTCGTCCGGCGAGCGCGCGCGCAACGAATAGGTGCCCGGCAGATCGAGAAGCTGGATCGATCGGCCGCCCGGCGTCGACAGTCGGCCGAGCTTCTTCTCGACGGTGACACCCGGATAGTTCGCGACCTTCTGGCGGCTGCCGGTCAGCGCGTTGAACAGCGCCGTCTTGCCGCAATTGGGATTGCCGACCAGCGCCACGATCGGGGCGAGGCCCGTGTCGACCGCCGAGGCCGGGGCTAATGGGAGGGCGATGCCGGCGTTCATGCCGCCGCCACCACGATCGCCATCGCCTCGCGGCGTCGCAGCGCGATCGTCGTCTGGGCCACGCGGACGGCGATCGGATCGCCGCCGAAGAAGCCCTGGTGCAGCAGTTCCACGGTTGCGCCCTCGACGAAGCCCAGCTCGAGCAACCGGCGCTCCAGTTCGGGGGCCGGCAGCCCGGCGCCCTGCGCACGCGTCATATCGAGCGCGAAAATGCGGCCACGGAAGCCCACGCGCGCTTCGCCCAATGCTATGGTTGACGGGTCGGTCATTGCGAGTGCTTCGTAATAGCATTAAGCCCCGATGGCCACCAGCGGAGGGAAGACGGACATGGCGACTATCGTTCTGGCGCATGGCGCCTGGTCGGCGGCCTGGGCCTGGAAAAAGATGCGGCCCCTGTTGAAGGCGGCAGGCCACACATTCTTTTCTCCGACCTATACGGGCTTGGGCGAGCGCGCCCATTTGGCACGGCCCGAGGTCGACGTCTCCACCCACGTTCAGGACGTGGTCGGCGTGCTGGAATTCGAGGACCTGAAGGACGTCGTCCTGCTCGGTCACTCCTACGGCGGCATGGTGGCCACCGGGGTCGCCGACAAGGCGAGAAGCCGTATTGCCAGCGTGGTCTATCTCGACGCCTTCGCCCCCAAGGACGGCCAGAGCCTGTTCGACCTCACCGGTCCCAAGGCCGAGGGCAACATGCGCGCCGGGGCGGCCAAGGATGGCGAGGGCTGGAAGCTGCCGCTCAACCCGATGCCGCCCGACACGTCGCCGGAAGACCAGGCCTGGGCGATCCCCCGCCGCCGGCCGCAGCCGATCAAGACCTTCGAGCAGAAGATCAGGCTCGAGTCGAAGGAGGCACCGCCGCCGCGCCATTACATCTACGCCAAGAAAAACGGTCCGGGCGATGTGTTCCGCCAGTTCGGCGAGCGCGCCAAGACCGAGCCCGGCTGGAAGTATTACGAGATCGACGCCAGCCACAATCCGCACATCACCTGTCCCGACGTTCTGATGGTGTTGCTGACGGAGATCATGGCGGCAAAATGAGCGAGGCCCTGACGCACGACATCCTGGGCCTGCTCGGTCGCAAGAAGCGACGCGACGATTCGCTGGCCTTCACCAACGGCGAGGATCCGATCTTCGTCTCGCCGTGGCGGGTCGGCCGCGCCGGATCGGCGGCGCTGGGCGCCGTGGGACTGGCGCTGTCGGACCTGTGGCGCCTCAAGACCGGCAAGCCGCAGGCCGTGGCGATCGATCGCCATGCCGCCGCGGCATCGCTGCGCTCCAACACCTATGTGCTGCAGAACGGCAAGAAGCCCGTGTCGTGGGATCCTCTCGCTGGCCACTACAAGACGGCCGACAACCGCACGATGTTCCTGCACACCAACCATCCGCATCATCGCGAAGGCGCACTGCGCATCTCGGGCGCCAAGGACGGCACACGCGAAGCGCTGGCCGAAGCGGTGGCCAAGTGGAAGGGCCAGGACATCGAAGACGCGATCGCCGCGGGCAATTGCGTCGGTGGCCTGTCGCGCAGCCGAGCGGAATGGAACGCCCATCCGCATGGGATCGCGGTCGCCAAGCTGCCGCTGCTCGACCTCGTCAAGATCGGCGACGCGCCGGCTCGGCCCCTGCCGCCCCCCAGGAGAAATGACGGCGATCGCCCGCTGTCCGGCGTCCGCGCCTTCGACCTCACGCGCGTGCTCGCGGGCCCGACCAGCGGTCGCGTGCTGGCCGAGAACGGGGCCGACGTGCTGCACGTCGCGGCGCCTCACCTGCCCTACCAGACCGAAATCCTGATGGACACCGGCCACGGCAAGCGTTGCGCCTGGATCGATCTCAGCGAAGCCAAGGGCGTGTCGACCATGACCAGCCTGCTGCGCGAGGCCGACGTGTTCACGCAGGGCTATCGCCCGGGCACCCTGGCGGCGCGCGGCTTCTCGCCCGAGCAGGTGGCGGCGTTGCGGCCCGGCATCGTCTGCGTCAGCATCTGTGCTTACGGACATGAAGGCCCGTGGGCAGCGCGCCGCGGCTTCGACTCGATCGTGCAGAATGTGACCGGCCTTGCCGCCGCGCAGGGCTCGCTCGACAGCCCGCGCAACCTGCCGGTCCAAGCGCTCGACTACATCGCGGGCTATCTCGCAGCACTGGGCGCCATGATCGGCCTCGCCCGCCGCGCCGAGGAGGGTGGCTCGTGGCACGTGCGCGTGTCGCTGGTCCAGGTCGCGCACTGGCTGGCGAGCCTCGGTACGATCGACGGCAGCGCCGGCCTGAAGGACCTCCCCGACGCCGATCTCGCGGCCCTGCTGATGGAAAGCGACGGCCCCTTCGGCCGGCTGCGCCATCTGAAGCCGGTCATCCAGCTCAGCGAAACACCCTGCCGCTACGACCGCCCCGCCGAGCCGCTCGGCACGTCTCCCGCCCTCTGGGCGGCCTGAGCGCTTTTATATGGCCAAGGACGAAGTAATCGGAACCGATTGGTCGCGCACCGAACTCGATGCGATCGTCGCCGACTACTTCGCAATGCTGGGCGAAGACCAATCCGACGCGCTTAACAAAACTGCGCATCGCCGCACCCTAATGATGAAAATCCCCAGAACTCAGGGATCCATAGAGTTCAAGCACCGGAATATCTCTGCGGTGCTCACGCAACTCGGCTTACCGAGGATCGCCGGCTACCTACCCGCTTGGAACTTCCAAGGAGTCATTGCAGAAGCGATCGGCCGATACCTGAAGGACAATCCCGAACCCGTTCCACTCGCTTTGTCACTTTCGGCAGGGCTTTCGGAATCTGCGATTCTATTCGAGGAATCGCCACCGATTGCGCCGCTGATAAATCCAAAGGCAAAAGCAGCCTTCGAGCGCGTTGCCCGCAAGTTTGATCCAGCTTTGAAAGACCAACTCAATCGCGCTCTTGGCAAGGCTGGTGAGCAACACGTATTCGAGTCGGAGCAGCTACGCCTGAGGCAGATCGACAGGTCCGACCTCGCTCGAAAAGTGCGTTGGGTTTCTCAGGAAGATGGAGATGGCGCAGGCTACGACATCCGTTCCTACGATCCCGCGGGAAACGAACGACTCCTGGAAGTCAAAACAACCCGCGGCGGCGGCACCACGCCATTTTATCTCACGAGAAATGAAAATGAAGTTGCCCTCGAGAGACCCGACGCGTTTCGCCTGTACCGTGTGTACGACTTCTCCAAATCTCCGCGGCTATTGGCGCCGCCTCTTGAGGCGGTGTTGCAACTTGAACCCATGACATTTCGCGCTTCCCTGAAGTAGGCAATTCATCATGTCCGACATCGTCACCAGCGTCGCCGACCTGGAGAAACTCTACGGCGAGCCCGCACCGGCCGCGATCGTCAAGGAAGCGTCGCGGATCACGCCGCACTATCGCGCCTATATCGAGGCCGCGCCGTTCGTGGCCCTGGCGACCGCGGGGCCGGACGGTCTCGACTGCTCGCCGCGCGGTGACCGGCCGGGCTTCGTGCGCGTGCAGACGACAGGACGCTGATGCTGCCCGACCGGCGCGGCAATAATCGCATCGACTCGCTGCGCAACATCGTGATCGACCCCAGGGTCGGGCTTCTGTTCCTGATCCCGGGCGTGGGCAATACGCTGCGCGTCAACGGCCGCGCGCAGCTCAGCGTGGCGCCGGCGCTACTCGAGTCCTTCGCCGTCGAGGACAAGGCGCCGCGCTGGTGATGGTGATGAAGGTCGAGACGATCTTCTTCCAGTGCGCCCGCGCGCTGATCCGCTCGGAGCTGTGGAATCCCGCCCATCACGTCGATCCCAAGGACCTGCCCAGCCCCGGCCAGATCCTGGCGGCGCTCAGCCAGGACAGAGTGGGCGGCAAGACCTACGACCACGAATGGGCCGGCCGCGCCGCCAAGACGATGTGGTGAGGCCCGAGGCCGCGACTTTGGCCGCTCCCGTGGCCTCAGGCCGCGACCTTGTCTATCGAACGCGCCGCCAGCGCCTCGACGAAGTTCCGGGCATAGAGCGCGGCCGTCGTGCGGTAGACTTTTTCCTTGAGCGCCTGGTGCCGCTGCTGGCGTTCCGCGAGCGGCATAGTAAGCCCCTCGTGCATGGCGTCGGCGATGGCGTCGGGATCGAACGGGTTCACGATCAGCGCCTCGGTCAGCTCCCATGCGGCACCGGCGAACTTCGACAGCACCAGCACGCCCGGATCCTCGTCGTTCTGGGCGGCGACATATTCCTTGGCCACGAGGTTCATGCCGTCGCGCAACGGCGTCACGAGCCCGATGCGCGCCAGGCGATAGAGGCCGGCCAGGGTGGCACGCGGCGAGGCGCGCGTGGAATAGCGCAGCGGAGTCCAGTCGAACTCCGAGAAGCGACCGTTGATGCGTCCGGCCAGCCGGTCGAGCTCGGACCGGAGCTTGCGATACTCGTCGACTTCCTCGCGCGAGCGCGGGCAGATCTGCAGAAGATGGATCTTTCGCTGATGCTCGGGATAGCGCTCGAGCAGGTTGGCATAGGCTTCGAAGCGATTGGCGAGGCCTTTGGAATAGTCCATGCGGTCGACGCCGATCGCCAGCGAGCGGCCGGAGAGGCTGCCGGCCAGGCGCTGCACCTGCTTGTCGGTCCCCGCCCGTTCGGCGTCGCGGGAGAAGCCCTCGGCATCGATGCCGATCGGATCGACGAAGGCCCGCGTCAGGCGGCCATTCAGCTTGACCCACTCGCCGTCGACGGTCGCGCCCAGCATGCGCTCGGCGCAGTCGCGGAAGTCGCGCGCATGCTCTTCGGTCTGGAAGCCGACGAGGTCGTAGGCGCAGAGATCCGCGATCAGCTCGCGCCCGACCGGCACCGCCTCCATCATCGACGGCGGCACGAACGGCACGTGCAGGAAGAAGCCGATCGGTCCGGCAAAGCCGTTGGCGCGCAGCAACCGGCCGAACGGGATCAGATGATAGTCGTGCGCCCAAACCGTGTCGCCGGGATCGAGCACCTGGCCCAGCGATTCGGCGAAAGTGCGATTGACTGCGAGGTAGCCCTCGTAATCCTGCCGGGTGAAATGCATGAGGCCGAGGCGGAAGTGCAGAAGCGGCCACAGCACGCCGTTGGCGAAACCGACATAAAAGGCGCGATAGGCATCGCTCGCCAGGTCGATGGTGGCGTAGGTGACGCCGCGGGCTTCGACCAGCGCCGGCTGCGTCGACGGCTCGGACGCGAGCCGCCCGCTCCAGCCGAACCACATCGAGCCCGGGGTCATGATATCGCGCAGCGCCACGGCGAGGCCGCCGGCCGTCGCGCCGCGTGACTTGGGAATCGGGACGCGATTGGAGACGATTACGAGGCGTGCCACAGGCCCTCCTCCCAGCTGCGTGACAGCCGCATGGCCGACAGGATCAAGCCGACCTGGCTGTAGGTCTGCGGGAAGTTGCCCCACAGTTCGCCGGTGGTCGGGTCGAAGTCCTCCGAGAGGAGGCCGACATGGTTGCGCCGGGCCAGCACGTTGTTGAACAGCTCGAGCGCCTCGTCGCGCCGGCCGACGCTGGCCAGCGCATCGATGTACCAGAAGGTGCAGAGCAGGAAGGCGTTCGATGGCTTGCCGAAATCGTCGGCCTCGACGTAGCGCATGAGGAAGCCGTTGCGCATCAGCTTGCGGTCGACCATGTCGAGCGTGGCGTGGAAGCGCGGATCGTCGGAGCTCAGCAGCCCGATCTCCGGCAACACGAGGCTCGAGGCGTCGGCCATGTCGCGATCGAGCGTGCCGGACAACCAGCCTTCGCTCGTCGTTCCCCGTTTCAGGATTTCCTGGCGCAGCACGCCCGCCCGCGCCAGCCATTCGCGCGCCTCGCCATCGACGCCGACGCGGCGGGCGATCATGCCCAGCCTGTGCTGAGCCGCCCAGCACATCGCCGCCGAGAACGTGTGAACTTCCTGGCGCTCACGATACTCCCAGAGTCCTGCATCGGGCGTCAACGCGGCCCTGTGGGCTTCGTGCCCGACGACACAAAGCTGGCGGTAAAGCTCCATGTCGCCCTGGCGCGGCAGGCGTTCGTCCCAGAACATTTGCGCCGCGGTCATCACCATCGAGCCATAGGTGTCGTTCTGCACCTGGCTCACCGCCGCGTTACCGATGCGTACCGGGCCGTAGCCGCGATAGCCCGGCAGCGAATCGATCAGGCGCTCGGCGGTATCCATGCCGGGCGCGATGGGGAACAGCGGCGCGATCTTGTCAACCTCGCCGCGCGAGCTGCCGCCCTCGACGACGTCGACGATGAAGCGCACGAAGCCTTCCATCGTCTTGGTCGCCGACAGCCGGTTGAGCGCGGTCACGGTGAAGAACGAATCGCGCAGCCACGAGAAGCGGTAGTCCCAGTTGCGCACCGTGCCGGCGGCTTCCGGCACCGAGGTGGTGAGCGCCGCCAGCACCGCCCCGGTGTCCTCGAAGCTGCACAGCTTCAAGGTGATCGCGGCGCGGATCACCGCAGCCTGCCAGTCGAACGGGATGTTGAGATCGCGCACCCACGTCTGCCAGTACCCCGTCGTCTCGGCGAGGAACGAGCGCGCCAGGGTGTCGGGATTCTCCGGCACGCTTTCGTCGGCGCCGACCAGCAGGGTGATCGAGCGGTCGAGCGAGAATTCCTGCTCGTGCAGGACGGCGCTGATCGAGGCGTCGGTCGTGAGCCGCAGCACCGCAGCCTCGCTGACGTAGCGGATGTGGTTGGAGCCGCTCGTGACCTGCGGCTGGGCGGCGCCGTAGTTGAACGTCGGGCGCAGGCGCAGCGTGACCCGCGGCCGGCCGGCGATCGGCTCGATCCGCCGCACCAGCATGGGCGGCCGGAAGTTGCGGCCGAAGCGGCGGAAGCGCGGCGCGAAGTCGATGACACGCATCGTGCCGCCGGCGCCCTCGATCGTCGTCTCGAGGATCGCGGTGTTGGGCAGGTAACGCTGCTTGCCTTCCTTCGCGCCGGCCACGGCTGCTTCCATGAAGCCGCTCTTGGGCTCGTTGCCGCCCAAGAGCGCATTGAACACCGGGTCGCCGTCGAGGCGTCCCAGCCCGTGCCAGACATGGCGGCCGTTGCGGTCGATCAGGCTGGCGATCGCGCAATTTCCGATGACGCCGAGGTCGAGGGTACTCACGGTGACACTCCCGTTGGAAACGTGCTGGGCTTCTCCCGACCCTCGAGCCGCTCGCAGCCGCGCTTCAGCCAGGCGCGGACATGCGCGGGATCGCCGCCGAAGACCTCGCCGACCCGCAGGCCGATGCCGCCCAGTTCCTTGGCCGCGCTGATGCCGGCTTCGTCGGTGAAGTCGTCGCCGACGTAGATCGGCTTGCGGCCCTGGAAGGCGGCCTGGCGCATCAGCCGCTCCACCGCCTGGCCCTTCGATGCCGAGCGCAGGCCGATCTCGACGGCCTCGCGCGCCGGCAGCAGGCGAAACCACGGATGATCTTCCGGCACGAGCGAGCGCACGAGGCGCCACACTTCGTTGCCACGTTCGGGCGCCAGCCGGTAGTGCAGGGTGACGCCGTGCGGCTTGGGTTCGATCAGCACGCCTTCCCAGCGCGCCGCCGCGGCGACCAACGCCTGGCGCCACGTCTCGGGCACGGCAAGACCCGCCGGCATTTCCTCCAGCGTGCCGTCGCCGTAGCGGATCGCCACGCCATGCTCGCCGGCGGCGCTGCCCATGAAGGGATGAAGAAGTTCGTCGATCTGGGCGAGCGGACGGCCGCTCACGATCGCCACGGCGCCATCGAGGTGGCGCTGGAGCTGGGCCAGCAGCGCCGGCAGGCCAGGCGCCACGACCACCGCCTCGGGCGTTGCCGCAATCTCGATCAGGGTGCCGTCGACATCCAGGAACAGAGCGAACGTCCGGTCGAAATCCGGCGGTGTCATCCTTGCTTAGCCCTCCGCCTGGTTCGCTGCCCGACAGGACGCACGAGCGCGTCCGCGCGGTTTCTTAACGCTTGGAGCGGTCCGTGGTTCCCATTGGGCTCGACAAACCGATGGAGGACCAGCATTGGGGGCCGATTGGCACGCCGTTAGCGCAGGCAGCCCATTCGACGCCAGAACGGCTGGCCGGACTCGTATGCGGCGGCGGCCGGGGAAATCCCCAGCTCGCGCAGGCTGCGCGCGTCCATTTCCGCCAGTCGACGCCGCACCTCGCGGCGCTGGCGCCATACGGTGACCGCGAGGACGGCACGCTGGCCGAACGAGGGGCGCGGCGGCGCGGCGCTGGCGTAGAGGTTCTGCTCGATCGTGCGGTTGCTGGACTGGAAGCTCATGCGGCCCTCCTCTTGCTCGGTCGCAGGGCGAACATGGTCCCGCGGCATCCGGCCCTCAATTACACGCGAGGTAATCAACCAAGAGAGGTTCTCATGCGGCCCGCCAGAAAATTTGGCGTGGGCCATGCTAAGCTGCCGGCCGATCACGAGGGGACCCGACCATGCTGCCGAGCCAACGCGCGCTTTTCGATATGCCGCGCGACGTCTGTTACATGAACGCCGCCGGCTGGGGCCCGATGCCGCTCGCTACCCAGGAGGCGGGCCGTGCCGCGATGAACCGCAAGGGCCAGCCGTGGAAACTGCCCAGCGACCTCGCCACCGTGCAGAACGAACGCGCACGCAGCGCCGCCGCCGCGCTGATCGGCGCCGATGCCGGAGACATCGCCCTCATTCCGTCGGTGGGCTACGGCGTGGCCAGCGCCGGCAAGATCCTCCCGATCCCGCGCGGCAGCCGCGTGATCGTGCTGGAGAACGACCACACCTCGCCGGTGCTCGAATGGATCGACCGCGCGCCCGCCGGCGGTTTTACCGTCGACACCGTGAAGCAGCTGGCGGACGGTGACTGGACCGCGGCGGTACTCGAGGCCGTCGACCGGCCGGGCGTCGCACCGCCGGCCCTGGTCTCGATCTCGTCGGTGCACTGGTCCGACGGCGGCGCGCTCGATCTTGCCCGCCTCGCGCCGGCGATCCGCAAGGCAGGTGCTGCGTTCCTGGTGGACGCGACGCACGATGTCGGCGTGCGCGCCATCAACGTGAAGACGCTCGATCCCGACTTCCTGATCTTCCCGACCTACAAGTGGCTGCTCGGCCCCTACGGCCGCGCCTTCATGTACGTCGCCAAGCGCCGGCAGAACGGCGTGCCGCTCGAGCAGGCCTCGATCGGCCGCAAGGGTGTGTCGGCGGAGGATACGATCTATTTCCGCGACGTCTCGTATCGCGACGACGCGCGCCGTTACGACATGGGCGAACGCGATCACTTCGTGTCGATGGAGATGGCGTCGATCGGCATGGAGATGGTGAAGGGTTGGGGCAACGCGGCCGTGGTCGAGCGTCTGTCGATGCTGACGTCCCGGCTGGCCGACGGGCTCGCCAACCTCGACGTCCGCCTGCTCGACCAAAAGGTCCGCGCGCCGCACATTCTTTGCGTCGCCTTCGCCAAGGGCATGGCGCCGGACCTGCCCAAGAGGCTCGCCGCCGGCGGCGTCCATGCCGCGCCGCGCCTGGGCCGCCTGCGCATCAGCCCGCACGTCTACAACGACGAGCAGGATGTCGATCGCTTCGTCGAGGTATTCCGCAAGGCCGCCTTCCAGTAAAGTCCCGCCAACGCGGCCAATGAATAGACGAGGGGAAACCAGGATGTGGCAACCGAACGAGCGTTACCCCGATCCGGCGGTGCGCGTGCTCGATCAGTCGTTCAACCAGTACCGGCTGCCGCTGGCGTCGGTCGAGCGGCTCCATACCGGCTGCCGCTGGTCGGAGGGCCCGGTCTACTTCGGCGACGGCCGCTACCTGCTGTGGAGCGACATCCCCAACAACCGCATCCTGCGCTGGGACGAGGAGACGGGTGTCGTCTCTGTCTTCCGCAAGCCGTCCAACAACGCCAACGGCCACACGCGCGACCGCCAGGGCCGGCTCGTCGGCTGCGAGCACGATGCGCGCCGCGTCGTGCGCACCGAGTATGACGGTTCGATCACCGTGCTGGCCGACAACTATAACGGCAAGCCGCTGAATTCTCCCAATGATGTGGTGGTGAAGTCCGACGGCACGGTGTGGTTCACCGATCCGACGTTCGGCATCCATGGTTATTACGAGGGCCACAAGGAAGAGAGCCAGAACACGCCGGCCGTCTACCGGCTCGATCCGGAGACGAAGAAACTCACGATGCTGGTCGACGACGTGCCGGGTCCCAACGGGCTCGCCTTCTCGCCCGACGAGAAGACGCTCTATGTCGTGGCCTCGCGCGCCGAGCCGCATCGCATGATCGTCGCCTACGACGTGACGGACAACGGCACCAAGCTCGGCAAGGGCAAGGTCCTGATCGACGCCGGACCGGGCGGCTCGCCCGACGGCTTCCGCGTCGACGTCCACGGCAACCTGTGGTGCGGCTGGGGAATGGGCTCGACCGAACTCGACGGCGTGCGCGTGTTCAATCCCGCCGGCAAACCGATCGGGCACATCGACCTGCCGGAGCGCTGCGCCAACGTCTGCTTCGGCGGGCGCTACCGCAACCGGCTGTTCATGGCGGCCAGCCACTCGCTGTACGCGCTTTACGTCAACACGCAGGGGGCAGTCGGCGGCTGATCATGCAGGGTGTGGATTCGCGTTACGCCTGGACGCGCCTGGTCGCCAGCGTGGCGCTCAGTACCGTCGGCGCCGTCGGCATGTGGGGCGTCGTCGTGGCCTTTCCGGCGGTGCAGGCCGAGTTCGGCGCCACGCGCGCGGCCGTGTCGGTTTCCTACACCACGACCATGCTGGGCTTCGGGGTCGGCTCGATCGTCCTCGGCCGGCTGATCGATGCGCGCGGCGCCTTCTTCACCATGGCGCTGTCGACGCTGCTGCTGGCGGCGGGCTACGCCGCGGCGGCGCTGGCGCCCACGCTGTGGACGTTCGCTACGGCGCAGGGCGTGCTGATCGGCTTCGGCTCGGCCGCCTGCTTCATGCCGCTGGTCGCCGACACCTCGCACTGGTTCGTCAAGCGGCGCGCCCTGGCGATGGCGATCTGCGCCTCGGGCAACTACCTGGGCGGCGCCCTGTGGCCCAAGATCCTGGACGTGCTGATCCGCGGCTACGACTGGCGTACAGCCTATCTCGTGACCGCCGCGATCTGTTTGGCGGCGATGCTGCCGCTGTGCCTGGCGTTGCGCGCGCCCTCGCCGGCGCACGGCAGCGGCACCGGCGGCGTGGCGGCGCACTCGGCGCGCTCGCTCGGCCTGTCGCCGAACGCCCTGCAGATCTGGCTCGCCGTCGCTGGCGTCGGCTGTTGCGTGGCCATGTCGATGCCGCAAGTCCATATCGTGGCCTACTGCGTCGACCTAGGCTACGGCACCACGCGCGGCGCCGAGATGCTGTCGATAATGACGGCCTTCGGCATCGTGAGCCGGGTCGCCTCGGGCTGGATCGCCGACCGGGTGGGCGGCATCAAGACCCTGCTGTTGGGCTCGACGCTGCAAGCGATCGCGCTGTTCGGCTACCTGGTGTCGGATACGCTGGTCTCGCTCTATCTCGTGTCGGCGCTGTTCGGCCTGTTCCAGGGCGGCATCGTGCCGAGCTACGGCATCATCGTGCGCGAATATTTCCCGCCCAAGGAAGCCGGTGCCCGCATGGGCATCGCCGTGTCGGCCACCATCGTCGGCATGGCGCTGGGCGGCTGGATGGGCGGCGAGCTGTTCGACATCACCGGTTCCTATCGCGCCGCCTTCATCAACGGCCTGCTGTGGAACGCGCTGAACGGCGCGGTGGTATGGTTCCTGCTGTTCCGACAAAATCGCCGTCTCGTCTTTGCCTGAGGGATAGTCCATGCGCATCGTCGCCGTCCGCGACATCGTCTCGCCGATCCGTTCCAACATCGCCAACGCCTATATCGACTTCAGCCAGATGACCGCCTCGGTCGTGGCCGTCGTCACCGACGTCAAGGTCGATGGCAAGCCGGTGGTCGGCTACGGCTTCAACTCCAACGGCCGCTATGCCCAGCACGGGCTGCTGAACGAGCGCTTCATCAAGCGCGTGTCGGAAGCCAAACCCGACTCCCTGCTCGACGGCGAAGGGCTGCTCGATCCGGCCAGGTGCTGGAAGGCGATGATGGCCAACGAGAAGCCGGGCGGCCACGGCGAGCGCTCGGTCGCCGTCGGTGTGATCGACATGGCGATCTGGGATGCCGTCGCCAAGGCCAAGCGTGTGCCGCTGTGGAAGCTGCTGTCCGACCGCCACAACGGCGGCCAGTACGACGACAAGGCCTGGGTCTATGCCGCCGGTGGCTACTACTATCCCGGCAAGGACCTCGCGGGCCTGCAGGACGAGATGAAGCACTACCTTGGCCTCGGCTACTCCTGCGTGAAGATGAAAGTGGGCGGTGTGCCGCTCGCCGAGGACCTGAAGCGCATCGAGGCGGTACTGAAGATCGTGGGCTCGGGCGAACGCCTGGCCGTCGACGTCAACGGCAAGTTCGACCTCATCACCGCGATTGAATTCGGCAAGGCGATCCAAGGCTACGGCCTGCGCTGGTACGAGGAGCCGCTCGATCCGCTCGATTATCTGGCGCACGCCGCGCTCGCCACCGAGTACGGCCAGCCGCTGGCGACCGGCGAGAATCTGTTCTCCATGCAGGACGCCCGCAACCTGATCCGCCACGGCGGCCTGCGGCCCGACCGCGACATCCTGCAGTTCGATCCGGCACTCTCCTACGGCCTGGTCGAGTACCTGCGCACGATCGAGATGCTGAAGGCCAACGGCTGGTCGCCCCGGCGCTGCGTGCCGCACGGCGGCCACCAGTTCGCGCTCAACATCGCCGTCGGCCTGCAGTGCGGCGGCAACGAATCCTATCCGCAGGTCTTCGCGCCGTTCGGCGGCTTCGCCGACGACTGTCCCGTGGTCGACGGCCAGGTCGCCCTGCCCGACGCGCCCGGCATCGGCTTCGAGCGCAAGGCCGACCTGTGGGCGGTGATGAAGGACGTGGCCTAAAGACCCTCAGTCCGGCTTCAGCAAGCCCTTCTGGAGAAGCTCGGAGACATTGGCCTCGTCGAGCTTCAGCGCCTCGGTGAACTGCTCGGGCGTCGAGGGTCGCACGATCGCGCCGAGCTCGCGCAGGCGCTTGCTCGCGGTCTCGTCCCTCAGTCCGGCGACGACGGCCCGGTTCAGGCGGTCGATCAGCGGCCGCGGCGTCTCGGCGCGCACGAATACGCCCGCGGTGGTGCCGCCCTCGAACGGCGTACAGCCGGCCTCCTTAAGGGTCGGCACGCCGGGCAGATCGGGCACGCGCTCCAGCCCGAAGACCACCAGCGCCTTCAGCTTGCCGGACTTGATGTGCGGCATCGAGCTGGTGAGCTGGTCGGAGAAGCAGTCGATCGTGCCCGCCAGCAGGTCGTTGATGCCGGGGCCCGAGCCGCGATAGGGGATGATGTTGAACTTGATCTGCTCGTTGAGTTGGAGGCGCAGGATGGCGACGTGGTTGGTCGTTCCGTTGCCGGAATGACCCATGGTGACGGTAGCGGGCTTGGCCTTGACCTCGGCCAGCAAGGTCTTGATGTCGGGGAAGCGGCTGTCCGCCCGGGTGACGATGATGGTGGGCGCCGTGGTGAGGATGCTCACCGGCGCCAGCGTCTGCAACATCTGTTGCTTGCCGGCGAAGATCGGCGCGACATAGCTCACGGTAAAGCTCGACATCACGATCGTGTAGCCGTCGGCCGGCGCGCTGACCGCGGCATCGAGGCCGACGACGCCGCCGGCGCCGGGGCGATTGTCGATCAGGACGGTCTGGCCGAGCTCGCGACCCATCGGGTCGGCGACCAGGCGCGAGGTGACGTCGTAGTTGCCGCCGGGCGCGAACGGGATGACCCAGCGAAGCTGCCTGGAGGGGAACGTGTCCGCCCGGACTGATGGCGCCGCCAGCGAGAGCGCGCTGCTGCCGAGGAAAGTGCGTCGATTGAGGATCATCTTCGGTATCTCGCTATTCGGGCTTCAACAGGTGGGATTTCACCCGTGGCGTGACATTCGCCCCGTCGCCGTTCAGGTAATCGGCATATTGCGCAAGTGTCGAGGGACGCGTCACCGCACCCGGCTCGCCCACTCGCTCGGCGAGGCCTGCACCCGCGAATCCACGTCGTTGCATCTTCATTTGTTTCTTCTCCGCGCTTACCAGAGTATCGATAGCATCTGAAACCCGCGTCAACGATTGAAATCCGGGCCTGTCTGGACCACATCGAGACGCCGAACAACGGACCGCGGAGAGATAAAGGCGATGCCTGAACATCAGACACCGCTGATTGCCATGATCGCGGCCGGCTTGATGCTGGCCTACGTGTTTGGACTGCTGGCGCATCGTCTTCGCATCCAGCCGCTCGTCGGCTACCTCGTGGCTGGCGTGGTCGTCGGCCCGTTCACACCGGGCTTCATCGCCGACGCCGGCATGGCCACCGAGCTGGCCGAGATCGGCGTCATTCTGCTGATGTTCGGCGTCGGGCTGCACTTCTCGCTCAAGGACCTGATGTCGGTCGCGCGCATCGCGGTGCCCGGCGCCATCATCCAGATCGTCATCGCCACGCTGATGGGTGCCGGCCTCGCCCACGTCATCGGCTGGCCCTGGCAGGCGGGCATGGTGTTCGGATTGGCCCTGTCGGTCGCCAGTACGGTCGTGATGATCCGCGCCTTCCAGGACCGCCGGATGCTCGAGACCGAACGCGGGCGCCTTGCGGTCGGCTGGCTGGTCGTCGAGGACCTGATCGTGGTCCTGGCCCTGGTGCTGTTGCCCACTGCCGCCATGGTCGCCTCGAACGACGCCGTGCCGCTCAGCCGAATGGTCTTCCAGCTGATCGTAACGCTCGTCAAAGTGAGCATCTTCGTCACCGTGATGCTGGTGATCGGCCGTCGCGTGATCCCCTGGCTCATGCATTACACGGCGCATACCGGATCGCGCGAGCTGTTCCGGCTTGCTGTCTATGCGATCGCCATCGGCGTGGCGTTCGGCGCGGCGAGACTGTTCGGCGTGTCGTTCGCGCTCGGCGCCTTCTTCGCCGGCATGGTGATGGGCGAAAGCAACCTCAGCCAGCAGGCCACCGAGGAAGCGCTGCCGTTGCGCGACGCATTCGCGGTACTGTTCTTCGTTTCGGTCGGCATGCTGTTCAACCCGCACGTCTTCGTCGAGGCGCCGCTTGCCCTCGCCGCCACCGTCGCGATCATCGTCGTCGGCAAGTCGGCCCTCGCATGGCTCATCTTGCGGGCTTTCAAGCTCTCGAACAGTACGGCCCTCGCGGTCGCTGCGGGCCGAGCGCAGATCGGCGAGTTCTCCTTCATCCTGATCGGCCTCGGCATCGAGATCGACATAATCCCCCCGCTGGCACGCGACCTGATCCTCGGCGGCGCCATCATTTCGATCATCCTCAATCCGCTGCTCTTCGCCCTGCTGGTGCGCCGGCCCCATCCAGAGAGCGCCGCGGCGGACTCCGCAGAGCCGGCGCCGATCCTGTTGCCGACCACCCTGTCGGGTCACAACGTGCTGGTCGGCTATGGCCGCGTCGGCTCGCTGGTCGGCGCGACGCTCGCGCGCGACGGCGCCGGAATGGTGGTGATCGAAACCAGCGAGGACAGCCTGGAGAAGGCACGGCGCGACGGCGCGGAGATTTTCACCGGCAACGCGGCCGACCCCGAGATCCTCGCCGCCGCCAACCTCGGCGGGGCGCGCCGGCTGTTCGTCACCATCCCCGAGGCATTCGAGGCGGGTCAAGTCGTGCAGCAGGCCCGTGTCGCGAACCCGACTCTCGACATCGTGGCGCGCGCCCATTCCGAGGCCGCGGTCGCACATCTCCAGAGCCTCGGCGCCACGCGCGTGATTTCCGGAGAGCGCGAAATCGCCGATCGCATGCTCGACTTCAGCCGCGAACCGTCGCGTTGAACGCGGACCTACACCACGTCGAGGGAATCGGCTCGCACTGGCCGGTCGATCTTCTGCAGGGTGCGACGCCCCAGATCGCGGAACGGCGGCAAAAGTAGGTCCCGCATCAGGCGTCGGCGACATAGGCGACGATCGCCGCCGTCTCGGTGACGACAGTACGGCGATGCACGATCGTCGGCAGCTTGCCCATCGGGTTGATCTTCAGGAAGTCGGCGCCTTGTGCCCGGTCTTCTCGAAGTCGACGAAGATCTTGCGATAGAGGGCACCCCTCCTCGAGCATCCGGTGCGCCATCTGCGGTCACCGACGTCACCTTCCTACAGATAGACGGCCTTCATCTGCGCATCGGCGTAGCGGCCGCCGGCGGCCGCACCCGGCGGCATCGCATTCGACAGGCGCGCGACCTCGTCCGCGGAAAGCGCCACGTCGAGCGCCGCCACGTTCTGGTCGACGCGATCGGTGCGCTTGGTGCCCGGGATCGGCACGATGTCGGTGCCTTGTGCCAGCAGCCACGCCAGCGCCACCTGGCCCGGCGTGCAGCCGCGCGCCCTGGCCACCGCCTCGATCTCGGCGACCAGCGAGAGGTTGCGCGCGAGATTGTCGGCCGAGAAGCGCGGATGGCGGCCGCGGCCGTCGCCTTCGGGAATGTCGGAGACCTGCTTGACCGCGCCGGTCAGCAGGCTGCGGCCGAGCGGCGAGTAGGCCACGAAGGAAATGCCGAGCGCCCGCGTGGTCGCCAGCGTCTCCTCGGCGTCCTGGCGATAGAGCAGCGAATATTCGCTCTGCACGGCGGCGATGGGATGGGTCTTGTGCGCGCGCCGGATCGTTTCCGGCTTGGCCTCGCTCAAGCCCAGCGCCTTCACCTTGCCCGCCTTCACCAGCTCGGCCATGGCGCCCACCGTCTCCTCGATCGGCACGTCGGGATCGACGCGGTGCTGGTAGTAGAGATCGATCACATCGACAGCCAGCCGCTTCAGGCTGGCCTCGCACGCGGCTTTCACATGGGCGGGCGTGCCGTCGACGCCATTGGCGCCGCCCGGCCGCTGGACCTGGCCGAACTTGGTCGCCAACACCACCTTGGCCGCCTTGCCGCCGGCCAGCGCCTTGCCGAGCAGCGTCTCGTTGTGGCCCCAGCCGTACATGTCGGAGCTGTCGAGCATGGTGACGCCTCGGTCGATCGCGTGATGGATGACCTTGATGCCCTCGGCGTCGTCGGCCTTGCCGTAGGCGCCCGACAGCGACATCAGGCCCAGCCCGATCGGGAACACACCGAGGGCGCTGCCGCCCAGCTTGCGCGGCGATTTGGTGACGCTGACAGTCATGGAATCCTCGCTTTCGGGCGGTACGCTAGCACAACGATAGGCGCCCTCTCCTTGTTTTGGCCGCTTTTCCCGGCCGGCCGCACACGGCCGCATCGGGAAATTTCGCGACAGTCACCGGCGGCGGGCGTAGACTCCGGCCTGTCAATGGCGGTTCGCGGCGTTTCGTGATCGGCTCTTCGACTTTGAATTCCGGTTCCGACGGGTCCGCGACCTTCGAACTTCGTTCAGGAGGAGGCGACCATGGCGACCAATACCCACATCCGGAACCCCATCGAATGGGGATGGGACAACCTGAAACTCGGCACGCACGCCATGGGCTCGGCGGCCCATGCGCTCGACGAGGCGCTGGAGATGCGCGAAACGACGGTGCCGCAGGTGCGGCGCATCGGCATCGCCGATCTGCGCGAGGCACTGACCAGGGGCTTCGCCGATTTCGCCGCCTTCCGCAGCGACGTGATCTTCCTCTGTCTGCTCTACCCGATCGTCGGCCTCGTGCTGTCGCGGGTCGCGTTCGGCCACGGCATGCTGCCGCTGATCTTCCCGCTCGCCTCGGGCTTCGCGCTGCTGGGACCGGCGGTCGCGGTCGGCCTCTACGAGATGAGCCGCGAGCGCGAGAACGGCCAGGACGCCAACTGGAGCCACGCCTTCGGCGTCGTCCGCTCGCCCGCCTTCGGCGCGATGCAGATGCTGGGCCTTCTGCTGCTCGCGATCTTCGCGCTGTGGCAGGTCGCGGCCTTCGCCGTCTACAACATGACCTTCGGACCGGCGATGCCGGCCTCGCTCGAAGTCTTCGCGCGCGAGATTCTCACCACCGGCGCCGGCTGGACGATGATCGTAGTGGGCTGCGGCGTCGGCTTCCTGTTCGCGGTCTTCGTGCTGGCCATCAGCGTGATCTCCTTCCCGCTACTGCTCGACCGCCACGTCGGCGTGTCGACGGCGGTGGTAACGTCGATGCGCGCTGTACTCGCCAACCCGGGACCGATGGCGGTGTGGGGCCTGGTGGTCGCGGCCAGCCTCGTGATCGGTGCGATCCCGCTGCTGCTGGGATACGCCATCGTCATTCCGGTGCTGGGGCATGCGACGTGGCATCTCTACCGCCGCCTCGTCCCGCGCCCCGAATAGTCGCGACCGGAACCGGTGCCGTTAAAATAACGGAAAAATAACGAGAGGGCCTTGGGCAACCCCGGCTCAAGGCCTGGATTTCGGTGCGGTGCCCTAGACACCGAGATAGCGGTGAAGGATGTCGGGCTGATCCTTGACGGCCTGCTTGGTGAGCGACTCGACGATATGGCCGTTGTTGATGATGTAGAGCCGGTCGGCGAGCGTCAGGGCCGCCGAGATGTTCTGCTCGACCACGACGATCGTCTGGCCGGCCTCGGCGAGCCGGCGGCAAGTCGCCAGCAAGTCCTGCACGATGACGGGCGCCAGGCCCTCGAACGGCTCGTCGAGCAGGATGAGCTTGGGATCGCGGATCAGCGCGCGGCCGATCGCCAGCATCTGCTGCTCGCCGCCCGACAGGTCGGTGCCGCGGCTGCCACGGCGGTCCTTGAGGCGCGGGAACATTTCGTAGATGCGGTCGAGCGGCCAGCGGCCGGGCGCCGTCAGGCCGGCGAGAATCAGGTTCTCCTCGACGTTGAGGCTGCCGAAGATGCGGCGATCCTCGTGGACGAGCTGCATGCCGGCGACGGCGATCACGTGGCTCTTCTGGCCGGCGACGTTCTTGCCGTCGAACATGACCTTGCCGGTGCGCGGCGTCACCACGCCCATCATGCTCTTGAGCATCGTGCTCTTGCCGGCGCCGTTGCGGCCGAGCAGTGCCACCACCTCGTTGCGTTCCACGCGCAACGAGACATCGAAAAGAATGTGGGAGTCGCCGTAGTAGGAGTTCAGGCCCTCGACCTCGAGCAGGCTCATGCCTCAAGCCCTCCGAGATAGGCCTCGCGCACGGCGGGGTCGTTCTTGATCTGGTCGGGCGTGCCTTCGGTCAGGACCTTGCCTTCCTGCAGCACCGTGATCCATTCGACCAGCTCGAACAGCGAGTCCATGTCGTGGTCGATGACGATCATGGTGCGGCCCTTGGCGATCGACTTCAGCAGCTTCACCGTCGCCACGCGCTCGCTCGGGCTCATGCCGGCGAGCGGCTCGTCGAGCAGAAGCAGGCTGGGCGACGTCGCAAGTGCGAGGCCGATCTCGAGCCGGCGCTTCTCGCCGTAGGCCAGCGCCGAGACCGTGGTGTCGGCGCGCGCCATCAGACTCACCAGGTCGAGCGTGCGGTCGACCTGCTCGGTGAGGCCGGGGATCTTCGCGGGATTGCGGAACAGGTCGAGGCGGAACTTGCCGCGGATCTCGCCGAGTGCGGCGATCGTCAGGTTCTCGCGCACCGTGAGGCGCGAGAAGAGCTGGTTGACCTGGTAGCTCTTGGTCAGGCCGAGCTGGCAGACGTCGGTCACGCTCTTGCCGGTGATGTCCTTGCCCTCGAAGACGATGGTGCCCGAGGTCGGCGGGACTTCGCAGGTCAGCATCTTGAAGAAGGTGCTCTTGCCCGCGCCGTTGGGGCCGATGATGCCACGCAGCTCGCCGACCTTGACCGTGAAGTTGACGTCGCTGTTGGCCAGCAGGCCGCCGTAGCGCTTGGTGAGGCCGGTCGCCTGTAGCAGCGTGCCGGCCTGCAGGTCGCCCTCGCGATGGCGCGCCGGCAGCGCCTCGTCGGTGACGACGATGGGCGCCGGTGCCTCCTCGGGCGCTTCGGCGGCTTCCGCCTCGACCTCGGCGCGATGGAATGCCAGCCTGTAGAGGTCCTTGAAGCCGCCGATCAGGCCGTGACGCAGGAAGCAGACCAGCAGCACGAAGATCACGCCCAGCACCAGCTTCCAGGCACTGCCGAGGCCGGCGGCGCCTTGCAGGAAGTCCCGCAGGAACAGCCAGACAGCAGCGCCCAGCAGCGGCCCGAACAGCGTGCCGACGCCGCCGATGGCGGTCTGCATCACGAGCTGGCCCGAGGTGTCGAAGGAGAAAGCATCCGGCGGCATGAAGCCCTGCAGCACGCCCAGCAGGCCACCGGCGAGGCCGGCATAGGCCGCCGCGATCACAAATACCGTGAGCTTGTAGCCGGCGACCGAATGACCGAGGGCGGCCGCGCGCAGCGGGTTGTCGCGGATCGCGCTCAGAATCTTGCCGACCGGCGAACGCACGATGCGCAACGCAATGACAACGCCGATGAAGTAGCAGATCGCCAGGAAATCGTACATCGACCAGCCGGTGCCGACGTGCCAGGAGAATCCCAGGAAGTCGATCTTCGGCGTCGGCACGCCCGGGATGCCGTTCTCGCCGCCGGTCCACGCCGAGAGCGGCGAGTTCTCGAGGAAGTAGAACATCTCCGCGATCGCCACGGTGATCATGGCGAAGTAGATGCCGGTGCGGCGCAGCGCCAGCATACCGACGAGGACGCCGACGACCATCGCGGCCAGGGTGCCGATCAGCAGGGCAAGCGGCACGCTCTCCACCATGTCCTGCGTCAGCAGATAGGCCGCGATGAAACCGCCGGTGCCGTAGAAGGCCGACTGGCCGAAGGACAGCAGGCCGGTGAAGCCGAACAGCAGGTCGAAGCCGAGTCCGAGCAGGCCCCAGACCAGGATCTGGTTCACCGTGTTGGGCGCAAAGCCCAGCGCCGGAAGCACCAAGGGGCCCAGGAGCAGGCCGACGGCGGTCAGGCCTTCGACGAGGAAGGGAATACGTCGCCGGACCCTGGGGGAAGACTTCACGGAAACACTCAATCGCGGCTATACAGGCCCATCAGGCCACGCGGACGAACCAGCAGCACCAGCGTCATCGCCGCGAACAGCATGACGTAGGCGTAACCCGGGTTGATCATCGAGGTGATGCTGAGGATCTGGCCGGCGATCAGGCCGCCCAGGATGGCGCCGGGGAACGAGCCGACGCCGCCGATCACCACCACGACGAAGGTCTGGACGAGGATCATCTCGCCGACCTCGGGCGTCAGCGACACGACCGGCGCATTGACGATGCCGGCAAAGCCCGCGGCCATCGCGCCGATGCCGAACACCACCATGAAGACGCGGAAGACGTTGATGCCGAGCGAGTCGACCATCGTCGAATCCTCGATACCGGCACGCACGATCATGCCGAGCCGCGTGCGGTAGAGGACGATGTAGAGGACGAGCAACGCCACCGCCACGATGCCGACCACGGCCAGGCGGTAGGTCGGATAGAGCATGAAGCCGAGCGGTGTCACGCCCGCCGCCCACGGCGGCGGCGGAACGGTCCGCGACAGGCTGCCGAAGAAGAAGCGCACCAGCTCGACGAAGACGATCGACAGGCCGAACGTGACCAGCAACTGGTCCTCGTTCGGCCGGCTGTAGAAGTGGCGGATGATGACGCGCTCCATCACCACGCCGACCACCATCACGAACAACGCGCCTGCGACGACGGCCAGCACGTAGGAGCCGGTCGCCGTGAACGCGAGGTAGCCCGCGTAGCCGCCCATCATGAACATGGCGCCGTGCGCCAGGTTCAGGACGCCGAGCGTGCCGTAGATGATCGTCAGGCCGGAGCTGATGAGCGCCAGAAGCGCCCCCAGCACCAGCCCGTTGAACATCTGCGAGACGAGGTTAGCCCATGTGAACAATGCAAACCTCGCCAACCCGATACACTGAGTCTCGCTTGCGGAGGATCAGGTGTAGTCGCCGAGCTTGCACCCGAACGCGTCGGACTTCTGCATCAGCGGCTCGCCGGGAAGCACATCGAGGACGTCCCAGTAATCTTCCTTGCCCTTCATGTCGGCGGCCTTCTTGCCGCGAACGATGATGACCGGACGGACGAGTTGATGATCCTCGGGGCGGAAGTGAACCTCGCCGACCATCGACTGCCTCTTGGTGCCCTTCTCGTAGGACTTGATGACGTCGGGCGGATAGAAGCTGCCGGCGTCTTCGACGGCGGCGGCCCACATGGCGAGTTGGAGGTAGGTGCACTGTGCGCCCCACTCCGGCTTGTAGCCGTACTTCTTCGAGAACTCGTCGTTGAACATCTTGGCGAGCGGATACTTGTCCTCGATGCCCCACCAGTAGCTGGTCGAGGCATAGACGCCGCCCATCAGATCGCCCCCGACCTCACGCGCCAGGAACGGCACCTGGTAGGGAACCACCAGCTTCTGCTTGTCGAGCACGCCGAACTGCTTGGCCTGCTGGATCGACAGCACCGCGTCGTGACCCCAGTTGATGTTGAGGAAGATGTCGGCGCCCGAGTTGGCGATGTTGAGCAGGAACGAGCTGTAGTCCGGTGCGCCGAGCGGGCAGACCTGGTTGGTGACCGTCGACCAGCCGCCTTCCTTGTTCAGGTAGTCGGACATCGACTTCTGCACGGTGTGACCGTAGGTGTAGTCGGGCGTCAGGTAGGCGGCCTTCTTGCCCTTGCCGAAGGCCTTCACCAGCACCGGGCCGATGCCCGCCGCGGCGGTCTGGCCGTAGAAGCACTCGCGGAAGCCGTAGCGCACGCAGTCCTTGCCGGTGGTGTCGTTCGAGCCGGACACCATGGCGAGGTGGATCACCTTCTCGCGCTGGGCGAGCTTGTTGAGGGCCACGGCGACGGCGCTCGAGGTGCCGCCCATCATCAGCACTGCCTTGTTCTCGCTGATGAAGCGCGAGATGTTCTGCACGCCGTTGTTGGGCTTGGCTTCGTCGTCGGCGACGCCGTACTTCACTTCCTTGCCGAGCACGCCCTTGGTGGTCTTGGGCGAGATCGCCTTGATCAGCGCGTTGCCGGAATTGATGTGCTCGATCGCGAGTTGCGCGCCCTTGAGCTCGTCCTCACCCTGCACCGCGTAGGTGCCGGTGCGCGGCACGGTCAGACCGACGAACACCGAGCTGCCCGAGGAGCCGGCGGGATAGGTGCCGATCGCCGGCTTGTCGGCCGCGAAGGCCGGCAGGAAGAGCTGGGCGCCCCCGGTCGAGAAGGCCCCGAGGCCCGCGCCGGTGACGGCGGCCTGCCGCAGGAAGCCACGACGCGACGTCGAATTGCCTGAAGATTTAGCCATTTTACAGTCTCCTCCCGTTATTTGGTCGATCCCCGTAGGCCACTATCTCCACCTTTGGTCGGGGTCGCCTTAGCCTGAATTATTGATGCAGATTAACAAAAAAGATGGGCCATGAGCCAGAGGGTGGGGAAATGCAGGGTTTGACGCGCAAGATCGTGGGCGATCGGTGGGACAGCACGTTCGTCGCCCGGTTGCGTCGCTACGTTGAGTTCAGTGCCTCTGACATCGAGGATCTGCGCGACCTGCTCGAGGGAGAGCAGAGCGTGCGCAAGCGTCGCGACGTCGTGGTCGAAGGCGGCAGTCACGCCAAGCTCAGCTTCGTGAAGGACGGCTTCGCCGCGCGCTACAAGGTACTGCGCAACGGCAAGCGTCAGATCGTCAACATCATCGTGCCGGGCGACGTCGTCGGCCTGCCGGGAAGTTTCCTCGACGCCGCCTCCTTCTCCGTCGTGGCACTCACCGACATGAAGCTCGAGGTCTGCGCACTCGATGACTATGTGGCGCTCTGCTATCGCCGGCCCAAGTTCGGTCTCGCCTTGAGCTGGCTTGCCGTGCACGAGGCGACGACCTACGCCGAGCACATCGTCGACATCGGCCGCCGCACCGCGCTCGAGCGCGTGGCGCACTTCCTGCTCGAGATCCACGCCCGCCTCGCCGCGGTCGGCCGCGCCGCCGCGACGGCGTTCGACCTTCCGGTGTCGCAGGAAGTCATGAGCGATGCGCTCGGCCTCAGCGTCCCGCACATCAACCGCATGCTGGCCGAGCTGCGCGAGAGCGGCATGATCGCGCTCGCCGGCCGGCACGTGAGCTTTGCAGACTTGAGGCGCATCCAGCAGCTCGCGCATTTCGAGCCGGCCCGGCTGACCCGCATCCCCACGCCGTCGCGGCCGGCGGCCGCGCTGGTGACCAAGCGCGCCCACGCGGTCGATCGTCACGTGGGTCGCGCCTGAATTGTCGGCGGCCCCCGGCGGCCGCACTATGGTGCGGTCGCCTTTCAGGAGGACCGCCATGGATCCCGTGATCCGCACCAAGGACGCCTACCGCGCGCGCACGACCGCCGAGATGAACCGGCATCTGGTCCCGCCGCCCTGGGGCCTGCGCGAGAAACTGGCGCTGACCTGTCGCATCCTGGCCGACGAGGGCCATGAAT
Organism: Hyphomicrobiales bacterium; assembly: GCA_041691635.1. Classification (GTDB taxonomy): domain Bacteria; phylum Pseudomonadota; class Alphaproteobacteria; order Reyranellales; family Reyranellaceae; genus Reyranella. The sequence continues at coordinate 55,152 of JBEPUH010000024.1, forward strand.
CGGCGACCGCCGGCCAGATCACGGCGCGCGGCGAGGCGCCGGGCACCTACTGGATGCTGAGCTTCGGCCTCGGCTTCGACGAGGCCCAACTGTCCAACATCGTGCTGGTCGACGACGACCTCAATCTCCTCGAAGGCGACGGCATGGTGAACCCGTCGAACCGCTTTCACCTCTGGATCTATCGCCACCGGCCGTCGGTCAACGCCATCGTCCACACCCACCCGCCGCACGTCTCGGCGCTGTCGATGATCGGCCGGCCGCTGGTCGCCTCGCACATGGACACCTCGATGTTCCATGGCGACTGCGCCTGGCTGCCCGAGTGGCCCGGCGTGCCGATCGGCGACGAGGAAGGACGCATCATCAACGACGCGCTGGGCAACAACCGCGCGATCCTGCTGGCCCATCACGGCCAACTCGTGGCGACCGGCACGATGGAGGAAGCCTGCGTGCTGGCGATCTTCATCGAGCGCGCGGCCAAGCTGCAGCTGATGGCCGAGGCCGTGGCGCCGATCATGCCGATCGATCCGGCACTGGCGCGCGAGGCGCACGACTACCGCCTGAAGCAGCGCGCGGTGGCGGCGACGTTCCACTACTTCGCCCGCCGCACCCTCAAGAAGAACCCCGACGCGCTGGGCTAGCCAACTCCATCTGGCTAGGCTCGCCCATTTCCGACAGAATGCGGGAACGCGACTGGTATGGCGGATGAATAGAGGAAGCTGAAGGCCAGAACAGCAATGGCGAAGCCAACTAGCGTTTTCGATTCGAAGGTATTCTCGCCACCTTGAATCATGAATTGCACCGACACCTGCCCGAAGCGGCTGAACCCTGACAAGGCCATTGGCGCGATCAAGCAGCTGATCCTGGAGCGTCAGGTCTGACAGTCGGCCCCGCCGCCCATCCCGAACCAGTTTAGGGCGCCCTCCCATCGCGGAAGCGGGAAGCGCGTTCAACGAGGTCGATCATGTGGGCCGCCGCATGGATCGTCAGCGGATGATGCGTGAAGCCCGGCCTCGGGGATATGTAGGGCGCCATCTCGCGCGCCAGGTCGAGTTGCCGGTCCGATGCCGTGGCCAGCAGCGAAATCACCAGGTTCTCCAACGCGATCACGCGGATGTGGAGCATCACCAACTCGGCGTCGGCTGCTTGCGGAATCGGCGTTTGATCTTGTACCGGCGTCGGACCCTTCGCCGGACCGCGTGGCCCGGCACCCCCCTCGTTGTCCCATCGGGACAACGCTCGTTCACGCTGCTTCGAGGCGTCGCGAGTATCGGAACGTTGACGAGGCATGTGGCTGTCTCCTCCAGCATTGCAGCTCAAGATGATCTTGCAAACCCAGCTCCGGCGGACGCCGCGGGATCATCATGATGGAACTCGACGTAGAAGCGCACCGGTCCGAGAGGCTCGACATGATGCCGGACCTCTGGCTCGACCACGCCTGGCCGGCCTGGCTCCAGGATGCTTTGCGAAGATGGGCTGTCGATGCAAACGCAACCTGCCTTCGTCGACATGTATCAAACCCCACACGCCGCGCTTGGTTTCGTGCCAACTCAGCAGGGCCGCCGGCACCGTGTCCTGCGTGAACATAGCCGTCCGCCGGTAAGCCACGTATCCTGCTGGAATGGGCATGATTGTCTCCCACTACTGATAACCGATATTCATAACGTAATCTCGAAGAAAGGATTCTTCGTCCTCGACTTCTCCCAGCAAGTTCTGAAGAGCATCTCGCGCATAGATGATGCCGATCGGTATCCTTCGCCCATCGACAATCGGAATGCGTTGCAGGTCTCGTTTCTTCATCGCCGACCAGACATCTTGCAGCCCCTCGTCCTGCCGGCAAGAAACGACATCGCGCGTCATGATCGTGTCCACTCCGGCGATGCAGCCGCCCCCGTGGCCCCCTGTCTGATCTTCCCGACAAACTCGGTCTTCGTGACGACGCCGATCATGCGCCTGTCGTCGTCGCACACGACAATGAGATCGGAGTGAGGCTTCGACATCGGCTCGGCCGCCTCCATCACCAACCCTCCGGCGCCGATGGTCGCGAGGCGATCACGCGCTCTGGGCAACATCTGCTCGACAAACATTCCTCACCTCGTCAAGCGTCCAAGCTTGTGGTGTACGTCAAATGGCCATCGGCGATGCGCGCCGGCGCGGTCCACGGATGCTCGGTCGCGCTATGGGGACCCATGATATGCAGCACGCGCGCCCCGCGCGCCTTCAGGGCGTCGGCGATCATCGAACGATGGCAGCGCCACCACACCGCTTCGGCGCACATCACGGCAGTGCGTCTCTTGCGCGACAGGGCGATCAGTACCTCGAGGCCTTTGCCGAACGCCGCGGTCTGCATGTAGTCGGCGTACCCGCGGAACGAGGCGTTGCGCCACGCCACGTTCGGCGAATCCGCGTGCGTCCGACGCCGGCCGCCGAGCGCTTCCAGCCAGTGGTATCCCAGTTGGTGTTCGGCCAGTGCCTCGCCGAGTGCGACCTTTCCATACTGAGGGCAATGCCGCGAGCCGGGATGGCTGCGCACGTCGACAACGGCTTCGATCCGGTTTTCCGAGAGCAAGCCTAGGAACCCCTCCAAAGGCCGGGCGGAATGGCCAATCGTCCAGACGGTCAGGCCGGCCGTCGCGACCGCTGCGGTATTGCGGTCCATGGCTGTCTTTCGAGGGGGATGCGCCATGTCACTCTTTGGATACAGGGAAGAGTCGTCGGAGCGCGCCTGAACTGGGAAACCAACGGGTAAAGGTTCGACAGGTTCCGGACATCCGTTGTGATACGGTCCACCGGCCTGTCCGGCGCCGCACTTCGGGAGATCGAGCCATGACAAAGACATTCAAGGTCGGGGATCACGTAACCTGGAATTCCGAGGCCGGACACGTCAGAGGCAAGATCGTGAAAGTGCATCGCAAGGACGTGAACTACAAAGGATATGTCCACCATGCGAGCGCCGAAGCCCCTCAATATGCGATCAAGAGCGACAAGAGCGATCACATCGCCTTGCACAAGGGCACCGCCCTGAAGCTCGTCGGCTGATGACGATTCCGGCGCGGGGTCTCGGCTGGCGTTGTGCTCAATTCGGCACACACGCCAACTGCTTCACCGGGTAGGTTTTTCGAGGCGCTACGACGCGGCATTCATGATCGATCGCGGGCGAGAGCAAGACCAGCGGCATGGACTACGGCCACGCTACGGCGACAGCCCTGAACAACTGGAACCCAAGACGCACCGCGAGTTAAAGGAAGTGGCTGGGAGTACGAAGTGGCTGGAGTACATCGAGTCCAACAACTGGACGCCAGTAGCCAAGGCTGGCATGGCCGTGATGATCGCCGAAACGGCCGCTGAGATTGCTGGTCAAAAAGAACCAGACAGGGCGATGCGCTGGAGGGTTATAATGAGGTTGCATGCCATAGGAGTTTCTCCATGCTGGCAATTACCCACTTCCCCGCTTATCCAAGGTCAGTCCATCTGGTTTTTACTGACGCCCCCCCCAACGGTTCGTCACCGCCAAGCGAACAACCCGTCGCCGCTCAGAACCACCTCGTAGTTCGACGCGTATTTTCAAGTCAGCGCCGAGAATATTCTTGGTCGCCACGAGGTCGGAATGACGCCCAGTCCACCTGGATGACCACCTTCGCCAGAGACCAGTCATGAGACCCGTGAGTCGTCGCGCACTAGTTGCTTCGCTGCCCGGCATCGCCCTTTTTGGCCGGCGCTCGATGGCCCAGCGCACGCAGCTCAAGATCGGCACCGCCACGGAAGGTGGTGGATATACGGCCTTTGCGGATGAGTTCATTGATGCCGTCAAGCCAATCGACGCTTCGCTTGAGTTCACCGCAGTGAGTACCACAGGCAGCATCGAGAACTTGAAACAGCTCGAGAAGAGCACGATGGATCTCGGATTGGTGCAGGGGCAGGTCGCGTACGAAGCCCTTCATGGCATCGACCGCCCAATCACCGCAGCCAAAGTCGTGACCGTGGCGTTTGTGACAGCCGGAAAATTCGCGGTGCGGGCCGAAAGCCGCTTCCACAGCATTACGGATCTCAAGGGCGCTCGCGTTGTGTGGGGGATGCGCAACTCCGGCAACGATCTTCTTGGCTGGCGCATGATGGAAGCTATCGGCCTCGACCCTGAGAAGGATTTTCAGGCGATTTTTGTCACGCGCGCGATTGATGGCCCCGCCATGATTATCGACGGTCGCGCCTCGGCGTTGTGGGGTAGCGGCATCGGTTCGCCCAATTTCATCAGGGTCGCAAATCAATTACGGGGCGCACGCTTCGTTACGCCGAACACCAACGAAATGGAACGCATGCTCGCCAGGAACAGTTTCCTGCAACGCGTCACGGTGCCGGCTCGCACCTATCGCGGCCAAGACGCGCCAATCGACACTGTCGGATCGTGGACCTTCATGATGGCCCGGCCGGATCTCGACGACACAATCGGCTATCGACTGGCAGCAACCCTGCAAAAAATCGAACGCGGTAGCTTGCCGACCAGACTTCTCTCCCAAGCAAAGGCAACGGAGACGATCGCGGCCCTGCAAGGTCTGGATGCGCTACAGGGTGGCGTGAAGCGATTCTATAAGAAAGAGGGACTCCTCCCATAGTGCGTCAGTTCGCTTGCTGGAGAGGTGTATAGTTGCGGACATGGCGGACAAACAGCGCATCAACTGGTCCTACCTCTCGCGCACGATCCGGCTCTCCCTCCTGGCCCCGACATCGTCGAGGCCATCCTGAACGGAACGCAGCCGGCCACGCTGCATCCTTCGGATCTTGAGGGCCCCTTCCCGGTCGACTGGGAGCAGCAGCGCGCCGCGTTCGGCTTCAGCTGCAAACTCTCGTCGCAGGAGCCTCCCACGTAGACTGCCTTTCCCGTCGTAGACCGCCTAAACCGTCGCGAAATCGGGCCTGGCACCCTGGCCATGAAGGACCGCACACGCGCGGGCGTAGCGACGCCTCACTAAAAAATTGCCCGAGGGTTAGCTGCGGTCGGTCGATGGCACCCGTTAGCGAACCCCGGACGCTCCGGCCTATGCCAGGAAATAGAATGAACTTGTATCCAGCGTACCGAAGACCTCTCGGTCAACACGGACGGAGAAAGGTTCGATCTCTCGAGAAGATTTTGGCGATGGCCAACAACGCGCTCGACAGCAGCTGCACCCAATCACCGCCGTACGGGGCTAATTCCAACGCGGCAGCAAGGCCAGAAAATCATTTGAATCGGGGAATTGGCGGGCCACAGGCAACCATCGAAAAACAGCCCCCGAAGACAGTAATAAAGTCTCCCGAACTGGCAATTTTACGGCCGAATCGCAAATTGCGTCCCGAAGCGCGTAAAATGCCAGCTCGCGGGACTGACCTCCAGTTTAGGAAACCGCTGCTCTATCCGGCTGAGCTACGGGGACGTGACGGGCGATATAGCATCCGATGCCCGTGCCGTCTGCCTTTTTGGGAGGCCGCTAACGATGCCGGAAGTGGCCATCCACAGGCCCACAAAGCTGTCAGGGACTTTTGTCAGGGACTTTGTTCGCGTTTCCGTCCTCCGGCCGCGCCGCCACCGTGGAAGTTACTTAGGGGTTCGAGTCCCCCTCTGGCACGCCATTTCAGGCGAAGGAGAGAACTTCGGGCCAAGCCTGTGAAGCTCCGGCTTTCGCGAGTTTCTCCAAGATTGTGGACGGGTCCTCCAAGCTCACGCCGTGATGGTCGACGATGACGGCGTCCTGAATCAGCCGCATAATCGCCGCGACTTGTCCTATTTGTCGCCCAGCATATTGACCGGCTCCCAGTCAGGCGCCGGCGACTTGGCGGCGAGCTTCATCGCCCGCGTGAGAAAAGTTGCCGCCACCGGATCGCTAGACGCCTTCTCGCGGAAGCGCGCGACGGCGCCCTCGAAGTCGGCGGCACGCCAGCGTTCGAGGCCGGCTGCATAGGCCTCGGCCAGGGCACGCTGCTCAGGTGACGGCTCGCCTTCCGTCAGAGCTTCATAGATCCGGACCGGCTGAGCCCTTCCCTTGACCCTGATCCAGTCCAGTTCGCGCCACGTGAAGCCGGGCCCGGCCAGATCGACGGTCGCCTGCGAAGCCATGATTGAGGTACCAAAATATTTGTTCGCGCCCTCCAGTCGCGACGCGAGGTTTACCGCATCGCCCATCACAGTGTAGTTGAAGCGCCGCCGGGAGCCGATGTTGCCCACGAGGACCTCGCCCGAATTGAGTCCTATGCGCTGCCCAACGGGGCGCGACCTGAAGGGCTCGATCGTGCCGTTGATCTCCTCGAGCTTGCGACGGCAGCGCAAGGCGGCGCGCGTCGCGGCAGCGGCGTGGGCCGGATCGTCGGCCGGCGCTCCAAAGACTGCGACGATGGCGTCGCCGATGTACTTGTCAACGAATCCACCTTCGCTTTCAATGATGTCGGTCATCGCCGATAGATACGTGTTCATCATCGCTACGATCTCAACTGGCTTCATGTGCTCCGAGAAGGATGAGAAGCCGGCGACGTCGGAGAAGTAGATGGTGACGATGCGCGCCTCGCCACCCAGCTCTGGTAGCTGGCTCGACGACAGCATGCGGTCGATGACAGCGGGGGCGAGATAGAGGCCGAAGCTCTGGCGCAGCAACCTCTTGTCCTTGTCGGCCACCATGAAGCGATAGCCCACGGTGATGGACAGAATCGCGAGCGAAGCGACGATCGGCTGTATGAGGGGCAGGGCAAGGCCACTGCGGAACGTCGCGACCGTGACGGCCGTCCACGCCAGCGCGCCCCCCAGCCAGGCAATCGTGGCGCGTGCGGGTGTGAGCGATAGCGCCGCCACGGCTGCAATCGCCGACAGAAGGAAAGCAATGGCGCCGATGGCCGGACGGCCGAGTTCGGCGGCGGCCTCGCGACGCATCAGGTTGCTGACCGCGGTCGCATGCGCATAGACGCCGGAAATGGTTTCGCGAACGGCCGTTCCGGTCTCTCGCGGTGGCAGAGTGCAGCGCGGGGCCCGGGCCGCCTCCGCGCCCGTGGCGAATCGCTTCGATGTCACCTTGCGATCCTCGACCTCGAGCAGGGTGCCCAGGATCACTACCTTGCCGGCGAACTGCCGCTTGAAGAATTCCTTGTCGCCTTTCTCGGCGCACGCACGCAGGTCGGCCAGCGAATAGGTAGGAACGTTGTCGGTGCCGCCGGCAAAGTTCAGCGTGAGCGTATTGGCGATCGGTGACGGCACGCCATAGCCCGCCAGGGTGAGGTCGCCCGCATCGCTCCATTCCGGCGTTGCGCGTTGGGCGCGCGCCGCCAACTCCACCGCCATCGACGGCTGACGCGCGCCATCGACCGTGAAGGAAAGCGGCATGCGTCGCAGCACGTCGTCGCTGTCGCTGAAGGCGTTCAGGGCGCGGATATTGCGTTGCTGGCCGACCGCGATGCGCTGGCCCGGCGATGGCTGGATCGGCTGGTTGGAATGCTGGACCTGTCCCAGAACCAGCTTGCCGTTGCGCGCCGCTCCGGCCAGCGCGCGCAGATAGTCGCGATCGAAGCCGCGCACGCGCGCGCCCAGCGTCTCGTCGCCGAACGGCATCTGCGACTGCTCGATCGAGACGGGAAAGACGATGTCGAGGCCGACGACCGCGGCCCCGCCCTCGACGATTTCGGTGAGCACGCGGCCGATCTCCCGTGTCCAGGTGACGTTGGGCGTGCCCTCGAAGGGCGGGGTGCGATAGGTCTCCTCGTCGAGCGCCACGACGACGACCGGTGATTCTGCCGGTAAATGAGCGTTCCCGATGATTCGCCAGCGCAGGCCGGTAAGAGCATCGAGTGAAAAGCCGCGCAATCCGTCGAAGGGCGGTGTTGCGACGATGACGCCGGCGAGCACGGCCAGGATCAGCGCCACGAGAACGTGGCGGCGCGACAGCATCGTCATGAAGCGGGTGTCACGCTGCGCCTTGGGAAAAGCCGTTCAGCTCGTAGGCTGAAAGCGCAACAGACGGCCGGCCACCGGCTCGGCCCCGTCTTTTGCGGCCGCGTCGACTTCGAAGACGATCTGTTGGTTGCCCACCTTGGCGCGATAGACCACGCCGGGCTTCAGGCTCTTGTTGGCCTTGGCAAGATCGTAGAAAGCACCGTTCACGAGCTGTGCCGGTGCGAGGACGAATTCCATCCGATCGCCTTTTACGTCAGCCCGCTCGATGATGATCGTGCCGCCGCCCCTAAGCTCGATGACCGGCGAGCGTCCGTAGATCTTGAACTGCGGCTTGGGCGTCGTGTCGGGGCCGGGTGCCTTGCGGAAGACCATGGCGGCACTCTGCCTGGATTGGGCTGCCGCGAGCTCCATCCTGCCGCCGTCACAGCCCACCTTTGCGCGATCGACAGCCCCGCCCTGCACGTCGCTCTGTTCGGCGCCCACCGTCACCGTTCCGCCGCGAATGGTCTCGCGCCAGCACGACTTGATGTAGCCCAGCACGATCGAGTCGCCAGGGGCGAGCTGGATGATCTTGCCTTGAGAAACGTAGTCCATGAACTCGACGCCGGCCGGTTTGCCGGCAACGTCCTCGACGACGGCCACGGGAGCGTCAGCCCAGGCGGGCACCATCGCAAAAGTGCAGGCCGTGACGGCGATCAGCTTCATGGTTCTCATCTTTTCCTCCAACTCTTCACCGCCTATTTCGCTTTCGCGACCAGGCCCTCGACCAGTGGCATCGTTCGCGCCACGACGATGTCGTAGCCCGCGCTGTTCAGGTGATACAGGTTTTGCGCTCGCTTGCTCGCCTCGACATGCAGGTTGGGATCGTCCTGGATTCCATCCTGCATGGCAGGTGTTACCACGACGCCCATCGCCTCGAGCTCCGCCCGCCGAGCCGGATTGCCCGCTCCAGTATACGCTCCAAAGTAGAGTACCGCGATCTTGCGGGCTCGTAGGCGCTTGACGATCGAGTTGATATTTTCGGTGATCTTGGCTTGGGAGACGCCTTCGAAAGTGTCGTTGACGCCGACGCTCAGGAGCACGATCTGGGTTCCCTGAGGCACGTCCGAATCCATTCGGCCGAGAACGTCTTTCGTCGTGTTGCCGTTGATGCCAGCGTTCTTGACGGTGACGTTGTGGCCTTTTGCCTTGAGCGCCCGCTCGAGTCTGGCGGGGTAGGCATCGGGTTCCAGGAGGCCCTTGCCTCTGATGTTGCTGTCGCCCAGCGCCACGATCCTGGTCTGGGCATGCACCGTCGATCCGACAAGGAACAGGCAAGTGGCCGTCAGGAAGACATTGAACAGTTTCATCGAGAAATATTCCCCGGAATCGTTGTTCAGCCGCCGTCACCGACGATGCTGTAGGGTGCCCAGAAAAGCGGATGGGCGTAGGTGAACAAGGTTTTGCCCCCATCGACGTGCCCCGGACCGTCCATCACACCCATCATGGCGCGACGCAACGCTTCGGCCCGATCGAGTGCAGGATCGGCAGCCTGGCGACGGAAGATGTCCGTCACCAGTTCGCGGGCGGAGGCCGAATGTACCGACCAGTTTGTCAGCAGGACGGCGCGCGTTCCGGCATAGAAGAAGGCGCGGCCCAATCCGGAAGCAGCCTCGGCGCCGGCCCCATCGCCCGCGCCGGTATTGCATGCCGACAGCACGACCCAGTCGGCATCGAGCTTCAGCGCCAGGATTTCGTCGAGCGTCAGCAGCCCATCGCCTGCCTGGCCCGTGACGTCCGGCGCGCTCAAGGCCAGGGCCGGCTGGCGCAGACCGTCGAGATCACCCGGCACCAAGCCGTGCGTCGCAAACATGACGATCCGATAATTCGACAGATCGGCGCTTTTGACGCCGCTTTCCATGGCGTCACGGCCCAACTTGAGCACGCGTACGGGATCGGCACGGAGTGCTTCGGCGACGGAGCGCAATTCGTCGGCGGTATCCGGCAGGCGCGGCAGGTCGCCGATGTGCGCCGTGCTGAGCTCCTGGGTGTGTGGCGCGTTGCGGCGGTCGAGTAACTGATCACTGCCGGCACCGGGAAGCATCGTGGCCCCTGCGGCCTGTGCAGAATTGAAGAGCGGATCGCCGAAGCCGATCAGAGGCTCACGCCGCGCCGAGCCGAGCGGCAGCCGGCGAAGGGTCCGGAGCGCGGCCGCCGAGGGCATCATGGTAATGGCGTGGGAACGCGCGAGCCACGCGACGGCGCGGTAGTTCGCAAACGCGGCACCGGAATCGGGTCCGACCGTCATGGGCGCCGTCGGCAGCACGCCGAGCGGCAGCAGGCCCAGGCTGCCGTTGGTCGCCACGATCAGGTTGCGCGGCTGACGCCACACTGCCTCGACGGGCTTGAGGAGCAATGAATAGAGTTCGTAGGCCAGAGCGGTATCGAAGGCTGGAATGTCGCTGATCGTCGCCGCGTTGGGCTCAAGCGACTCGCGCAGCTTGCGAATCCTGCTCTCGATCTCCTGCGGCGATGACGCGATCTCGGTGAATATCACAGGACCGATCTTGGGCACGGCCCAGACGAAGCTGCGCTCCTGACCGAAATAGAACGACACGAAGGCTTCGCCTCCGCGCAAGGCAGCCTGGGTTTGCGCCACGCTGGCGGGCTTGGGATCGATCAGTTCGGCATAGTCCGGAAAGCGCACGCCGATCTGGAGTGACGCCGCCTGGCGTTCGCGGCCAAGTCGGGCAATATCGTCACGCAAGGCTGCCACGGTTGCTTCGTCACGATCGGCTGCGGGCAGGCTTAGAACGGCATTGAGCGTCGCGAGGCTACCGCCCAGGCGCTTTCGCAAATCCTGCTCGTGGCGCGTGATCTCTGCGAGAGCCGGATCTCGTGCAGCAACGCGCGAACTGGCGGACGCGATGGCGGTGCCAACCGATCTTCCACGCACGGCATCCGCCAGGGAATAACTCTCGGCGGCGTTCGCGGCCGAAGCCGGCTCTCGTGCGAGAACGGCGATGTAGGCCTCGATGACATCGCGGACTTGCCGGTCACGCGCGCCGATCGTGCCGCCATCGGTATCCTCGTTCTGGTGCGACTGCGCGGCGAGCACCGGGACGGCGGCACGAAATTCGGCAAGCGCCGCCGGCGTCCGGCCTGCACGGGCCAACCCATCGGCCAGTATGCCGCGCGCAATAGCGTGATCGATATGGCCTTCGCCAACGCGCTGATGTTGATAGGCGACAAGCGCGATCGCCCGTTCAAGGCCAGCCTTGAGGCGGCCAGTCCGGTAGAGGACGGTGACGCTGGCAGGCGTCAGCGCCAGGGAATCCCGCCGGGCGTCCGGCCAGATTGCCGTGGCCTTGTCGATGGCGGCATAGACATCGGCTGCTTCCGTCCAGCTTCCCTGCAAAGACAGGGCGTTGGCCAGGGTGTTGAGGGCGTACGCAAACGACTGAGCACTTTCGGAAAAATCGATGGATCGGAAGGTCTCGACCGCCGTGCGGGCGAGTTTCTCCGCTTCGGGATAGCGGCCTTGCTGGACCAGGATATTGGCGAGCTGACCGATGACGTTCACCGTCGCAGGGTGATACTTTCCGCCTTCGGTGAGCCGGCTCAGCAAGGCGCGACGGACGTCGGTTTCGGCTTCGACAGTGCGGCCCTGCAGGGCCTTCACGCGTCCCAATCGCACCACGGTGCCGTCGATCACGCGCTGGAAGCTGGCGCGCGGCGGAGCGCTGGGCCACTTGGCCGACTTCTCGAGCGAATCGCGACGAGCGGCTTCCGACTTCGCGTACGCGGCTTCGGCATCGGCATAGCGGCCTTGCCCCTCGGCAAAAAAGCCGCGGCCCAGTTCGAGATCGGCCTCGAAGCTGCTGTCGACCTGATCGGCCTTTGGGCCGTTTCGACTCTTTTCGAACAGGGCGCGGCTCTTCTCGACATAGGCCTCGGCCGACTTGAAATCGCCGAGAACGACAAGATTCCCCACCAGGCTCCGGTAGACGACGAACAGAACCCCCGCGGGGGAGCCCAGCCCTTGCGGACTCTTCTCGATGTCGAGAAGAATCTCCACCGAGCGCTTTGGGTCACCCAGGTAGTTGATGGCGTATTGCGAGACGACAAACTGCTGCTGACGGAAGACGTTCTTGGACAGCTTGCGGTTCAGCTCGATGCTCTTCTCGGCATCGGCGACGGCATCCTGGGCACGCCCCAACTCGGACATTGCGTCGGCCCGCCGGAAGTAGAACGCCGCCAGAGCGATATCGTCGAGGTCCGTCGCCGGAATGGCTGCCGCGGCCGCTTGAAGTCTGGCCGAGCGTGCAGCATCGGGTTTTTGTCCGTCGAGGATCGCAGTGATGTCGGAAATGGTTCTGGGTGGTGGTGCAGACGTCTGCGCACTGGCGCTGCCCAAGGCCCATAGAAATGCAGTCGCGCTGCCGACGGCAAGCCTTGAAAGTGCGTATCCCATCGTCACGGCTTGTCTTCCTACTGCGACGGCAGTGCCTTGATCCAGTCGACGATGCGCTGCGAGGCGGCGAAGTCGGTGTCGCGATGAGTCGCCTCGACCACAAGGTACTTGCTGTACGGATTCTTCGCAGCGGGTTTGTAGATCTTGCCTTCGGTCACTTTGTACGCCGGGTCATGGGTGCCATTGATGACCATGACCGGTATGCCGGCGGGCATCAGGGGAGCCTGCACCCACATGTTCGCCTTGCCGCGGGGACTCATCCACGAGAGGTAAACGCCGGCAGTCGTCGACAGTATGATGTTGTCGCCCTGGTTCTCATCGCCGCCCGTGAATGGTTGGTCGCCTTGGCCCGATTGTACCATTTGAGAGGCGCGGTCGACGGCGGCTTTGATCTTCGGGTTGTTGTTGTAGGAATAGCCGGGCGCGTGACCAGGGGCTGCCATGACGATGCCCGCCACGTTTTGGCGGGTCACTGCATAGGATAGCGCCACGTTGGCGCCGATGCTCTGGCCGACAAGCACGATCCGCTGCGCTCCTTGCGCTCGCAACTGCGCAGCATAGCCGTCGATGATCCCGAAGACCTGGTCAGGTGTAACGGAGATTTTCTCCCAGGCCCCTTGGGACCACGGCATTGAAGGAACGACCACTTTCATGCCCGCGCTCCCGAGCTTGGAGGCGATGTCGCGCAATCCGGGCGACTTGCCTGGCGAGGCCTGTTTGCCGTGCATCAGGATGACTCCTGTCGTTCCCTGCGCCGTAGCCAGTTCCGGGCTCATCAGCCAAGCGACCAGTGATGCCGTCAGCGCGACCAACGCGCCGCGCCGGATCAGTTGTTTAAAGGCTCTCTTATCAGTCATTTTTTTTGACACCCCTGCTGCAAATTAGCTGATGCACTGCCCGTGAGGCCAGCCTAGTTTTAAGCATGATACTAGGTGAGGCTTTCAATGTTTGATGCCGTACGGCGTAAATTGGCGGTCTTGTCCCTGGCGCTCGTGTGCATCAACACCGCGACCGAGCACGCAGCGTCTCAGACGGCGGGATTTGTGGCGCCCCCGCGCAGTATTGCCGACATTACCGCCATCCTAGATCAGCAGAAGCCTGAAGAGGCCGTGATCGCCAGGCGCCAGCGCGTCGCCGACGGCGCTCCGCCCGCCGATGCAACGAAGGAAAGGCTCTGGGAATTCTACAGTCAGCGCGCCCAGGCTCGCGCGGAATTGAGCCGCGCCGGCGAGGCCGTCGCCGACGCCGAGCTCGCTATCGCCAATGCCGAACCGAGGACGCGGCAGAGCGCGGCATCTTTTCAGAGCCTGCTTTCCCTCTATCAGGCCAATCGCGAGCCGATGAAAGCTTTGAAGCTTCTGCGGGAACAGAGCGCGCAAGTCACGAACGCACCGCCCAACATCAGGACGAGTCTTCAGCGGCAGCTGGTCAGGAGTCTGTTGAGTGCGGGTGACACGGCAGAGGCAGAACGCGAGCTGGCGTCGCTCGAGGCCTTCATCACCGAAACGCGAAAGAAGGTGAGTGCCGCCGACGCGGATTTGTATGGCGGTCTTTGGGAGGGCAATCTCGAATTCGCGCGCGGCGGGGCTTTGGCATCGGGGGGACGGTGGAAGGAAGCCGAGACTTCGTATGCCAGGGCCGAGGCCGGATATCGCGAAGCGATCGTGCAGCGGCCACGCTGGCCCGTCGGTCAGCCGCTCGCCTCGATGCAGCAGATTGCCGATATCACCGCCGCCGCTCTGGGCAGGGCCAGACGCGAACAGGGTCGGCTCGCTGAAGCGGAAATCGATGTGCGGCGCGCGCTGCTCAATCAGCTCAGCCTGGTCGGCAAATATCATCAGACCACCGCCAGCATGTGCCAGGCGCTTGCTCAAGTGTTACGTGATCAGGGAAGATTCGAGGAGATGGAGAAGCTGTCGCGGCAGGCGCTCGAGATCCTGCGCACGCTTGGTACGCCGGACGAGTCCGAAGCCGTGGTGATCGGCTTGAACACTGTGGCCAATGCGCTGCGACTGCAGGGGAAATGGGTGGAGGCGGAGGCGACCTATGCGGTCCAGGATCGGGTGATCCGGGATTGGGAGCCGCGGCGCTCAGCCCGCTATCGCGACGGGATCGGCCGGATCCTCACGCTCTATGCCGTCGGGCGGGTGGCCGATGGCCTGGAGACCGCTACGGCCGGCGTCGAGCGGCAACGTGAGCGCGGCGACAGTTTCGAGCAGGCCGTGCAGGAGGGAAATGTCGGCATCGGGCTCACTTTGGCAGGGCGTGATCCCGAAGCACTGGCCGCCTTCCGGCGCGCCGTGCCCGTGCTGGCTCGGCGATCGAGCGAGGGTGACGATGACGGCCCGGCGAACCGACGCCAACGGCTGACGGCCCGCATCTTCGAAGGCCATATCGCGCTGCTTGCGCGCAGCGCCGTGCCGGCAGAGCAGGTGGCGCTGCCGACCGAGACCTTCCCCCTGGCCGACACGTTGCGTGGCCAATCGGTCGCCGCCGCGCTCGCCTCGTCGAGCGCCCGGGTGGTGTCGCAGGATAGCGTGCTCGCCGACCTGGCGCGGCGAGAGCAAGACCTGCGCAAGAGGCTCGCGGCAGGCGCGGGCATGCTCAACAACCTGCTGGCGTTGCCTCCGGCGCAGCGCGACGATGCCAAGGTTGCCGCGCTGCGTCAGGAAATCGCCCGGACGCGCGAAGACCATACGAAGGCACGTCTGGACATCGGCGTACGCTTTCCGGCCTACGCAGACCTGATCGATCCCAAGCCCGCGACAGTCGAGCAAGTGCGCGACGCCCTGCGTCCCGACGAGGCCTTCCTGTCCTTCTATTTTGGCGCAGAGAAGAGCTTTGTCTGGGGAGTACCGAAGGTCGGTCCCGCCACATTCGCCATGATCGATCTCAAGGCGAGTGATCTCGAGACAAAGGTAAAGAAGCTGCGCGAGGCTCTCGAACCGAACGCGACCTCGGTCGGAGACATACCTGCCTTCGACCTGGCGTCGGCACACGAACTCTACACCTTGCTCCTGAAGCCGCTCGAGGCCACGTGGCGGCCGGCGCGAAGCCTCATCGTCGCAACCAACGGCGCGCTGGGCCTGTTGCCGCTCGGCATACTGCCGACTGTGCCGGCCGCCCTGCCGTTGGACGCCGGCGCCGCATTTGCGGCCTATCGCAAGGTCTCGTGGCTGGCGCGCACCCATGCCATCTCTCTGGTTCCCTCGGCGGCCGCCTTCCGCACCTTGCGCCAGTTGCCGGCCAGCGCTGCGGGTCGTCAGCCGTTGATCGGCTTCGGCGATCCGCTATTCAACAAGGAGCAGGCCGCCGAAGCCGAGAAGACGGCTCCTGTGGCCGGGCCCGCCATAGCGCCGGGCAGCGCGCCGCTCGAACGCCGTTCAGCGCCCCAGGTCAGCGGGCTCGCCAGCGCCACGCTGGCTTCCCTGCCGGCTCTGCCCGACACGACCGACGAGCTCTTGTCGGTGGCGACCGCGCTGAAGACGGATCGCAAGGCGCTGCATCTCGGCAAGGCGGCGAGTGAAGAGAACGTTACGCATGCCGACCTCACGCAATACCGCGTCGTGGCGTTCGCGACCCACGGGCTGGTCGCGGGTGAACTCGACGGGCTGACGCAGCCTGCCCTGGCGCTCAGCGCGCCCGCGGTGACGGGCGGATCGGGCGACGGACTGCTCACCCTGGAGAAGATCCTGGCCCTGAAGCTCGACGCCGACTGGGTCGTGCTCTCGGCCTGCAACACCGGGGCGGGCGACGGCGCGGGCGCGGAGGCGGCCTCCGGACTCGGCCGTGCGTTCTTCTATGCCGGAACGCGCGCGATCCTGGTCACCAACTGGTCGGTTCATTCGCAATCGGCGCGGGATCTGGTCACCGATCTGTTTCGCCATCAGGCTGCCGATCCCAAGCTCTCGCGCGCCGATGCCTTGCGCCGGGCGATGCTCGATCTGATGGACGGTCCGGGGTTCCAGGACGACAAGGGCAAGACGGTCTTCACGTACGCTCATCCGTTGTTCTGGGCGCCCTATTCGATAATAGGCGACGGCGGCTGAAGATCTTCAATTTCAAACGGGAACGAAGTCGTTCGGAGTAAGCGTACGATGGCCGCTATCAGATTCACGGCCGCCCGAGGCACTCATTCGATACTGGACCGACGCAGCCGAGCGACGGACCGAGGGCCTCGGGCGCTCGCGTGGTGGCAAAAAAGCGGCTTGCGCCCCTGCTGCAGAGCGCGCCCCGCCTGTGGCCACGTTACCGCCGTGCCGCCGAGCGCCGCAACGAGGGCTCGTTGATTCATTTGATCTCCCATTTCGATGCATCAACCATCCAACAGCACGCCAGTGCTGTCACCGAAGATGTTACCGAGGCAATCAGGCGGCCTTGAAGGTCGATGGCCTCTGCCAGCCTAATCTTCCGAATGCGGATACCTGTCACGTGGCATACCAATGTCCGGTTTGGGTCATTCGCTACCCATGCCAACGCCTCCGGTGGAAGCCTCGCGCTACAGATCGCGGCGCATAGCCGCCGTCGTGCGGCCTCAGAATGCAGCAAACAGTGGAAAGACGTGAGGGGATTTAATCCACCCCAGCTTTGATCCTGAGGGTGCGCCGCTCCGTCGGGCTTTCTCGATACAGCCTTCGACTTGCCGAGCAGTGGCGCCCGCGCATGTCACTCTTACAGAACGTGATAATCGCGACAGCAGCGCCAGAACCAATGGCGGCGCTCACGCTCGGCCCGATTGACTTGGAAAGACCATGGGGACGCCTCGGGCGTCTCAGCCCGCTACCCTCAGTTGCCCAGGGAGGAACGCCACAGCCTCCGCAGCGGTCTCAAATAGATAAAGCTGCAAGTCTTTCCGGCCACAGCGACACAGCAGCGGTAGGCGAATAAGCTGCCTGCGGTCGTTGCCGTGCGCTTCAAGTACAGCAAATGAGAAGAGAGAGCGGTGCGTGCAACGCCGGCAGTAGACACCCAACGGGTGACCGCTGAGGGTCAAGCTGCGGCCGGTGTCGTGTACGGATGCGAGTCGCATGAGCCAACCTAACGTGATACGGCCACTTCACTATGGCCATACCGTGGGCCTGCAAGCGTTACCTCGATGCCTGCGCTCGCCAATGCGTCATACACGAGTCCGGCGATTGCGGTCGGCTCTGGTCGTTGGCTCGTTGAGATCTGACGATGTAGCGCTTCAATAACTGGATGGATGATGGTGGCGAATGCAGCCGAGTTGAGCTGAAGTTGTCCCCCTCCTGTCCCGATCACCCTGTGAATCGACGTAGAGACGTGAAAGGGCGGCGTTTCCGACCGCTTGTGCCAGAGCTTGAGACTATGAACGCCGATCGAGATTGCAAACTGACCAATGAATTCATCGCGACCGATCAACATGGCTAATCAAGCCCGAGCGCTTCGTTCAGGAAGGTAACGTCGTCGTACCAACTGATCTTGATGCCCTTGAAGTCGGGATAGCGTTGACCTGGCATTACCGGGAGAATTTCCAACTCCTCCACGCTCTTGTTGCCTAGATCGTCACAAACGTACTGGAGATACACGCAACGCGACGTTACGTCGTTTGCGCGCATCATCACCGGCTGGACCGTTGCCAGGCCTGGCAATCGATTTGGCATCCCCGGCAACTTTGCCTTCAACGAAAATGCCCACGAGCCCGGCGCCCACGCTGTCCTGGGCGTCACCTACCAGAACAACGGCATCAGCCAGGGCCGCGCGGTCCTGCGCGACCTCGCGCACCACCCCGCTACGGCGCACCACATCGCCCTGAAGCTCGCGCGCTATTTCGTCACCGATACACCGCCGCCACGCCTGGTCGCCAATATGGCAGCCACTTACACACGTACCCGCGGTGACCTCTCGGCCGTCTACCAGACACTCATTGGCTCTGACGAGGCGTGGGATCCCAAGCTCGTCAAGATACGGTCGCCGCTCGAGTATTTAGTGGCGCTCCTCCGCGCGAGTGGCGAGCGGCCGAAACCCAATCTAATCGTCGGTGTGCTCAACGCCATGGGGCAGCCGCTGTGGAACCCTTCGGGACCCAACGGCTTTTCCGACACGGTCGATGCCTGGGCTTCTTCCGAAGGGCTGGCCACGCGCATCGACGTCGCCAACATGGTCGCCAACATGCCGCCGGGCCGCGTCGATCCGCGCCGCTTCGCCTCGGATACGCTGGGTGCACTCCTCTCGCCGGACACGGAGCACGCCATCTCGCGCGCCGAGACCAAGGCGCAGGCCGTTTCGATCGCCTTCCTCTCCCCCGAATTCCAAAGGCGCTGACCATGGCATACAATATCGCTTCCCCCTCCCGTCGCGCCCTCCTCGGTGGCGCCGGCGCCCTGTTCTCCTCGGCCTTCATGCCGCGCTTTGCCCAGGCGGCAGGCGGCCGGGATCCGCGCTTCGTCGTCATCATTCTGCGCGGCGCGCTCGACGGTCTGACGGCTGTGCCGCCGATCGGCGATCCGTCTTACAAGGAACTCCGCCAGTCGATTGCGCTGACCACGAACGGTCCCAATCCTGCGCTCAAACTCGACGGCTTCTTCGCTCTGGACTCGTCAATGCCGAACTTCGCGCGGCTCTATCACGCCAACCAAGCCGCGGTCGTTCACGCCTGCGCCACAGCCTATCGGGACCGCTCGCACTTCGACGGTCAGGACGTGCTCGAATCGGGCTATCCGGGACCCGGGCACACTGAAACGGGGTGGCTTAATCGCCTACTCCTGACATTGCCGAAGGGCGAGCACGTGATGCCGGGCGCGGCGTCGACCACGAGCGGGCTGGCGATCGGCGCCAACGCACCGCTCGTCATTCGCGGCAAAGCGCCGGTGCTTGGGTGGGCACCGGCCACGCTCAAGCCGGCGAGCGGGGAACTGTCACAACGCCTGATGGACCTCTACAGCCACACCGATCCCCTGTTCGCGCGTCTCCTGACCGAGGGGATTGCGACGGGCAAGATTGCGTCCGGTTTGGGCGTTAAGGGCCGCGGCAGTCCCGGTGATCCCAATGGTATGGAACAACTGGCCACCGGTGCGGCGCGCCTTCTGGCCCAGCCCGATGGTCCTCGGATCGCGGCCCTGGCCTTTGAAGGCTGGGATACGCACGCCCAGGAGATCGGTCGACTGACCCGATTGCTGACAGGCTTGGACAACTCCTTTGCCGCGTTCGAGCGTGAGCTAGGGCCGGCTTGGAAGGACACAGTGGTCGTCGCCATCACCGAATTTGGCCGGACTGCGCGCATCAATGGCACTCAGGGCACTGATCACGGCACCGGCGCGGCGATGTTCCTCGCCGGCGGCGCCGTGCGCGGCGGTCGGGTCATTGCCGATTGGCCGGGCCTCAGACAGAGCCAACTTCGTGATGGACGGGACCTCGCGGCGACGACGGATATGCGTGCCATCCTCAAGGGCGTGGCGGTTGACCTGCTGGGCGGATCTCCCGCAGTTCTCGGCCGCGATGTTTTTCCGGGTTCCGAAGCCGTCGCGCCAATGAAGGGATTGATTGTCTAAGGATTTAGAGGCGACGGGCACTTCATGCCGAGGTTCTGGAGACCGGTGCCTCTGGCTTCCAAGCAGCGCGGAGAATTGGTGTTGTCCTTGTCAATCCGGCGCCATCCAGGGAATGTCGGATACTTTGAAACTGGGGACTCAAAATGAGAAGGGAGGCTGCTGTAGTACTTTACGTCGCGCTGATGGCAGCCATTGTAGTTGCTGTGGATCTCCTGTTCTTCAGAAACCGGTTCTGGGAACGACTAATAGTGAATATAGGAATTGTCTTGGTGTTCGCAGCTTTCTACTTGAGATTCCTAAAGCCTATTTGAAGCGTCCATCACCGTTAGGGCACTGGGTGTGGTACCCGCGGTGCCATCATAGAGGGTGGCGTCCGGAATCCCTGGCTATCGCGGTTCTTCCGTCGACAGCACTTTCAACGAGGTGCGTGTCGGCGCCTCCATCCTCGCTCATCCAACGCTGGGCGAGGCATTCCACGAAGCAAGTCTGCGAGCATTGGGCGAAGCACTTCACATCTAGGCCTCGATGAGTTTTGTCGTATCGACCAGCTGCACCGTCCTCGCTGGCTCGTCGGTCACGCCCTCTTGCACTCAGTTACGAAAAAGCGGCTTACGTCCGGGCTTTGGCTTGTCCTCCGGCGGTGGTGCTGGCTTGCCTGGACCTTCTGGCGTCTGCCGGGTCTGCTCGAGCTTTGGGGAGGCTTGGCTGCTGGTCGTCAAAGATACATTTGCTTTGCTCACGAAATCCTCCTGCTTCGTCGCACCGGCTGGATGGCCACCTTATAAACGCATGGCACTTGCTTATTGTTGCGGGACTTTCGTGACGGAGCCGGCGGGGTCTCGAATAATTCAGTGTTGTGGTCAGTACAGCACAGACTCTCTCCCATTCGTCGGCCTCTAGTATCTGTGTTCAGCCGTGAATTTTATGGTGCTTGATCAGAGCACCATGGAAACCGCGCCACAGGTTGCCGCCGACCGGTTCGCCGCTTCCAGCCACTTCGAACCGGAGAGCCAGAAGGTGGATCCATGTCCGACAACAAGCAGAGGCCGACGCGCGGCAGAGACAATAACTTTCTGTCTAACGCGGATGAGGGGCTTGAGTCGAAGAAATCGCCTGCGCCGATCCCGTCAACCCAGCGCGGGCCGCCAGGCAGCAGGCCGATTTTGCATCTGAAGCTTGCTGGTGAAGCCAGGGGCCCGCCCGGCCAAACCGGCTCTCGGAAAACCGATTGAACAATTTCGGATCTGCTGACTGGCCCATGCGGCCTTCCCGCGAAGATCAGGAGTGCACAATGTTGTGGAATGCGTCAAAAATCAAAGGCTATGCCATCGAAGCAAGCGACGGTCGTCTTGGTACCGTCAGCGATTTCCTGTTCGACGATGCCACATGGTTGGTCCGCTGGTTGGTCGTCGATACCAGCACATGGCTCTCCGGTCGCTTGATCCTTCTGCCGCCATCCGTCTTGGGTCACGTCGACCTGGCGCAGGAGAAATTCCCGGTCAGATTGACCAAGCAGGAGATCAAGGACAGCCCGAACATCGACGCGGATCGGCCGGTGTCGCGGCAGATGGAAAGCCACGTCTACGATTACTACGGCTGGAATCCCTATTGGAACAACGGCTTTTACATGGGGGCTTATGGTTACGGCTTGGGCCATATCGGCGGCATGAGGCAGCCACCAAATTCGGAATCTAGGCGACGCAACGAGCGGATTGCCGATGCCCAGCACGAGCACGACGATCCACACCTTCGCAGCGTGTCGGCCGTTACCGGATATCATATCCATGCCCTGGACGGCGCGATCGGTCATGTCGAGGACTTCTTGGTGGAGGATACCGATTGGAGCATCCACTACTTCATTGTCGATACGAAGAACTGGTGGCCCGGGCAGAAGGTCTTGATCTCGCCAGGGTCGGCAAAGAACATCGAGTGGTCGACCAAGCTCGTGAATCTGAATGTCGATCGCCAGAAGGTCAAAGACAGCCCGGCATACGATCGGGCGACGACCATCGATCGGACTTATGAGCGACGATTCCATAGCTACTATGGCTCTGTCGGCCCGCGCGACCCGCTGTAGCCGGCGGTCGTTAGACGACGGGAGCACAGCGACCATGCTCGCCAAGCTGGCCCCGGCAGGGGCACCGCCGGCCACGCCGACAAACACCGCCGATGTTGGGCACCAGAACGGACTGGCGAAGGATGAAGCGCAGCGTCGGCTGCGGGGAAGCTCGGCGCGAACGCAATGCCGGACACGAGCGTGCATCCGATACGCATGGCGCTAGAGGAATTCTGGGCCTCCGTTCCATGGATGCTCGGGACTGCGATCGTGCTCGAGTTGGTGATCGGCAAATATGTCGAAGCAGCAACAATCGCCTTTCCCCCTGCTCTTTAATGCCACACTCGGCCTGTTCCAGGAGAACCGCGCCAAGACAACTCTTACCGCGTCAGAATCGCGTCTTGCGCTCACCGCCTCTGTCCAACGCGATGGCCCATGGAAATCCGCACCAGCGGCAGGGTGGGTGCCTGGCGATGTACTGAAGCTTTCGCTTGGCCGCGTGGCTACGGCCAACGTGAAGCTCAAGAGTTTGAGATCCTCCTCGATCAATCCATGCTCGCCGGCGAATCCGTGCCCATCGAAGCGGGTGCCAATGTTGAGACCTTTGCAGGGGCGCTGGTTTGGCGGGGAAGCAGAAGCAGATGTCGCGGCGACCGGTGACTGCATTTCCATGCACCAATCATCATCTCAAGCACATTGTCTGCTCGTCGACACGGGCGCAGGCGCTAGGAGTGATGCTTTGCTCTGGCCCTTCAAGGGAGCCGGAGCACGACCTCCATAACATAAGCGGTATCTAGGCCTACGTGCGCGCTCGGACCCATCCTATGGGGTCGCCGAAGCCGAATGTGACCGACTTTTGGCTCCGGGTGCTCTGGAGGCGGAGTTGGTATCGGCCTGAGTAACGCCACGTCACTGCGTCTGCAATCTTCCTCCTCTCCCAAGCCGGCCGACTATCTGCACACCTTTTACCGAGCCCGCCTGATTTGCCTCGCAGGTCAGGTTCCGATGAAAGGTCCTTGTCAGCCAATTGGGTGTACGGTGCCTTGTACGATCACGTGCAATAAGGTGACGATTGGCCAAGAGTACGGCCCTTGCGTTCGATCCAAAGGCTTTCCTCGCGACCGTGGGGCGCGGCCGCACGATCGTGAGCCATCGCAAGAATGCCGTGGTCTTCTCGCAGGCGAGCCCGGCCGACGCGGTTTTCTATGTCGAGAAGGGCAAGATCAAGATCGTTGTCGCCTCGACGCAGGGCAAGGAAGCAGTCGTGGCGCTGCTCGGTCCCGGCGAGTTCTTCGGCGAGGGCTGCCTGATCGGCCAGCCGCTGCGGCTGGCGACGGCGAAGGCGATGGTCGACAGCGAGGTCATGCGCGTTGGCAAGGCCGAGATGATGCGGACCCTCGACGCCGAACCCACCTTCGGCCAGTTGTTCATCGTCCATCTGCTCGCCCGCAACAGCCGAGTCGAGGAGGATCTGGTCGACCAGCTCTTCAACTCGAGCGAGAAGCGTCTGGCGCGCACGCTTCTTCTCCTCGCCAATTTCGGCAAGGAGGGCGGTCCCCAGCCGATCGCGACCGAGATCAGCCAGGAAATGCTCGCGGAGATCATCGGCACGACGCGCTCGCGCGTCAGCCACTTCATGAACAAGTTCAGGGATCTGGGCTTCATCGCCTACAACGGCCACCTGCAGGTCCACAGCTCCCTGCTGAGCATCGTGCTGCGCGAATAGGTACGTTAGCGGACCGCAACTAGGGTGAAAACCCAATAAATATCTTGCCAGAGGAATCGGTTATCGATT
>JBEPUH010000025.1:0-74556 GCA_041691635.1 Hyphomicrobiales bacterium
AGGCGCCAGGCGTAGGCGCGGCCCTCGTCGCGCAGCGGGTCGTAGCCCGCCGTCACCACCAGCGCCGGCGGCAGGCCGGCCAGCGACTTGGCGCGCAGCGGCGAGACCCGCCAGTCGTCGCGTGCCTTCTTGTCGGGCAGGTAGTGGTCCATGAACCACTCCATGGTCACGGCGTTGAGGCCGTAGCCATCCTCGAAATGCCTGTAGGAGTCGCCGCGCGCCACCATGTCGGTGACCGGGTAGGCCAAGAGCTGCATGCGCAGCTTCGGCCCCTTGTTGTCGCGTGCCCACAGCGCCACCGCGGCGGCGAGGTTGCCGCCGGCGCTGTCGCCGCCGATCGCCAGCCGCGCGGGGTCGACGCCGATCGAAGGGCCGTGCGCGGCCAGCCACTGCAGGCCCGAGACCACGTCGTCGAAGGCGCCGGGGAAGCGGACCTCGGGCGCGAGGCGATAGTCGACCGCCAGCACGGCGATGCCGGCCTCGATGGCGAGCTGGGCACACAGCACGTCGTGGCTGTCGAGGGTGCCGAACACCCAGCCGCCGCCGTGGGCATAGAGCAACGCGGGCAGCCGCGCCTCGGCCGGCGCGCGGTCGGGCCGGTACAGGCGGACCGCGATCCGGTGGCCGTCCTTGCCGGCGATCGTGCGGTTGGTGACGGCGATGCCGTCGGGCATCGGGCCCTGGCTGGCCGGCCGGAGCGACAGATAGAGCTCGCGCGCGGCCTGCGGGGTGAGCGTGTTCCAGGCCGGGCGGTTGGCCGCGGCCGTCAGGTCGATGAGACGTTGGGATTCGGGATCGAGTGCCATGCCCGCACTGTATCATCGTCGTCGGGGGGAAAAGCGAATGTCAGCCTTCGCGAGTTCATCGATTTTCCGCAATTCGGGCAGCTCTTCGGGCTAGAGTGCACCATGACGTTCGATCCCGACGACGGTGCCGCTCCGCAAGCGCCGCGACGCTCGTTCTGGCACCGCCGCTGGGACGGGTTGCGCGCGATTCGTTTTCGCAGGTCGGCTGGCGGCGACAAAGGCTCTGGCGGCGTGCGGTCGCGCTGGCGGCTGATGCTGTGGCTGCTGGTGGCGCTGCTGGTGCTCTACTATCCGCTGGGCGCGATGATCGTCGAGAACATCGACGACGATCCACAGTTTGGCCCCAGCGGCATGGCGCCGGGCGAGAGCCGCGCCGTGGCCGTGGCCTCCGGCCTGGTGACGCGCGAGGTCGACGTCCACAGCTGGACGCCGATGCAGCCGTTCTTCATGCCGGCCGGCGTCCTCGACAACATGCCGAATTTCCAGCGCGGCATCATGGCCGCACTCGGCCGCTTCTCGACCGAGCTGATGGATCAGTTGGGCCGCACGCGCGGCTCGAGCCAGACCGACCGCGACCTCGAGCAGGCGCGCGGCTTTTTGAACGAGCAGCCCAACATCTGGATCTGGCAGCCCAGCGTCTCGCTGTGGCCGTCGGCCACCTCGGCGCAGAAGTACCGCGCCGGGCGCGACAGGTTGGTGGCCTACAACAAGCGGCTGGCTTCGGGGCAGGCGGTGTTCGAGCGCCGCTCCGACAACCTGCAGGCGCTGATCGACCGCATCGCCAACGACGAGGGCTCGGACTCTGCGGTGATCGACCAGCACATCATCGAGCAGGCCGGCAACCTGTTCGACACGCGCTGCGACGATATCTTCTACTTCAACAAGGGCCGGCTCTACGCCAACTACCTGCTGATGCGCGAGCTCGGCGCCGACTTCGAGAACATCATCAAGGAGAAGGGGCTGACCGGCACCTGGCAGGCCACGGTCGAGACCTTCCGCATCGCCTCCCAGCTCGAGCCGTGGGTGGTGTGGAACGGCTGGCCCGACGCCTTCGTGATCCCCAACCATCTCGCGGCCCAGGGCTTCTATCTGCTGCGCGCGCGCACGCAGTTGCGCGAGATCAGCGCCATCCTGCTGAAATAGAGCCGGCGCGTGGAGATCTACCTCCCGATCGCCGAGCAATCGATCAACGTCTTCGTGCTGCTGGGCCTGGGTGGCGTGGCCGGGCTGCTGGCCGGCATGTTCGGCGTCGGCGGCGGGTTCCTGGCAACGCCGCTGCTGATCTTCGTCGGCATCCCGCCGGCCGTCGCGGTGGCCAGCCAGGCCAACCAGGTGATCGCCAACTCGGTGTCCTCGCTGCAGGTCCAGTGGCGGCGAGGCAACGTCGACCTGCGCATGGGGCTGGTGCTGCTGCTGGGGGGCATCGCGGGCTCGTCGGTCGGCGTCACCCTGTTCACGTATCTGAAGCGCATCGGCCAGATCGATTTCACCATCGCCGTGCTCTACGTCGTCATGCTGTCGGCGATCGGCGGGCTGATGTCGTTCGAGAGCCTGCGCACCTATTTCAGGCACAAGCGCAATCCCGAGACGCCGCGCGGCAAGCTGCACCAGCACTACATGGTCCATCGCCTGCCGTGGAAGATGCGCTTCTACAAGTCGAAGCTCTACATCAGCGCGCTGCTGCCGATCGGGCTGGGCTTCGTGATCGGCATCCTGTCGGCCATCCTGGGCGTCGGCGGCGGCTTCGTGCTGGTGCCGGCGATGATCTACCTGCTCGGCATGCCGACGTCGGTCGTTATCGGCACGTCGAACTTCCAGGTCCTGTTCGTGGCCGCCAACGTCACCTTCCTGCAGTCGGCGACCAACGGCACGGTCGACGTCGTGCTGGCGCTGCTGCTGATCCTGGGCGGCGTGGTCGGCGCCCCGATCGGCGCGCGCATCGCGGCCAAGATGCCGGGCGTGGCGCTGCGCGGGCTGATGGCGCTGCTGATCCTGGGGGTGGCGGCCGAGCTGCTGATCGAGCTGCTGCGCGCGCCGTACTCGCCCTATTCGCTGGGCCTGCGCGAGGTGCTGAAGTGAGGCGCGTCGCCGTCCTGGTCATGTTCTTGGTCGCGTTCCTGGCCGTGCCTGCCTTTGCGCAGGGACCGCGCGTGGAGACACCGGCCTTGCCCGGTCCCAAACTGGACGTACCCGACGTGCCGCCGCCGCCGCCCGACCTGGTCATGGACTTGTCGGCGGCGCGGGTGTCGATCACCTCGGCCTTCCAGGGCGAGAAGCTGCTGCTGTTCGGCATGTTCGATCCGCCGGGCGAGGTCGTCGTCGTGGTCTCCGGCCCGCCCGCGCGCGAGACGGTGATGCGCAAGGAGCGCTTCCTCGGCCTATGGCTCAACACCGGCCGCCAGGGCTTCGACGACGTGCCGGCCTATTACTACATCGCCGCCAGCCAGCCGCTGCAGCGCCTGCTGGCGCGCGGCACCGGCGGCGAGATCCTGTCGCTGGAGGACCGCATGAGCACGGTGCGCTCGGTCGGCCAGCGCGAGTCCAGCGAGCTGACGCGCTTCCGGACCGGCCTGCTCGACGTCAAGCGGCGCGAGGGCCTGTTTCCGGCCGACATCGGCCAGGTCACCATCCAGGCCAGCCGCCTGTTCCGCGTCGACCTGCCGTTCCCGTCGCGCCTGCCGGAGGGGGTCTACGACGTCCGGGCCTATCTCCTGCGCGAGGGCAAGATCGTCGCCGCCGTGTCGCGGCCGCTGCCGGTCAGCAAGGTCGGCTTCAACGCCCAGCTTGCCGGCTGGGCGGGCCACCAGGGCGAGCTTTACGGATTGGGCGCCATCCTGATGGCGCTGCTGGTCGGCTGGGTCGGCGGCACGGTCGTGCGCCGGCTCTAGGCGAAGATTAGGGGAGAACCGGCCATGGCCGACACCACACGCGTCTTTCTGGTCGTGGTCGACGAAAGTCCCGAGATGCCGACGGCGCTGCGCTATGCCTGCCGCCGGGCCAAGCGCACCGGCGGCCGGGTGGCACTGCTCTATGTGATGCATCCGCCGGAAACCCAGCAATGGGGCGGCGTCGCCGACTTGATGCGCCAGGAAGCCCGCCAGCAGGCCGAGCAGGTGGTGGGCGCCCACGCCGAAACCGCCGCCACGCTGACCGGGCAGCCGCCGGCGATTCATATTCGCGAGGGCAAGAGCCGCGAGGAGCTGCTGAAACTGATCGCCGAGGACCGTTCGATCTCGGTTTTGGTGCTCGGTAGTTCGTCGACGAACGAAGGCCCGGGGCCGCTGGTCAGCGCCTTCATCGGCAAGGGCGGCGGCCAGCTCCGCATCCCGCTCACCATCGTGCCGGGCGGTCTCACTGAGGCCGAGGTCGACGCAATTGCATAGAATGTGAAGAAATCGGTGCGACTCTTTTCCAAAGAGTTCCCCCGGAACCGGGCTATGCATAGCGCATAGCGAACCACGGCATTTCCAAGGAGAGGGCGCTAGTCGACCCTGATTCAAGGTTAATAATAGAATATTCCATAATATTTATACAGAGACACTCAAGAATCATCTTGATCGACTTGCTGCTGGTTCCTACCTCGGACGAGCACTTTCAAGGGCAGGACCGGTTCCCGCCCATCCTCGGAGGTTAGTTTGTTTATCCAGACCGAGCAGACCCCCAACCCGTCGACCCTGAAGTTCCTGCCCGGCCGGGTGGTGATGGACAAGGGCACGATGGACTTCGCTGGCGCCGACACGGCGGCCACGTCTCCCCTGGCCAAGCGCCTGTTCGCTGTCGATGGCGTGGAGCGGGTGTTCTTCGGCTCCGATTTCGTCACCGTCACCAAGGCCGCGGACAAGGAGTGGCAAATCCTGAAGCCCTCGATCTTGGGCGGCATCATGGAGCATTACACGTCGGGCGAGCCCGTCGTTGCCGTCGACGGTGGGGCGGCCCCGGTCGCCGCAGCCGAGGACGACGACGAGGTCGTTGCCCAGATCAAGGATCTGCTCGAGACCCGCATCCGGCCGGCAGTGGCCCAGGACGGCGGCGACATCGTCTTCCAGGATTTCCGTGACGGCGTGGTCTACCTGCACATGCAGGGCTCTTGCTCGGGCTGCCCGAGCTCGACGGCCACCCTGAAGATGGGAATCGAGAATCTTCTGAAGCACTACGTGCCGGAAGTCGTCGAAGTGCAGGCAGTCCAGTAGGCTTCCCGCCAGTCAAGCGTTCAGCGTCGGTTAGTGCGTAGCGTCGCAGCCCCTAGGGCGGCGTGCATGGATCGTTCGTTCCCAATAAAGAAGAGAAAAGCATGCGGTTTCCGATACGGCCTGCGCTCGATCGCGGGCGACGATACGCCTTCCCCGCCACCTGGGCGGCGGTCCTTCTCACCGGAGTCGGAATGCGCGAACCGCTTCCGTCCATCGACGCCGGTTCTCTCCTGAGCCTCAACCCGATCGGTCATCTCGCCTCCAGCCTGCCGGCGTTCCTGCCGCCCATGAACGCCGACACCGCGGCGCTGATCTTCGTGCGCAACGACGTCGAGAGCGAAGAGCAGAGCGCGTTCAACGTGCGCGACATCGCCGGCGGTCACGGCCGGTTCGCCGCGCCAGGCAACGCCGTGCGCCGCCAGGTCCAGCAGCTGCGCGCCATCAATCCGCGCACCGCCGAGGAGCTCGCCGGCTTCTTCCGCGACCAGTCCTACACGCTCGACGAGGTCCGCCTGGGCGTCGCCGTGCCGCCGATCAAGGTCGAGCGGGTGCCCGACGACCTCAACACCAAGGACGGTGTCGAGCGCAAGATGCTGTTCATTACCGCGCTGCTGCCGGTCATCCTCGAGGTCAACCAGCGGGTCATGGCCGAGCGCGACCAGCTTCTGCACCTGCGCGACAAGTTTGCCGAGAATCCCGTCAGCCTCAGCGACTTCGACCGCGCCTGGCTGCTGCAGCTCGCCGACCGCTACGAGATGACGATGGACCAGATCGACAAGGACCAGATCGACAAGCTCGTGCGCCGCGTCGACATCGTGCCGCCGTCGATGGCGATCGCGCAGAGCGGCATCGAGTCGGGTTGGGGCACGTCGTTCGCCGCCCGCACCGGCAACGCGCTGTTCGGCCAGATCCAGTCGGGCGGCCAGCACGCCGTCGCCGTATCGTGGAAGCCGGGCGCCGGCATGCCGCAGCCCTTCGCCACCGTCGGCGAGGCGGCCGAGGCCTATGTCGTGAACCTCAACACGCACCCCGCCTATGCCGCGTTCCGCAACGAGCGCGCTGCCATGCGCGAGCGCGGTGAGACGCCGGACGGCTACAAGCTGATCGGGCAGCTGCTGCGCTACTCCGAGCGTGGTCTGGGCTACGTGCAGTTCGTGCGCCAGGTGATGCGCGAGGACAAGCTCACCGACTTCGACAGCGCCAGGCTGTCGGGCTCCTAAAGCATTGGTCGCGGCAGGTCGGCGTCGCAGACGAGCGGATAGCGCCGCGCGTCGAACAGCTGATAGTGCCACCACTCGTTGCGATAGAAGTCCCATCCCGCTGCAGTCATCAATCCCATCAGCACGAGACGATTGCGTTGCGCCTCGGCGGAGACATCGGTGCGGCCGTGATGCGAGAGCGGCGTGAAGGCGTCGAAGCCGGTGCCCATCTCGAGGTCGCGCCCGTCGCGGCCGATCAGCGTGAGGTCGACCGCGACGCCGCGCGAATGCGGCGAGCCGCGGCGCGGGTCGGCGAGGAATTCCGGATCGGGATTGACGTTCCACAGCGCCCACTGCGCCTCGACCGGGCGCAGCGCGTCGAAGATGCGCAGGCGCAGGCTGAGCGGCCGGGCGAGCGCGATGGCGGTGCGCAGCTTGTCCGCGGCCTCGGCGTGCAGCCAGCATTCGGCGTTCCGGTAGACCGGCTTGCCCGTTAGATTGGCGTCGGTCGCATAGGCCAGGCTCACCTCGACGTCGAAGTCGGGTGGAGCGATCGCAACCAGGTCGAGTTTCATGACGATAGAATGCCCAGCCCCCACCGCGAGCGCCAGCCGGACATGAGTCTCGTGCTCGCCTTCGATTGCGCGGTGAGCGGGCTCGGCGTCGCGGTCGTGCGCGACGGCGCGGTGCTGGCGTCCGCGCGCGAGGAGGGGCGCGAGCAGGCCGCGCGCCTGCTGCCCGTGATCGCCGATGTGCTGCGGACCGCCGGCGTCGCGCCGCGCGCGCTGTCGCTGATCGCCTGCACGGTCGGGCCGGGCAGCTTCACCGGCGTGCGTGTGGGCCTTGCCGCGGCACGCGGGCTGGCCATGGCGCTCGGCATACCGCTGGCGGGCATCGCCACCACGGCGGCCTTGCTGGCGCAGGCGAGTGCCAGAGACCGGCTCGCGGTCGCGGCCATCGACAGCCATCTCGGCGACTGGTTTTGCGCACTTCGGGCAGGTGATTTGGGGGCAGGTGATCGGGGGGCAGGTGGCCATGAGCCATTCCTCGCCACCGCCGAAGCGCTCGCGGCCCGACTGGCCGGACGGCCCTGCGTCGTGATCGGGCCCGAGGCCGCCGTGCTCGCGCCGCTGTTCGCCGACGCCACGGCCGAGATCGCCTTGCCCGATCCGGCCGTGCTCGTCCGGCTGGCGCTCGAGGAGGGTGTCGACGGCTGGCGCGTACGCAACCGGACCGAAGGCCTGCCGCGGCCACTCTACCTGCGCGGCGTCAACATCACCTCTCCCGACGGCGTGCGGCGCACGGTCGAGGCATGAGCGGCTTCGAACTGCGGCCGCTCGGCGCGCTCGATCTCGATCGCGCCGCGGCGCTCCACAGCGAGGCGTTCGCGCCGCTCGGCGAACGCGCCTGGACGCGCCAGGACGTGGCCGAGCTCATGGCCTCGCCGGGCGTGAGCGGGATACTTCTTCTGAGCGACGGCAAGGAAGCGGGCTTCGCGCTGTGCCGCGTGGCCGGCGACGAAGCCGAGCTGCTCACCATCGCCGTCGATTCCGGCCATCGCCGGCGCGGCGCCGGGCGCGCGCTGCTCGAGGCGGTGATCGATCACTCCCGCGCCGCCGGCACCACGACGCTCTTCCTCGAGGTCGGCATCGACAATCCGGGAGCGTGCTCACTCTATGGGCAGAAGGATTTTCGCACGGTCGGCCGGCGTGCCGGCTACTACCGGCGCGGCGATCGTCCGCCGGCGGATGCGATCGTGATGCGCCTTGCCCTCACGCGCGACGGATAGTCACGATATGGTCACTCCCCTCCGATACTATCCCCAAAATGCTGTGCCCCTCCTCGCTCGCCGCCTTCGGCACGTTGCGCAACGGCTCCTCGCCGCGCAACCGCACACTCAGGACTTCGCCCGGACTCATGCGTTCCAGGCGCAGTTTGGTGCGCACGAAGGTCATCGGGCAGACCTCGTCCGTGATGTCGAGGGCCTGGTCGGCGGCGGCCGGAGAGGCGGGGGTGTGCATGTCCGCAACTATACCCCGTCCGCGGGCCGGTGTAGGGTAGCGATACATGCCCGATAGCCGTTCAAAGCTCGAGGCGCTGTGCGCCGAACGCGGTCTGAAGATGACCGACCAGCGCCGCGTCATCGCCCGCGTTCTCTCCGAATCGTCGGACCATCCCGACGTCGAGGCGCTGCACAAGCGCGCGACTTCGGTCGATCCCAACATCTCGATCGCCACGGTCTATCGTACCGTGCGCCTGTTCGAGGAAGCCGGCATTCTCGCCAAGCACGACTTCGGCGATGGCCGTGCGCGCTATGAGGAGACTCCGGAAGAGCACCACGACCATCTGATCGACATCCAGACCGGCCGTGTCATCGAATTCCATAACGACGAGATCGAGGATCTCCAGCGGCGCATCGCCGAGAAGGCCGGCTATCGCCTCGTCGGCCACCGCCTGGAGCTCTATGGCGTTCCCATCGACGGCAAGACAGACCGTCAGAAATGAGTAGACGCGTTTCCTGCGGGCTCGATAATGGCCCCATGACCGGGGCGGCCACCTTGCGGATTACCCATGCGCATTGACCGTGCTGATAGCGAGTCCGAACTTCTTGGCCCGCCGATTTCCAACCGCGAGATCGTTCAGGTCGTGGCCGGCGACTTCGAGGTCCGGCTGGCCCAGACGCCGGCCGAGATCGATGCCGCGCAGGCGCTGCGCTATCGCGTCTTCTACGAAGAGATGTCGGCTCATCCGTCGCCCGACATGGCGATGGACCGCCGCGATTTCGACGAATTCGACCGGGTCTGCGACCACCTGCTGGTGCTCGACCGCCGCCGCGGCGAGGGCCCCGAGGGCATCGTCGGCACCTACCGCCTGATCCGGCGCGAGGCCGCCGCGCGCGCCGGCCGGTTCTATTCCGCCGCCGAGTACGACATCCAGAAAATGATCGACTTTCCCGGCGAAGTGCTCGAGCTCGGCCGCTCGTGCATCGCCAAGGACGCACGCAACACCGCGACCATGCAGATGCTGTGGCGCGGCATCGCGCTCTACGCCTACCACTACGACATCAAGGTCATGTTCGGCTGTGCCAGCGTCCCCGGCACCGATCCGCAGCAGCACGAGCAGGCGCTGTCGTACCTCTACCAGAACCATCTCGCCCCGCCGGAGATTCGGGTGCGGGCGCTACCCGAGCGCTACGTCGACATGAACATCCTGGCGCCCGACAGCTTCGACAAGCGCAAGGCGATGACGCGTGTGCCGCCGCTCATCAAGGGTTACCTGAGGCTGGGCGGCTTCGTCGGCGACGGCGCGGTGATCGACCGCGAGTTCGACTCGACCGACGTATTCATCATCGTCAAGACCGAGCTGGTGACGGAAAAGTACATCCGTCATTACGAGCGCGGCGTTCGCTGACGGGACGCGCAATCACACCACGATGTGGATCGGCTCTCCCCTGCGCGGCGGCTTCCGGCTGCTGGCCTACGTCACGCTGACGCTGGTCCTCCTGCCGTTCTATTTCCTGGCCCTGGCGCTGCGCCTCCAACCGGTCATCCGCTGGATGCCGGTCGGTTATCACCGCATCGTCTGCTTCATCCTCGGCATCAAGGTGCGCGTGCACGGCCGGCGCTCGGACGTGACGCCGACGCTCTTCGTCAGCAACCACGTCTCCTATCTCGACATCGAGGTGATGGGCGGGCTGGTGCCGGGCAGCTTCGTGGCCAAGGCCGAGGTCGCGACCTGGCCGTTCTTCTCGACCCTGGCCAAGGCGCAGCGCACTATCTTCATCGAGCGCTCGTCCGGCAAGACCAGCGCCAGCCGCGACGAGATGATGCGGCGGCTGAACACCGGTGACAATCTGATGCTGTTCCCCGAGGGCACGTCGAGCGACGGCACGCGGGTGTTGCCGTTCCGCAGCGCCCTGTTCGGCGTGGCCCAGCTGCGGCGCGACGGCCGGCCGATCGTCGTCCAGCCGGTGGCGATCTCCTACACGCGCCTCGACGGCATTCCGCTTGGCCGCTACTGGCGGCCGCTGTTCGCCTGGTTCGGCGACCTCGACCTGGTGCCGCACCTCTGGCAGATGGTCTGCCTCGGCGAGACCGAGGCGGTGGTGACGTTCTTCCCGCCGATCGACATCGACCAGCTCGGCGACCGCAAGAAGCTGGCCGAGCATTGCTTCCGCCTGGTTTCGTCGGGCGTGCAGGCGGCCAATACCGGGCGGCTGGAACTGCTGCCGCCGCCGGCCAAGTCGCTGTCTGACAGCGACAAGGCCGCCGCATAGTTCCGCGCCCGCCCGCCGACTCGACCCCTTCCGGCACCGGTGATAGAAGCCGCTCCGTGACTGCACCGAAGGCACAGAAGCGTGTGTTCATCCGCACCTACGGGTGCCAGATGAATGTCTACGATTCCGACCGCATGACCGACATCCTGCGGCCGCTGGGCTACGCCGTGGCGTCGGCGCCCGAGCAGGCCGACCTGGTCGTGCTGAACACCTGCCACATCCGCGAGCACGCCTCGGAGAAGGTCTATTCGGAGCTCGGCCGTCTGCGCGCCACCAAGATCGAGCGCCGTGCCGAAGGCCGCGACCTCACGATCGCCGTGGCCGGCTGCGTGGCCCAGGCCGAGGGCGCCGAAATCATGAGCCGCCAGCCCGCCGTCGACATCGTGGTCGGCACGCAGGCCTATCATCGGCTGCCGCAGCTCTTGGCCGAGGTCGAGCGCAAGTCGGCGATCCTGAAGGCGGGTAAGCGCCTGCCGGGCGCCGGCGTGCTCGACACGGACTTCCCGCCCGAGAGCAAATTCGACCACCTGCCGTCGCCACAGGGCATTCGCGCGGGCTCGGCCTTCCTGTCGATCCAGGAAGGCTGCGACAAGTTCTGCACCTTTTGCGTCGTGCCCTATACGCGTGGCGCCGAGTATTCGCGGCCGGCGGTGGCGCTGCTCGCCGAAGCCCGGCAGCTCGTGGCGGCGGGCGCGATCGAGATCACGCTGCTGGGCCAGAACGTCAACGCCTATCACGGCGAAGGGCCCAACGGCTCGACCTGGTCGCTGGGACGGCTGATCCGCGCCGTGGCCGAGATCGATGGCCTGGCCCGCATCCGCTACATGACCTCGCATCCGCGCGACATGGACGACGACCTGATCGCAGCCCACGGCAGCGTGCCGCAGCTCATGCCGTACCTGCACCTGCCCGTGCAGTCCGGGTCGGACCGCATCCTCGAGGCGATGAACCGTGGCCATGACCGCGACCTCTATCTGCGGCTGGTCGATCGCCTGCGCAGCGTGCGGCCGGATCTCGCTCTGTCGTCCGACTTCATCGTCGGCTTCCCGGGCGAGAGCGACGCCGAGTTCGACGACACGATGCGGCTGATCGAAGCGATGGGCTTCGCCGCGGCGTACTCGTTCCGTTATAGCCGCCGCCCCGGCACGCCGGGTGCGGCGATGGCCGACCAGGTGCCGGAGAACGTCAAGGTCGCGCGCCTTGCAGCCCTTCAGGCCCTGATCGGCCGCAAGGCGCACGAGTTCAACTTGTCCAAGGCGGGCACCACCGTGCCGGTGCTGTTCGCCGAGCCTGGCCGGCGGCCGGGGCAGTTGATCGGCAAATCGCCGTGGCTGCAGTCGGTCTATGCCCAGGGATCGCCGCGGCTGATCGGCCGGATCGTCGAGACGCGGCTGATCGAAGGCTACGCCAACAGCCTCTCGGGCGAGATCGCGCTTCAGGAAGAAGAGGTGGCGGCGTGAGCGTTACCAAGCGTATGGCGTTCGAGGACAACTCGCTGGTCGCCCAGCTCTACGGCAATCACGACGCGCATCTGGTGCGCATCGAGAGCCTCACGGGCGCGCAGCTGAACGCGCGCGGCAACCAGATCGACGTCACGGGCGAGGGCGACGAGGTGACGGTCACGAGCAAGGCGCTGACCGGGCTCTACGAGCGGCTGAAACGCGGCCTGTCGATCGAGATGGCCGACGTCGATGCGGCCGTGCGCTTCGCCAAGAACGGCACCCAGAATGGCGCCGACGGCGGCGATAGCGAAAGCATCCGCACGCGCCGCCGCACCATCGCGGCGCGCACGCCCGGCCAGCGCGGCTATCTCCAGGCGCTGCGCGAGCGCGACATGGTGTTCGCGCTGGGACCCGCCGGCAGCGGCAAGACCTATCTCGCCGTCGCCATGGGCGTGTCGCTGCTGCTGGCCGGCAAGGTCGAGCGCATCGTGCTGTCGCGGCCCGCGGTCGAGGCCGGCGAGCGCCTGGGTTTCCTGCCGGGCGACATGAAAGAGAAGATCGACCCCTATCTGCGGCCACTCTACGACGCGCTGCACGACATGATCCCGGCCGAGCAGATCGCGCACCGCATGGAGTCGGGCGAGATCGAGATCGCACCGCTCGCCTTCATGCGCGGCCGCACCCTGGCGCACAGCTACGTCATCCTCGACGAGGCGCAGAACACCACGCCGATGCAGATGCGCATGTGCCTGACGCGGCTGGGCGAGGGCTCGCGCATGGTGATCACCGGCGATCCCAGCCAGACCGACCTGCCCAACAACCAGAAGTCGGGCCTCACCGATGCAGTCGATACGTTGGGCGAGGTGCCCGGCATCCGCTTCGTGCGGCTGACCTCGCAGGACGTGGTGCGCCATGACCTGGTAACCCGCATCGTCGAGGCCTATGACGCGCGCGACAAGCAAGCCAAGGGCTGACTGCACGGTCGTTGTGCTCGATCCGGCGTGGCGCCGTGCGTTGCCCGCGGTCGAGCGCCTGGTCCGCAAGGCAGCGCGCGCGGCCGTTGGCGCCCGGAAGAAATCCCTCACCGTGGCGCTGGCCGACGACAAGACCGTGCGCAAGCTCAACGCCCGCGATCGTCGCAAGGACAAGCCGACCAACGTGCTGTCCTATCCGTCGGGCGAGAAGTCGTTCCTCGGCGACGTCGTGCTCGCGCGCCAGACGGTGTGGCGCGAGGCGAGGGAGCAGAAGAAGACTCCCGCCGATCACCTCGCGCATCTCGTCGTGCACGGTACGCTCCACCTGCTGGGCCACGATCACGAGACCGGCGACGCCGATGCCGACCGCATGGAGGCGCTCGAGCGGCGGATCCTGAAGCGCCTCG
This sequence comes from Hyphomicrobiales bacterium, assembly GCA_041691635.1. Taxonomy (GTDB): domain Bacteria; phylum Pseudomonadota; class Alphaproteobacteria; order Reyranellales; family Reyranellaceae; genus Reyranella. The sequence continues at coordinate 13,295 of JBEPUH010000025.1, forward strand.
GGATCTCCGATCCCTACGCGCCTGGCTAGCGCCAATCGCTCGCGCGATTGCGCCTTAGAGCATCTGCAGCGGCTGCTTGGCCCTGGGTGGCGGAAAGGCCTTGTCGAGCTCGGCTATCACACCGGCCGAAAGCTCGACGTCGATCGCGCCCAAGTTCTCCTTCACCCGCTCGCGCGTCGATGACTTGGGAATCGTGACGACGCCAGGCTGTGCCAGCAGCCAGGCGAGAGCGAGCTGCGCTGCCGTGCAGCCGGCCTCGGCGGCGAGCTTCCTGAGCGCTGCCTTGCCGAGCAACGCGCCCTGGTCGAGCGGCGAATAGGCCATCAGCGGGATCGCGCGCTTTCTCATCCACGGGATCAGGTCGAACTCCGGCCCGCGGCGCGACAGGCAATAGAGCACCTGGTTGGCGCCGTTCCCGCCCTTGTCCAGGCGCGCGGCGTCTTCCATGTCGTCGGCATCGAAATTGCTGACACCGAAGTCGCCGATCTTGCCGGCGGCCTTTAGCCGATGGAATGCCTCGAACGTTTCCTCGAGCCGCGCGCCACTGCGCCAGTGCAGCAGGTATAGGTCGATGCGCTCGACGCCCAGGCGCTTCAGGCTGCGCTCGCAGGCTGCGATCGTGCCGCTGCGAGTGGCATTATGCGGGTAGACTTTGCTGACGAGGAACGGCCGGTCCTTGCGGCCACGGATCGCCTCGCCGACGATTTCCTCCGCGCCGCCGTCGCCATACATCTCCGCCGTGTCGATCATCGGGTAGCCGAGGTCGAGGGCATGGACGACGGCGTCCAGCTCCTGCGCGCGACGGCGTGCGCTCTCGCCCATCCGCCAGGTGCCGATGCCGAAGACCGGCATCTCGGAGCCGGAGGGTAATTTACAGGAACGCATCAGGAACTTCCGCGATTGCAACGCAAGGTCTTTAGCCTATCTTAAGAGCCATGCCGGACTCCACAGCGCGCGGACCGCAGCCGGGGCCTCCCGGGCCGGCGACGGCCGGAGAGCCCCTGGCGCCGGTTCCCGCCCTTACTCCCGACGTTCCCGCCAATGGCGGCCTGTTGCGTGCCATCCTGCGCCGTCTGCGTCGCCGCGAGAAGAACGAGGCCGTGCGCGAGGCGATCGAGGAGCTGATCGAGGAGACGCCCGAAAGCGACACGCCGATCAGCGACGACCAGCGGGTCCTGCTCGCCAACATCCTGAAGCTGCGCGACAAGACGGTACGTGACGTCATGGTGCCCCGCGTCGACATCGTGGGTATCGCCGCCGACACCCCGCTCGACGCGGTCGTGCGCCTGATCCAGACCGAGGCGCACTCGCGCTATCCGATCTATCGCGAGGCGCTCGACGACGTCATCGGCATGATCCACATCAAGGACGTGCTGGTCTACTGGGGCACGTCAAAGAAATTCAATCTGCGCGACATACTGCGCCGCGTCGTCTTCGTGGCGCCGACCATGCCGGTGCTCGACATGCTGCTCGACATGCGCCGGCAGCGCACGCACATGGCGCTGGTGGTCGACGAGTTCGGCGGCACCGACGGCCTGCTTACCATCGAGGACCTGGTCGAGGAGATCGTGGGCGAGATCGAGGACGAGCACGACGTGGCCCAGGCGCCGACGCTGGCGCGGCGCAGCGACGGCACGCTCGACGTCAACGGCCGCACGCCGATCGAGATGCTGGAGCAGGAGATCGGCCCGATGGTGTCGGAGGACGAGCGCCGCGAGATCGACACGGTGGGCGGCCTGATCTTCTCGCTGCTCGGCCGCATCCCCGAGCGCGGCGAGGTGGTGAGGCATCCCTCCGGCGTCGAGTTCGAGGTGCTGCAGGTCGACCCGCGCCGTATCCGGCGCCTGCGCGTGCGACCGCCGGCCTCCTCGCCGCCAGCCGCCTGATCGATCATACCGGCGCGATGAAGTCTCCCGCCTGGCGTACCTACGCCGCGGCGATCCTCGCAGGTGCGCTCGCCGCGCTTGCGATGCCGCCGCTCTTCTGGCTGCCGCTGGCCGTGGTCGGCATCGTCTTCTTCGTGCGCCAGTGGGATACGGCGCCGACCGCGAAGGCCGCCTTCCTGCGCGGCTGGGCGTGGGGCTTTGGTCATTTCGCCGTGGGCTCCTATTGGATGGTCGAGGCCTTCTTCGTGCCGCCGGCCGACTTCGCCCTGCTCGGGCCGCCCGCGGTGATGGGCCTCGCCGTCGTCCTCGGCCTTTTCTATCCTGCGGTCGCCGCCGGCGTCGCGCGCTGGATGGCGTTGCGCTGGCCCTCTCTCGCCGGCCGCTACCGGCGGCTGATGCTGTTGGCGATCCTGTGGACGGCGACGGAGTGGCTGCGCGGCCATCTCTTCACCGGCTATCCGTGGAATCCGCTGGGCCACGTCTGGGCCTTCGCCACGCCCTTGCTGCAGGGCGCGTCGTTGTTCGGCGTCTACGGCCTCGGCACCTTCACCTTCCTGATCCTGGCCGCGCCCGCCGCGGGCTGGCGCGCGGCGCTGGTCGCGCTGGGCGTCGTGGGCCTCGCGGGGGTCGGCGGCTGGAGCATCATGACGCCGCCCGACGCCGGGCCCGCCGGCCCGCTCGTGCGCATCGTGCAGCCCAACGTCTCGCAGGCCGAGAAGATGGTCTCGACGGATCGGGGCGCCCACTTGCGCCAGTTGATCGAGCTCAGTCACCGCCCGGGCTTCGACAAGCTCGCGGCCGTCGTCTGGCCCGAGACGGCGGTGTCTTTCGTCGTGCAGCCGGAGTCGCCGGCTCTTCCCGTCATGGCCGCCGCCGCTCCGCCCCGCGGTTACCTGCTCGCCGGCGCGCCGCGCGCCGGTGCCCGCATGGACGACGGCGTCTGGAATTCGCTGCTGGCGATCGACAGCGAAGGCCGCCTGCGCGCGTATTACGACAAGGTCCATCTCGTGCCGTTCGGCGAGTACATTCCCTATCACAAGGAGTTCCCGCCGATCGGCGGCGCCATCGGTCGCGGCTCGTTCGAAATGGGCGAGTCGTTCATCACGCTCGCGCTGCCTGGTCTGCCGCCGTTCTCGCCGACGATCTGCTATGAGGCGATTTTCCCTGGCGCCGTCACGGGTTCGGGCGAACGGCCGAGCTGGCTGCTCAACGTCACCAACGATGCGTGGTTCGGCACGTCGAGCGGTCCCTACCAGCATCTGACGAGCGCGCGCCTGCGCGCGGTGGAAGAAGGACTGCCGATGATCCGCGCCGCCAACACCGGCGTGTCGGCGGTGATCGACGCCTATGGACGCATTTTGGCGTCGCTCGACCTCGAGCGCGAGGGCGTGATCGATCATGCGGTGCCCCCGCCGCGCGCGCCGACGCCGTATGCGCGTTGGGGTGACTGGACGCTGCTGCTTCTGCTCCTGCTCGGAGCGTCGACTGTGGTGCTGAGGCGGCCACGCTGAGACCGGCGTCAGGGGGATATTTCTCAACGATATCAAAGTGCTAACGTTCAGCTTGCAATATGCGAGGGAGAGGCTAATGTCATATGCAGTCTTGACGTGTAGATATGCATTTTTGCACTGATGGGCAGGTGAGTAAAAACACAATCCCAGCGTGTCTGATACCCCCTCGCACGCGGGCGTTGTTGCGAGACCAAGACGTAGAAGGATCAGGCATTCATGGCGAGATCACATCCGGTCGACGTTCACGTCGGCACCCGCATGCGCCAGCGCCGCACGCTTCTCGGCATGAGCCAGGAAAAACTCGGAACGGCGGTCGGCCTGACTTTCCAGCAGATCCAGAAGTACGAGCGCGGGGCGAACCGCATCGGATCGAGCCGGCTGTTCGAGTTCGCCAAGGTGCTGGACGTGCCGGTGTCGTACTTCTTCGACGAAATGCCTTCCAACGCGCTGGCCGGCCGGCCGATGTCGGGCCGCGGCAAGAAGGGCTTCGGCGAGGCGGCCACGCCGTTCGAGCAGGAGAAGGATCCGCTGATCAAGCGCGAGACGCTCGAGCTGGTGCGAGCCTACTACAAGATCCGCGAGAGCCGCGTACGCAAGCGTATCTTCGAGATGGTCAAGGCCGTCGGCGCTGCCAGCCACGCAGAGGTCCTGGGCGGCCGCAAGGGCCGCTAGGCGGGCCCCCGCCAGGGTAGACCCGGGGAAAAAAGCCACGGGAAGGGCTCTCCGAGCCTCTTGATTTTCACCGTCATATAGAGTTTTTAACGGCGCGGCTTCGCCTCCAGCATCCTGGGGGACCGGCGCCGCCGCGGACGGATTTGGACGACTTGCCACCGCGCAAATAAAGGCTAAGCCGGACGTAGGCGGTCCTGCCGCCCTGCCCGGAGTCCAGTGACATCTGTGGAGGGTGCTGTGGCGCTCAAGGACTATCTGTTTACCAGCGAATCGGTTTCCGAAGGTCATCCGGACAAGGTCAGCGACCAGATCTCGGACGCGATCCTCGACGCGTTCATTGCCAACGACATCAAGCTCGGCCATGCCGACGACAGCCATGCCAACACGCGCCTGGGCTGCGAGACGCTGGTCACCACCAACAAGATCGTGATCGCCGGCGAAGGCCGCGCCTCCGAGCCGTACATGAAGAAGTACGGCAAGCACACGATCGTCAACCGCGAGGCGCTGACCGAGATCGCGCGCAATGTGGTGCGCGACATCGGCTACGACCAGGACGGCTTCTCGTTCCACGGCGCCGACGTCGAGGTGTTGCTGCACGGCCAGTCGCCCGACATCGCCATGGGCGTCGACGCCAAGAAGAAGGGCGGCAATCTCGGCGAGCAGGAAGGCGCGGGCGACCAGGGCCTGATGTTCGGCTACGCCTGCCGCGACTCCGAGGAGTACGAGAAGGGCTCGTTCATGCCGGCCCCGATCTTCTTCTCGCACAAGATCCTCGAGGTGCTGAGCAAGGCCCGCCGTTCGGGCGAGCTCGGCGACCTGCAGCCTGACGCCAAGAGTCAGGTCACCGTGCGTTACGTCAACGGCAAGGCCGTCGGCGCCGCCAAGGTCGTGGTCTCCACGCAGCACCGCGAGGCCAATGCCAAGGGCAAGAAGTACAATTCGGGCATGATCCGCGAGATGATCTCGGGCCATGTCGAGAAGTCGCTGCCCAAGGGCTGGATGCCCAAGAAGGCCGCCGACTTCTTCGTCAACCCGACCGGTAACTTCGTCGTCGGCGGTCCCGACGGCGACTGCGGCCTCACGGGGCGCAAAATCATCGTCGACACCTACGGCGGCTACGCCCCGCACGGCGGTGGCGCCTTCTCCGGCAAGGACCCGACCAAGGTCGACCGTTCGGCCGCCTATGCCGCGCGCTACCTCGCCAAGAACGTGGTGGCCGCCGGCCTCGCCGATCGCTGCCTGATCCAGGTCGCCTACGCCATCGGCGTGGCCGATCCGATGTCGCTCTATGTCGACACCCAGGGCACCGGCAAGGTCGACGAGCGCAAGCTCGAGAAGGCGCTGTCGGACATCTTCCCGCTGCGTCCGACCAACATCCGCCGCGGCCTGCAGCTCAACAAGCCGATCTACCGGCGCACCGCGGCCTACGGCCACTTCGGCCGCAAGCCCGAGAAGGACGGCGGCTTCTCCTGGGAGCGCCTCGACCTCGTGACCGAGCTCAAGCGCGCCTTTGGAGCGCGCTGAAGACTCAGGACTCTGCCGTAAATTATTGATTTTACGGCAGTTTCCGCTATCTTGATCCGGCGGCGCTGAAGCCGCTGGAGCGGACGGCGGATGGCCCCCCTCGAAGACAGCGACAGGACCGGCGAACGCCTGGTCTCCCCGGTCCCCGTGGCGCGACCGGTCGATTCGCTGATGCGGGCGTTGCTCTACATTTCCCAGCAGGTCGGCCGGCCCGTCAGCGAAGCCGACGTGCGCCGTCTTGCCGTGCTGTCCGGCACGGCGCCCGGCGCCGACCCGGACCAGGGCCTCGACGAGCGCACGTTCCTGGCCGTGGGCACCCGGCTCGGGCTCGACGCCAGTGCGCTCGATCTCGGCGCCGCCCCGTTCGACGAATTGCCGCTGCCGTTCGCCGTCGTCGCGACCTCGGGCACCACGCATGTCGTGGTGTCGGGCCGCGGCGCGCAATGGACCGTGCTCGACGTCGTCGAGGGCCGTCTCTGGCAGGCGACGACCGAGAGCGTGAAGACGCTCGGCGCGCGTGCGCTGGTGCTGCGCCTGCCGGCGGCGCGAGCCGCCGGCGCCGACTGGCACGCGCCTTTCCGGGCCAAGGTCCGGCCCGTCGTGCTCAGGCTCGCCGCGGCCTCGTTCGCGATCAACCTGCTGGGTCTTGCCACGCCACTCTTCATGATGGTGGTGCTGAACCGGGTGATCGGCCGCGGCAGCGCCGACGCGGTCACTACGCTGATGCTGGCGCTGAGTGCCGCCATGCTGGCGGCCTACGCGCTCGACTTCGGGCTGCGGGTGACGCGCGGCTGGCTGTCGGCGCGCACCGGCGCACGCCTCGACGTGCTGATGAGCGGCGAGGTCGTGCACCATCTCATGCAGCTCCCGTACCGGCACTTCGAGCGCACGCCCTCCGGCGTCATCGCCGAGCGCCTGCGCCAGCTCGACGTGCTGCGCGGCTTCTTCACCGGCCAGTTGCCCGCGCTCGCCATCGATCTTGCCTTCGTGGCGTTGTTCCTGGCCGCCACCTTCGTCGTCAGCGCCACCCTGGGGGCGATCACCACGGTCGCCGTGCCGGTCCTGATCGCAGTCTCGCTGGCCACGCACCGCGCGCAGCGCCGGCTGGCCGACGAGAATTTCCAGGCGCTCGCCGCCAAGAGTTCGACGCTCACCGAGACCGTGGCCAATGCCGCCACCATCAAGGCGCTGGGTCTCGAGGCCGAGGTCGAGAAGCGCTGGCAGGCGCGGGTCGAGCAGGCCGCATCGACCAGCTTCCGCGTCAACCACATCGCCAACATCGCCGCCAGCGCTTCGGGCATCCTGCAACTGGTGGCCTCGCTGGTAATCGTTTGCGTCGGCACGCACGAGGTCGTCGACCATCGCCTCACGATCGGCGGCATGATCGCGGCCAACATGCTGGCCATGCGCGCGCTCCAGCCGATGCGCCAGCTGGTGGCGGCGTGGCACCAGCTCCAGGCGGTGCGCGCCGCCTTCCAGCGCATCGACGAGCTGATGCGCGAACCGGTGGAGAGCCCGCCGGGCGAGCGCGCGCCGATGCCGCCGCTCGCCGGCGGCATCCGGCTCGAGCGCGTGACGTACCGGCCGGAGGAGGGCGCGCCCGCGATCCTGCACTCAGCCGACCTCGAGATCGGCGCCGGTGAGATCGTCGGCATCGTCGGGCCCTCGGGCTCGGGCAAGACGACCATCGCCAACCTGATCCAGGGCCTGTTCACCCCGTCGGCGGGACGCGTGCTGGTCGACGGGACCGACATCGCGCACATGCCGCCGGCGCAGCTGCGCGCCCAGATCGGCAGCGTGCCGCAGGACGTCCAGCTCTTCACCGGCTCGGTGCGCGACAACATCGCCATGGGCGTCGCCGACAAGGATCCCAACCGGGTCGTCGCCGTGGCCAGGTTCGTCGGCGCCCATGGCTTCATCCAGCGGCTGCCGCAGGGCTACAACACGCTGCTCGGCGAGCGCGGCCGCGGCCTGTCGACCGGCCAACGCCAACTCGTGTCGATCGCTCGCGCGCTGATCCGCAATCCGCGTATCCTGATCCTCGACGAGGCGACCAGCGCGCTCGACCCGGCGACCGAGGAGCAGCTGCTGCGCCAGCTCAAGAACAACACGCGCGGTCGCACGCTGATCATGATCACGCACCGGCTGGCGCCGCTGGCCATCGCCGACCGGGTGGCGCTGGTCATGGATGGCCGCATCGAGCGGGTTGGGCCGCCGACCGAGATCATGGCCTATGCGCGTATCCGCATGGCCGAGGCGACGCGCAGCGACGGGCGCTGACCCGCTTTGCCATCCGGACAGATTCTGGCGTCGGACGGTTTCAACGGTTTTCACGGTTTTTAAACCGCCGGAGAGTCCGTCGATGCGGAATAAGCCTGTGTTTGCGGGCTTTTTCGCGCGCGACGCCCCGACAAAAACCGTCGCTAAACCGTCGGAAACCGTTCTGCCTGCGTTTTGCGGGTTGGCGCTCCACATCGCGCACGGTTGTATCGATGGAAGCGAGGCCGCCGTCGATCCGGCGAACCGGGGAAGGTGAAGAGTTTGTTGTGTCGGACATTTCGAACCCCAGAGAGTGATGTCGAGCACTCACCATAGAAGCATCATCCGGAATCGCGCATCTTGGTCGTTATCGGAGACAAAACATTGGCCAGACTGGGACGGATGCGTTCTCGAGGAGCGCGATTCGAGCCTTGGCGAACGACGAGTTGGGGGAAATCCTGGGTCGGCTCGAACCGAATGCGATCGGAAAGCCCCTAGAGGATCTCGATGAAGTCCGGGTCTTCGAGGCGGGCCAGCCGCTCGGAGGCCAGCCGCGCGGCGTCGATCAACAGCGACTTGCGACGGGCCGCGGCCACCGGCCGGCGCGGTGGATGGCGCAGGACCTCTCCGCCGTAGGCGTCGGCCACGATCAGCCCGACTTCGACGGGGATGAGCGCCTGCGGGAAATCGACCGGCACGGCGACATAGAGCAGGTCGCACCAGTCGAGATAGTCGGGCCACTTGTCGTCGACCCGCCAATCCTCGATCGACGATTTCGTCTCGACGATGAGGAGGCCGCCGTCGCGCGCTACGGCGAAGATATCGGCCCGGCGGCCGTCGGGCAGGGGCATTTCCAGTAGCACGGAGTGTCCGGCCTGGCGCATCAGCCGGCAGGCGCCGCGACAGACGGCGAGCGTGACGTTGGGGCGTGCCGGTCGGGGCGGGGGGGGCGATCCCATGCGTCAGCGCCTCGTTCGGTACGGGCTTGATTGGTCAGGGCTTGGGCGCGGCCGGCGCGAGCCGGGGCACCGAATCGTCGACCGGCCGCTCGAGCGTCGGGGTGAAGGCCTTGGCCAGCGCCTCGGCCTTGTCGCGATCCCTAGCCGAAATCTGTTCCTTGGCCTTCTCGCGAATGGCGTGGGAATCGGGATAGCCACCGCGTTCGGCGAGGGTCAGCCACTTGTAGCCCTCGACCGGATCGGCGGTGCCGGCGACGCCGCCCATGGTCATCACGCCCAGCGCATGCTCGGCTTCCGGCAGGCCCTGCTGGGCGGCGCGGTCGTACCAGCGCAGGGCCTGGACGGGATCGCGGGCGATGCCGGCGCCGGCGAAGTAGGCGTTGGCCAGCTTGAACTGCGCCGAGGGCACGCCGGCGTTGGCTGCGGCCTGGTACCAGGTCACGGCGATCTCGACGATCTTCTCGTTGGCCGCCTTGTCGCGTGAGGCAGGCGTGCGCGCCGACATGTCGCCGAGTGCCAGGGCCGCCTCCGGCACGCCGCTCGCCTGCGCCTGCAGCAGCCAGCGCTGCGCGGCGACCAGGTCGCGCTTGACCCCAAGCCCGTCGACCAGCGCCAGGCCGTAGCGCAGGGCGGCCAGCGCATGGCCCTTTTCCGCGGCCCCGCGATAGAGATCGGCAGCGCGCACCGAGTCGGCCATGACTGGACCGTCGCTTTGCTCCATCGCGCGGCCGAGCGCGTAGAGCGCATTGGGTTCGTCGTTGGCGGCCGCCTTCTCGAGCCAGGCGCGGGCCTGGACGAGGTCGCGTGGCACGCCCTGGCCGCGCATGTAGAGGATGCCGAGGTTGATCTCTGCGCGGTGATGGCCTGCCGAGGCTGCCTTCTCGAAGAGTTCGGCGGCGCGCGTGTCGTTGCGCACGAGGCCGAGACGGCCTTCGGCGAAGACAATGCCGAGTCGGTGATTGGCTTCGCTCGAGCCGGCATCGGCGGCGTGCTGGAGGGACTTCAGGGCCTCGCGATCCTGGCCGCGGTCGATGAGCACGACACCGAGCCACGCCTCGGCGTCGGGATTGCCCGGCGCCTGGGCGCGCAGCGCCTTCTCGGCGGTAACGAGATCGCCGGCCCGGTAGGCCTCGATCGCCTCGCGCAGCACCGCGGGGTATCGGCTTTCGGCCGCCGGCGCCTGCGCGCGTGGGGCGGCGGACACTGACAGTAGGGCCAGTGTCACGAACAGCAGCGCCACGACATGCGCGGCGCGCTTCACGGTCACTTCGTCTTGAAAGTGAAGGCGGCGGCCTCAGCCTTGATCTTCGTGATTTCGTCGGGCTTCAGCTCGTGGGCGAGCTGTTCGATGAACTGGTTGGCGTTGGGCACGTTCCAGCGCTCGGCGATCAGCAGCCACCTGTAGGCATCCGCGAAGCTCTTCGGCATGCCCCTGCCGTCGGCGTAGAGCCCGGCGAGCGGCACCATCGCCGGCGTGTATCCCCGTTCGGCGGCGTCGAGCAGCAACGGCGCGCCCTTGTTGAGATCGAACAGCTTCGATTGCGGGTTGCCGTAAACGTAGAAGCCGAGCAGGAACTGCGCGCGCGGATCACGCTCCTTCGCCAGCAGCTGCAGTTCCTTTTCAGCCGTCGGCATGTCGTTGGTTTGCACCGCCTTGAGGCCGGCTTCCATTCCCGCGGACGCGGGGCCGGCGAGCAAAGCAAGTGAGAGCACGAGAGGAGAAGCGACGAGCGCGGCGCGGCAGGCACGAAGGAAAGTCACCGAGGAACTCCCGAAAAAGACGGCGAAACGCGCCTGCGTCTAGCATGGAATTGGGCCTGAAACATGACGCGGAACCGTCGCGTCGGCGCCGCCGACAAGCCCCTGTGATCCGATGCCGCCAGCGCCGTGTGGAAGGACGACGAGCCCCTCGGCGCCGGCCCAAACGGCACGCCAGCAGGCGAGACACGCCTCGCGCATTCAATTTGCACTTTGAATCGACAGGTGGATCTGGTTCTATATCCGTTAACTATCTGTTCTAAAAAGGATAAATGCCAAAAAAGAAGGATTCTGCGTGTAACCTGCATGCCCTTTCTTGACTATCTGATGTCAAACAACTCCTCTAAACCTTAGGAATCATGCGACTTGTTCCGATCCAGATATGCATTTTTGCAACTAACACATCCGACGAACCTTTGGTAGGTTCTGATCATTAGAGGCTGAGTTCTTAAATTTAATTCATATCTGAAAGGCTTTTATCGACGACCCACTGGCAGCGCCCCACATGAGCGCGCCGCATCACCCAAGTTTCCCAAAGCCCGCCAACGGCTCCCCAAGCCGTTCATCGAAGCCCCCTTCCCACACACCCCAAGGCTTCGATAATCCCACACCCAGGCGGGCTCCTAAGGAAGGCCGGTCGCTCCCCAAGCGACCGGCCTTTCGTATGTCTGGGCCCCTATTTCAGGCCCTTCGATCGACCATCCACAGGCGATCGCTTGATTCCTCTCAAAATTCAGGAAAAACAGGGCGTCCATTTTATGGGCGCATATTATTGCGGGTTCAATGCAGTTTCAGATATCCCCAAAATGCCTATCTCGGAAAAAAAACGTAGGGAAATCAGCCATCCGATTTGTCGAGATATGCATTTTTGCAAGTGACGAGCAAACAGAGGCATGTTAAAGTGTCTTCATTAAAGAAATTCTTATTCTATTGGTTTTAATATGAAAATTGTCGGCTTTCCGGTTGACGTATCGCGTTCGCAAGACGGTCGCATCGTGCGCGGCCTGCGGACTCGCCAAGGCCTGATCCAGGCCACTCTCGATCTTATCCAGGCCGGCGATGTCGAGCCGACATCGGCCGCTATCGCCACCATCGCCGGCGTCTCGAGCCGGGCGCTCTTCCAGCACTTCACCAATCTTGCGGATCTCTATGCCGCGGCGTTCGACCTCGCGGTCAGCCGTGCGTTCGACGGCCCCAAGCCGGTCGACAACGCCGCCCCACTCAACAATCGCATCGAGCTCCTGGTATCCGACCGCTCCGAGTTGTTCGAGGAATGGCTGCCGGTATGGCACTTCGCCGAGCGCGTGCGCTCCGTGGCACCGGCCGTCGGCCTCGGCGTCGCCCAGCTGCGCCGGGTCCTGCGCCAGCGCCTCGCGGCGTGGTTCGAGACGGAACTCTCCAATCTCGATCCCGGCTCGCGCGATCTCGTGCTCGACTCGCTCGACCTCGCATTCGGCCTCGACAGCTGGATGAACATGCGCGAACAGCTTCGCCTGTCGCCGATCCATGCGTCGCGTACCTGGCGCTTCACGGCACAGGCCATCGTCCTTCAAGCTCTCACAGTACCCGCACAGCCCGTGGCGGTGGCCTAATGCGTTTTCCGACGAAGTCGGAAAAGCGCTAGGCCACCAGCGGCGAAGTCCTTCACCCAACCCAAGCTTCGCCGTTACCCTTCCCACCCGGTCACGGGCCTGACAGGAGGCCGGTCGTTCCCCAGACGACCGGCCTTTCTTTTTGCCGCTCCGGCCAAAGAAAAAGGCGACGGGAAACCCGTCGCCTTCGTCCTCGCCACACCGGCGATCGATCTACTGCTTCGGCTTTTCGCGATACTTTGAATGACAGGCACCGCAGGCCTTGCCGACGTCGCCGAACGCGGCGGCAGTCGCCGCCATGTCGCCCGAACCAGCGGCCATTGCCAGCTTGTCGTAGGCCGCATCGGCTGCCTTGCTGGCGGCCTGGAAGCCCGCCATGTCGCTCCAGACGGTGGGCAGGGCCTTGGTCTCACCCTTGTCGGATCCGGCCGGGAACATCTTGTCGAACGCCGCCTCGAGCTCCTTGAGCTTGGCCGCGTGCGGGATGACGGCCTTGGCTTCGCCCTTGGCGTCGATGATGCCCTTGATGGCCCGCATCTCGCCGCCAGTTGCCTTGCGGTTTTCCTGACGCGCCTTGATCACGTCCGCCTGTGCGAACGCCACCGTCGTGGCGCTCACCGCGGCGCCTGCTGCGAGTGCACCGATCACTGCCATGATCACAGTCTTCTTCAGCATGAAAGCATCCCCTGAGTTATTGTCTCGGCCCTATTTGTTGCAGAGGTTCGCGCCAAAGCGAACAGTTGCGCGGGGAATTTTCTGTCACGACTGCGTGTAGTATCCAGTGATATCGAGCCGAACCGGGGGCGTCATGGCTGTTCAGAACATTGTGAAAATTCGGGTCTGGGACGTGCCGGTACGGCTGTTCCACTGGGCGCTTGTGATCCTGATGGCCGTGTCGTATTTCACGGGCCGCGCCGGCGGCGAGTGGATGAAGTTCCACTTCTGGTCCGGTTACGCGATCCTCACCTTGATCCTTTTCCGCATCGCCTGGGGCTTTGTCGGCAGCACCACGGCGCGCTTCTCCAATTTCGTGAAGGGCCCCGCGGCCGCCGTCAGCCATCTGCGCGAGCTGCTCGGCCGCCATGGCCCCTACGATGCCGGCCACAATCCCTTGGGCGGCGCCATGGTCGTGGTGCTGCTGTTCGCCGTGCTGGCGCAGGCCGCCACCGGGCTGTTCTCCGCCGACACCGACACCGGCATGGTGGCCGGGCCGCTGGCGACCAAGATCGCCAATGCGATGGTCGACCGGCTGACGGCCTTCCACCACTACTGGGTGAACGTCCTGCTGGTGCTGGTCGCGCTCCACGTGCTGGCCGTCCTCGTCTACCTCGTGTGGAAGCGGCACAATCTCGTCGGTGCGATGCTCACCGGCCGCAAGCCGGTCGACCAGGTTGTGCCGCCCGGCAAGTCCGCGCCCCGCCTGGTTTTTGCCTCGGGCCGGCTGGCGATTTCGCTGCTAATGGCGGCGGCGGCGATAGTCTATTTCATTGTCAGGGCGGGCGGCTGACCTCTAGGGTGCGGTCCACTTCCGTGAACCTGGATTTTGCACCATGAAATTTACCGGCACCGACTCCTATGTAGCCAGCGACGACCTGCGCGTGGCCGTGAATGCGGCGATCGCGCTGCAGCGGCCGCTGCTGATCAAGGGCGAGCCGGGCACCGGCAAGACCGTGCTGGCGCACGAGGTCGCCAAGGCGCTGAAGGCGCCGATCATCGAATGGCACATCAAGTCGACCACCAAGGCCCAGCAGGGCCTCTACGAGTACGACGCCGTCTCGCGCCTGCGCGACAGCCAGTTGGGCGACGAACGCGTGAAGGACATCGGCAACTACATCAAGAAGGGCAAGTTGTGGGAGGGCTTCACGGCGCCCGAGCGACCGGTCCTGCTGATCGACGAGATCGACAAGGCCGACATCGAGTTCCCCAACGATCTCCTGCTCGAACTCGATCGCATGGAGTTCTACGTCTACGAGACGCAGCAGGTCATCAAGGCCGAGCAGCGCCCGATCGTGATGATCACCTCGAACAACGAGAAAGAGCTGCCGGACGCCTTCCTGCGCCGCTGCTTTTTCCACTACATCCGCTTCCCCGACCGCGAGACCATGACCGAGATCGTGGACGTCCATTTCCCCGACCTGCAGAAGAACCTGCTGCGCGAGGCGCTGAACGTCTTCTATGACATCCGCGAAGTGCCGGGCCTCAAGAAGAAGCCGTCGACGTCGGAACTGCTCGACTGGCTGAAGCTGCTGATGGTCGAGGACATGTCGCCGGAGTCGCTGCGCTCCAAGGACAGCAAGCAACTGATCCCGCCGCTGCATGGCGCGCTGCTCAAGAACGAGCAGGACGTGCACCTGTTCGAGCGTCTGGCGTTCATGGCGCGACGGGAACAGCGCCAGTCATAATTAGGCCCATTCTGGAAACGCCCCGGAGATCGCGATGTTCGTGAACTTCTTTCTCGAGCTGCGTCAGGCCAAAGTGCCGGTCTCCATCAAGGAGTACCTCGCGCTGATGGAAGGCATGGACAAGGGCGTGTCCGACTTCAGCGTCGACGATTTCTACTATCTGTCGCGCGCCATCCTGGTGAAGGACGAGCGCAACCTCGACAAGTTCGACAAGGTGTTCGGCAACGTCTTCAAGGGCCTCGAGGCACCGGTTGGCGAGGGCGCCCAGGCCGAGATCCCGGAAGAGTGGCTGCGCAAGCTGGCCGAGAAGCTTCTCACCGAAGAGGAGAAGAAGCAGATCGAGTCGATGGGCGGTTGGGAGAAGCTGATGGAGACGCTGAAGAAGCGTCTCGAGGAGCAGCAGAAGCGTCACCAGGGCGGCAGCAAGTGGATCGGCACCGCCGGCACGTCGCCGTTCGGCGCTTTCGGCTTCAATCCCGAAGGCGTGCGCATCGGCCAGGACAAGAACCGCGAAGGCCGCGCCGTGAAGGTGTGGGACAAACGCGAGTACAAGAACCTCGACGACACGGTCGAGATCGGCACGCGCAACATCAAGATCGCGCTGCGCCGGCTGCGCAAGTTTGCGCGCGAGGGCGCCGAGGTCGAGCTCGACATGCCCGACACGATCCGTTCGACGGCGCGCAACGCGGGCTATCTCGACATCAAGATGGTGCCGGAGCGGCGCAACAAGGTGAAGTTGCTGGTCCTGTTCGACATCGGCGGCTCGATGGACGCGCATATCCGCGTCTGCGAGGAGCTGTTCTCGGCGGCGCGCTCGGAGTTCAAGCAGCTCGAATTCTTCTACTTCCACAACTGCCTCTACGAGAAGCTGTGGAAGGACAACCGCCGCCGCCACGTCGACACTTTCTCGACGGCGCAGATGCTCCATACCTATCCGCCCGACTACAAGATCCTGTTCGTCGGCGACGCCTCGATGAGCCCCTACGAAATCGCCTATCCGGGCGGCTCGGTGGAGCACTGGAACGAGGAGTCGGGCCAGGCGTGGATCCAGCGCGTCTCGGATACCTATCGCAGCATGGTGTGGCTGAACCCGGTGCCGGAACGACACTGGAGCTACACGCCGTCGATCCAGCTGCTGCAGCAGCTGAGTTCCAACCGCATGTTCCCGCTCACGCTCGGCGGGCTCGATAGCGCGATGAAGGAACTGAACAAGTAAAAATCGGAGGAACTCAAGATGAAGACCGGACCGGCGATCGCCGAGATTCTGAAGAGGGAAGGCGTCGAGTATCTCTTCGCCTATCCGGTTAACCATCTGATCGAGCACTGCGCGGCGCTCGACATCCGCCCGATCATCGTGCGCCAGGAGCGCATCGGCCTGCATATGGCCGACGCCATGTCGCGCCTCACCAAAGGCCGCAAGATGGGCGTGTTCTGCATGCAGAGCGGCCCGGGCTCGGAGAACGCCTATGGCGGCGTGGCCCAGGCGTTCGGCGAATCGGTGCCGCTGCTGGTCATTCCGGCGGGCTATCCGCGGCGCATCGCGCACGTGCCGCCGAATTTCAACTCGACCTTGACCATGGCGCATGTCGCCAAGCACGCCGAGCCGATCACCTCGGGCAAGGAGATCGAGAACATCATGCGTCGGGCCTTCAGCCTGCTGCGCAACGGCCGCGGTTCGCCGGTCATCATCGAGTTTCCGGCCGAGGCCAACGCCGAGGACGCGCCCGATCCGCTGACCTACGAGCCGGTGATCGCCACCAAGTACGGTCCCGACCCCGCGGCGGTGAAGGCCGCCGCCAAGGTGCTGGTCGGGGCCAAGCGGCCGGTGATCTACGCCGGCCACGGCGTGCATTGGGCTGAGGCCTATGCCGAGCTGAAGGAGCTGGCCGAGCTGCTGGCCATTCCCGTCTGCACGTCGCTGCAGGGCAAGAGTTCGTTCGACGAGACCCATCCGCTGGCGCTGGGCTCCGGCGGCCGCGCCTATCCGAAGGCGGTGCGCCACTTCCTCGACCAGTGCGACGTGCTGTTCGGCATCGGCTGCTCCTTCACCGAGACCAACTTCGGCATCTCGATGCCCAAGGGAAAGACGGTGATCCATACCACCCTCGATCCCAACCACCTGAACAAGGACGTGCGCTGCCACTACGGCCTCGTGGGCGACGCCAAGCTGGCGTTGCGCGCGATGATCGACGAGTGCAGCAAGCTCGCCGGCGGCAAGAAGCGCGACGCGGCGCCTGTCGCGGCCGAGATCAAGCCGATGGCCGACGCGTGGCTGAAAGAGTGGATGCCCAAGCTCACCAACAACGACGCACCGCTCAATCCCTACCGCGTGCTGTGGGACCTGCAGAACACCGTCGATGTGGCCAACACCATCATCACCCACGACGCCGGCAGCCCGCGCGACCAGCTCTCGCCGTTCTGGAAGACGACCGCGCCGCACACCTACATCGGCTGGGGCAAGACCACGCAGCTGGGCTATGGCCTGGGCCTCGCCATGGGCGCCAAGCTCGCGATGCCCGACAAGCTCTGCATCAACGTCTGGGGTGACGCCGCCATCGGCTTCACCGGCATGGACTTCGAGACCGCGGTGCGCGAGCGTATTCCGATCATGTCGATCCTGCTCAACAACTTCTCGATGGCGATCGAGCTGCACATCATGCAGGTCTCGACCGAGAAGTACCGCTCGACCGACATCTCCGGCGACTACGCCGCCATGGCGCGCGCGTTCGGCGGCTACGGTGAAAGAGTGACCAAGCCCGAGGACATCGTTCCCGCGATCAAGCGCGGCATCGAGCAGACCAAGAAGGGCGTGCCGGTGTTGCTCGAGTTCATCACTTCCAAGGAAGTCACCATTTCGGTGCCGAAATGACCCGGATCCTGACGCCCGTGGCGGAGTTCGACGTCGCGTCACGAGACGGCCTCTGGATGAGTCCCGTCGATGCCGAGAAGGTCACCGGCTGGACCCTGAAGCCTGAAGGCATGTGCCGCGACGATCTCTGCGTGCCCTTGCCGGCGTCGGCGGTGGGCACCAACGAGGTCGACCTCGCGGCCTTCTGGAATAAGCTGGGCGGCCCGGTCGTGTCGAGCGAACGGCGCGACGTCTGGGCACTCGGGGCGCCGCCGCAGGAGCGCAACGCCGCGCTCGACGGGCTCGAGGCGCCGGACTTCACGCTGCCCGACCTCGACGGCGCGCCGCGCACGCTCTCGATGCTCCGAGGCAAGAAGGTCTTCCTCGCCACCTGGGCCAGTTGGTGAGGCTGCAGGTTCGACTTGCCCGTGTGGCAGCAACTCTACGGCGAGCTTAAGGACAAGGGTTTCATGGTGGTGGCCGTGGCGGAAGAAAGCCGCGGCGCCGATCACGCGCGGCCGTGGATCGAACAGGCCAAGTCCGACTACTGGCAGCTCATCGACACCGACCACCGGCTCGAGGATCTCTACAACCTCGTGAACGTGCCCCAGGCGATCTGGATCGACGAGCAGGGAAAGATCGTGCGGCCGCCCGAGACGGCGGGCTCGACCGATCATTTCCGGGGCATGGACCTCAAGACCCGCACCATGTCGCCCAAGGCGCAGGAAGAGCGCCTGGCCGCTCGCCAGGCCTACATGGATGCCGTGCGCGCGTGGGTGAATACCGGCAAGCATGCGCTGCCGGCCGATGCAGCCCGTGCGAACTTGCCGAAAGTGACTCCGGAGATCGCTGCAGCCCGTGCGCACTTCCGTCTCGGCGTCTGGCTGCGTGCCAACGGCCGTGCGGCCGAAGGCGATCTGCAGATGGCCGAGGCGAGCCGGCTCCATCCGGACTCGTGGAGCCTGTGGCGGCAAGCCGCCGACCTCGACGAAGTGGGCAAGGCGTCCGGTCCTGAGTTCTGGAAGCGCGTGCAGGCATTGGGTGAAAGGCCCTACTATCCGCCTCCCAAGCTCTAGGGAGAGACGATGCGCCTGTCGTGGCACGATCTTGGAACGCCGCGCGCCGACAAGGCGCACGGCAAGACCCTCGAAGTCGCCGGTTGGCCGACGGCCTCTCCCGGTCTCACGCGCTCCGATTATTTCGTTCTCACGGCCGAGGCCAATTGCTGCGCGGGCTGCGTGCCCAACAATCCGTTGGCGGTGATCGAGGTCTTTGCCGACACGGAGTTCGACCTCGGCGGCGGTTCGCTGCGCTTGAGTGGAACGCTGCACGTCGAGACCAACGATTCGCAGCAGTGGCGCTATCAACTGCGCGGCGCCAAGCGGGTAGGCGGACTGAAGCGACGCGCTCTGCTCGCGGCGAGTCCGCTCTTCTGCCTGCCGGTGACCGCGATGGCACAGACCGACGGAATGGCGGTCGATCTCCACAGCCATGCGGGAAACCTGATTCGTGCCGTTTACGGCCGCGATAGTTTGCTGGACGTGGCGGGCCCGATGAAGAAGGGCGGCATGTCGGCGATCTGTCTTTGCATCGTGGCCGATTCGCCGGTCATCAATTCCTCGAGCGGCCGCATTCGGCCGGTCCGTAACCCGCGTTCGGGTGAACTCTACAATTTCAGCAAGACCCAGTTCACCAAGCTTCATGAGCTGGTGCGCACCCAGTCGATGTCCATCGTCAAGACGGCCGCGGATCTGCGCGCGGCGCGCGCGAGCCAGCCGTCGATCATCGTGACGTCGGAAGGAGCCGACTTCCTCGAAGGGAAGATCGAGCGTCTCGACGAGGCGTACCAGCGCTGGCAGTTGCGCCAGCTGCAGCTCACGCACTATCGGCCGAACGAGTTGGGCGACATCCAGACGGAGCCGGCCGAGAAAGGCGGGTTGACGGACTTCGGTGCGGAAGTGATCCGGCGCTGCAACGCTCTCGGCATCGTGGTCGACGTGGCGCACGGCACCTTCGATCTGGTGAAGCGCGCGGCCGCCACCACGAGTAAGCCGCTGATCCTGTCGCATACGGCGCTGAACGACCGTCCCTATCCCTGGACGCGTCTGATCACCTCCGATCATGCGCGCGCACTCGCCTCGACCGGCGGTGTCGTGGGCATCTGGCCGGTTCAGCAGGTGCCCAACGTCAATACCTATGCCGAGGCCTTCGCTCGCATGGTCGACGTCATCGGCGTCGATCATGTCGGTATCGGCACGGACCAGTTGGGGCTGTTGGGGCCAAGCTCGATGCCGAGCTACGGCGATCTGCCCCGGCTCGCAGCGGCGCTGCGGACGAAATTCAACGACGTGGAAGTGGCAAAACTGCTGGGCGGCAATTACCGCCGGGTCTTCGAGGCATGCCTGGCTTGATCCATCACACGTGCGTGAGCGCGGGCCCAGCGCTATCCCGGATTGGAATAGCGCGCTAGGTTCGTTCCATACACGTCGCAGGGGGAGTCCGCGCATGGCTGTTCTCAACATCAACGGCAAGTCGGTCGAGGCCAAGGTCGATCCCCGCACGCCACTGCTCTGGGTGCTGCGCGACACGCTCGGCATGACCGGCACCAAGTACGGCTGCGGCATCGCCCAGTGCGGCGCCTGCACGGTTCACATCGACGGCGTGCCGACGCGCTCCTGCCAGGTGCCGCTGAACTCCGTCGGCGGCCGCAAGATCGTCACCATCGAAGGCATCGCCGATGGCGACAAGCTCAACAGGATCCAGAAGGCGTGGCTCGACCTCGACGTGCCCCAGTGCGGCTACTGCCAGAGCGGCATGATCATGGCGGCGACGGCGCTGCTGGCAGCCAAGCCGCAGCCGACCGACGCCGACATCGACGCGGCGATGACCAACATCTGCCGCTGCGGCACCTACAAGCAGGTCCGCGAGGCCATCCACGCCGCGGCCAAGGCCTAAGAGGAGGGTGAAGACATGACGATTCAAACCGCCCTCGGGCGTCGTAATTTCCTCGTCGGCAGCGCTGCCGCCACCGGCGGCTTCTCGCTCGCCTTCTCTTTCCCCTACGCGCCGGCCATGGCCGCCGAGGTCCAGGAGATCAACGCCTGGGTGGTGATCCAGCCCGACGACAAGGTCGTGATCCGCATCGCCCGCTCCGAGATGGGCCAGGGCACCTTGACCGGCCTCGCCCAGATGGTCGCCGAGGAACTGGAGTGCGACTGGAAGCACGTGACGACCGAGTATCCGACGCCTGGCGAGAACGTGCGACGCGGCCGCGTGTGGAAGAACTTCTCGACCGGCGGCTCGCGCGGCATCCGAGAGAGCCAGCAGTATGTCCGTGAAGGCGGCGCGGCGGCGCGCACCATGCTGATCGCCGCGGCCGCGGCGGAATGGAACGTGCCGGCGACGGAGTGCACGGCCGAGAACAGCGTCGTCACCCACAGCTCGGGCAAGAAGCTGGGCTATGGCCATCTCGCGGCGGCGGCAGCCAAGCTCGATCCGCCGAAGGAAGTGAAGCTCAAGGATCCGAAGGACTGGAAAGTCATCGGCAAGCCGATCCATCGCCTCGACACGATGGACAAGCTCACCGGCAAGCAGGTCTACGGCATCGACATGAAACTGCCGAACATGCTGACGGCCGCGGTCAAGGCCTGTCCGGTGAACGGCGGCAAGCTCAAGAGCTTCGACGCGGCCAAGGTCGAGAAGATGCCGGGTGTGAAGAAGGTCGTGTCGGTCGACGGCAACGCCGTCGTCGTCATCGCCGACACGTACTGGAGCGCGCGCACTGCGCTCGCCGCTCTTCCCGTCGAGTGGGATGTCGGCAAGTCGGGCAATGTCCAGCAGTCGGACGTCACCGCGATGCTGAAGGAGGGCCTCACCGCCACCGAAGCCTATATCGGCAACAAGGCGGGCGACGCCGCGGCCGCGATCGCGGGCGCCGCCAAGAAGGTCGAGGCGACCTATGCCTTTCCCTGGCAGAACCACGCACCGATGGAGCCGATGAACGCGACGGTGCTCTATACGGCTGACAAATGCGAGGTGTGGTGCGGCACGCAGAATGGCGAGGCAGCGCTTGCCGCCGCGTCGGAAGCCGCCGGCCTGCCGATTGCCAAGTGCGAGGTCTACAAGTTGATGCTGGGCGGCGGCTTCGGCCGGCGCGGCCGTGCCGACTATGTGCGCCAGGCCGTGCTTGTCGCCAAGCAGATGCCCGGCACGCCGATCAAACTCGTGTGGTCGCGCGAAGAGGACATGCAGCACGGCCTCTACCACCCGACGACGAGGTGCAAGATGACCGGCGGCCTCGACAAGGACGGCAACCTGGTGGGGCTGCACGTGCGCATCTCGGGCCAGTCGATCCTGGCGTCGCTGGCGCCGCAGAGCCTGCAGAACGGCATGGATCCCGCGACCTTCCAGGGCCTCGCGGCGAGCGGGCCGGAGGCGGCGTTCGGCTACAACGTGCCGAACCTGTTGGTCGACCACGCCATGCGCAACCCGCACCTGACGGCGGGTTTCTGGCGCGGCGTGAACGTCAACCAGAACGCCGTCTACATGGAAAGCTTCATGGACGAGCTGGCCGAGGCCGCGGGCAAGGATCCGCTCGAGTTCCGGCTGAAGCTGCTGAAGCCCAAGTACGCCGCCGTGCTGAAGGCGGCGTGCGACAAGGCGGGCTACGGCAAGAAGCTGCCCGACGGCCACTTCCACGGCATCGCCCAGGTCATGGGCTACGGCAGCTACGTCGCCGGCGTCGCCGAGGTCTCGGTGAGCCCCGAGGGCGTGCTGAAGATGCACAAGATCACCGCCGCCACCGACCCCGGTTACGCGGTCAATCCCTGGCTGATCGAGCGGCAGGTCGCGGGCTCCTTCGTCTACGGCCTGTCGGCGGCACTCTATGGCGAGATCACCGTGAAGGATGGCGTCGTCGAGCAGACCAACTTCGACAGCTACAACGTGCTGCGCATGGACGAGATGCCCGAGGTCGAGACGGTGATCGTCGGATCGGGCGGCTTCTGGGGTGGCGTCGGCGAGCCGACGATTGCAGTGGCGGCGCCTTCGGTGCTGAATGCGATCTACAAGGCGACGGGCAAGCGCGTGCGCGAGCTGCCGCTGATGAACAACGAGTTGAAAAGAGGTGCTTAGCTGCCTCGCCTTCCGGGTCGTCGACACTTCCTCGCCGCGGCGGCGTGTCTCGCGCCGTTCGTCGCGCGTGCCCAGGCGTCGGCCCGGGTCGTGGTCGTGGGCGGCGGCTTCGCGGGAGTTGCCTGCGCGCGTGCGCTGAAGCAGCTCTCGCCGGCGCTTGCCGTGACCCTTGTCGAGCCAGACAGGGTCTTCACCGCCTATCCGCTCAGCAACGACGTGCTGGCGGGCCTGCGGCAACTGCCGCAGCAGCAGTTCGGCTACGACAGCATAGAGGGTGAGGGCATCGTGCTTGCGCGAAAGGCGGCAATGGCCGTCGATCCGGTGACGCGCACAGTGACCCTGGGGCCCGGCGCGACGCTTCCCTACGACAAGCTCGTGCTGGCGCCCGGCATCGACCTCAACTGGACGGCGCTGCCGGGCTACACCGAGGCCGCCTCCGAGAAGATGCCGCATGCGTGGAAAGGCGGCGCGCAGATCGCCTTGCTGCGGCGCCAGCTCGAGGCGATGGAAGACGGCGGCGTGGTCGGGATGGCCGTGTCCGCCAATCCGACGCGCTGCCCGCCCGGTGCCTACGAACGCGCCAGCCTGATCGCCTATTACCTCAAAACGCGAAAGCCCCGGTCGAAGCTCCTGCTGCTCGATGCCAAGGACCAATTCTCCATGCAGCGCCTGTTCGAGCAGGCGTGGAGCCGGCTCTATCCCGGCTTGATCGAGCGCGTTGGCCTCAGCCAGGGCGGCAACGTCACCTCGGTCGATGCCGCGAGCCTGACACTCGTCACCGACTTCGAGACGTACAAGGTGGCGGTGGCCAACGTGATCCCGCCGCAGAAGGCCGCCGCCATCGCCGCGAGGGCCGGTGTTGCCGACCGCACCGGCTGGTGTCCCGTCGAGCCGGTTGCCTTTGAATCCACCCTGCAGCCGGGCATCCATGTGCTGGGCGACGCCGCCCTGATGGGCGGCATGTCCAAGTCGGCCTTTGCCGCCGTAGCCCAGGGCACGGCCTGCGCCGCGGCCATCGTCGCCATACTGGCCGGCCGCGCGCCGCAGGAACCGCGGCTCGCCAACACCTGCTACAGCTTCGTGGCGCCGGGCTATGCGATCCGCACCACCGGCGTCTACCATCCCGAGAAAGGCCAGCTGGTCGAGATCGCCGGTTCCGGCAACACCAGTCCGCTCGATGCCGATGCCGCCGCCCGCGCCGCGGAGGCGGCGGAGGCCGAGCGCTGGTTCGGCACGATCACCGGAGAAGTGTTCGGATGAAGCGCGTTGCATTACCTGCGACCTTCCTGGTCGTTTTCCTGATGGCGCCGGTGTTTGCGGACGCGCGGGCGCAGGAGCTGCGGTCCTACGTGATCGCGGGCGATTCGATTCCCGACTCGCTCACCGGCCAACCGGGCGACGCCGAGCGCGGCCGCGCGATCGTGGCCAGCCGCACGGTCGGCCTCTGTCTGCTCTGCCACAGCGGGCCGCTGCCCGAGACTCCGTTGCAGGGCACTCTGGCGCCGAGTCTCGCAGGTGCCGGCGCGCGCTGGTCGATGGGCCAGCTTCGCCTGCGCCTCGTCGATCCCGCACGCCTCGTTCCCGACACGATCATGCCGTCCTACTATCGCCTCGACGGATTGCAGCGCGTGGCCAAGGTTTTCGACGGCAAGCCGGTGCTGAGTGCCGAGCAGATCGAGGATGTCGTGGCCTATCTCGCGACGTTGAAGGAGTAGAGGGTGGCGGGCAGACGCGCTTTCCTGGCGAGTGCAGCGAGTGCCGCGGGTGCTGCGGCGGTGACGATCCTGCCGCTCGGGTCCGCGCACGCCACACCCGAGGCGCTGGCCGAGGCGATCCGCGAGGTCGCCGGCGGTGCCCCCGTCCGAGACGGCAAGGTGAAGCTCGACCTGCCGCCACTGATCGAGAACGGCAACACCGTGCCGCTCACCGTGTCGGTCGATTACCCGATGACGGAAGAAGATTTCGTGAAGGCGATCCATGTCTTCAACGAGAAGAATCCGCAGCCGCATGTATTCAGTGCCGTGCTGACGCCGCGCAACGGCCGCGCGACGGTCGGCACGCGCATCAAGCTCGCCGACACGCAGAAGGTCGTGGCCATCGCCGAGACCAGCAAGGGCGCGTTCTGGAGCGCCAGCGCCGAGGTGATCGTCACCATCGCGGCCTGCATCGAGGACATCAACTGAGATGGCAAACGCTCTCATCAGCGCGCCCAAGACCGCCAAGCGCGGCGAAGCGATCGAGATCAAGGCGCTGATCCAGCACCCCATGGAGACCGGCTTTCGGCCGGGCACCAACGGCCAGATCATCCCGCGCAACATCATCGAGCACTTCTCGGCGAGCTGGAACGGCGAGGAGATCTTCCGCATGACCTTCTCGCCGGCAATCGCGGCCAATCCCTTCGTCTCGTTCTTCACCGTGGCGCGCGACAGCGGCACCGTCGTCCTGCGCTGGACCGGCGACCAGGATTTCCGTGTCGAGGAATCGGTCGCCATCGTCGTGACATGAGGCGCTGGCACCTCGCCCTGATGCTGGCGCCGGTGTTCGCCGCGTCGCTGGCGCTGGCGCAAGGCGGCATCGACAAGCGGCGCAGCGGTTACGACGACATGAGCCCGGCGCTGCGGCAGATGGAGGACGACGAGACGTCCAATCCCGCGCTGCTGTTCGTGCAGGCGGGTGCGGCGCTGTGGACGCAGCCGGCCGGCCGGGCCGACAAATCCTGCGCCGACTGCCACGGCGCCGTCGACACCGGCATGAAGGGTGTCGCCGCGCGCTATCCCGCGATCCCCAACGGCGCCGTCAAGCCGGTCGACCTCGACGGCCGCATCGAACTCTGCCGCACGACGCAGCAGCAGGGCGCGCCGCTGGCACCGGAGAGCGCGGACCTGCTGGCGCTTTCGGCCTATGTGACGTACGCCTCGCGCGGCCTGCCGATCAGCCCGCCGGCCGATCCCCGGCTCAAGCCCTTCCGCACCGAGGGCGAGGTGATGTTCAAGCGCCGCGAGGGCCAGCTCAACCTGTCGTGTGCCAACTGCCACGACGACAACGCCGGCAAGAAGCTCGGCGGCTCGCTGATCCCGCAGGGGCATCCCACCGCTTATCCGGTCTATCGGCTGGAGTGGCAGACCCTGGGCTCGCTGAAGCGGCGGCTGCGCAACTGCATCATCGGCGTGCGTGCGGAGGCATATCCTTACGACGCGCCGCAGTATGTCGCGCTCGAGCTCTATCTCATGGAGCGCGCCAAGGGCATGAAACTCGAGGGTGCAAGCATCCGGCCGTGAAGAATGCGTCGCGTTGACGGCATGGTGGGCGTTGCCTAGTAGATAGTCGTCATGCGGCATATCCAAAGACGAGTACTCCTGTCCTCGATACCACTGCTCGTCGCAGCCTCGCGTGCAACTCTGGCGCAGGAGCTGAAGTTCGTCTTCGGCACGGCGGTCGAAGGTGGCGGCTTCATGGTCTATGCGCTGGCCTTCCTCGACGCGCTGCGCGCCGTCGATCCGAGTCTCGAGGTCGGCACCGTCGCCACGCGCGGCACCGCCGAGAACGTGCCGAAGCTGGAGGCCGGCGACCTCGACGTCGCCATGGTGTCGGGCGAGGTGGCACACGAGCTGTTCGAGGGCGTCGGCCGGCCGCCGACCAAACTCAAGGTCGTGACGGCGATGTATTCGACACCCGGCATGTTCGCGGTGCGCGCCGATAGCCGCTATCGCACGATCGACGATCTCAAGAGCCGGACGG
Source organism: Hyphomicrobiales bacterium (assembly GCA_041691635.1). Taxonomy (GTDB): domain Bacteria; phylum Pseudomonadota; class Alphaproteobacteria; order Reyranellales; family Reyranellaceae; genus Reyranella. Next base: position 39,577 of record JBEPUH010000025.1, read on the forward strand.
TCGTGTGGAACGCCAGGGGATCGGGCCTCGCCATCCAGGCGCGTTACATGCTGGGAGGGCTCGGGCTCGACCCCGACAAGGATTTCGAGGCGATCTATCCCGACAAGATCACCGACGGCCCGTCGATGGTGATCGACGGGCGCGCGGCAGCGCTGTGGGGCGGCGGCCTGCGCTGGCCGGGCTTCGTCGAGGTGTCGAGCACGCCGCGCGGCGCGCGCTTCGTGGTGCCCAGCGCCCCGGAGATCAAGACCATCCGCGCGAAGTACGACTTCCTGAAGCCAGTCGTCGTGCCGGCCGGGCTCTATCCGGGCCAGTACGATGCGATCGAGACGGTGGGCGCGTGGAGCTACGTCATGGCGCGCGACGGGCTCGACGACGCCCTCGGCCGGCGCCTGGCCGCCGACCTCTACCGCATCGAGCGCGCCGGCTCGCTGGCGCGCCAGCTCTCGCAATCGACCGTCAAGAACACGCTGGCCAGCCTGCCGAGCCTCGATTTCCTGCAGCCGGGCGTGCGCCAGTTCTACAAGGACAACGGGCTGCTGCCTTAGGTGAATATTCTCCGGCCCGGCGGCCCGGCAGATATTTGTGCTGCGCGCGCAGGCAAATACGGCGGCCGGTTTCATTGCCCGGGCGAGGGCCTCGCTCCTAGACTCGGCGCCATGCTCACCTTCGCCACCAAGGTCGCCCGCGCCACGCGCTTCATCTTTACCGGCGCCGAACAGGCCTCGCTGTGGACGATCTCCGTCCACGGCCGGGTCGTCGGCTCGCTGGTCTGCGAGGTGGGCGCGTGGCGCCTGTCGTGGTTCGCCGGCGCCGACGGGCGGCTGGTGGCCTACGCCGGTCCGATGAGCGGCGACGTCGAGGCGCTCGGCCGTGCGCTCGGCAACCGGCTGGGCACGCCGGTCGACCTCGAGTCCCAGCCGGTCTGAACGACCTGTTGAGATTTTACCCGGGGCGTCCGACAGTGGCGGCCCCTTTCGGACAGGTGCCCTTTGGACATGGATGCGATCGACCGCAAGATCGTGGCGTTGCTGCAGGACGACGCCAGCCTCTCGCTGGCACAGATCGCCCACAAGGTCGGGCTGTCGCAAAGCCCGTGCTGGAAGCGCATCCAGCGCCTGGAGAAGTCGGGCGTCATCCTGAAGAGAGTGGCGTTGATCAGCCCCGAGTCGATCGGCGTCGGCCTCACCGTGTTCGTCTCGATCGAGACCGGCGATCACTCGACGACCTGGCTCGCCCGCTTCGCCCAGACCGTGACCGCCCTGCCCGAGGTGATGGAGTTCCATCGCATGGCCGGCGACATCGACTACATGCTGCGCGTGGCGGTGCCCAACATGCAGGCCTACGACGCCTTCTATAAGCGGCTGATCGACACCATGCCGCTCAAGAACGTGACCTCGCGCTTCGCCATGGAACGCATCAAGTCGACCACGGCCTATCCGCTGCCAGCCGACCCGCGAAATCCGCGCGAGACCAAGAAAAGGGGCTGACGGCCGGCGCGGTGTCTGGCGGCTGCGGCGACCGGGGAGTACGGTGCGGAACCGAATACCACCCGGAGCGTTTCCATGTCCGTGCATGCCCTCAAGACGTCCAGCACTCTCCGTTCGAAGGTCTCGCCAGAGGAATGGCAGGCCCGCGTCGACCTCGCCGCGTGCTACCGCCTCATGGACCTCTACGGCATGACCGACCTGATCGCCAACCACATCTCGGTGCGCGTCCCGGGCGAGCACGATGCCTTCCTGATCAACGCCTACGGGCTGCTCTACGAGGAGATCACCGCCTCGAGCCTGATCAAGATCGACCACGAGGGCAACATCCTGGCCAAGCCCGACTTCGGTCCCGGCCTCGACTACGGCGTCAACCGCGCCGGCTTCGTGATCCACAGCGCCATTCATATGGCCAAGCCGGACATCGGCTGCGTGATCCATACCCACACCGCCGACGGCATGGCGGTGTCCACCATGGAATGCGGCCTGCTGCCCAACACCCAGACCTCGATGCGCTTCGCCCATATCAGCTACCACGACTACGAAGGCGTGGTGATCAACACCGCGCTGCGCGAGGCGCTGGTCAAGGACCTCGGCGACAACAACGCGCTGATCCTGCGCAACCACGGCCTGCTGGTGGCCTGCGCCACGATCCCCGAGGCGTTCAACGCGATGCATCGGCTCGAGCTTTCGTGCAAGACCCAGGTCGCGGCGATGTCGTGCAACACCAAGCTGATCGACGTCCCCGCCGATGTGGTCGAGGCGACGTACATGAATTACCAGCCGCACGTCCGCCGGCCGTTCGGCCTGCTGGACTGGCCGGCCCTGCTGCGCAAGCTTGACCGTATCGACCCCAGCTTCCGCGAGTGAGGCGGTCCTGCCGCGCGCCTCGGTCCGCGACTTCGCGGCCGTGGCCTGCGGCTACTGGACCGCGCCGGGTTATCGCGGAGCCGCCTGGCTGTTGACCGGCGGCATGGTGGTGCTGGGCGCCGCCAACGTCGGCATCGCGCTGTGGCTCAACCTGTGGAACCGCGACTTCTTCAACGCCCTGGAGAAGCGCGACCTGCCGCTGCTGTTCCACCTGCTGTGGATCCTGGCTGCGATCGTCGCATCGGCGGGCGTCGGCGTCGCCATCCAGCTCCACGTCAAGCGCAGCCTGCAGATCTACTGGCGCACCTGGCTGTCGCGCACGACCGTCGAGCGCTGGCTCAACTCCGGCCGGCAGTACCAGCTCGGCCTGCTGGCCGACGAGGTCGACAATCCCGACGGCCGCATCGCCGAGGACATCCGCGTCGCCACCGAGTTCGCCGTCGAGTTCGCCCAGAGCATCCTGCAGTGCGTGCTCCAGCTCTTCACCTTCCTCACCGTGCTGTGGACCTTGTCGGGTATCCTGCCGGTCCACCTGTTCGGCATGGACCTCAACGTGCCGGGCTACATGGTGTGGGCCGCGGTCGCCTACGCGCTGATCGGCTCGATCCTGACCTATGCGCTCGGCCACGGCCTGATCGACGCCGGCAACGTGCGCCAGAGCCGCGAGGCCGATTTCCGTTCGGGCCTGACCCGCGCGCGCGAGCACGCCGAGAGCATCGCGCTGCTGCGCGGCGAGGGCGACGAGCGCGAGCGCCTGCGCGGCTCGCTGTTCTTCCTGCGCACCGCCTGGCACCGCCAGACGCGCGGCCAGGGCAACCTCTCGCTGCTGACCAGCTCGCTGGCCTATCTCGCGCCGATCGTGCCGCTGATCGTGGCCCTGCCGCGCTATCTCGGCGGCCAGATTCAGCTCGGTGGCCTGATGCAGACGGCGCAGGCCTTCTCGAGCGTGCAGTGGGCGCTGTCGTGGCTGATCGACAACTTCCCCAAGGTCGCCGAATGGCGCGCTTCCACGGGGCGCGTCGTCCACCTCCACCTGGCGCTGCACGACCTCGAGGACGTGCTCGAGTCCGACGCCCACGGGCGCATCACGCTGCACGAGCCTACCCAGTCCGACATTCTGGTCCTGCGCGAGCTCGGCCTCGCGCGGCCGACCGGCGAGCTGCTGGTCGCCGACGCCCAGGTCGAGATCGGCCGGCCCGAGCGCGTGCTGATCCGCGGCCAGTCGGGCGGCGGCAAGAGCACCATCATGCGCGCCGTCGCCGGCATCTGGCCGTGGGGCAGCGGCCACATCCACCTGCCGGCCGGCACCATCGTCTTCATGCCGCAGAAGCCGTACTTCCCGATCGGCACCCTGCGCGATGCCATGCTCTATCCCAAGGCGCCCGAGAGTGTCACCGACGAGGTGCTGAAGACGACGCTGGGCAAGGTCGGCCTCGACCATCTCGCCGACCGGCTCGACGACGTCGACCGGTGGGACCAGATCCTCTCGGGCGGCGAGCAGCAGCGGGTGTCGTTCGCGCGCTCGCTGATCCACAAGCCCGAGTGGATCTTCATGGACGAGGCGACGTCGGCGCTCGACGAGCCCGGCCAGGAGAACGTCATGAAGCTCCTGATCGAGGAGCTGCCCGAGACGTCGATCGTCAGCATCGGCCATCGGCCCGGCCTCGAGGTCTTCCACACCCGCGAGCTCAACCTCGAGCCGGGCAAGAGCAAGGCAGAGGGCACCACGCTCCGTGCCATGCCGCGCAAGCGCGCGCTCAAGGACGTCTACGCCCGCATGTCGGCCGCCAGCCGCGCCCATCCGCGCGACCCGGGATTCTGGTCGACCCTGCGCTCCAATCTCGGCGGGCCGCCCGCCCGCAAGAAGAAGCGCTAGGGTCAACGCCAGGCCTCGACACTAGAGCACCTCGTGGAAGCCGATGACGACGCGGTCGGGCGTGCGCGCGGCGACGCCCACGAAAGTCGATGCCTCCATCCATTTGAGCGACGGGTCCGAAGTCTCGAAGCGCGGCGCGGTGCGGAAGCGGTAGCTGTCGAACGGCACGGCCTCGCCCTTCGACATTCGCGCCAGCACCTCGGGGCTGGCCACGCGCAGCCCGTCGTTCTGCACATAGACCAGGGAGCCCGTCTTGCTGCGGATCGTGTAGCGCGCCACGACCTCGATCGTGCCGTCGGATCGCACGACCTGCCAGTCGGCGCCGCCCGGCAGGATCTCGCCCTGGAAGCGCGGACCCTCGGCGGTGCCGCCCAGGATGTCGACGATGCGACGATGGCCGCGCGCGGTCTGGCCGAGGTCTTGGATCGGTCCCACGATCACCCGCACCGAGAAAGCGAAGGCGAGCTTGGGTGGAGTCGTCAGGTAGGTGTCGACATCGTTTGACATTCTTATCCCTTCTGCACTGTGCGGGCTCTCGCGCCTCTGAAGGCGCTGCCGCCCGCCAGCGCGTCTGAACGCGCTATTTTTGCTTCCCGAGCAAATGGTCGGAGATGATGCGCTGCTGGATCTCCGACGTGCCCTCGAAGATCTTGGTGAGCCGCGCGTCGCGCCAGTAGCGCTCGACGGCGTGCAGGGTGGTGTAGCCCGCGCCGCCGAAGATCTGCAGCGCGTCGGACGTCACCCGTTCGGCCATCTCGGAGGCATGATACTTTACCATCGCCGCCTCCTTGTCGCAGCGCCGCTTCTGGTCGATCTCGTCGCACACGAAATACATCAGCTGGCGCGACGCCTCGATGTCGGTCGCCATGCGGGCGAGGCGAAAGCGCGTGTTCTGGAAGTCAGCTATCGGCTGGCCGAACTGGCGGCGCTCCTGGGCATAGGCAGTGGCGTCTTCCAGCGCGCCGCGCGCCAGGCCGATGGCGCGCGCGGCGGTGTGGGCACGGGCGCGCTCGAGGCCGGCGGAGATGTAATAGAACGCCTTGCCTTCCTCGCCGATCAGCGCCTCGGCCGGCAGGCGGCAATTGTCGAAGGCGAGCTCCCAGGTCTTCCAGCCGAAGTAGCCGATCTTGGGAATGACCGCGCCCCTCACGCCGGGCGGCAGGGTGCCGCGCGGCTTCTCGATCAGGAACGACGACAGCCCGACATGCTTGCGTTTGGGATCGGGCGCATCCGACGTGCGCGCGACCAGCATGATGTAGTCCGCGCCGTCGGCAAACGTGCACCAGTATTTGTTGCCGTTGATGACCCACGAGTCGCCGTCCTTGCGCGCCCGGCACGAGATGTTGCCGAGGTCCGAGCCGACGTCGGGCTCCGACATGGCCGCCGCGCCCAGGAACTCGCCACGCGCCGCGCGCGGCAAAAACACCGCGCGCTGGGCGTCGCTCATGCCGCGCCCGGCGCTGAGGCCGTTGCCGCGGGCGATGATCGAGGCGACGCTCATCCACGCCCGCGCCAGCTCCTCGGCGATCAGGCAGTATTCGAACACGCCCAGCCCCAGGCCGCCGTACTGCTCGGGGATGACGATGCCGAAATAGCCCATGTCGGCCATCTTCTGGATCAGCTCGCGCGGGATGTCGCCCTTCTCGGGATCGAGCCTGTTGGCGACCGGCAACACCTCCTTCAGGGCAAAGGCGCGCGCCGTCTCCTGGATCATGCGGCGCTCGTGGGTCATGTAGCCCATGGTGTTTCTCCTCGCGTTGACGCAGCATAGTAGCGAAATCGCCGATCATGAGGAGACATCGAGTGCCGAGATCCTTCCTGCGCGGGCTGGTGCCCTTCCTCTGTGCGGCTTCGCTGGCCCTGTCGGCGGCGGCGCAGGATTGGCCGTCGCGGCCGATCACGATCTACATGGGCTTCCCGGCCGGCTCCGGCGTCGACGTCGTGGCGCGCATGCTGCAGCCCGCGCTCGACCAGTCGCTGGGCCAGCGCATCGTGCTCGACTACAAGCCGGGTGCCGGCGGCAACGTGGCGTCCGAGGTCGTGGCCAACGCGCGGCCCGACGGCTACACCTTCCTGCTCGGCACCGCGGCGACCCACGGCGTCAATCCCGCGCTCTACAAAAAACTCTCGTTCGACGTCGAGAGCGACTTCACGCCGATCTCCACCCTGGTCGACGTCTCCAACGTGCTGACCGTCAATCCCAAAGTGATCGACGCCACCTCGGTGCAGGACTTCATCGCCAAGGTGAAGGCCGCTCCCGGCAAGTACAACTACGCCTCGACCGGCAACGGCACGGGCACGCATCTGGCCTTCGCCGAGTTCAACGCCAAGGCCGGCCTCGACATGGTGCACGTGCCCTACAAGGGTGGACCCGACGCCATCCAGTCGGTGGTCAAGGGCGACACCTGCTGCATCTTCAACCAGGTGCAGACCGTGCTGCCGCAGGTCAGCGCCGGCACGGTGCGGCTGCTCGGCGTCACCACGAAGAAGCGCGTCGCTGCCGTGCCCGACGTGCCGACCATCGACGAGGCGGGCGTGCCCGGCTACGAGAGTTACACCTGGTTCGGCATCTTCGCGCCCAAGGGCCTCGACCGCGCCATCGCGCTGCGCATGAACCTCGCGATCAAGACGGCGCTGGCCGATCCCGAAACCCAGAAGAAGCTGGTGGCGCTCGGCAACACGCCGCGCTACGAGACGCTCGACCAGTTCGCGGCCACCGTGCACGCCGACCGCGCGCGCTGGGCCGAGGTCGTGAAGTCGGTCGGCGTGACCATCGAATAGCCCGCCACCGGAGGACGTCCCATGCGCCGCAGCGACGAGCGGATTCTCACCACCCATGTCGGCAGCCTGCCGCGCAGCCCCGAGCTCGGCGATCTGCTGATCCGTGACGAGGCGGGCGAGGCGATCGACAAGGCAAAGCTGGCGCGCCTCGGCGAGGAGGCGGTGAGCCATGTCGTGGCCAGGCAGGTCGCCGCCGGCATCGACATCGTGAACGACGGCGAGCAGCCGCGGGTCGGTTTCCAGACCTATGTCGCGCAGCGCATGAAGGGCTTCGGCGGCGAGTCCAGGCGGCCGTCGCCGACCGACTACGCGAATTTCCCGATCTTCGCCGAACGGTGGGCCCGCCTCGCGCCGCGCCGTGGCAAGGTGCGCAACGCCCCGCAGGCCGTGGCCGAGGTGACCTATGACGATCTCTCGCCGGCGCAGGAGGAGTGCCGCCTCTTCACGGCGGCGCTCGCCGGCCAGGCGGTGAAGCCGGTCGAGACGTTCATGACCGCGCCGTCGCCCGGCATCATCGCCACCACGCTGCTCAACGCGCACTACGACACCTATGAGGCCTATGTCTTCGCGCTGGCCCGCCAGATCGCCAAGGAATATCGCCTCATCGCCAAGGACTTCATCCTGCAGATCGATGCGCCCGACCTTGCGATGGAGCGCACCACCCTCTTTCAGGAAAAGAGCACGTCCGAGTTCGTGAAGATCGCCGAGATGCACGTCGCGGCGATCAACGAGGCGCTGGGCGACATTCCACGCGAGCGGGTGCGGCTGCACTGCTGCTGGGGTAACTGGGAGGGCCCGCACGTCGACGACATACCGATGCGCGAGATCCTGCCGGCGCTCTACCAGGCGAGGGTGGGCGGCCTCAGCATCGAGTTCGCCAACCCGCGCCACCAGCACGAGTATGCCGCGCTCAGGAAAGCCAGGCTGCCCGACGGGATCGTCCTGCTGCCCGGCGTGATCGACTCGACCACGAATTTCGTCGAGCACCCCGAGGTCATCGCCAACCGCATCTGCGAGGCGGTCGACGCGGTGGGCGACCGCAGCCGGGTGATCGCCTCGAGCGACTGCGGCTTCGCCACCTTTGCCGGCGGCGAGATGGTCGCCGAGGACGTCGTCTGGGCCAAGCTCAAGGCCTGCCGCGACGGTGCGGATATCGCCACCAAGCGCCTGTGGGGATAGGCCCCGCATCGCTTGGTTGCCCAAGGTAACTGCTAAAATAGCGGAAAAGTAGCGAGGACGTCCGATCGCATTTGTCATTGCGACAGTATTGCATATATCGCAACACTTGTCTATAGTCGCAAGAACAAACCCGAGAGGACATCATGTCGAGATTCGAGAAAGGCAATAACTACAGCACCGGCCGGCAGCGCGGCGCCCGCAACAAGTCCACGCTGTGGCTCGACGAGATCGGCCGCGAGAGTACCGAGAAGGTGATCGGCGCCGTCCTGGGAGAAGCCGAGAAGGGCAACATGTACGCCGCCGCGATCATGCTGGCGCGCACTTGGCCACGCCGCCGCGGCCGGCCGGTTCCGCTCGCGCTGCCTCCGGTCGAGACGACGGCCGGCGTGTTGGGCGCGCAGGCTGCCGTGATCGCGGCCATGGCGAAGGGCGAGATCTCGCCCGAGGAGGCTGCGTCGGTCGCCAATGTGCTCGACAGTCAGCGCCGCGCCATCGAAACCAACGATCTTGCACGGCGTGTCGACGAACTGGAGGCCGAGGCGAGGAAGGCCGGCGGGCTGTGAGTACCGATGCGCTCGCTCGCCGGGTCGGTCGCCTGAAAGGACGGCCAAGGCAGGGCAAGGCGACGACGGGTAACGACTGGGTGCAGGCCGCCTATGAGGTCGACCGGGAGAAGCGCGCGACCCTGGCGCTCGTGGCCTTCGCGCAGGCGCTGGCCGGGACCGTGAAGGTCGAGGCGCCGCTTTCGCCGGTTTGCGACGGCGCGATGGAGGCTGAACCGCCAGCGCCCGCGCCGCCGCCGCGCGGCGCCGCACGTGTTTGGAGCCAAACAGTTCGACCCGGTCCGCACGACGTCCTCACCTGGGACGAAGCGATGCGGGTTCCCTGGCTACAGGAGAGTTAAATGATCCCCTTTTACTGATTCCAGAGCATGCGATTGAAAATCGCCGTGTCGGCGGTTCGACTCCGCCCCTCGGCACCCTTCAAGTAAGTTGGCGACAAAGTGGGACGCCCCGTGCCACTTAGGCGCGCCATCCTTTAAGGTTTCGTATCGCTGGCCCTGCACGCGGTCTCTCCGAGGAAAAAGCCACATGCCAGTGACCCGTCGTGCCATTATCTCGACCGTAGCTCTCGCCGCCACCCGTCCGGCGGGCGCGCAAACGCAAGGAAAAGCCATGACAACCGAGACCGGCCTGAAATTCACCGATACGACCGTCGGCACGGGCGCGAGCCCCAAGACCGGCCAGACCTGTGTCATGCACTACACCGGCTGGCTCTTCGAAGGGGATACGAAAGGCCAGAAATTCGATTCCTCCGTCGATCGCGGCTCGCCCTTCGAGTTTCCTATCGGCATGAAGCGCGTCATCGCCGGCTGGGACGAGGGCGTCGCAACCATGAAGGTCGGTGGCAAGCGAACGCTGATCATTCCGCCGCACCTTGGCTATGGAGAACGCGGCGCCGGCGGTGCCATTCCGCCCAACGCCACGCTGATTTTCGACGTCGAGCTGCTGGCGATCAGGTAATCGAGTTGGTTTCCCGACGCGATGGGCGAGGATGTCGGTCAACGAGACAGGGCACCTCTATCGCACAAGCGAGGCTCTGGAATATCTCGTCGACGGCCGCGGTGACCGGCGGCGTGTGGCGCCTAATTGTCGAAACCGACGAACACCGTAGCTTCGTCGACAGATTTTCGTTCGGACACGACCGCATTTGCCGGGAAGCTTTCATCCGGCCAGCCCAGCGCAATACTTTTCATGATGACCTGATTGTCGGCTATTCCAGCGTGCTCACGCACCACAGGTGATTGCATGATGCCCTGGCTGTTGATCACGGCGCCCAGCCCGCGAGACCAGGCAGCATTTACAAGGGCAGTCGTCACGGCGCCGCAATCGAAAGGGGTATCGTCGCTGCCGTCCAGCGCACGGTCATAGGTCACGATCACGCACACAGGCGCATCGAATTGACGAAAGCCGCGCAGTACCCAGTCCTGGCGCATCTCTTTGTCATCGCGCGCGATCCCCATTGCGGAGAACAATTGCTTGGCGACCCCAATCTGCCTGTCGCGGTGCTGACCTGCGAAGGCCTGACCTGTGCGGAACTCACGCGACTGCGGGATGCCGGCGACCATCCGCTCGGTGTTGCCGGCGCGGATCCGATCCAGCGGTTCGCCGGTGATGATGTAGAAATTCCAAGGCTGGGTGTTCATCGACGACGGAGCACGCATCGCCAAACCGATGATCTCCTCGATCAGCGCCTTGGGTACTGGATCGGGTTTGTACCCGCGGATGCTCCGGCGACCCAGGATAACGTCATCGAACTGCATTTGTCTGGTATCCCCCCGGAGCGCACCCGAACTGGCCTGGATTTTCGAGGCTTCCCGGCCTTCGCGCAAGATAGACGCAAGCGTCCCTCCCAATGACCGCTCTGGGTCATTTCCAGACATCGGTTGCGCCTTCAATCGAGGTCGGCTTTGCATTTGGAAGCGGACCTCTTTCCAGGTCCGCGGGACGTGCAGGGGGAACGACTACGTTTGCAAAGCTACGTGATGTTAGGGAAAGATTCAGTGCCTCCGGGCTCGACGGGTTCTCGGAAGCCCAACGGTAGAGCTGCGTATGGAAGCTCTCGCCTGTGGGCGAACCCTCTTTGTTTCAGGCATTCGCTCGGGACCGCGACGCCTTGCATTGGGCCCGATCGAGACCATGTACATGAATGACATACGGACTGGAACTTACCGCCGCCGAAGTGATCACGCTCAGGGCGCTGGACGGTAAGCCCCTCCGACAAGAGGTAATGCCCGATATCGAGGCCCGCCTGCTGAAGCTGGAGCTTGCCGGGCAGAACGAATCGGGCGGCCTGTACCGCACCCCCTACGGCGCCCTGCGCCTCTTGCTCGCCAGGGATTGACGCGGCGGCCAGCGTGCGGTCGCTTGTATCCGAGTTGCTGAAAGCGGAGAAAAATGAAGAAGAATCAGGAAGACCACCCCGACATCGCGACCGGAATCGCCGCGGCGAGGACCGAGATCGCGGCCGCGCATAACGCGGCCATGGCGGCCACCGACAAATATGCCGAATCGGTGACCAAGAACCATCCCGGGCAGCTGGTCCGCTTCAATTATTCGGTGTGGTCCGCGCCGTCATCGGATGCGAACGCCCAGAAGTTCCACGCCGCCCTCAAGCTGAAAGAGAAGGCGGAGCTGGAGTTGCGCGAGCTGAAGGGCCGGTTCAAGGCCACGACCGGCGCCGACTACGACGGCTGAAAATCCCGCCCCATATGAATGGGGAGGGAAGCCGCGTTCAGGCCGCGTCCGCTTTAATCATCGCAGCACCCTTCTCGCCGATCATGATCGTGGGCGCGTTGGTGTTGCCGGTCGTGAGCGTCGGCATCACCGAGGCGTCGATCACGCGCAGGCCCTCGATCCCGCGCACCTTGAGGCGCGAGTCGACGACGGCGCGCGGGTCCTCGCCCATCTTGCAGGTGCCGACGGGATGATAAAGCGTGCTGCCGGTGCGGCGCGCGTAGTCGAGCACGTCCTTGTCGCTCTGGATCCCGGCGCCGGGCAGGATCTCGCCGGTGCTGTGCTGGCGCAGCGCCGGCTGGTCGAAGATCCGGCGCACGTGCCGCAAGCCGCCCAGCAGCGCCAGCTCGTCGGTGTGCGTCGACAGGTAATTGGGCTTGATGTGCGGCCGCGCGAACGGGTCGGCGGACGCCGCCATGATCGTGCCGCGGCTGTCGGGCTTCACGACGCAGACCACGCAGCTCATGCCGGGCTTGTCGTCGAGCACGCCGGGCTTCACCGTGGTGCTGGCGGGCTGGAACAGCAACTGCAGGTCGGGCGAGGCCAGCCCCTCGCGGCTGTCGCAGAACACCTGCGCGGTGGTGACGCCCCAGGTGAGCGCGCCTTTTCCGGTGAGCAGGAACTTCACGATCTCCGGCAGCACGCGCGGGAAGCGCGCCACCTCGTTGACCGTGGCGGCGTCGCGCACGCGGTGGACGACCCTGATCACGTAGTGGTCGACCAGATTGGCGCCGACGCCGGGTGAGTCGTGCACCACGGGGATGCCGAGCGACTGCAGGTGCGCCGCCGGCCCGATGCCGGAGATCTGCAGGATGTGCGGGGAGTTCACCGCGCCGCCGCAGACGATGACCTCGCGATTGGCGCGCACGTCGGTCGTGTTGCCGCCGCGCTGGAAGGAGACGCCGACGCAGCGCTTGCCCTCGAAGATGAGCTTGCCGCCCTGCGCCTCGGTCTCGACCTGGAGGTTCGGCCGGCCCCTGGCCTCGCGCAGGTAGGTCTGCGCCGTCGACCCGCGCCAGCGGCCGCGCCGCGTCATCTGCGAATAGCCGACGCCCTCGCGCTGTTTTCCGTTGAGGTCGGGATTGAACGGAAAGCCCGCCTCTTGTGCGCCTTCGACGAAGCGGTGGGTGAGGGGGAGGATGGTGCGGTAGTTCTCGACCTTGAGCGGCCCGTCCTGGCCGCGCACCTCGGGGTCGCCCTTCTGGACGTAGGACTCCGACTTGCGGAAGTAGGGCAGCACGTCGTCCCAGCTCCAGCCGCGGCAGCCCATCTGCGCCCAGCCGTCGAAGTCGGCCGGCGCGCCGCGCACGTAGAGCATGCCGTTGATCGACGACGAGCCGCCCAGGGTGCGGCCGCGCGGCCACTCGATGCGGCGCTCGGCCGAGCCTTTCTCGGGCTCGGTCGTGTAGTTCCAGTTGACCAGCGGATTGCGGATCAGCGCCCGCATGCCGGCCGGGATGTGGATCATCGGGTGCCAGTCGCTGGGTCCGGCCTCGAGCAGGATCACCGAGGCGCCGGTTTCCGACAGACGAGACGCCACCGTGCAGCCCGCCGAGCCGGCGCCGACGACCACGTAATCCGCTTGCATGCGTTTCTCCCGCTTCTTCATTCTCCTCTCCCCCTAGCGGGGGAGAGGAATTTGAGGAAGAACACTAGCCACAATTAAGGGAGTTTGCGAAATGCGCGGTCGCCAGGTTCTGATGCAGACGCTGATCGATCACGGCGTCGACCGAATCTTCGGCAATCCCGGCACGACCGAGAGCCCGTTGCTCGACTCGCTGCTCGACTATCCGCAGATCCAGTACATCGTGCACCTGCACGAGGGCGTGGCCGTCGGTGCTGCGAACTTCTACGGCCAGGCGAGCGGCAAGACGGCGTTCGTGAACCTGCATGTGGCGCCCGGCCTCGGCAACGCGGTCGGCATGATCTACGGCGCGCTGAAGAACAACACGGCGATGGTGGTGACGGCGGGCCAGCAGGACACGCGCCTGCGGCTGCGCGATCCCGTGCTGGGCCACGACCTCGCGGCGATCGCCGCTCCCGTCACCAAGTGGAGCGTGCAGGTCGAGCGCGCGGATGAACTTGGCCCGATCCTCCGGCGCGCCTTCAAGATCGCCAACGAGGCGCCGGCCGGTCCGGTGTTCGTGGCCCTGCCGATCGACGTGATGGAGCAGGAGACGTCCATTCCGCCCGGCATGCCGGCGAAGATCTTCCCGAAGGCGCTGCCCGATCCCGCCGGGGTCGCGGCGATGGCCAGGCTGATCGCGGCCGCAAAGGCGCCGGCGATCGTGGCCGGCGACGACGTCGCGCGCGCCGGCGCCGACAAGCTGCTTGTGAAGATCGCGGACAAGATCGGTGCCGCGGTGTGGATGGAGGGCCTGCGCGGCCAGAATTCCTTCCCGACCGATCATCCGGCCTATCGCGGCACGCTGGCCTTCGACGCGCCCGGCATCGCCAGGCAGCTCAGCCACAACGACCTCGTGCTGATGGTGGGCGGGCCGTTCTTCGAGGAAGTGTGGTACGCGCCGGGCTCGCCGTTTGCGGCAGGCACCAAGGTCCTGCAGATCGAATCAGCACCGTCGCGGCTGGCGTACAATTTCATGCTCGATGCCGGCGTCGTGGCCGATGTCGGCACCGCGCTGCAGGCGCTCGACGAGGCGCTGCCGAAGATCGACGGCGCCTCGAAGCGCAACGAGGCGATGAAGGCCCTGAAGGACGCCGACGACGCCGCCCAAAAGGCGCGGGTCGAGAAGGCGTGGGCGCGCACGCCGACCTCGATGGCGCGCTGCATGGCCGAGATCAGGGCGGGTGCGCCGAAGGACGTCGTCGTGGTCGACGAGACGATCACGGCCAACCTCGATCTCTTCAAGGCCTTTCCGTTCACGGGACCGGGCGACTACTACAGCGGCCGCGGCGGCGGCATCGGCCAGGGACTTGCGGGCGCGATCGGCGTCGCCGTTGCACAGACGAAACGCCCGATCCTTTGCGTGTCAGGCGACGGCTCGTCGATGTATTCGATCCAGGCGCTGTGGACGGCGGCGCATCACGAACTTCCGATCGTGTTCGCGATCCTGGCCAACCGCGAGTACCGCGTGCTGAAGCACAATATCGATGCCTATCGTCAGCGCTTCGAGGTGAAGAGCAACAAGCCCTATCAGCACATGGACCTGACGGGCCCGACGATGGGCTTCGTCGATCTCGCCAGGGGCATGGGCGTCGCCGGCACGCATGTGACCAAGGCCGACGACATCAAGGCCGCGGTGGCGGCCGCCTTCGCTTCGGGCAAGCCGCACCTGATCGAGATCGAGATCGAAGGGAAGCGCTAATTGTCATCCCGAGCGCAGCGAAGGATCTCGCGCCTATAACGGAATCGTTGGTCGTACCGTTAGGTCCTTCGCTACGCTCGGGACGACAGTCCTACTTCTTCGGTGCCTTCTTCCCCTGGAACGCCCGCACCTTGGCCTGGTGGGCGCGCGCGGCACTGGTGAGCATGGGCAGGTCGTTGCCGGCCAGCAGGAGCTTCATGCCCTTGCCGACATAGAGCGCCAGCAGCTCCTCGCTGTAGGCGCCGCCCATGCCGGGCCACTTCTTGTGCTTCTTGCAGGCGGCGACGACCTTGTCGACGGCGGCCTGGATCTTCTCGTGGCCGTTCTCGCCGGGGATGCCGAGTTCGACCGAGAGATCGCTCGAGCCGACCAGCAGGCAGTCGATGCCGGGCACGGCGGCGATCGTCTCGGCGTTCTTCACCGCCTTGGGCGTCTCGATCATCACGGTGATCAGGCAGTTGTCGTTGGAGCGTTTGATCATGTCGGCCATCTTCATGGGCGCATAGTCGAACTGGGCCTGGCCGCCGCCCACCGAGCGATGGCCGAGCGGCGGATAGCGCAGCCGGTCGGCGATCTCGCGTGCTTCCTCCGCCGTATCGACGTGCGGGATCACGATGCCGAGCGCGCCGCCGTCGAGCAGGCGCGTGGCCATGGCGAGTTCGCCGTAAGGCACGCGCACGATCGGTGCGATACCGGAGTCCTGGGCGGCGACGCAAATCTCGGCGGCGGTCTCGATCGACATCACGCCGTGCTCGAGGTCGAGGAACAGCCAGTCGAAGCCGGCGGCCTTCATCACCTTGATGATGTCGACGTTGCGCACGAGGCGAATGCCGATGCCGACGGCGAGCTGGTTCTTTTTCAGGCGCGCCTTGGCGGCATTGATTGCGGTGGCCATGCTTCCCTCCCTCACGGAATGGAGTAGGCTAGAGGCCATGGCTTTCCATGTCGAACGAATCGACCATGTCGTGCTCAGGGTCAAAGACCTCGAGGCGATGGTGGGCTTCTACGAGCAGGCGCTGGGCTTCGCCGTCGAGCGCCGCGTGCCCGATATCGGCCTGGTGCAGATGCGCGCCGGCGCCTCGATGCTCGACCTGGTCCGGGGCGAGCGGCCGGCCCGCGGCGCCAACATGGATCACCTGTGCTTCCTGGTGGCGCCGTTCGACCGGCCGTCGATGGAAGCGCGTCTTTCGCCGTTCGGGATTGCGTTGGGCGAAACCGTCGAACGCTACGGCGCGCAAGGCCATGGCCTGTCGGTATATTTCGACGACCCCGAAGGCAACAAGATCGAGTTCAAGGGGCCCTCGGCCTAGTTCTGCAAAAGCGCCTCCGCGTCGCCTTGACGCTTGGCGATTGCAGATGATGTGCTAGCTTCGGGGAATATAGAGGAGTGCGCGCCAACGCGCGCCAGTCTGGGAGGACATTCAATGCGACTGCGTATGGCGTTTGTGGCCACGAGCCTTGTTGCCCTGGTGACGGCCGCGTCACCCGTCCTGGCCCAGAAGGCCGGCGGCACTCTTCGTATTTCCCATCGCGAGAATCCGCCCAGCGCCTCGATCCACGAGGAAGCGACCATCTCGGTGGTGAGCACCTTCATGGCGGTGTTCAACAATCTCGTGGTGTTCGATCCCAAGGAGAAGGTGAACAGCGCCGATCACATCGTGGCCGACCTGGCCGATAGCTGGGCGTGGGACGCCGGCAAGACCAAGCTCACCTTCAAGCTCCATCCCGGCGTGAAGTGGCACGACGGCCAGCCGTTCACCGCCAAGGACGTGAAGTGCACCTTCGACGCCGTCGATGGCGCCGACGACAAGTCGGAGCTCGTCCGCAAGAGCCCGCGCAAGATCTGGTACCAGAACGTCAAGGACATCACGGTCAACGGCGACCTCGAGGTCACCTTCGAGCTCAAGCGCCCGCAGGCCTCGTTCCTGTCGATGCTGGCCTCGGGCTACTCGCCGGTCTACGCCTGCCACGCCAACGGCCGCGAGATGCGGACCAAGCCGATCGGCACGGGTCCCTTCAAGATCACCGAGTTCAAGCGCAACGAAGTCATCAAGTTCGTGAAGAACCCGGACTACTTCAAGAAGGGCAAGCCCTACCTCGACGCCATCGAGTGGAAGATCGTGCCGAACCGCGCCACGCGCATGCTGGGCTTCCAGTCCGGCCAGTTCGACATGACCTTCGACAGCGACGTCAGCTTCCCGATGCTGAAGGACGTGATGGCGCAGAAGAAGGACGCCGTCTGCGAGGCGCGCCCGACCGCCGTCAACTCCAACATCCTGATCAACCGGGATGCCGCGCCGTTCAACAACGCCGACGTGCGCCGGGCGATGGTCGACACGATCGACGTCAAGGCCTTCTCGGAAATCCTGAGCCAGGGCCACAACCTCGACGGCGCCGCCATGCTGCCGCCGCCCTACGGCAAGTGGGGCATGCCCAAGGAGATGCTGGCCACGCTGCCGGGCCACGCCGCCGACGTCGAGAAGAGCCGCGCCGAGGGCCGCAAGATCATGGAGAAGCTCGGCTACAGCGCCGACAAGCCGCTCCGGATCAAGATCGCGACCCGCAACATCGCGATCTATCGCGACCCGGCGGTGATCCTGATCGACCAGCTCAAGAAGGTCTACATCGAGGGCGACCTCGAGCCGATCGACTCGTCGGTCTGGTACAACAAGATCGCCAAGAAGGACTACCAGCTCGGCATGAACCTGACCGGCGTCGCGGTCGACGATCCCGACGTCAACTTCTACGAGAACTTCTACTCGACCTCCGAGCGCAACTACACCGGCTACAACAATCCGGAAGTCGACAAGTTGATCGACGCGCAGTCGGCCGAGACCGACGTCGAGAAGCGCAAGAAGATGGTGTGGGAGATCGAGAAGAAGCTGGCCGAGGACGTCGCCCGTCCGGTGATCGGCTACAACGTCGACAATACCTGCTGGGATCCCAAGGTCAAGGGCCTCAACCTGCAGGTCAACAGCATCTACAACGGCTGGCGCTTCGAAGACGTCTGGCTCGACAAGTAAGCCGTCGCGATGGGGGCCTATCTCGTCCGACGCCTGCTGTTGATGGCCCTGACGCTGTTCGGGATGTCGGTGTTGATCTTCGTGATGCTCCGGCTCGTGCCGGGCGACATCGCCGACATCCTGACCAACGCTTCGGGTATCTCCGACCCGAAGGAAAAGGCCAAGATCGCCCACGAACTTGGCATCGACCAGCCGATCCTCGTGCAATACGGCAAGTGGATCGGCGGCCTGGCGCGCGGCGACCTGGGCTTTGCCTATGTCTCCGAGCAGCCGGCGATCGACGAAATTCTGCCGCGCATCCCGATCAGCGGCAAGCTGGCGGGCATGGCGCTGTTCTTCGCCGTGCTGCTGGGCGTGCCGCTCGGCGTCATCAGCGCGGTGCGCCAGAACACGCGGCTCGACTATTTCCTGCGCATCGTCAGCCTGAGTGGCCTGTCGTTGCCGTCGTTCTGGCTCGGCCTCCTGGTGCTGATGGCGTCGGTCCAGTGGTTCGGCATGATCCCGATCTACAATTCCGATCCGCACGGCTTCTGGGACGACGTGGCCATGCTCGGCCTGCCGGCAATGACGGTGGGCTTCCGCTCCTCGGCGTTGATCATGCGGCTGACGCGCTCGTCGATGCTCGAGGTGCTGCGCCAGGATTACATCCGCACCGCGCGCTCCAAGGGCGCCTCGATCCTGGCGGTGAACTTCAAGCATGCGCTGCGCAACGCACTGCTGCCGGTGGTGACGGTGATCGGCATCGAGGCGGCGTTCCTGGTGGGTGGGCTCATCGTGACCGAGACGGTGTTCAACATCCCCGGCGTCGCGCGCTTCCTCGTCGAGGCGATCCTGTGGCGCGACTATCCGATCGTGCAGAACCTCGTGATGCTGATCGCCATCGTCGTGGTCACGATCAATTTCCTGGTCGACATGGCCTACATGGCGCTCGATCCCCGCATCAAGTTCGCGGACTGAAAACATGGCCATCATCGACCACGACGCAGCCCTTGCCCGCGCCGGCGCCAACGTCACCGGCTTCTGGAGCCAGGCCGCGTTCCTGGCGCGGCGCTATCCGCTGGGCGCGGTCGGCGCGCTGATCGTCGCGATCTTCGTGCTGACGGCAGTGTTCGCCGACGTCATCGCGCCGACCGATCCGACGGCGACCAACTCCAAGTTCTCGCTCGCCCATCCCGGCAGCCTGTTCTGGCTCGGCGCCGACTTCATGGGCCGCGACATGTTCAGCCGCATCGTCCACGGCGCGCGCATCTCGCTGGCCGTCGGCGCCGGCGCCATGGGGCTGGGCGCGGTCATCGGCATCTCGGTCGGCCTGGCCAGCGGCTACCTCGGCGGCTGGTTCGACCTGCTGCTGCAGCGCCTGCTCGACGTCATGCAGGCCCTGCCGCTCCTGGTGATGGCGATCGTGATGGCGGCATCGCTCGGGCCGTCGCTGCGCAACACCATCATCGCCATCGCCATCCCGCTGGTGCCGACCGTGGCCCGCGTCGTGCGCTCGAGCACGCTATCGCTGCGCGAGCAGCCGTTTGTCGAGGCCGCGCGCGCCGTCGGCATGGGCGAGCTGCGCATCGCCGTGCGCCACGTGCTGCCGAACACGCTGGCCCCTCTGATCGTGCTGGCGACGGCGCAGATCGGCTCGGCCATCCTGGTCGAGGCCTCGCTGTCGTTCCTCGGCCTCGGCATTCCCGAGCCGCATCCGTCGTGGGGCCGCATGTTGTCGGAGTCGGCGGCGGAGTACGTGCGCACCGCGCCGTGGCTGGTGATCTTCCCCGGCGTCGCCATCAGCCTCACGGTGTTCGGCACCAACCTGCTGGGCGACGCGCTGCGCGACATCCTCGATCCCCGGCAGCGTACATGAGGCAGCGCTCGTGAACGACCTCCTGCAAGTCTCGGGCCTCGGCACGTGGTTCTACACGCGCCAGGGCATCGTCAAGGCGGTCGACGACGTCGAGTTCACGGTCGCCGCCGGCGAAACGCTGGCCATCGTGGGCGAGTCGGGCTGCGGCAAGAGCATGACGGCGCTCAGCCTGATGCGGCTCATCCCCGAGCCGCCGGGCCGCATCGTCGCGGGCTCGGTGAAGCTCGCCGGCCGCGACCTGCTGACGCTCAGCGAAAAGGAGATGCGCGGCGTCCGCGGCAACGACATCTCGATGATCTTCCAGGAGCCGATGACGTCGCTCAATCCGGTGATGACCATCGGCAAGCAGATCAGCGAGGCGCTGATCCTGCATCGCGACATGAACAAGGCCGCGGCGATGAAGCGCGCGATCGAGATGCTCGACCTGGTGAAGATCCCCGAGCCCGTCCAGCGCGCCCGCGAATATCCGCACCAGCTCTCCGGCGGCATGCGCCAGCGCGCCATGATCGCCATGGCGCTGGCCTGCAATCCCAAGGTCCTGATCGCCGACGAACCGACGACGGCGCTCGACGTCACCATCCAGGCGCAGATTCTCGAGCTGATCCTGGAACTGCAGCGCGAGTTCGGCACCGCGGTGATCCTGATCACCCACGACCTCGGCGTAGTCGCCGAGACGGCGCACCGCGTCATCGTCATGTACGCCGGCCGCAAGGTCGAGGAGGCCGAGGTCGGCGAGCTGTTCGCGCGCCCGCTCCATCCCTACACCCAGGGGCTGATGGCCTCGATCCCGCGGCTCGACCTGCTGCGTGGCGCAGCCCGGGCCGACACCGACCGGCTGCAGGAGATTCCCGGCATCGTGCCGCCGCTGTTCGCGCTGCCCAAGGGCTGCGCCTTCGCCGCGCGCTGCAGCCAGGTGACCGACATTTGCCGCAGCGAGCGGCCGGCCTATGAACGGAAGAGGCCGGGCCACTGGGCGGCCTGCTGGAACACACATGGCTGATCCCACGCCCATCCTCGCGGACCCCATTCTTGAAGTGCGCGACCTCAAGAAGCACTTCCCGGTGAAGAAGGGCCTGCTGCGCCGCACCGTCGGCCAGGTCTATGCCGTCGACGGCATCAGCTTCACGATAGGCGAGGGCGAGACGCTGGGGCTGGTGGGCGAGTCGGGCTGCGGCAAGTCGACGGCCGGCCGCGCCATCCTGCGCCTGATCGAGCCGACGTCGGGCACGGTGAAGATGATGGGCCAGGACATCAGCGGGCTGTCGAAGAAGGAGCTGCGGCCGTTCCGCAAGCAGGCGCAGATCGTCTTCCAGGACCCTTTCTCGTCGCTCAACCCGCGCATGACGGCGGGCGACATCGTGGGCGAACCGCTGCTGGTCCATGGCGTGGGCAAGAAGAAGGAACGCAACTCGCTGGTGGCGGCGCTGTTCGACCGCGTCGGCCTCCGTCCCGCGCAGATGTCGAACTATCCGCACCAGTTCTCTGGCGGCCAGCGCCAGCGCATCTGCATCGCCCGCGCGCTCGCCCTCGGCCCCAAGCTGATCGTCGGCGACGAGCCGGTGTCGGCGCTCGACGTGTCGATCCAGGCGCAGGTCATCAACCTGCTGCAGGACCTGCAGCGCGAGCGGCGGCTGAGCTATCTGTTCATCTCGCACAACCTCGCGGTGGTCGAGCACATCAGCCACCGCATCGCCGTGATGTATCTCGGCCGCATCGTCGAATACGCCGACACGCGGACGATCTTCACCAACGGCCAGCATCCCTACACCGAGGCGCTGCTGTCGGCCGTGCCGGTTCCCGACCCCGCCATCAAGCGACAGAAACGCGTCCTGCAGGGCGACGTGCCGAGCCCGGTCAACCCGCCGTCCGGCTGTCACTTCCACACCCGCTGCCCTTACGCCGTGGCCCGCTGCAAGGTCGAGGCGCCCTTGCTGCGCGAAATTGAGCCGGGACATCACGTTTCCTGCCATCTGAGGTAATCTCGTCGTCCCGAGCGTAGCCGAGGGACCTCTTTTCGCCTCTGACGAAGACAGGCCCCTCGGCTACGCTCGGGGCGACGGAGTTCGGGAGGAAGCAGATGGCTGACTGGGATTACATCATCGTGGGCGGCGGTTCGGCGGGTTGCGTGCTGGCCAATCGCCTGACCGAGGATGCGAGCGTGAAGGTCCTGCTGCTCGAGGCGGGTCCGCTCGACAAGTCGATGTGGATCGACATCCCGGCCGGTTTCACCAAGCTGCTGAACCACGAGAAGTTCAACTGGAACTTCGAGATGGAGGCCGAGGACGGCATGGCCGGCCGCCGCATCCCGTGCCCGCGCGGCAAGACGCTGGGCGGCTCGTCGTCGATCAACGGCATGCTCTACGTGCGCGGTCAGCCGCTCGACTACGACACCTGGGGGCAGCTCGGCAATCGCGGCTGGTCGTACGAGCAGGTGCTGCCGTACTTCCGCAAGTCCGAGCACTTCGAGGGCGAGGCCGACGGCAGCCGCGGTAAGGGCGGCCCGCTCAACGTGGCGCACATGTCCGAGCACGGCGAGCTGTGCGACGCCTTCATCGACGCCGCGGTCGCCAGCGGCTTCCCCAAGAACAAGGACTACAACAACGGCGACCAGGAGGGCTTCGGCTACTTCCAGGTGACGATGAAGAACGGCAAGCGCTGGTCGGCGGCGCGCGCCTTCATCGACGGCGCGCGCTCGCGGCCCAACCTCAAGGTCGAGACCGATGCGCTGGTGTCGAGTCTCATCCTCGAGGGCAAGCGGTGCACGGGCGTCGCCTACAGCGTGCATGGCCAGAAGCGCGAGGGGCGGGTCAACCGCGAGGTCATCGTGTCGTGCGGCGCCGTGCAGTCGCCGGGTGTGCTCGAGCATTCCGGCATCGGCCAGCCGGAGTTGCTGCGCCGCCACGGCATCGAGGTGAAGCACGAGCTGAAGGGCGTCGGCGAGAACTACGGCGACCACTTCGCACCGCGCATGAACTGGCGCTGCAAGCCCGGCACCGACACGCTGAACCAGCAGACGCGCGGCCTCAACCTGGTGAAGGAGGTCGTGAAGTATTTCGCCACCGGAAAGGGCGCGCTCAGCCTGACCGCCGGCGTGGTCTACGGCTTTGTGCGCACGCGGCCCGGTCTCGAGTCGCCCGACATGCAGTTCCACATGGCGCACGCGAGCTACGATTCGGCGCAGAAGCGCTTGCTGGAAAAGGATCCCGGCATGACCGTGGTGATCGGCCAGTGCCGCCCCGATTCACGCGGCTCGATCCATATCAAGTCGGCGACCCCGGGCGCCGAGCCCGCGATCCGTCCGAATTTCCTGTCGGCCCAGACCGACCGCGACGCCACGGTCGCGGGCATGCAGATCGCCCGCCGTATCGTCTCGCATCCGTCGCTGGCGAAATACATCGCCTTCGAGAACAACCCCGGCGACAAAGTGCAGAGCTACGACGAGTGGCTCGACTTCGCCCGCCGCACCGGCCAGACGACCTATCACGTCATCGGCACCTGCAAGATGGGCAGCGACCCGATGGCCGTGGTCGACGATCGCCTGCGCGTGCACGGCATCGCCGGGTTGCGCGTCATCGACGCCTCGGTCATGCCGACCGTCCCCTCGGGCAACACCAACGCCCCCACCATCATGGTGGCCGAGAAGGGCGCCGACATGATCAAGCAGGACGCCAAGCAGGGCGTGAAGCTGGCGGCCTGACGCTCATGTTCCTCTCCCCTATGCCGCTTTCGCCTCTGGCGAATCGGCTAAGGGGGCAGAGGCTAGGTGAGGAGGTTTAGCCGCCCAGCAGCGCCGGCGCGGCCTTCAGCTCCTTGCGCTCGACCTTCTTCACGATCTCGGTGAGCTTGGTGTGCGTGGGTGCGGCGACGCCGATGAAGGTGCCGCGGTCGGCGATGTAGCCGTTCATGAACTCGATCTCGGTGCGGCGGCCCTTGCGGATGTCCTGGGCCATCGACGGGCGCTGGATGTCGGCGCGCGGGTTGGGGTTGATGTTCGAGCCCGGCCGCAGGATGGTCTCGATCTCGTCGAGTGCCGTCTTGTCGCCTTCGCTCGCCTTGGCCAGCGTCTCGGGCTCCATCTTGCCGATCTTCTCGATGTGATAGCCCAGCGCCTGGCCGACGCGGACAGCCTCGCCGCCGAGCTTGATCGAGAAGCGGCGGATGGCATCGCTGCGGTCGCAGTCGAAGCCGGTCAGGCCGGTCGCGGCCGACACGCCGTTCTTCATGCCGTTCTGGCAGAGTTTGGACCAGCGCTCGCCCCACAGGTTGGTCGTGGTCTTGGCGCTGTCGATGCGGCCCACCATGTCGCGCAGCTCTTCCACCCGCTTGGTGATGCGGCCGTGGACCTCGCCGACCCGGAACACCGTGTGCTTGTCGCCGCCCTTGGCGACGGTTCGGCGAATACGCGCCGGCTCGAACATGTCGACCGAGATCAGCGACGCCACCATGCCGACGGTCTTGCCCCAGCCGACGACGCCCGCGATACGCTCCTCGTTCAGGCAGTTCTGCAGCGAGACGATATAGCCGTCCGGCGCCAGGTACTGCTTGATGAGCTGGGCCGCCCATTCGGTGTCGTAGGACTTCATCGACACGAAGGCGATGTCGATCGGTTTCTGACGCGACAGCGCCTCCATCTCGGTGAGATGCATGGTCTTGGCGTTCTTGACCGTGATCTTCTCCTCGGGCGTGACGCCGTCGAGTTCCAGGCCGCGTGAACGGATCGCCTCGATGTTCTCCGGCCAGAAGTCGATCAGGGTGACGTCCTCGCCGGTATGGGCGAGCCATCCGCCGACATAGCCGCCGAGCGCGCCGACGCCGACCACCGCAATTCGCTTGCCCATTTTCCGCACTCCTTAGACTTTTGGCAGCTTGGCGAGAAACGCCTCGACCGCCTGATTGAATAGAGCGGGCTGGTGCAGGTTCGCTGCGTGGCCCGCGTCGGGAATCACCGCCTTGGTGGCGCCCTTGATCTTGGCCGCCATGTAATCCGTGGCCGCCAGGAAATGCGTGTCGTTGGCGCCGACCAGCACGAGTGTCGGCACGGCGATGCTGTCGAGCGACTGGATCACCCGGTCGTTCTGCTGCGCCAGCATCCCGCGCGCCGATCCCGCGAGGCCGGTGGCGTCGCGGTGCCTGGTGATCCTGACCTCGTCGGAGGTGTTGAGCGCCGCCAGCCCCTGGGCGCCGAAGGTGGCGGCGCGCTTGTTGGCGGTCTCGTTCCACTTGGCGCGTGCCTCGTCCTTCTTGAAGCCGGGGCCGGTGTCGAACAGCATCAGCGCGCGCGTGCGGCCGGGGTGCGTGGCATGGAAGGCGAGCGACATGTAGCCGCCCAGCGACAGGCCCGCGACGATCGCCTGCTTTGCGCCGACCGCGTCGAGGATCGCCGCCATGTCGCCCACGGTCAGCGCCTCGGAATAGGCCGCCGGATCCTTCGGGTAATCGCTCTCGCCGTGGCCGCGGAAATCCCACGCGACCACCTGGCAGCGGTCCTTGAAGGCCGCGATCTGGCCGTCCCACATGCGCGCGGTCGAGCTGTAGCCGTGGCTCAGCAGCAACGTCGGTCCTTTGCCGTGGACCTCGTAGTGGATCTTCACGCCGTTGCGGTCGAGTATGGCCATGTCAGTTGTTCACGCGCTCTTCGTTGCGTGCCTTTTCGAGGTAGCGGTCGGCGTCTTCCTTCAGCAGGAAGCGTTCACTCGTCAGCGCGTCGACCGTCGCCTGCACCCTGGCGACGTAGTCGGCACGGTTCCTGTAGCGCCCGGCGATCTTCTCGGCGGCGAAGGCGAAATAGCTGCCGTCACGGTCGGCCAGTTCGCCCGCGGGATAGGGCGGCTTGTATTCGTTCCAGCCGGTGTAGGCCGCCAGCGGCACGGCGATGTCGGGCAGGCGGATACCCGCGACCTCGTTGCCGTCGGCATCGACCTTGCAGACCAGCGTGCGATAGGCGCGCTCGCCCGACGATGGCGCCACGCGGTTGGTGACCTTGACCACGGCGGCGCCCGGAATCGCGGGAAAGCCGGTCTTGTCCGGCTCGACTAAATTGCCCTCGCCGAGCGTCGGCGTGCGGCTGGGCGGCGGCGCGGTGCCGTTGGCCACCCAGGTGTCGAGTGCCACCAGAAGCGCGCGCACGGCCGGCATCGGATTGTGCGGGTTGCGCGGATTGACGTTGGGTCCGGGGTCGGTGGTGGCGCCGGCGCGGCCGCCATGCTGGGTGCCGGCGATCATGTAGACGCGGGAATTCTCCGGCAGCGTCACGTCCTTCTGGCCGAGCGGATCGGTGGTCAGCAGCGAGGCGCCCTTCTGCCAGTACTCGGTCGAGGTATTGGTCTCGATCAGCCTGGGATCGCTGCCGTCGCCGCGGAACAGCGAGCCCTTCTGCTTCATCAACGGGTCCTCGAGCGGCGCCGTGCTGAACGGGAACCAGCTCTCGGGGAAGACATGGTCCTCGTGCTGCGTGTTGGTGCGCGCGGGCTGGGAGAAGGGCGCGTTGAAGAACAGCCGGCCGACGCCGGCGATATGGCTGTGGATGCCGTCGAACACCTTGCGGCCGGCTTCATCGCGATTGAAGCCTTCCGAGATGTGGTGACGCAGATACCGGCCGGCCTGCGAGAAGCCGATGGCCAGCGCATGCGTGATCGGTCCGCCGGTTGCCGCGCGCCCGCGCGCGTCGTGGCGCAGGAAGCTGACGAAATCGCGCGTGGCGGCGAAGCCTAGGCCCTGCACCTTGGGCTTGGTGCCGGGGTAGGTGAATTCGTAGAGGTAGCCCGGCTTGGGCTTGCCGTCTGCAAGCTTGATCGAGCGGCCGTCGATCGGGGTCCAGGCCACGTCCTGCGGCGTGTCGGCCTGGCGCTCGCGCACGGTGAGGCGCGCGCCGTCCGGGCTCGCCATCTCGTAGGACAGCTTGAACACCTCGATGGTGCCGCCGCGCGTGCCCGATACGAACTCGTCGTGCACCGTCTGCACGATCGGCTTTCCGTCTTCGGTGGCCACCGGCGCGGTGAGGCCAAGTCCCATGTTGGCGCGCGGCGCATCGGGGTCCCAGCCCGACCACACGATCGTCCAGCCCTGGCGCAGCGGGAAGCCATTGCCGACGTCGGCCACAGTCTTGGGATCGTTCATGCCCTGCGGGCCGTCGCAGATGTTGCCGAACAGCATCTTGCGGCCGCGGTTGTTGACCTCGTAGAGGATGCGGCCCTTGCCTTTGGCCGGATCCTTCGGCCGCAGGATGAAGAAGTCGGTGGTGTATTCGACTTTCCCGTCGGCGTTGCGTGGCGCCTTGTCGATCAGCGCGATGCCCTTGTTGCCGGGCAGGGCGGGATCGATGGCGCCCGTGGCGACGCCGATCACGCGCTCGTAGGCGCCGGCCGCACCGAACGGTGCGCCGTCGGCGAAAGGCTCGACGGCCTTGATCTCGATTGCGGTGATCACGCGCCTAAGCGGCGCCAGGCGGCGGGAAGTTCAGCTCGACGCCCACACCGTCGGGATCGTGCAGGAAGATCTGCTTGCCGCCGGTGCGCGGCACGGTGCTCTCGCGGAAGTTCACCTTCTTCGCTTCCAGCCGCGTGCGCACGCCGTCGATGTCGGTGGCGGCGAAGGCGATGTGGTCGAAGCGGCCGGTGTCGACGTACTTCTTCTCGGTGCCGCGCACGACGATGCCCTCGCGCGGCTTGCGTTCGCCCAAGAGGTGCACGGTCGGCACGCCGCCGGAATAAAGCCAGTAGCCGGGGAAGCCGAGCGGCGGGCGGTCGCCGTTCTCCAGGCCCAGCACGTCGCAATAGAAGGTCTTGGTGGTTTCGAGGTTGGACGGTTCGATCGTGTAGTGCTGCAGGGTGCCAAGTGGCATGTAATTCTCCTAAACCGTTATTCTTCAAACCCAGGTGAGATCGGTGTCGGCGCCCATCATCCAGGCGCCGACGGTTTCGAAATGGCTGAGCCGCCCCTGCAGTTGCTGCGTGACGGTGTGAATGTCGCGGAAGCGGCGCTCCAGCGGATGGCTCTCGAAGATCGCGGTGGCGCCGGCGGCATTGTAGGCGAAGTCGACCGCCTCGCGCGCCTTGTGGATGGCGTTGGTCGAGGCGCCGCGCACCGTGATGCGGTGATCGAGCGTCAGCGCGCCGCCGCCGGAGATCTCGTTCCAGATTTCGGCGAGCGACTGTAAAAGATAGGCGCGCGCCGAGCGGATGCCGATCTCGGCCTGGGCCAAGCCGGTCTGGACCACGGCGCTGTCGCGGATCGCGCTTTTGGCGCCGCGTGGCACCTTGGTGCGGGCGGTATCGACGAAGCTGTCGAGTGCGCCGCGGGCGATGCCGAGCGCCACGCCGGCGAAGCCGACCTCGTAACAGGTCATTGCTGACATGCGGTAGAGCGGGCCGGATTCGCGGCAGTCGTTCGCCGGGTGGGTGAAGTCGCGGCTGAACGAATGGTCGGCCGGCACGAAATGGTCGGTGAGGGCGAACTGGTCGGAGGCCGTGCCGCGCAGCCCGACCACGTTCCAGATGTCGGTCCACTGCACGTCCTTGGCCGGCACCAGCAGGGTGCGTTCGACCTGCTTGCCGTTGTCGCCGACCAGCGGCGTGCCGTCGGCCTGGAAGATCGGGCAGTGCGCACCGAGCCAGGTCGCATGGCGGCCGCCCGAGGCGAAAGCCCACACGCCGGTCACACGGTAGCCACCCTCGCACGCGATCGCCTTGACCCTGGGACCGGGTCCCCAGGCCAGCACGGCGCGCGGATCGCGGCCGAAGATCTCGTCGGCCACGGGCGGTGCAAGATAGGCCGCCGTCATGGCGCAGCCGCCGGCCTGGCTGAGGCACCACGCGGTCGAGGCGTCGCCGCTGGCGATCGTCTCGATCACGTGGAAGAAGGTGACGGGATCGGTCTCGATCCCGTTCGAGGACTTGGGCAGCAGCAGGCGGAACAGTTGCGCCTCGTGCAGCCTGTCGAGCAGCGCCGGTCCGATGCGGCGGCCGTCCTCGATCTCGTTCGACGCGGCCGCGACTGCGGGCTGGAGCGCCTGGGCGCGCGAGATCACGGCCTGGTCGCCGGCAAGATCGGCAGTCGTCGGGGTCAGCGTGTCCAAGGCTTCCTCTCCTGCGATGCGCAGCGGGCATCGCGCCTTCATTCGGTCGATGCTAAGAACGCTACGCTTTCGCCCGGCCGAACGGAAGAGCGTCCGGTTTGCCCGTCGAAACACGGTAAAAGGTTCGAAAATAAGGGAAAATGCGTCATGAACTGGACCGACCGCCGCAAGCGTTTCCGTGCCGTCCTGAACGGCGGCCGCTGCGTCCATCCCGGCTCGGTCTACGACGCGATCTCTGCGCGCATCGCCGAGGACATCGGCTTCGAACTCGGCATGTTCGCGGGCTCGGTCGGCTCGATGGCGGTGCTGGGTGCGCCCGACCTGATCGTGCTGACCTTGAGCGAGTTCGCGGCCCAGGCTTACCGCATCAACCGCGCCGGCAACCTCGCCCTGATGGTCGACGCCGACCACGGCTACGGCAATGCTTTGAACGTGAGGCGCACCGTCGAGGAGCTTGAGACCGCGGGCGTCGCCGGCATGAGCATCGAAGACACCGACCTGCCGACCCCGCACGGCACGGCCAAGCCGCGCCTCGTCACCATCGCCGAGGGCGTCGGCAAGATGAAGGCCGCACTCGCCGGCCGCCAGGACCCGCTGCTGTCGATCGCCGGCCGCACCAGTGCCATCCAGATCGACGGCATCGAGGCCGCCATCGCGCGCGGCCAGGCCTATGAGGCCGTGGGCGTCGACGCGCTGTTCTTCGTCGGTATCAAGACCCGCGCCGAGCTCGACGCGATCTCCGCCGCCACCACGCTACCGCTCATCCTGGGCGGCGTGTCGGGCGACCTCACCGACTTGGCCTATCTCTCGGCGCGGCGGGTGCGCATCGCGCTGCAGGGTCACCAGCCCTTCGCCGCGGCGGTGAAGGCCGTGCACGACACCTTGCGCGCGCTGCGCGACGGCGTGCCGCCGGCCAAGCTGCCGGGCATCGCCGACGCCGAGCTGATGAAGAGGGTCACGCGCGAGGCCGAGTACGTGAAGGCGACGAAGGAGTGGCTGGGCTGACGATGCGCGTAACGGCTGCTCTTATCGTCCTCTTCGCCGCAACGTCGGCCGCGGCACAGAGCATGGGCCCGCTGCCGGGGCCGAGCCTGCTGCCGGGGCCGCCGCCCGTGTCGGCGATCCCGAAGGATGCGTTGCGCGAGCCCGAGGACCAGATGCGCGCCAAGGGGCTCAAGGAATGCAAGGCGGGCGACTGCGTGCTGGCCTCGCACGAAGGCCGCTGGATTTCCGCGCAGGTGATCGCCGTCGATCCTGCCGCGCCCTATCCCTGCAAGGTGCATCTGATCGGCCGGCCGCCGTCGAACGACAGCTCGTTCGCCGCCTGGATGCTGCGGCCGGAGCCGTCTAACCCGTAGGCACCAAAGTGACGGTGACGCCGTAGGAGTGCGAACCGCCGCCCAGGATCACGCCGCGCAGCGGGCTGACATCGGAGAAATCGCGGCCCCAGGCCACGGCGACATGGTCCTCGCGGGCGATCAGGTCGTTGGTCGGGTCGAGGTGAATCCAGCCGGCGGCCTCGCCGCACCACACCGCGACCCAGGCGTGGCTGGCGTCGCTGCCGCGCAACGCGGCCTCTTCCTTGGAATGAACCGTGCGGATGTAGCCCGAGACGTAGCCGGCGGCCACGCCGTGTGCGCGGCAGGCCGCGATCATGACGTGCGCGAAATCCTGGCAGACGCCGGCCTTGCCGGAGAAGACGTCGCCCAGCGGCGTGGAGATGTCGGTGGCCCCGGGATGATAGGCGAAGTCCGCCTTGATGCGGCGCTTGAGGTCCGACGCCGCCTCGAGGATCGGCCGGCCGGGCGTGAACGACAAGGCGCCGTAGTCGGCCAGCGCCTTGTCGAACGGCACCAGCGGCGATTCGTGGACGAATTCGCTGGCCTCGACCGGTGCGGGGAAGCCGCCGCCGTCGAGCGCCGCGCGCACATCCTCCCAGCGCGGCGTGTCCGACGCGGGCGGCGGCTCGGGGAAGCGCACCTCGACCTCGGCGCGGACCTCGATGTCGAAGCGCGTGTGCGGCTTGTCGATGCGGTAGATGTCGACGAGGTTGCCGAAGTAATCGGTGTGCTGGGCCGCCATCGCCGGCGGCGGGTTGGTGACGATTCCGATCGACGTCACGGTCTGGCCGGGAAACGGCCGTGCCCGCAGGTGGGCGATGTGCTGGGCGGAGTCGACCGTCGAGGTGTAGGCGTAGGACGTGCGGTGCGAGAGCAGGTAATGCATGTCAGTCGCCCGCCGGCATGGAGCCGACGGCCTGGGCCGCCGGTACGTGGCTGAAATAGGCGCGGGTGATCGCGCCCGACAGCGCCTCGAGCCGCTCGCCGACGTCGGCCGCCACGTCGCGCAGGCGGACCAGCGCCAGCCCCTCGTGGCGCCATGCCTGCTCCTCGCCGCCGAACTGGCGCACGACGTCCTGCAGGTCGGTATCGAGATCGGCCGGCAGGCCGCGCACGTGGGTACCGCTGGCGTGGCCCAGCCGGTCGAGATGGCTCGCGATCGAGCGCAACTGGAAGGCGAGCGCGCGCGGGTTGGAATCGTCGAGCATTACCAGGTCGAGCACCGGCGCGGGCTGGAGCTGGCCGAGGTAGCGCGTGCGGTAGGTGATGGTGCTGTCGCAGAGCTCGAGCGCGATGCGCATGGCGGCGTCCCAGTCGACCGGCGACTGCTCGAAGGCGCCGAGAGCGGCCTTGACCACAAACTGCCCGCGCTCGAGGCGGCGGCCGAGGTCGAGGAACAGCCAGCTCGTGCCGCGCGTCATGTTCTCCTGCGCAAGGCCCGACAGCGTCGCCACGAAGCGCACGATGTCGTCGAGCGCACCCAGCAGGGAGTCGAGATTGCCGCGCACCGCCATCAGGGTGTGGCGCACATTGGCCAGCAGCGGGCCGACGGCGGCGATCATGTCGGCCGAGAAGCGGTCGCGCAGCATGCCGGTGAGGTGCTGGATGGAATCGAGGAGGAGCGCCAGCCCGCGCGTCTCGGAGGCGACGTCGACCAGCCCCTGCTGGAACGCCGCCGTGCCCGGCATGGCCAGGGCCGCCGACGCGGGCACCAGGTTGGCGCGCGCCAGCAGGCGGCCGAGCAGGCGGATTTCGGCCGCGTCGCGCGGGCCCATCGCGCCCTGGGCGACGCGCGCCGCCGTCGTGCGCAGCAGCCGCGCGTCGTTGTCGAGGCGCTCGATGTAGCGGCCGAGCCAGAACAGATTGTCGGCGACGCGGCTCTGCAGGTCGGCGCCGCCGCGGTCGACGGCGAGCTGGTGGAAGCGCCGGCCAGGCGGCAGCTCGACGTCCGAGGCATCCTCGGTCAGCACCCAGACGTCCTTCAGCGTGCCGTTGAGGCGGCCGAGGCTGGCCAGCGCGGTGTCGCCCATCGGCTCGCGCGCCAGGCCGCCCGGCAGCACGCGATAGCCGTCGCCGGCCGCGATCAGGAAGCAGCGCATCACCACCGCCGCGGGCGCCAGCGCCTTGCCGTCCCACTTCGGGCTGAGCGAAGGCACGACGGGATACTGCGCCACGTAGTGGCCAGGCTGGGCGCGTAGCCGCTCTTCCAGGGCGGCGCGCGCTGGCGACTCCAGCATGCCGACGACGATCGGCTCGCGGTCGGGACCGAGGCAGGGCCGCACGATCATGGCGGCGAGGTTGGCCATGACATGCGCCGCGGCCTGCGGCTCGCCCAGCCACCAGATGTCGAGCGACGGCAGCTCGAGCGCCTGCCCCAGCAGCTTCTGCGACAGGCGGGGGAGGAACGGCATCAGCGCCGGCGTCTCCACCAGGCCCGAGCCCAGCGCGTTGGCCAGCGCAATGCGGCCGGTGCGCGTGGCCTCGACCAGGCCGGTGACGCCCAGCGCACTATCGGCGCGCAGCTCCAGCGGATCGGCGAAGGCCGAGTCGAGGCGGCGCAGCAGCATGTGCACGGGGCGCAGGCCAGCCAGGGTCTTGAGCGAGACCTGGCCGTCGCGGGTCACGAGGTCGCCGCCTTCGACCAGCGGCACGCCGAGGCTGCGCGCGAGATAGACGTGCTCGAAATAGGTCGACGACAGCGAGCCCGGCGTCAGCACGCCGATGGTCGGCTGGTCGACGTCGGACGGGGCCATCGCCGCCAGCGAGTCGTTCCAGCGGTCGACGAAGGGCCTGAGGTGGCGCACCGGGATCGAGCGGAAGGCCTCGGGCAGGCTGCGCGCCAGCACGCGGCGCATCTCCAGCGCATAGCCGATGCCCGACGGCAGCTCGGTGTGGTCGGCCAGCACGTGCCAGCGCCCGCCGCCGCCGCGCACGAGGTCGACGGCATACTGGCCGAGGTAGCGCGCCGGCGCCTGGCCGTCGGTCACGCGGCAGGCGCGCAGGAAATGCCGGTTGGCATGGACCAGCATCGGCGGCACCAGCCCGTCGGCAAGCAGCCTCTGGGGGCCGTAGAGATCGGCCAGGACGCGGTCGAGCAGGATGGCGCGCTGGATCAGGCCGGCCTCGATCGCGGCCCATTCGTCGGGCGCCACGACGAAGGGCAGCGGATCGAAGATCCAGCCGGGCGTGCCGCGGTCGTCGAGCAGGTTGACGGTGGCGCCGGATTCCTGGAGCTGCCGGCGCGCGCTCGCCACGCGTTCGCCCAACGCGTCTTCCGGCAGGCTGCGGATGACGCTCAGGATGCCTTGCCAGTGGTAGCGAATCGACTTCTGGCCGGTGACCAGCTCGTCGTAGGCGCTTGCCGGCGAAGAGGTGAGGCCGCGCAACGACTCCATGGGACCGCGGATTGAGGTGGGAGACGGAGAATCGCACGGGCACGCTGCGGAATCCATGCCCCAACGACGCTTTCACGGGCCAGGCAAACGTGGTGGGATCGCGTCATGACCGATCCATTCGACCTCACGGGGAAGGTGGCCCTGGTGACCGGCGGCAGCCGCGGTCTCGGCCACCAGATGGTGAAGGCCTTCGCCGCCCACGGTGCCGACGTCTTCGTCACCAGCCGCAAGCTCGAGGCCTGCGAGAAGGTCGCGGCCGAGGTGCGGGCGATGGGCCGCAAGGCTGCGACCCACGCCTGCAACGTCGGCAACTGGGGCGAACTCGAGGGGCTGGTGGAGGCCGCCTACAAGGCCTTCGGCAAGGTCGACATCCTGGTCAACAACGCCGGCTCCTCGCCGCTCGCACCCTCGTCGCTCGACACGCCGGAAAGCCTGTTCGACCGCATCGTGTCGCTGAACTTCAAGGGTCCGTTCCGCCTGATGTCGCTGGTCGGCAGCCGCATGGCCGCGGGCGACGGCGGCTCGATCATCAACGTCTCGAGCGCCGGTGCGCTCAGGCCGCGGCCGCAGATCGCGCCCTATGCCGGCGCCAAGGCCGCCCTCAATGCGCTGACCGAAGCCTTCGCCTTCGAGTACGGACCCAAGGTGCGGGTCAACACCATCTCGCCCGGCCGCTTCCTGACCGACGTCAGCAAGGCGTGGAGCGAGGAGCACAAGCTCAACGCGACGGCGGCGCTCAAGCGCAGCGGCCGGCCCGAGGAGATCGTGACGGCGGCGCTGTACCTCGCGTCGTCCGCGTCGAGTTTCACCACGGGCTCGCTG
Source organism: Hyphomicrobiales bacterium (assembly GCA_041691635.1). GTDB lineage: Bacteria > Pseudomonadota > Alphaproteobacteria > Reyranellales > Reyranellaceae > Reyranella. The sequence goes on from JBEPUH010000025.1 coordinate 73,900, forward strand.
GTCCGTGTCGATGGAGGAATCGCATGAAGATGAAAGCCGGAGTCCTGACCACCTGCGCCGCGCCGCGCCCGTTCGCCAAGTCGAAGCCCATCCATGTCGTCGAGGTCGATCTCGATCCGCCGGGCGAGGGCGAGGTGCTGGTCAAGGTGGGCGGCGGCGGGCTCTGCCACTCCGACCTGTCGCTGATCAACGGCGACCGGCCGCGACCTGTGCCGCTGGTGCTGGGCCACGAAGGCGCGGGCGAGATCGTCGAGGTCGGCCCGGGCGTGCACGACGTCAAGAAGGGCGACCATGTCTGCTTCACCTTCAACGTGAGCTGCGGCCGTTGCCGGCGCTGCCTCGAGGGACGGCCGTACATCTGCGAGCGCTCGATCGCGCCGCGCGCCGCCGGGCAGCTGCTGTCGGGCCATCATCGCCTGCACCTGGACGGCAAGCCCGTGAACCATCACTCGGGCGTGTCGTGCTTCGCGGAATACGCCGTCGTCGACCGCGGCTCGATCGTGGTGATCGACAGGAGCCTGCCGCTCGACGTCGCGGCACTCTTCGGATGTGCCGTCGTGACCGGCGTCGGCGCGGTGGTCAACACCGCGCAAATCCAGCCGGGCAGCACCGTGGCGATCGTGGGCCTGGGCGGCGTCGGCCTGTCGGGCCTGCTGG